>JAYUVE010000037.1:0-10608 GCA_043754275.1 Microbacteriaceae bacterium | reverse complement strand
CACCAACGACTTCATCAACTCGATCGCTAACAACAGGGCGTCGGTCTTCCAGTCGCGTTACCGCGAGATCGACATCCTGTTGATCGACGACATTCAGTTCCTGCAGGGAAAGGACTCCACCCAGGAGGCGTTCTTTCACACCTTCAATACGCTGCATGACCACAACAAGCAGGTGGTCATCACGAGCGACCTTCCCCCCAAACACCTGACCGGATTCGAAGACAGGATGCGGTCGCGCTTCGAGTGGGGACTGATCACCGATGTCCAGGCTCCCGACCTCGAGACCCGCATCGCGATTCTGCGCAAGAAGGCGCAGAGTGAGAAGCTCCAGGTGAGCAACGAGATCCTCGAATATATGGCGTCGAAAGTCTCCTCGAATATCAGGGAACTCGAAGGCACGCTGATTCGTGTGACGGCCTTCGCGAGTCTCAACAAGACGACGGTTGATCTCGCTCTCGTCCAGACGGTCCTCAAAGACCTCATCACGCTCGATGAAGACAACGTCATCGCACCGGTCGACATCATCAACCACACCGCGGAGTACTTCAAGCTGACTGTCGATGATCTCTACGGATCATCCCGTTCCCAAGCGGTCGCCACCGCGCGCCAGATCGCGATGTATCTCTGCCGCGAAATGACCAACCTGTCGCTGCCCAAGATTGGGCAACTTTTTGGCAATCGCGACCACACGACCGTCATGTACGCCAACAAGAAAATCACCGAGCTCATGAAAGAACGCCGGTCGATCTACAACCAGGTCACCGAGCTCACCAGCCGCATCAAACAGAATCACCGCTTCAACAAGGCCTGAATCCGAGTCAGGGAGTTTTCATACCATGTGAGTAACATGTGGATAACTCCCCTGACGCGCCGGACAACCTGTTGATGCAGAATCCATTTCTGTGGAAACCGAATTCACCTCATCTCGTTCGGCGGCGCCTTTCCGTTGTTGTAAGCCGGCTCGTCAACATCTCACACCGTTGTAGTTCCCAATCCGCACCATGGATTCGACCGGTTACTCACAGTGTCCACACCGGTTATGAATGTTGATCCTTAAAAGAGGGAGATGGGGAGAGAGGCAACCCATGGTCCGCGGCCCATCTGGCTGTGCCAGTATTAACCGGCCAGACCACCGATCCGTGTTAGGGGTGAATCCGTGAAGTTCCAGGTCAACCGTGACGTCTTCAGCGAAGCGGTTTCCTTCGCGGTCAAACTTCTCCCGCAGCGCACCACGCTTCCGATTCTGAGTGGCGTCCTGATTGAGGCCAACGCAGACGGGCTGATCCTCTCCTCCTTCGACTACGAGGTTTCCGCGCGCACCGAGATCGGCGCGCAAGTCGACGAGCCCGGCAAGGTGCTGGTGTCAGGCCGGCTACTCGCCGAGATTGCCAGCCGCCTTCCCAACGCACCAGTGAAGTTCTCTACCGAAGAGGGCCGCATCACGGTGGCCTGCGGATCGGGACAGTTCACTTTGTTGAGCATGCCGGTCGAGGAGTATCCGACGCTGCCACAGGTCTCCGAGCAATCGGGCATTCTCCAGGCCGAGGATTTTGCCAATGCCATTGCGCAGGTGGCCGTCGCCGCCTCGCGTGATGACGTCACTCCGGTGATCACGGGGGTGCAGCTGGAGGTTTCCGAGAACAGCCTCTCTCTTGTGGCCACGGATCGCTATCGAGTCGCGGTCCGCGAAATCGCCTGGGATGCCGCGAGCTCCGGTCTCGATTCGGCGACCGCCCTCGTGCCGGCCCGAACGCTCACCGAGATCGGCAAGACTTTCGGACACGGCGGAGCCATCTCCGTGGCAATCACGAGTTCCGACGACCGCGAACTCATCGCCTTCACTGCGGACAAGAAGACGGTGACCTCCCTGCTCATCAAGGGAAATTTCCCGCCCGTGAAGCGCCTGTTCCCCGAGACCGTCGACAACTATGCGGTAGTCAACACCGCCGAGCTGATCGAAGCGGTTCGGCGAGTGTCGCTTGTGCTCGAGCGTGAAGCGGCGCTGCGGTTCACCTTCTCGGTCGAAGGGGTGACCCTGGAGGCAATCGGGTCCGAGCAGGCACAGGCATCCGAATCAATCGACGCCTTCCTCACCGGCAGCGACACGGTGGTCTCGCTGAAACCGCAGTTTCTCCTCGACGGGTTGAGCTCCGTGCACTCCGAATTTGTTCGGATCTCGTTCACGAAGACCGACAACCCGAACAAGCCTGGTCCGGTGCTCATCACGAGCCAGTCATCCAAGGATCAGCCGGGGGCCGACAACTACAAGTACCTCCTGCAGCCCAACCTGCTCTTGCGCTAGGAATCCCTGACTTGTCTCCTCAAGAAACCACCATGCACATCGGCATCATCGGCCTGGGCAAGATGGGCAACAACATGCGTGCCCGGCTCCGCAAGAACGGCGTGCAGGTCACCGGGTACGATCCGAACCCCGATGTGACCGACGTCGCCTCTCTCGAAGAACTCGCCGCGGCCCTTCCGTCACCGAGGGTGGTGTGGGTCATGGTGCCGTCCGGCAAGATCACCGACGACGTCATCCACAACCTCGCCGACGTGCTCAGCCCCGGGGACCTGGTCATCGACGGCGGCAACTCGCGCTATACCGACGATGCGATCCATGCCGAATTCCTCGCCACCAAGAAGATCAGGTTCGTCGATTGCGGCGTATCGGGTGGAATCTGGGGCCTCGATAACGGCTACGGATTGATGGCGGGCGGCGACGCGGCCGACGTGAAGATGGCCATGCCGATCTTCGACGGCCTGCGCCCGGCAGGCCCACGTGACGAGGGATTCGTCCACGCTGGCCCGGTCGGCGCCGGCCATTACGTGAAGATGGTTCACAACGGTATTGAGTACGCGCTCATGCAGGCCTGGGCCGAGGGCTACGAGCTGCTCGACAGTCGCAAGGACCTCGTGCACGACGTCACCGGAGCGTTCAAGGCCTGGCAGCGTGGCACCGTGGTTCGGTCGTGGCTGCTTGAGCTGCTGGTGAAAGCCCTGGAAGAAGACCCCGAGTTCAAGGACATCGCTGGCTACGTCGAGGATTCCGGCGAGGGTCGCTGGACTGTCCACGATGCGCTCGACCGGGCAGTTCCGGTACCCACGATCAGCGCGGCCATCTTCGCGAGGTTCGTCTCCCGTCAGAAGGACTCACCGTCGATGAAGGCCGTCGCAGCTCTCCGCAACCAGTTTGGTGGCCACGCCGTCCGCAAGAGCTGACCGCGGCATCCCGTGATCGTCACGCAATTGAGTCTGACCGATTTTCGCAACTACGAAAGTCTCGATGTCACGCTGGCCGCGGGTGCCAATCTCTTTGTCGGCAGCAACGGACAGGGCAAGACAAATCTCGTCGAGGCCCTCGGCTACCTGAGTACCCTGGGGTCGCATCGGGTTTCGGTCGATCACGCCATGATCAGGCAGGGCCAGGATGCCGCGATTGTGCGCGCCCGCCTCGCTCACGCCGAGCGCGAAGTGCTCGCCGAGGTGCAGCTCAACCGTTCCACGGCCAACCGCGCCCAGATCAACCGCTCGGCAATCAAGACGAGAGACCTGCCCCGCTACTTCTCGAGCGTGCTGTTTGCCCCCGAAGATCTTGCCCTGGTGCGCGGGGAGCCGTCGGGCCGCCGCCGCTTCATGGATGAGCTGCTCGTGCTGCGTGCTCCCCGAATGAGCGGTGTGATCGCGGACTACGAGCGCGTGTTGCGCCAGCGCAACACCCTGCTCAAGTCCGCGAGGAACTCCGGGGTCAAGGGCACGCAGCTGGGCACCCTTGAGATCTGGGATGAGCGGCTCATCGGCTTCGGTTCCGAAATCATCGAGGCTCGCAGCGCGCTCGTTGCCGAACTCGCGCCCGAGGTGAGTGCCGCGTATACCGCGATTGCTGGTGCGAACCACCCGGCGCGGCTCACCAACTACCTCAGCATTCTGTCGACGACTCCCGACGACGAGTCGGGCGACCCGTCGGCGACGCGCGCCGAGACGGTGACTGCGGCGGTCGCCTCCGATTCCTTCAGCGCTGCGCTGGCGCGACTGCGACGTGCCGAGCTCGATCGGGGGCTGACCTTGGCTGGGCCGCACCGCGATGACCTGGTCCTTGAGCTCAACGGCTTGCCGGCGCGCGGTTACGCCAGCCATGGCGAGTCGTGGTCGTTCGCGCTCGCGCTCAAACTTGCCTCGGCTGCGGTACTGCGGCGAGAGTCATCCAGCGGCGATCCGGTCTTGATCTTGGATGACGTCTTCGCCGAACTTGATGAGTCGCGACGGGCGCGGCTGGCGGATGCCGTGGGCGACTTTGAGCAGGTGCTCATCACTGCCGCCGTTCTGGACGACGTGCCCGAGAAGCTGGCAACCCACGTCGTGCGAATTCAGGCGGGCAGGATCGTCAGTGATGAGTGAGACCCCCGAGCAAGGCCCGGTCGAGGAGCATGTCGCCGTCTACCTGCGGCTGCGCCAGGTGTTCGGCGACCCCGGAGTGCGCTCGACGGCAGCGCGGAAACGCGCAGCGAAGAAGGAGGGTGCGAGCGTGCCGTTCGCCGCGGGCCGCGACCCTCACGGGCTCGGCGAAGTCATCGAGGGGCTCGCCGCAAAAATGGGGTGGACGTCGCCGCTCGCGCGGTCAGAACTGCTGGCATCCTGGCCCGAACTGGTGGGGGCGGAGACGGCCGAACACTCCAGCCCTGCGGGAATCGAGGAGGGAGTCTTGACCGTGCGCTGTGACTCGACGGCGTGGGCAACGCAGCTACGACTCATGCGCTCGCAGATCACCACGGCGATAGCCCAGAGGTACCCGGCGGCGGGAATCGAGTCGGTGCGCTTCGAGGGGCCGAACGCCCCGACCTGGAAACGGGGCCCCAGATCAATTCCAGGCCGCGGCCCGCGCGATACTTACGGTTGAGTAGGCAAATCTGGTCAACCGGGCGGAGAAAAGTCCTCAGATCGCCGAATTGCCCCAGTTGAGCTTCGCTCTTTGGTAGAATCGGAATCGCCGTCGCGAGCTCCTTCCGGCAGGAAGACAGCTGCTCCGAATGGCTGACTCACCAATGGCAGGAGCCCCAACTTCACATGACGTCCGCGGCCAATCAAGACACGCCCCCAGAAGACCAGTCCTCCACGATCTCCAACGGCCATGTCGCCGCAGACAGCTATGGCGCTGATCAGATCCAGATCCTCGAAGGGTTGGAAGCGGTCCGCAAACGACCGGGCATGTACATCGGTTCGACCGGGCCCCGTGGGCTCCACCACCTCGTCTATGAGGTCGTCGATAACTCTGTGGATGAAGCGCTCGCGGGTTACTGCGACACGATTCTGGTGACCCTGCGCAAGGACGGCGGCCTTCGGGTCTCTGACAACGGCCGCGGCATCCCGGTCGATCTCAACAAGCAGGAGAACAAGTCCACCGTCGAGGTCGTCATGACGATCCTGCACGCCGGTGGCAAGTTCGGCGGCGGCGGGTACACCGTGTCGGGTGGCCTGCACGGGGTCGGCATCTCGGTGGTCAATGCCCTCTCGAAGGAGGTCGACACCGAAGTGCACCGCCAGGGCTACGTCTGGCGGATGAGCTTCAAGGACGGCGTTCCCACCGGCCCACTCACTCGCGGTGAGACTTCCACCGAGACCGGCACCACCCAGACCTTCTGGCCGAGCCCGGAGACCTTCGAGACCGTCGAGTTCGACTACGAGACGCTGCGCGCCCGGTTCCAGCAGATGGCGTTTCTCAACAAGGGCCTGCGCATCACCCTCACGGATGAACGGCCCAGCGAGCGCGGCGAAGAAGAAGTCACCGACAGCTACATGTACGAGCATGGGCTCGTCGACTACGTGGAGTACCTCAACAAGACGAAGAAGAACGAACTCATCCACCCAGAGGTGATCGCCTTCGAATCTGAGGATGCCGATCGCAAGATCTCGCTCGAGGTCGCGATGCAGTGGACCAACGGCTACACCGAGAGCGTGCACACCTACGCGAACACCATCAACACCCACGAAGGTGGAACCCACGAAGAGGGGTTCCGCGCGGCGCTGACCACACTGGTCAACAAGTACGCCCGCGAGAAGAACATCATCAAGGAGAAAGACGAGAACCTCTCCGGCGATGACGTTCGCGAGGGCCTAACCGCAGTCATCTCAGTCAAACTCGCCGAGCCGCAGTTCGAGGGCCAGACCAAGACCAAGCTCGGCAACACCGAGGCCAAGGCGTTCGTGCAACGTGTCGCCGGCCAGCAGCTCGGCGACTGGTTCGATCGCAACCCCACGCAGGCGCGCGACGTGATCCGCAAGGCAATCCAGGCATCTCAGGCTCGCATCGCCGCACGCAAGGCCCGCGAACAGACCCGCCGCAAGGGTCTCCTCGAATCGAGCGGGATGCCCGGCAAGCTCCGCGACTGCTCGAGCAAAGATCCCGCGCTCTCCGAGATCTTCATGGTGGAGGGCGACTCGGCCGGCGGCTCTGCGGTGCAGGGCCGCAACCCGGAGTTCCAGGCGATCCTGCCGCTGCGCGGCAAGATCCTCAATGTCGAGAAGGCCCGGCTCGACCGGGCGCTCGGCAACAACGAGGTGCAGTCGATGATCACCGCCTTCGGGGCCGGTGTCGGTGAAGACTTCGATCCCGAGAAGGCCAGGTATCACAAGATCGTGCTGATGGCCGATGCCGATGTCGACGGTCAGCACATCACAACGCTGCTGCTGACCCTGCTGTTCCGATACATGCGACCGCTCATCGATCTGGGCTACGTCTACCTCGCGCAGCCGCCGCTCTACCGCCTCAAGTGGAGCAATGCCCAGCACGAATACGTCTACAGCGATCGCGAGCGCGATCAGCTGGTCGAGATCGGACTGGCCGCCGGCAAGCGAATGCCGAAAGACAACGGCATCCAGCGCTACAAGGGTCTCGGCGAGATGGACTACAAGGAGCTGTGGGAAACGACGATGGATCCCGCGACCCGCACGCTCCTTCAAGTCACCCTCGACGACGCGGCAGCCGCCGACGAAATCTTCTCCACTCTGATGGGTGAGGATGTCGAATCACGCCGCAACTTCATCCAGCGCAACGCGAAGGACGTGCGCTTCCTCGACATCTGATCGATGAAGCGCAGATAGGTACCCACAGATGGCTGACGTAACCGACCCGACCGACGACACCCCCGCCAAGCCGGCTTTCGCCGACAAGGTGGTTGACACCACGCACGACAAGATCTCGCAGGTCGACCTGCAGCTCGAGATGCAGCGCTCCTACCTCGACTACGCCATGAGCGTGATCGTCGGCCGTGCGCTGCCCGAAGTTCGCGACGGACTCAAGCCGGTCCATCGCCGCGTGATCTACGCGATGTATGACGGCGGCTACCGCCCCGACAAGGGATTCTCGAAGTGCACCCGGGTCATCGGCGATGTCATGGGCCAGTTCCACCCACACGGTGACTCGTCTGTCTATGACGCACTCGTGCGGCTGGTGCAGCCGTGGAGCCTGCGTTACCCGCTCGCACTTGGCCAGGGCAACTTCGGCTCTCCCGGCAATGACGGCGCAGCAGCCCATCGATACACCGAGACCAAGATGGCGCCCCTGGCCATGGAGATGGTCAGGGATATCGAAGAAGACACCGTCGACTTCCAGGACAACTACGACGGCCGCACCCAGGAACCCACGGTTCTCCCGAGCCGGTTCCCGAATCTCCTCGTCAACGGGTCGGTGGGAATCGCCGTCGGCATGGCAACGAACATCCCACCGCATAACCTGCGGGAGGTCGGCGAGGGTGCCCTGTGGCACCTTGCCCATCCGGATGCCACCCAGGAGGAGCTGATCGAAGCCCTCGTGCAGCGCATCAAGGGCCCGGATTTCCCCACCGGCGCGCAAATCTTGGGCCTCAAGGGCATCCAGGATGCCTACCGCACCGGCCGCGGCTCGATCACCATGCGCGCTGTCGTCAACGTCGAGGAACTGCAGGGGCGCACCTGCCTCGTCGTGACCGAGCTCCCGTACCAGGTGAACCCCGACAACCTCGCGCTAAAGATCGCAGACCTGGTCAAGGAGGGCAAGCTCGCCGGCATCGCCGACATCCGTGACGAGACTTCCGGCCGCACCGGCCAGCGCCTGGTCATCGTGCTCAAGCGTGATGCGGTCGCCAAGGTCGTGCTCAACAACCTCTACAAGCACACCCAGCTGCAGGAGAACTTCGGCGCGAACATGCTCGCGATCGTGGACGGCATCCCGCGCACTCTCTCGATCGACGGTTTCATCACCGCATGGGCGACGCATCAGATCGAGGTCATCGTGCGGCGCACAGGCTTCAGGTTGCGCAAGGCCGAGGAGCGTGCGCACATCCTGCGCGGATACGTCAAAGCGCTCGACGCCCTCGACGAAGTCATCGCACTGATTCGCAAGTCGCCCACGGTGGATGATGCCCGCGAGGGGCTCATGAAGCTGCTGAAGATCGACGAGCTGCAGGCGCGCGCGATCCTCGACATGCAGTTGCGTCGGCTCGCCGCGCTCGAGCGCCAGAAGATCATCGACGAACTTGCGGAGATCGAGCTCGAGATCGCGGAGTACAAGGTGATTCTCGCGAGCCCACAGCGCCAGCGCGACATCGTGAGCGAAGAGCTCACCGAACTCATCGCGAAGTACGGCGACGACCGCCGCACCGAGATCATGTTCGGCTTCGACGGCGACATGGGGGTGGAAGACCTCATCCCCGAGGAGGAGATGGTCGTCACCGTCACCCGCGGCGGCTACATCAAGCGCACCCGCAGTGACAACTACCGCAGCCAGCATCGCGGCGGCCGCGGAGTCAAAGGCGCGCAGTTGCGGGCGGATGACGTGGTCAACCACTTCTTCGTCACGACAACGCACCACTGGCTGTTGTTCTTCACGAACACCGGTCGGGTCTATCGCGCCAAGGCTTACGAATTGCAGGAGGCGGGGCGTGACGCCAAGGGGCAGCATGTTGCGAACCTGCTTGCCATGCAGCCCGGCGAGGAGATCGCCCAGATCCTCGACATCAGGGATTACGCGGCGGCGAAGTACCTCGTGCTCGCGACTCTCGGGGGCTTGGTCAAGAAGACCGCGCTGACCGAATACGACACGAACCGCACGGGCGGAATCATCGCGCTCAACCTCCGTGAGGGCGACGAGCTCGTCTCGGCGATGTTGGTCGAGGAAGACGCCGACGTGCTGCTGGTCTCCCGCAAGGGCATGTCGATCCGCTTCACCGCGTCGGATGCTGCGATGCGACCCATGGGGCGGTCGACGTCGGGTGTTATCGGCATGCACTTCCGCGAGAATGACCAGCTGCTGAGCGCGAGCGTGGTCAGCGACAGCGGATATGTGTTCGTCGTGACCGAGGGCGGCTACGCCAAGCGCACTGCAGTTGACCAGTACCGAGTGCAGGGTCGCGGTGGGCTGGGAATCAAGGTGGCGAAGCTCGCCGAGGCTCGCGGAGACCTGGCCGGCGCCCTCATCGTGGACGACGAGGACGAGGTTCTTGTGGTTCTTGCCAGCGGTAAAGTGGTACGGTCGTCTGTCGCCGAGGTGCCGGCCAAGGGCCGTGACACGATGGGTGTGGTATTTGCCCGTTTCGCCGATGACGACAAGATCATCGCGATCGCCCGGAACAGTGAACGAAACCTAGAGAATCAGGATCTCGACGAGCCTGCGCAGCAAGCAGGCACCGTAGAGGCCGCTGGAGAGGACGAATCAGCAGATGAGTAGTGTCGCGGAGAAGCTTCAGCGCAAATCGCAGCGCCAAGTGGCGGTCAAGCAGGTTCGACTCAAACTGGTCTACGTCGACTTCTGGTCGGCGGTCAAGCTGTCGTTCCTGGTCGCGGTGTCGCTGGGGATCGTGCTCGTGGTGGCAACGATCCTGGTCTGGATCGTGCTCAACTCGACCGGGATCTTCTCGAACCTCGACAACATCCTCAAAGACATCCTCGGAGACCCCGAGTTCAGCATCTCGAAGAGCTTCTCGCTGCCGCAGGTCGCCCTGTTCGCCTTCGTGATCGCGATTCTCAATGTCGTGGTCGGCACCGCACTCGGCGCTATCGCGAGCATGCTCTACAACTTCAGCGTGCGGTTGACCGGGGGCCTGCTGGTCGGCTTCACCAACAACTGATCAATTGCGTCAAACCCTGCCGCGTAGGGTAAGTTCTTATTCGGCCCAGGGGGTATAGCTCAGGCGGTTAGAGCGCTTCGCTGATAACGAAGAGGTCCCAGGTTCAAGTCCTGGTACCCCCACTGGAAGTCCCACAAGGACTTCCTTTACCGTGCAATGCCGAACTGTGACCGATCGCCGAGATGTCGATCGGCGCTGGCGTCGCGGCGAAGGCGAGAAATCGCCTTCGCTCAAGCTCCAGCGCGCGCAAAGCGGCGGCGCACCAGATAGGTACGGGGCCTTAGCTCAATTGGTAGAGCGCCTGCTTTGCAAGCAGGAGGTCAGGGGTTCGATTCCCCTAGGCTCCACGAAAACGAAAGACGCCGCCCAGTAGAGGCGGCGTTCTCTCGTTAACCAAGGCGGTGTCTTTCGGGGCTTATAGGCCAAAACGTGTGGATGGTTTGGGCGTGTCATCCGCGTCCTGCCCATCCTGTGCGGGTCCAGAGTCCTTCTTCGGCGGTGAGGCCGGTGT
>JAYUVE010000036.1:0-86527 GCA_043754275.1 Microbacteriaceae bacterium | reverse complement strand
CCCCTGCGGCCATTCCCGCGACGATCTGGCGGTTGAAGAAGAGGAACATCACCAAGGGCGGAATCGTAATGATGAGGATGTCCGCGAACATCAGGTTCCAGGAGTTGTTGAACTGGCCCTGGTACGTGAACAACGTCAGTTGAACTGTCACATTCTCGTCACCGGGCAGGAAGTACAGCGGATTGGCGAAGTCGTTGAAGATCGCCACCGACTGAACGACGATGACCGTGATAATGACCGACCGCAGGAGCGGGAAGATCACCTGGAAGAACAGCCGCAGGCTTCCGGCCCCGTCGATCAGGGCCGCTTCATCCAGTTCCCGCGGAATCGTCGAGATGAAAGCGCGGAAGAGCAGGATCGAGAACGAGATTCCGAAGGCCACCTCAACGAGGACCAACCCCCCGATCGTCTTGAAGATCCCCAGCCCCTGCATGACGAAGATCGTCGGGACGACGGCGGGTGGAATGATGAGACCGCACAGCACGAGAAATTCAACGAATTTCGTGAACTTGCTCGGCCTGCGTTGCAATATGTACGCGACCATCGCACCCAGCACCACGAGGATCGCGACACTCGAAACGGTGAGCACCGTGCTGTTCAGCAAGGCCGTGAGCAACTGGTAATCCCGCGCCTGGATCACGGCAACGATGTTGTCGAAGAGGTGGAACTCCTTCGGCCAGGTGAAGTCGAGCGTGGATGCATCGACCTTCGACTTGGACGCCGTGAGCAGGATGAACGTGAACGGGATGATGAAGATCACAACGGAGGCGATGATCGCGATCACTCCCGGGACGTACTTGCGCACAACTCGCATCAGGAGACCACCTTGCGGTTCAGAAACCAGTTCAGCGGCAGGATTATGGCCGTGACGAGGAGAAACAGGATGACGTTGCCTGCGGTGGACAACCCGTAGAAGCCAGCTTGATACTGCTTGTAAATCACGGAAGCGATCGTGTCGGTCGTGAAGCCCGGCCCGCCCCGTGTCATAGCCCAGATGAGGTCGAAGGAGCGTAGGCCTCCAATGAGCGACAAGATGATGACCGTCGAGGTGGCCGGCCATGACAGCGGGAGGGTGATCTGGGTAAACGTCATCCATGGCGACGCCCCATCCACCTTGGAGGCCTCGAAGTACTCCTGCGGAATCGAGACGATCCCCGCGATGTAGATGACGGTGGCCAGGCCAACGCCCTTCCACACGTCGACGAAGGCCACAGACATCAGCGCCCAGGCTGGATCGGTCAGCCAATAGGGTCCGTGGATCCCTACGAGCGCGAGCGCCCTATTGACCAGGCCATCGGCGGGATCCAACAGGACAGCAAAGGTGATGCCCACACCGATGGTCGAGACCAGCACGGGAAAGAAGACCACCGACCGCAGGTAGCCCCGGGCAATGATCTGGGAAGTGAGGAGAACGGCCAGCGCCATGCCGATGACGACCTTCAGGCCGGACGTCGTCACTGCGTAGACGCCGCTGTTCATCAAGCCCTGGGTGAGGTTTGGCTCCCTGAAGAACTGCACGAAGTTGTCGAACCCGATGAAACTCGAGGTGAAAATTGTCCAGCGCGTGAGACTGAAGTAGAACGAGGCGAAGGTCGGCACGATAAACAGGACGATGTAGATCACGCCGGCGGGCACAAAGAACCAGTACGAGTAGGGGCTCTTCATCGTGCGGCGCGGCGGTTGTGTCGCCCGCGCTCCGGCGTCCCGAGCTATCTCGATCATCGTGCTTGCCATGACCTGTCTCCATTGACTGTCGAGCTCGGCCCCGATCGCGTCGGGGCCGAGCTCAACATCTTGCTTCGATTGTTCGAACCTACCGGTCCGCTACCAGCCCTTGAGGCCGAGCTGCTGCGCCTGCTTGACCACATCCGCGTCGTACTGCGCTGCACCATCGGCCGGGCTCGTCAGGCCAGAGCCCACCGCGACCGTGATCTGCTCGAGCGACGGGCCCTTGATGGGGCTCAAGAACTCGAGAGCTGCGCCGGTGTTGTTCGCATCCACGAAGGCCTTGAGGTCCTTGACGTAGCTGGGGATGTTGTCGCCGAGGTCGCAACCCTTGACCAGGTAGGGCCCGGTTAGGGCGCCCGAGGCCGTCTGTGAGGCGCAGCCAGCCGGGCTTGCGATGAACGCAGCCCACTTCTTCGCGGCATCGAGCTTGGCGCCGGTGGTCGACTTCGGAATATAGACGCCCAGCGGGTACCAGGTCGTCAACGGGTTCGACGAGGCGTTATCGCCGGGAATGGCGAAGACTCCAATATCGTCGATGGCCTTCGGGTAGTTGGCCTGGATTGTCTGGCCGACGAAGGTCAGCATTGGGTACTGCACACCGTCACCCGAGGCCAGCAACGCGAGGCCGTCGTCCAGGGTCGCCGAGCCGAAGTTGTCGTTCATCAGGCCCTTGTTGAAGACCTCCGCGAGGTGTTCGAACCCCGCCGCCGCTGCGGGATCCGTGGCGTACTTGGCCTTGTTGTTGGTGTACTTCTCGGCCCAAGCGGGGTCTTTCGCACTCACGTTTGCGAAGTCTCCGAGCACGAGGAGCTGTGAGGTCCAGGTGTCCTTGAAGGTTTCGATGACTGCCACCTTGCCGGCGGCCTTGATGGCCTCACTGTTGGAGATGAACTCCTTCCAGGTCTTGGGAACCTTGAGGCCGAGTTCCGCGTAAACACGCTTGTTGTAGACGATGCCGCCGCCCATGACCGTGCCGATAGGCGCACCATATGCCTGGCCGTCGACCGTGACGACCTGCTGGTAGCCCTCGGCAACGTTCTTCATGAAGGGCTCGTCGGTCAGGGGCACGAGGTTCTGCGCGGGTGCGATTGCCTGGAACAGCGATCCCGTGTTGTACAGGAAGACGTCAGCCATGTCGCCGGTTGCCAGCTTGGTCTTCACGAGGTTGTCGCCGTCGGTTCCGGCAGGCCGGGTTTCGAGCTTGATCGTGATGTTCGGCTCGACCTTCTTGAAGTCGGCGACGAGCTGCTTGGCTGTGGCGAGCGTGTTGTCCTGGTTGTCGATCAGGTAGCTGAGGGTGACTTTTCCATCGCTGACGCCACCCGGCGCGCAGCCCGTGAGGGCTAGCGCGATGACGCTCAATCCTGCGGCTGCCGCAAAGATCGAACGCTTGGTTTTCGTTGCAAGCATTCTTTACCTCCATGTAAAAAAGCGACCGACAACGACTTCGTTGAACGATCGGAGTTGAAACGGTTCAATGTACGGGACAAGGTATGCGGATACGCCCCGTCTGTCAAATGAAAAAGAGTAACGAGAGCGTAACGCGCGGCGATCGGCCCGGAGAATCCCGTCCCTCGCTTGGTTTCTGATTGAAACGCTTCAAGCTAGAGTGATCGCGCAATGTTGCCCGTCACGGAAGGATCCCGCATGGAAGCTGTTCCTCGCGAAACAGTCATCGACCCGGGAACGAGCGTTGTCGGCCTCCGCACGCAGTACCCGTCGGACCTCATCGGCGTGCCCGGTGGCGACGTGCGGTTGAGCTGGCAGGTGACATCGAGCACTCCCGGATCGCGACAGCTGGCCTATGAGATCCAGGCCGCCGAGACAGCCGAGTTCACCATCCCCGTCGCGACGACAGGCGTGGTCTCGTCATCGCGTGCTATCGGTGTGCCCGCTCCGATCAGGCCGAGCGCGAGCCGACTGCACGCGTTCTTCCGGGTTCGCATCGAGACCCAGACCGGCTGGACCGGCTGGAGCCCACTGGCATCGGTCGAGACCGGGCTGCTGTCCAGTTCCGATTGGGAGGCCGTGGCCATCGGCTCGGACTCGACCGTCGGAGGGCCTTCGCCGATGGTGCGCACCGAGTTCACTGCAGCCGATCGCCTGGTGGCGGCCCGTCTCTACGCCACGTCGCTGGGCATCAACGAGATTGAGATAAACGGTAAGCGAGTGGGGCACGACCTGCTGGCTCCGGGGTGGACAGCGTTCGACGAGCGCCTGCTGGTCTCCACCCACGACGTGACCCACCTCATCGTTCCAGGAGCGAACGCGATCGGTGCCACGCTCGGCGACGGCTGGTATCGCGGCCGCCTCGGCTGGCAGAACCAGGACTCGTTCTATGGCACAGAGCTCGCGCTCCTCGCCCAACTGGAGATCGAATACGCGGATGGATCTGTCCACAGGGTCGTGACGAACTTGGATTGGACCACCTCGACCGGAGCGGTTCGATCTTCGGGCATCTACGACGGGACAGACTACGACTTTGGTCGCGACCAGGCCGGATGGAGCACCCCGGGTTTCGACGCATCCAGCTGGTCCCCGGTGCGCGAGGTCGCACTCGACAAGGAGATCCTCGACCAACCGATCACGAACGGTGTGCGCGAGATCGCCACTTTTCCGATGGTGCCAATCGGCCCGGTGCTCGACGCCGGCCAAAACCTCGCCGGGTGGGTGCGCCTGGTGGTCAAGGGCAAGAAGGGCGACATCGTCACCGTCAGGCATGCCGAGATCCTCGAGCCCGACGGGTCACTGCACACGCGTTCGCTGCGCACGGCGCGCGCGACCGACGTCTACACCCTCGCCAGCGACGGCGACGTGACTCTGGAACCCGGCTTCACGTTCCACGGCTTCCGCTACGCGGACGTCGTAGGGGCCGAGGTGGTGAGCGCGACCGCGGTCGCGATCAGCAGTGCGATCGCCCCGCGCGGAAGCTTCGACTGTTCGGAGCCCGTTCTGAATCGTCTCCACTCGAACGTGCAATGGTCGCAACGCGGCAACTTCGTCAGCGTGCCGACCGATTGCCCCCAGCGGGACGAACGGCTCGGCTGGACCGGGGATGCCCAGGCCTTCGCGCCGACCGCCAGCACGCTGTTCCACAGCGAGTCGTTCTGGGAGTCCTGGCTGCGTGATCTCGAACTCGACCAGGACGAAACCGGAAGCGTCGCGGCCGTCGTGCCCAACATCCTCACCGACCAGTCGTTCATGAACGACACCTCGATCATGGGCAGGGCCGGCTGGGCGGATGCCGCGACGATCGTGCCGTGGTCGGTCTACGAGTCCTTCGGCTCGAGCCGGGTGCTCGAGCGCCAACTGTCGAGCATGCGACGCTGGGTGGATCACCTCGACGTTCGTCGGGCCGGTGATGCGCTGCTACCCACCGAGTTCCAGTTCGGGGACTGGCTCGATCCGGATGCTCCCGGCTCGATGCCCTGGCAGGCGAAGGTGTCCAGCGACTTCGTCGCGAACGCCTTCTTCGCTCGCAGTGCTTCGATCCTCGCGGCAGCCGAGCGCCTGGTGGGCGACCCTGCGAAGGCGCTTCACTACGCCAGCCTCGCCGACGAGGTCGCGGCGACCACCTGGGCCACCTATGGCGAGCATGCGATCACCACGCAGACCGGATGCGCGATCGCACTCGAGTTCGCCATAGCACCGCAAAGCGAGCGGGCCGCGATCGTCGAGGCCCTGGCGCAGAACGTTCGCGACGAGAAGGGACGCATCGCGACCGGGTTCCTCGGGACACCGCTGGTCTTGCACGCGCTATCCCATGGCGGCCGGCTCGACGAGGCGTACCTGATGCTTCTGCGCCGCGACGTGCCCTCCTGGCTCTACCAAGTCGACATGGGGGCGACCACAGTGTGGGAGCGTTGGGATGCGCTGCAGGCCGACGGCAGCATTCATCCCGGCGACATGGACAACGGCGACAGCATGCTCTCGTTCAACCACTATGCATACGGCGCCGTGATCGACTGGGTCTATCGCACGCTCGGCGGCCTGGCGCCGAGCGTCGCCTCCCCCGGCTACGAGCGCACGATCATCGCGCCGCGGCCCGTGGAAGGTGTAACCCGGGCCGCTACCAGCGTGGAGACCTCCTTCGGGCTCGTGTCCATCGATTGGACGCTTCTCGACGGGGTGTTCCGCGCCGCGGTCGTCGTCCCCTTCGGAGTGACGGCTGCAGTCTCCCTCCCGACGACGACCGATTCTGTGGTGACCATCGACGGCGCTCCGGCCGACGCATCCTTCGAGCTCTCCCACGGCGATTATGCGCTGGAGGTCCGATCGCCACTCGTGGCTTCCCCCAGATAGCCGCCTCGGGCGGCTCGACAGCTACACTCACAGTCAAGATCCCTGGGTTCCCCTGATTGTGCGTTGTCGACGGAAGGTGACGTGATGCCCGCGGCGCGGACAACTAGAGGGGTGAATCCGAGCATCAAGGATGTGGCCCGCCGCGCCGGCGTGTCTATTGCCACCGTCTCGAATGTGATGAACCGGCCGGAGAAAGTGTCACCCGCCACCGCTCGCAAGGTTCGGGCCGTGATCGAGGAACTGGCATTCGTGCGCAATGACGCAGCGCGTTCGCTTGCTGCCGGCACCTCGAAGAGCCTGGGCCTCGTGCTGGCTGACATTGAGAACTCCCTCTTCATCGACATGGCCCAGGGAGCCCAGGATGCGGCCAAGAAGGCGGGCTTCCGGATGATCCTCGCCAACGCGGCGTGCGATCTCCAGCAACAGGAAGAGTATCTCGACCTCTTCGACGAAGCACGAATGGCCGGCCTGCTTCTTGCGCCGATGGAGGACTCGACCGCCGGAATCAATCGGATGCGGTCGCACGGGCGGCAGATCATCCTGCTCAACTACGCTCCGGAGAACCAGGACTGTTGCACCGTGCTCGTCGACAACGTCCAGGTCGGCTACCTTGCCGCGCGCCACCTGATCGAATCGGGCAGGAATCGGATCGCTTTCGTCGCCGGCCGGGACCTCTACCAGCCGGTGCGCGATCGGCGGGTCGGCGTCAAGCAAGCGATCGCCGAAGCCCCCGGCGTCAGTCTCGAGGAGATCGACACTCGCGGCCTGCTTCGTGAGGACGGACTCGACGTGGCCCGGCAATTGCTCATGAGGCGGGCAGACCTCGTGCCGGACGGCATCGTCGCGGTGACGGACGCGATCGGCAATGGCATCCTTCAGGGCTTCGAGGAGGACGGAACGATCCGCGTGCCGCGGGACGTCGGCGTCGTGGGATGCGAGAACAACAGGTCAGCGTCAAGTGGGCCGATCCCGCTGACGGCGATGCGGATGCCCGGTGTCAACATGGGAGTGGCCGCCACCGAGCTGCTGCTCGAGGAGCTCGCCGCGGCTGCCGGAGAGCACGAGCACCGCACGATCGTGCTGCAGCCGGAGGTTGTCGTCCGCGCGAGTTCGGTCTAGACGACCGTTCTCGTCCTGCCAGGCACGTCTTGGGCGGTCGGTCGGGACCTAGTTGCGATTAAGCGCTTCAATCCGCGGCCCGTCGGAGGGGTTGCCCCGTCCGGCACGGCGAAGCATTTCCGTTGTTTAAACGTTTCATTTGTGCCACTCTCGATGAGGGTCTATTGACCCGATTCATAGAACAAAGGAGTTCTGTCATGACAATGATGTCTCTTCGCGCCCCGCGCAGATCGCGCATGCTCGCCCTGGTGGCGGCCGCGATTGCGGTGGCGATAGCGATACTGATGGCCCTGGTGCCCGGCGACTCGGCACGTGCGCTCACCGGACCCGGGACGCGACTGCACGACCCCAGCGTGATCAAAGTGGGTTCCTGCTACTACGGCTTCTCGACCGGTTTCGAAAACGACCCCGCGAACCCGACCGGATCGATCACCATTCACAAGTCGTGTACCGGGGCGACCGGTCCGTGGAACAAGGTCGGAAACACCTGGTCGAGCACACCGGGCTGGATCACCGCGCGCCTGGGTCGGACTCCGCCGAACATCTGGGGACCGGACGTGAAGTTCTTCAACAACCAGTACTACCTCTACTACGGTGCGTCACTCTGGGGCACCAACACGGCTGCTATGGGGCTCTTGACGGCAACGAACATCGAAGGCCCCTGGACCGACCAGGGTATGGTCACCGACGTGAACTATCCGATCGACCCACAGGTCGACTGGGGCTCCGATGGCCGGTTATACGTGACCTGGGGTTCGTTCGCCGGGGTGTACATGCACGTGCTCAACACGGCGACCGGCAAGCTGTCGACCACCGACAACAACCTCTGGTACCTGGCTTCGGGGATGGAGGGCAGCACCATCATGTTCAACGGCGGCTACTACTACCTCTTCGGCTCCAAGGGCGGGTGCTGCAATGGCACGAACAGCACGTACTACACGACGGTAGGACGCTCGACGAGTATCACCGGTCCGTACGTTGACCAGGCCGGTACCCCGCTGACTTCCAACGGCGGAACGACGGTGCTCACCGGCATGTACCCGAAAGTCGCGGCAGGCGGCGGCGACGCGTACGACGATGGCGCGAACAGCTACATCGCGTATCACTACTACGACGGCCTCAATTCCGGACGCGAGACGCTCGACATTCGTCAAGTCACCTTCTCGGGAGGCTGGCCCATTCTGGGAACGCCACTGGGCGCCACGACCGTTCAGCTGCAGAACGGCAACAGCGGGATGTGTGCTGACGTATGGGGTCTGAGTACCGCCAACGGCGCTCCCGTCGATCAAGGCAACTGCAATAGCGGCGCCAATCAAAAGTTCACGCTTACCCCCGTGGGCGCGAACTATCAATTGGTGAACGTGAACAGCGGAAAGTGTCTCGAGATAGGGGGGTTCTCTACGGCCAATCAGGCGCCGGTGACGCAATACACCTGTAACGGCGGAACCAACCAGCTGTGGACGAAGACTGCGGTGATCGGCGGCTATGTCACATTCACGAACGTGAACAGCGGCAAGTGCATGGACGTCTACAACAACTCGACCACCAATGGCTTCCCGATCAGCCAGTGGACCTGCAACGGGGGCAACAACCAGAAGTGGATGCTCGGGTAAAGCCGAGCGACGCGCGACAAGCGGTCGGGGCCCCGTCATTCGGCGCGGCCCCGACTTGCTCCCGCACCCTCCCGCCAGCCTCCCGTCGAATCCGTTCACTGGACGGAACCCTTCGCGCTTGACGCCCGAACGAGCGTGATCTAATGTAGCGCTGCCCCTTAAAACGATTCAAAATGTCAGTTACCAAAGGAACAGCAGTGACCTCTTTCGACCAGATCGCCCCGCGCCTCGCGGAGCAGGCCATCGAGCTTCCATCCTGGGCGTTCGGTAACTCCGGCACGCGCTTTAAGGTGTTCGGCACCCCCGGAACTCCGCGCACCCCGCAGGAGAAGATCGCGGATGCCGCCCAGGTCAACAAGTACACCGCGCTGTCCCCCACGGTCGCTCTGCACATTCCCTGGGACAAGGTGGACGACTACAAAGCTCTCTCCGCCTTTGCGCAAGACCACGACGTGGCGCTCGGCACCATCAACTCGAACACCTTCCAGGACGACGACTACAAATTCGGCAGCCTCACCCACACAGACGAGGCCATCCGCCAGAAGGCGATCGACCACCACTTCGAGTGCATCGACATCATGAACGAGACTGGGTCGCGCGACCTCAAGATCTGGCTCGCCGACGGCACCAACTACCCCGGGCAGGGCGACATCCGTGGTCGGCAGGATCGCCTCGCCGACTCGCTCGCGAAGATCTACGCTCGCACGACCAAGAACCAGCGTTTGGTACTCGAGTACAAATTCTTCGAGCCCGCGTTTTATCACACGGACGTTCCGGACTGGGGCACCGCGTACGCGCAGGTCGCGGCGCTGGGCGACCGCGCTGTGGTCTGCCTCGACACGGGACACCACGCGCCCGGGACCAACATCGAGTTCATCGTCATGCAGCTGCTGCGGCTCGGCAAGCTCGGCTCATTCGACTTCAACTCCCGCTTCTACGCCGACGACGATCTCATCGTCGGGGCGGCCGACCCGTTCCAGCTGTTCCGCATTCTCTTCGAGGTCGTGCGCGGCGGCGGCTACGGCACGAGCGCCGACGTGGCGTTCATGCTCGACCAGTGCCATAACGTCGAGGACAAGATCCCCGGGCAGATCCGCTCTGTGCTCAACGTGCAGGAGATGACGGCGCGGGCGCTGCTCGTCGACACCGACGCTCTCAAGAAGGCCCAGGACGTCGGCGACGTGCTCGGTGCGAACGGCATCCTCATGGACGCGTTCTACACCGACGTGCGGGCAGACCTTGCAGCATGGCGCGAGTCGCACGGACTTGGGCCCGACCCGATGGCGGCGTATGCGGCATCCGGGTACCAGAAGCAGATCGCGGCCGACCGGGTGGGCGGCGTGCAGGCAGGGTGGGGAGCATGACGATGGGCACGACTGCCACCGAGCTGATCGCACGCAGCAATCGCCTCGGCTCTGACCCGCGCGTCACGAACTACGCCGGGGGCAACACCTCGGCCAAGGGCACCGACACCGACCCGGTCACGGGCGCACCCGTGGAACTGCTCTGGGTCAAAGGCTCGGGCGGCGACCTCGGCACGCTCACTGAGTCTGGACTCGCTGTGCTGCGGCTCGATCGCCTCCGTGCGCTCGCGAACGTCTACCCAGGCGTGCACCGGGAGGATGAGATGGTTGCGGCCTTCGACTACACCCTGCACGGCAAGGGCGGCGCTGCGCCCTCCATCGACACGGCAATGCACGGGCTTGTGGACGCAGCGCACGTGGATCACCTGCACCCCGACTCGGGCATCGCGTTCGCGACATCCACAGACGGCGAAGCCCTGACGAAGAAGGCGTTCGGCGACAAGGTCGCGTGGGTGCCGTGGCGGCGACCCGGGTTTCAGCTCGGGCTAGACATCGCGGCAATCAAGGCCGCGAACCCGCAGGCGATCGGCTGCATCCTCGGCGGGCACGGCATCACGGCATGGGGCGAGACTTCTGATGAGGCCGAGGCCAACAGCCTGTGGATCATCAAGACCGCCGAGGACTACATCGCGGCGAAGGGTCGCAAGGCCCCGTTCGGCAAGGCGCTGAAAGGCTATGGCGCCCTTCCCGAGCCGGAACGCCTCGCCAAAGCGGCGGCGCTCGCCCCGCACATCCGCGGGCTGGCATCGACCGACCGCGCCCAGGTCGGCCACTTTACCGATGCGGCCGTGGTGACCGACTTCCTCGCCTCGACGGAGCACGTACGACTCGGCGCGCTCGGCACGAGCTGCCCCGACCACTTCCTGCGCACCAAGGTGAAGCCGCTCATTCTCGACCTGCCCGCGACCGCGACCGTCGAAGCCTCGATCGCGCGCCTCGATGAACTGCACCAGCAGTACCGCAAGGACTACACGGCGTACTACGACAAGTACGCGAACCTGGCCGAAACCGAGCTCGCAGGCTCGCTCGGCACTGACGTCGCGGGATCGCTGCGCGATCCTCATAGCTCCAGTGTGCCGCGCATGCGCGGCGCCGACCCGGCCATCGTGCTGATCCCGGGTGTGGGCATGTTCAGCTACGGCGCTAACAAGCAGACGGCCCGCGTGGCCGGCGAGTTCTACATCAACGCCATCAACGTCATTCGCGGCGCCGAGGCAATCTCCAGGTACAGCCCGATCAGCGACGAGGAGAAGTTCCGCATCGAGTATTGGGCCCTCGAAGAGGCGAAACTGCAGCGGATGCCCAAACCGAAGCCACTCGCCGGCCGCATCGCCCTCGTGACCGGCGCCGCCTCCGGCATCGGAAGAGCCATCGCCACCAGGCTCGCGGCCGAGGGCGCCTGTGTCGTCATCGCGGACCTGGACCTAGCCAAGGCGCAGGAGGCGGCGGCTGAGCTCGGCAGCGAGGATGTCGCGATCGGCATCGTCGCCAACGTGACCGACGAGCAGGCCGTGCAGTCGGCGATCGACCAGACGGTGCTCGCCTTCGGCGGCCTCGACCTCGTCGTCAACAATGCCGGGCTGTCGCTGTCGAAGTCCCTGCTCGAGACCACGGTGGCCGACTGGGACCTGCAGCACAACGTTATGGCCAAGGGCTCGTTCCTGGTCTCGCGGGCAGCCGCGAAAGTGCTCATCGACCAGAAGCTCGGCGGCGACATCATCTACATCTCGTCGAAGAACTCGGTGTTCGCCGGCCCGAACAACATCGCCTATTCGGCCACGAAGGCCGACCAGGCGCACCAGGTGCGGCTGCTCGCCGCCGAACTCGGTGAGCATGGCGTCAAGGTCAACGGCATCAACCCCGATGGGGTGGTTCGCGGCTCGGGCATCTTCGCGGGCGGCTGGGGCGCGAAGCGCGCCGCCGTCTACGGCGTGCCCGAGGAGGAGCTCGGCAAGTACTACGCCCAGCGCACGCTTCTGGGGCGCGAGGTGCTGCCGGAGAACGTCGCCAACGCCGTGTTCGTGCTCTGCACGAGCGACCTCAGCCACACGACCGGCTTGCACATCCCGGTCGACGCCGGCGTGGCCGCGGCCTTCCTGCGCTGATGAAAGCGGTCGCCGCGGTCGACCTGGGCGCCACGAGCGGTCGGGTGATGATCGGCTACATCGGCCACAACCAGTTGAGCGTGCACCCGATCGCACGCTTTCCCAACGGACCGGTCGAAACGAACGGCGAGTTGCACTGGGACATCACGCGGCTCTATGGCGCCGTGCTCGACGGACTCGCAGCCGCGCTGCGCGAGGAGCACGACATCCTGAGCATCGGGGTCGACTCCTGGGCCGTCGACTACGCGCTCGTCAAGGATGGGAGGCGGCTCGGGGAAGTCTTCCACTATCGAGACCAGCGGAACGCCCCTGCGGCCGCCGCGGTGCACGAACGGGTCAGTCCTCAGGACCTCTATGCCGCAAACGGCCTGCAGTTCCTCCCGTTCAACACGCTCTACCAGCTGTCTGCGGAAACGAATCTTGCCGCTGCGGACTCGCTTCTTCTGATCCCCGACCTCTTCGACTTCTGGCTCACCGGCCGGCAGGTCGCCGAACGCACCAACGCCTCGACCACCGGCCTGCTCAACGTCACGACCGGCAACTGGGATGACCCGCTCATCGAGCGCCTCGGACTGCCGCGGCACATCTTTCCCGAGCTCGTCGATGCCGGCTCCGCCGTGGGCCCGGTCGAAGCCAAGACCGCCCGCGAGATCGGGGCGTGGGGACCGATCAACGTGACGGCGGTTGGATCGCATGACACCGCATCCGCCGTCGTCGCCGTGCCCGCCACCACAGGCGACTTCGCCTACATCTCCTGCGGCACCTGGGGGCTGGTAGGGGTGGAGCTCGAACAGCCCATCCTCACCGAAGCATCACGCCAGGCGAACTTCACGAACGAGGGGGGAGTCGACGGTCGGGTCCGCTACCTGCACAACGTGATGGGGCTGTGGCTGCTGAGTGAGTGCGTGCGGGAGTGGGAGCGGGATGGCGCGTCCGTGGAGCTTGCCGAGCTTCTCGCCGCGGCATCCCGGCTCGACTCGACGGTAGCCGTGTTCGACGCGAACGACCCCGGATTCCTCGCTCCCGGAGACATGCCGGCGCGGATCGCCGCCTGGTGCAGCGACCACGGGCAACCGGCCCCCGCGACGCCCGCGGATTTCGTCCGCAGCATCGTCGAGAGTCTCGCCGTCGCCTTCGCCGCCGCGGTGGACAAGGCCAGCGAACTCTCGGGCAAGCGCGTGGAGGTCATCCACATCGTGGGTGGCGGATCGCAGAACGAGTTGCTCTGCCAGCTCACCGCCGACCGCAGCGGCCTGCCGGTGCTTGCCGGACCGGTCGAAGCGACGGCGATCGGCAACGTGCTTGTGCAGGGCCGCGCCCAGGGGCTCGTCACCGGGTCGCTCGAGAGCTTGCGCTCGCTGGTGGCAACCACCTTCGCGCCGCGCCGGTATTCGCCGCGCCACTAGCCCGATTGTTTGACACTCTGCTACATTGTCAAACAATCATGACCATCGAACCAGCTGCTGTGCTTCCGGAATCCATCGCCGACCGGCTGCGCGCGAGCATCATTTCCCAGCAGGATGCCCCGGGCTCAGCCATCACCGAGGCCGCCGTGGCCCTGCGCTTCTCAGTGGCTCGGCCCACCGCGCGCATCGCGATCGAGCGACTGGTTTCCGACGGCCTCCTGCGCCGGGAAGCCCACCACGCCGCCCGCGTGCCGGAGCTCAGCCGGGAGGACATCGTCGACCTCTACGACAACCGGGCGGTAGTCGAGTCCGCCGCGATTGCGGCGCTGCGCTCGATCCCGGCCGAGGCGCTCGATGCCCACCGCTCGATTCTTGGCGAGGAGGACTTCGCCAGGCACGACATCCTGTTCCACCGAGCCCTCGTCGCCGCCCAGCCCAGCCCACGGCTGAGCCGCATGCACGAGCTGCTGATGGGCGAGATCGAGTTGTGCATCGGGCAGGTGCAGGCCGCCCAGCTGCTCACTGCCGCCGAGATCGCGTCACAGCACCAGGGCATCCTTGATGCCATCACTTCGGGCGACCGGGCTCGGGCCGCTGCCCTGACCCGGAGCCACATCGCGCACTCGCGCGACGCCCTGCTCGCCCACGTCGATAGGAATCATCTTGGTTAAGCGCACCTTCCCGAACCCCAAGGCCTTGCTGGAACTCATGCAGTTCAAGAAGCCGGAGTTCAACGGCAAAAAGCGTCGGCTCGGCAAGGCCCTGACGATCTACGACCTCAAGGGGATCGCGCAGCGGCGCACGCCGAAGGCGGCCTTCGACTACACCGACGGTGCCGCTGAGGGCGAGCTGTCGCTGGCCCGGGCGCGGCAGGCCTTCGAAGACATCGAGTTCCACCCCTCGATTCTGCGCGACGTCTCGAAGCTGGATACCACGACAAAGGTCCTCGGCGGAATCTCAGCCATGCCCTTCGGCATCGCGCCGACCGGCTTCACCCGCCTCATGCAGACGGAGGGCGAGATCGCCGGAGCTGGCGCAGCGGGGGCGGCGGGCATCCCGTTCACTCTTTCGACGCTGGGCACCTCGTCGATCGAGGCGGTGAAGGCCGCGAACCCCAACGGGCGCAACTGGTTCCAGCTTTACGTCATGCGCCAGCGCGAGATCTCCTACGGTCTCGTCGAGCGCGCGGCCGCTGCGGGATTCGACACCCTGATGTTCACGGTGGATACCCCGGTCGCCGGTGCCCGCCTCCGCGACAAGCGCAACGGCTTCTCGATCCCCCCGCAACTCACCCTGGGCACCATTGTCAATGCGATCCCGCGCCCCTGGTGGTGGTGGGACTTCCTCACCACCCCGCCGCTCGAGTTCGCGTCGCTGCAGTCGACCGGCGGCACGGTCGGCGAACTGCTCGACTCGGCGATGGACCCCTCGATCAACTACAGCGACCTCAAGATCATCCGGGAGATGTGGCCGGGCAAGCTCGTCATCAAGGGCGTGCAGAACGTCGAGGACTCGAAGCGACTCGCCGACCTTGGGGTAGACGGAATCCTGCTCTCCAACCATGGCGGTCGCCAGCTCGACCGCGCGCCGATCCCGTTCCACTTGCTGCCCGAGGTGGTGCGCGAGGTCGGCAAAGACACCGAGGTCATGGTCGACACCGGCATCATGAACGGCGCAGACATCGTGGCCTCAATCGCGCTCGGTGCGAAGTTCACCCTCATCGGCCGCGCCTACCTCTACGGGCTGATGGCAGGCGGGCGGGCGGGGGTCGACCGCACCATCCAGATCCTGTCCGACCAGGTCATCCGCACGATGAAGCTGCTCGAGGTCGCGTCGGTGGAGGAGCTCACGCCGCGGCACGTGACCCAACTGGAGCGGCTCGTCCCGCGCCGCTAGAGCCGAATCGCCACTCGACCGTTCGGGCGTCGGCCAGGCCTACTGCCCCAAGGGGCCGAGGAGGTTGGTCGCGACGGTGTTGTGCACGGATTCGGTGTCGGAAGGGTGGTAGATGCCCGCGAGCACGTCGCGCTGCAGCCGGGACAGTTCCGACGAGGTGCGGTAGCCCCCGCCGCCCGCCGAGCGCATAGCTTGGTCGACGACGTAACGGGCGGTCTCGGTGGCGCGGTGCTTGGCTCCGGTGAGAAGGCGGAACCACGAGGCGCCGTGGTTCGCGAGGTGGTCGACATCGGCGGCGAGGGACTCGAGCTGCGGCGCGAGGGCGTCGAGCGCCAGCGCGGCATCCGCGATCCGCCAGCGGAAGTCGGGATCCTGCGCATAGGTCGAGCCGGTGCGCATCGAGGTGCGGCGATTGACGGCCTCGACCGCGAGTTCGAGGGCGCGGTCGGCGATTCCCGCATACACCGAACCGATCAGCAGCAGGAAGTTGGCGAAGATGCCGAAAATGAACGGATCGGCGTTGGGGCCGACCGGCAGGATGCGGGAGATCCGCTCCGCCGGCACGATCGCGCCGTCGAGCACCGTCGACTGGCTCTGCGTCGCGCGCATGCCGAGGGTGTCCCAATCGTCCTTGCTGGACCAGCCCGGAGTGTCGCGGGTGATGAAGCCATGAATGAGGCGAGCGCCGCCCAACTGGTCGCTGTGCCGACCGAAGATGCCGAGCCTCGTCCAGGCCGGGGACAGTGAGGTGAAGATCTTGGTCCCGGTGAAGGCGTAGCCACCGTCCGGAGTCGCCTCGACGACGGTCGTCGAGTCCCACAGCACCAGGTCGTTGCCCTGCTCGCTGTTGCCGAAGGCGAAGAGTTCGCCGGCCGCGGCATCCGCCAGCACCCAGTCGAGGGTGTGGTCGCCGCGCTCGGCGAGCACCCGCGCGACGCCCGTCCAGACCAGGTGCATGTTGACACCCAGCGCGGTCGCCGGGGCGTAGGCGGCGAGGAGCCGCTGGTCCCTCGCGGTATCGAGGAGGCTCCGCGGAGCAAGATAGCCTGCGGTCTTCAATTCATCGAGGTCCTCGGTGAAGAATGCATTGTCGCGGTCGTAACCGGCGGCGCGGGAGCGCAGGCGGTAGAGCAGTTCTGGCGTCAGCACGGTCACGGTCTAAGGCTATGACCCCGGCCGCCGGGCGATCGGTCGGGACTAGTAGCCCAGGAAGATTCCCACGGCCACGAACGCCGCAAGCAGCAGGAGCACGACGTTCATCGGCAGTGACCTGAAGTCGCGGTGACGCACGTGCAGCACGATTCCGCCGACCTGCACGAGCGCGAACCCCACGGCAGCAAACCCGGAAAGCAGCGGAAGAATCCCGGTCAGTCGGGGAAGGATGATTCCCATCGCGCCGAGAATCTCGAGCGCCGCGACGGCGCGGGCCGGCACCACGCCGAAGGTCTCAACGTAGGGAAACCGAGCGACGAGCTTGGGCTGGGGCAGCGTGACCTTGAGGAGACCAACGAACAGGTACAGGACGGCGAGAAATCCGGACACGATCCAGATGGCAATAGTCATGAAGCACGCTTCTTAGTTCTCTTCAGTTACTGAAGAACGATTGGTAACCTTTATACATTGCCCCGGCCGGACACTTCCCTGTGCCCTGAGCACACCGGGGTAACCGAGGAGTCTTGTGAGCAACGCAATCGACGCGACTGGTGGTCACTCGCTGGCGAGCCTGCACATGGATGAGCTGTGCAAATCCGGTCGCGGCCTGATCGTGCGCGATGTCTTCGAACGCATCGGTGACAAATGGACGCTGCTGGTCGTCGGGATGCTCGACCAAGGCCCCCAGCGCTTCACAACCCTGCGCAAGCGGGTGCCCGGCATCTCGCAGCGGATGCTCACCCTCACCCTGCGTCACCTCGAACGGGATGGATTGGTGTCGCGCAAAGTCTTCGCCGAGGTTCCACCCCGCGTGGAGTACACCCTCACCGAACTAGGGCGAACCCTCCTGCCACCGGTGATCGCCCTCGCTGGCTGGGCGCTCGACAAGCAGCCGGAGTTGACCCAGAATCGCGAGGCCTACGACCTGCTCACGGAGGCTTAGCCCTCGGCCCTACGCATCACAACCCATCGCGAGATGGTGAACGCAAGCAGCACCACGCAAGTGACGGTAACCGTGACGGTGACCCCCACCACACCGATTACCCCCGCGGCGACCGGTGCCAACAGGACCACGACCATCGCGCAGATCGTCGCCGCGGGATGGATGACAACCTGCTCGACCAAAGGAACGTGCAGCAACCAAAGCAGCAGCAGGAATGCCGCCACGGGGATTGCGAACGCATAGCCCACCACGAGCCCGCTTGCGGCGACATGATGGCTGACCGCCCGCACAGCAACCTCGAGCGCGGCACCAATCGCAGCCAGGCTGGCATAGATCAGGTAGTGCCCATACCCCCAGATGTACGACCGCTCACGGTGGTTCACGAGCCCCTCGGCTGCGGGTTGGGAGAAGTACAGCCACCACAGGGTGAACAGCAGCGCGAGACCGGCCACCGCAACGATGACCAGCGGTGAGGTGATGCCGTCGACGAGCCCCTGCTGCACGGCGGTCGTGACCGCCGCAACGCTCTCCCCGAGCAGGATGATGGTGAACAGCCCATAGCGCTCGGCAATGTGGTGCGGGTGCCAAGCGAGCGGGCGCGCGCGATCCGCCCAGACCGGAACCAGAAGCTCGGCGGAGGCCAGCACAATGAACGCCGGCACGAGGAACTGGGTCGGAAGCAGCAGGCACATGACCCAGCCGAATTGCACGACTGCGATCCCGATGAAGTAGCGCAAGGTGGTCGGCCTGGACACCGGATCCTCCCGCATCGCTCGCACGAGGGTCGCCAGCAAACCGAGTCGCATGATGAGGTACCCGAGGGTGATGGCACCGAAGTTCCAGTTCGTGAATGCTGCGGGCACGCCAGCGGCGAGGACGAGTACTCCACCGATCTGGACGAGCGTGAAGACGCGGTACAGCACGTCATCGGTGTCGTAGGCGGAGGCGAGCCAGGTGAACTGGTTCCAGGCCCACCAGATCGCGAAGAACACCATGAAGAACGGCGCAATCACCGCCGCGGCGTCGCCTCTGTCGATGGCACCGGCAAGTTGGGCAACGAGCGAGGCGACCGCCACGACAAAGGTCAGGTCGAACAGCAACTCGAGCGGGCTAGATGCCCGATGCTCCTCGGTGATGCTCCTCGCCACCATTCGGGTACGGATGTCCTTCATGGCAAAACGCTATCGTGCACGGAAGAATCGGTCTCATGGTCGACCGCGAGCTGCACCACTTCGAGAGCAGGGCCGCCTTCGAGACCTGGCTTGCGCAGCACCACGCCGACTCACCGAGCATCGACCTCCTGATCGCGAAGAAGGGGGTGGATGACGCGATCCAGATCACCGACGCCCTGGACGTGGCCCTCTGCTACGGCTGGATCGACGGCCAGCGCAACCGCCACGACGAGACCCACTTCCGGCAGGCCTACGGCCCGCGGACCAGGCGCAGCATCTGGTCGAGGATCAACCGCGACCATGTCGCCCGACTCATCGAAACCGGGCGGATGACACCGGCCGGCCAGGCCGAAGTCGATCGCGCCAAGGCCGACGGCCGATGGGATGCCGCCTACGCCGGATCCCGGACGATCGAAGTACCCGACGACCTGGCCGAGGCCCTCGCGGCGAGCCCCAAGGCGGCCGTCTTCTTCCCCCGGCTGTCAAGCCAGAACCGCTACGCCATCCTGTTCCGCATCGGCAACGTCAAGCGGGCGGAGACACGCGCGCGCAAGATCGAGAACTTCGTGGAGATGCTCGAGCGCGGCGAGACGATCTTTCCGCAGAATGCCAAATCAGACGGGTGAGCTGGTCGCGAAGCCGAGCTCGGCGGCTGCGACGAGCATCCGCTGGTCGTAAGTCAGTATCTCGTCGACCCCGAGAAGAGTCGCGGCGGCGAGATGAATCGCATCGAGGCTACGCAGTGTTGACGGTCCGAGTCGACGCGCAAGAGACAGCACCTGGTCGGTGAGCGGCATCTGGAGAACGCCCGACAAGGCGGTTTCGACAAGTTCGACGACTTGGGCCGGTGGCGCGCTGTCGAGCCGCGATCGCACGCTCCGTGACACCTCCACGGCAGTAAGGGCGGAGGTCACCAGCAGGTTCTCGGCCATCGCGTGATCATCGAGGCGCTGCCGCACAGCGGGCGACTCCGGTTCGCGCATGGCCCGCTTCACAAGGGCGCTGCTGTCCGCATAAATGCGCACCCTAGAAGCGATCTTCGCGGTCGAGCAGATCGAGTGACGTCACTCCGGGCGGCAGCTCCAGCAGTCGGTCGGAGTGCCGCAACGGGTGGCTTGGACGGACCAGCAAGCCGCGCGAAATCAAGGACTCTGTGCTCTCGTCGCGAGGGTCTGAGAGGCCAAGGAATCGATCGAGCGCCTCACGGATCAGGTCCTGTTGCGATCGACCCGACCTCTCCGACTCTTTGCGCAGTGCCAGCTCTGTTTCGTCTCGGAGACGGAGGTTCGTTGCCATGACCTCATGGTACCACTCGGTACCACGCACAGCGCGGGAGCAGTTCGGCGATCGTGCGGATCCTCGTCGTCGAGGCTCATGTGCCGCCCAGTTGGGCCCGAGCTTCATCGAGCACCTCGAGCACCTCGATCGTGTCGTCGAGGGTGTGCAACGGGGATTCGGTGAGGCCGTCGGCGATATGCTGGGCGACAGCGGTGGCCTCGTAGCACAGGCCCTCGTTCCAGATCAGCCCTGACTTGTCGAGCCACTCCAGTGGCGCAATGGTGCGGTCGGCGGAGACCAGACGGATGCCGCTCGGTGCAAGAAACGGGCCGAGGGTGTCGATCCGCGCGGCCGTGCCACTGATGGATGCCGTCACGGGAGTCTGCGCCCACATCGTCATGGTCAGCACCGATTGCGCGCCCGAGGCGTGATCCAGCACAACCGCAGACTGCGCGTCGACTCCGGTCGGCGCGAGCGACCCGCGTGCGGTGATCGCTTGGGGCTTGCCCAGCACGAAGTGGGAGTACCACGCCGGGTACACCCCGATGTCGAGTAGGGCGCCACCGGCCAGGTGAGGGTTGAACCATCGATTCTGCGGGTCGTAGTCGAACCGGCCCCCAAAATCCGCCAGTACCTGCTTGACCTCGCCGAGCACGCCATCGGCGAGCAACTGCGCGACGATCGTGGTCTGCGGCAGGAATCGCGACCACATCGCCTCCATGGCGAACACTCCGGCGGCGCGGGCGGCAACCGCGATTTCACGCGCTTCGGCCGCGGACACCCCGATGGGCTTCTCGACGAGCACGTGCTTGCCGGCGGAGATCGCCAGCAGCGCGAGGCGAAGGTGCTCGTTGTGGGGGGCGGCGATGTAGACGATGTCGATCGCGTCATCCGTGACGAGCTCCTCGTAGCTGCCGTACGCCCGCGCGATCCCGTGCTTGGCGGCGAAGGCCCGCGCGCGGTCGAGGGAGCGGGATGCCACGGCATCCACCCTCTGGTCGGTATTGGTATGCGCGCTGGCGACCCACGAGTCCGCGATCCCGCCGGGCGCCATGACGCCCCAGCGCAGCGTCGGCCCACCGCGCAGTGGAGTGTGGTTCGGGGTGGGCAGCGCGGTGGGGAAGGAGGTCATGGCTCGAATCTAGTGGGCGCCGAGTTCCATCAGCACGGCATCCAGCTGCTCTACCGCCCAGTCGAGATCGGCGGCGGACACCACGATCGGCGGCGCGAAGCGGATCGTCGATCCGTGGGTGTCCTTGACCAGCAACCCGCGTTGCATGAGCAGTTCGCAGACTTCGCGGCCGGTGCCGAGGGCAGGGTCGATGTCGACGCCCGCCCAGAGACCCGCTCCCCGAACCGCGGTGACCCCGCGACCGATGAGGGCTTCCAGCCCGAGGCGAAGCCGCTCGCCGAGCTCGGCGGCACGATGCTGCATCTCACCGGTCTCGAGGAGCTGCACAACAGCGAGCCCGACGGCTGCCGCAAGCGGGTTGCCGCCGAAGGTCGAGCCGTGCTCGCCCGGCCGAAGCACGCCGAGGATGTCGCGGTCGCCGACGACAGCGGAGACCGGCACGATCCCCCCGCCGAGCGCCTTGCCCAGCAGGTACAGGTCGGGCACGACCCCGACCAGGTCGCACGCGAAAGTGGACCCGGTGCGACCGAGGCCGGACTGGATCTCGTCAGCGATCATGAGCACGTTGTGCCGGCGGGTGATGTCCCGCACCTCGGGCAGGTAACCGGCGGGCGGCACGACGATGCCCGCCTCGCCCTGGATCGGCTCGAGCAACACCGCCACGGTGGTCTCGTCGATTGTGGATTCGAGCGCCGCGGCATCCCCGTACGGCACGCTCACGAAGCCGGGCGTGTACGGGCCGAAGTCGGCGCGCGCCTGTTCGTCATTCGAGAAGCTGATGATTGTCGTGGTGCGACCGTGGAAGTTGCCGTCCATGACGATGATCGTGGCCTTGCCCTGCGGCACGCCCTTCACCCGGTAGCCCCACGCGCGCGCGACCTTGATGGCTGACTCGACCGCTTCGGCGCCCGTGTTCATCGGCAGCACCATGTCTTTGTGCGCGAGTTTCGCCAGGGCTTCAGCGAACGGGCCGAGCCTGTCGTTGTGAAACGCCCGGCTGGTCAACGTGATGCGGTCGAGCTGGTCCTTTGCGGCGGCAACCAACGCGGGATGCCCGTGCCCGAAGTTCACCGCGGAGTACGCGGCAAGGCAGTCCAGGTAGCGCCGCCCGGCCACGTCGGTGACCCACGCGCCGTCGCCGGATGCGACCACGACATCCAGGGGATGGTAGTTGCGGGCGAGGTGGGCGTCTTCCACCTCTAAGAATTTCACCGGCGAAGTTCCAGAGTGCAGCACTTCACACCTCCCCCGCCGAGCAGCAACTCGGAGAGGTCCACTCCGTGCGGCTCGAAGCCGCGCTCGCGCAGTTGACGCTCGAAGTCCGTCGCTCGGGATGCGATGATCACGTTCTTGCCATCGCTGAAGCTGTTGAGGCCGAGCACCGCGGCATCCTCGTCATTGACGAGAATCGCGTTCGGGAATCGCTTCTCAAGTATCGCGAGCGACTCGGCGCTGAATGCCTTCGGCAGGTACGCGACGCTGTCTGGCCCGCCGTCGGAGTCGAGCACCGCGAACGCGGTATCCAGGTGGTAGAAGCTCGGGTTGGTCAGGTGCAGCGTCACGACCTCGCGGCCATAGATCTCGCGCAGCTCGTCGTGGCTCGCCACGTCGGTGCGAAATCCCGTGCCCGCGTAGATCGTGTCTCCGACGAGCAGCATGTCGCCTTCGCCCTCGTTGGTCGCGACCGGTTCGCGTACCTCGAAGCCGTTCGCGCGGAACCACTCCATGTAAGCGGGACCTTCGGGCTGGCGCTCCAGGTATTCGAAGCGCGCGCCGTAGGCGATGCCGTCGAGCACGTAGCCGCCGTTGGCCGCATAGACCATGTCGGGCAGGCCGGGAAGGCCGTCAATGAGATGCACTTCGTAGCCGAGTTCGAGGTACTTCGCGTAGAGGGTCTCCCATTGCTTCACGGCGAGGGAGGTGTCGGTGGGGTCTTCAGGGTGCATCCACGGGTTGATCCGGTAGCTCACGGTGAAGTGGGTGGGCCGGCACATCAGCACCGTGCGTGTGGTGGCGACGCGCTGGGGTGCGCTGGCAGGCGTGTCGGTCATCGTCATATTGCCAGTGTTTCACGCACCTATCCGCAATGTCAGAGCGCGCAGCGCACCGATGCTGCGTGATCGCTTGCTCCCTCGCAAGAATCCACCATAGGGTGAACGGATGGACAACCTCGACTACGGCATCATCGACCTCTTGCGCCTCAACGCGCGTGCCGGCTACGGCGATATCGGGGAGAAGATCGGCTTGTCGGCCTCCGCCGTGAAGCGTCGCGTCGACCGATTGGTTTATGACGGCGTCATCCGCGCCTTCACGATCCAGGTGGATCCGGCCGTCGACGGCATGGGCACCGAGGCATACGTCGAACTGTTCTGCCGAGGCACCGTCGCGCCCGAAGAGCTCAAGCGCATCCTGTCAGGGGTGCCCGAAGTGGTAGATGCCGGAACCGTCACCGGTTCCGCCGACGCCATCGTGCACATGCGCTCGCGCGACATCGCGTCGCTAGAGATCGCGCTGGAGAAAGTCAGGGTCGCCCCCAACGTCGACCACACCCGCAGCGCGATTGTGCTGTCGCGCCTGATCCATCGGACGCATGACTGAGCGCTGGAGCTTTGGCGATTGCACGGCAATCGCGCGACGCCAGCTCCGGCGAGGCTGCGCCTCACCGGTTTGAACAAAGGAGTCCAGCCATTTTCCAAGTCGACCACGCCTCGCAGGTCACCCTTTACGAGCAACTCATGACCCAGTTCCGTCAGCAGTTGGATGACGGCGCCCTCATCGCGGGCACCAAGCTGCCCACAGTCCGCCAGCTCGCCACCGACCTCGCGGTCGCGCCGTACACGATAGCCCGCGTGTACCGCGCGCTCGAAGCAGACGGCTTCGTTGAGACGCTCGGGCGCAACGGCACCGTCGTCAAAGGCAGGGCGGGCACAGCGAACGAGCTTCTGCAGCTCGCGGCGAGCAACTACGCGAAGCGTGCGCGGGAGCTGGGCATCGATACCGCGGATGCGCTCGCCTACGTCAAGCTCGCGCTCGGCTGAGCCCGGTACGCTGAGTCACATGTCCAGCTATGTCTACGGCGGAGCAGCCGACATCGACCGTGCGATCGGCGTCCTTGTCGCACTCGACAACGTCCAGCGTGATGCGCTTGCGGTGCTCGAGTTCGACGATGCAATCACCGAGGCGCAGGACGAGTACACCAAGGCGCTTGCCGATGCGAGCTACCTGCCGAGCGCCGATTTCGTCGACCGGCTGAGCGGGTACCTCGCCCTCGCCGCTGACAGCGAGAACCCGACGCTGGGCTAAGGCCCGCTGGGCTGCTAGGGCCCGGTGCTCAGACCACAAGACCTGACATCGCGTGGTCCGGGTTGCCGAATCGGTGAGCAGTGATACTCACCGATTGCTCGTGCAGGAACGGCAGGAGCTCGATGCGGCCCGAGGTCGTCACGGGGCCGCTCCAGACCGCGACATCCGGATTGCCGCCGAGCGCATCGGCGAGCGCGAGGGGGTCTCCGCCGATGAGGCGCACTCTGCCCGCCTTGAGGGCTCGCGCCCGGGAGAGCCAGGCGGCGTCTGATTCGACGACCACCCCGCGCACGAGCGCAGAGGGGATCGGGTCATCGAAGGACTGCAGGAGGGTGACCGGAAGCGGCAGTGCGGAGCTGATCGACAGGGTGGAACCGGCGAGGCTTGCCGCCGCGATGAGCCTGACGAGGTGCCCGAGCGTCTGACCCTCGGAGAGTCTGACCAGCACCGGGGCCGGCAGGTAGCGGAAAATGTTGCGCTCGACCCCGAGCCCGGAGACGTCAGAACTCCTGCCGTACTCGGCCTCCCAGGCGACCTGGTCGCTCAGCGCCGCCCTGCGCACTCGGTCGAAATCGGCGAACTCCATGCCGGACTGCGCCCGCTTGATGACCGAAGCCACCGAGCGCGAAAGCCCGTCCAGCAGGATGTCGTTGACCGGCTCCCGCTCGATCGCCTTCCACGACCCCAGGGTGAGCAGGTAGTTCGGGCCGCCGGCCTTGGCGCTCGCGCCGACGGTCGACCGCTTCCAGCCGCCGAAGGGTTGGCGACGCACAATCGCTCCCGTGATTCCGCGGTTGACGTAGAGATTGCCCGCCTGCACGGTGTCGAGCCACCTAGACACCTCTGCCGCGTCGAGCGAGTGGATGCCCGCCGTGAGGCCGTAGTCCACGGCATTCTGCAGCGCGATCGCTTCGTCGAGGCTCTCGGCCGCCATGACACCCAGCACCGGGCCGAAGTACTCCGTGAGGTGGAACGGGCTACCCGGCGCGACGCCGAGGCGCACCCCCGGTGACCAGAGCACGCCCGACTCGTCCAGTTGCCGCGGCTTCACGAGCCAGGTCTCGTCGACCCCGAGTTGCGTGAGCGCGTCGAGGAGTTTGCCGTGCGGCGGCTCGATGACGGGGCCGAGCTGGGTCGCGGCATCCTGCGGGTATCCCACCCGCAGGGTGCGCACGGCGTCGCCCAGCTGGCGGATGAATCGCTCGCTCTTGGCCACAGAGCCGACCAGGATCACGAGGGATGCCGCCGAGCACTTCTGCCCGGCGTGGCCGAACGCGCTCTTCACGACATCCGCCACCGCGAGATCGAAGTCGGCGCTGGGCGTGACGATGATGGCGTTCTTTCCGCTGGTTTCGGCGAGCAGCGGAAGGTCGGCGCGCCACGAGCGGAAGAGCTTCGCGGTCTCCCAGGCGCCGGTCAGGATGACGCGGTCGACGTCAGCATGGGCAACGAGTTGGCGCCCGAGCGCACCCTCCTCGACATCCACGATGGCCAGGACATCACGCGGAACCCCCGCCTCCCACAACGCCTCGACCAGCACGGCGCCGCTGCGCTTCGCCTGGTGTGCCGGCTTGATGATCACGCCAGCGCCAGCGGCGAGCGCCCCCAACACCGAGCCGGCCGGGATCGCAACGGGGAAGTTCCAGGGCGGGGTGACCACGATGAGTCGCGGGGGAACGTAGGCTGCGCCCTCGATCGCGTCGAGCTCGAGTGCGCGCTCGGCGTAGTAGTGCGCGAAGTCGACGGCCTCGCTGACCTCGACGTCGCCCTCGGCGATCGTCTTGCCGGTCTCATTGGCCATGACCTCGATCAGGCGCCCACGGAACGCGGCGAGGACATCTCCCGCGTCGTGCAGGATGCGCGCACGCTCGGCCGCGGGCAACCCTCCCCAGGTGGTGCCGGCAGCCGTGACCGCGGCGATGCGCGATTCGAGGGTGGGGGCATCCCCGATCCTCGCAGCGGCGATCGTGTCGTTGCCGAGGGTGGAATCGACACTGCGCTCGAGCACGCGGTTCGCCCACACCCGGTTCTGGGCGATCGAGGGATCGGTGTCTGGCTCGTTGGCGAAACCCTCGCGCGGCCTGGGGTCGAGCACCTTTCCGCGGTTCTGCACCCGGTGCGACTTCGGCACGACGGTGTCGAGCGCATCGATCGAGGCGCTGAAGCGGTTGAGCTCGCGCGCGAAGAACCGCTCGTCATCTGCCAACTCGAACACGGCAGACATGAAGTTGTCTGGGCTCGCGTTCTCTTCGAGACGACGGATCAGGTAGCTGATCGCCGAGTCGAACTCGCCCGGGTGCACCACGGGTGTGTACAGCAGGAGGCCGCCGACATCGCGCTTGACCGCGTCCGCCTGGCCGGTCGCCATGCCGAGCAGCATCTCGAAATCGACCCGGTTCTCGACCCGCCGCTGTTTTGCCAGCAGCCAGGAGTGGGCGACATCGAACAGGTTGTGGCCGGCAACTCCGATCCGCACGGCATCGGTGCGCTCGGGTGTGAACGCCCAGTCGAGCACCCGCTTGTAGTTCGTGTCGGTCTCGAGCTTGGTGGACCAAGTCGCCAACGACCAACCGTGGATCGTGGCATCCACGTGCTCCATCGCGAGGTTTGCACCCTTGACCACCCGAACCTTGATGCCCGCACCGCCGTCGCGACGTCGCGCGATAGCCCACTGGGTGAGTCCCTGCAGCGCCGCCAGCGCATCCGGCAGGTAGGCCTGCAGCACAATTCCGGCCTCGAGATTCTTGAGCGCAGGCTGCTCGAGCAGCTTCTGGAACACCGCGACGGTCAGGTCGAGGTCGCGGTACTCCTCCATGTCGAGGTTGATGAACTTTGCGGTGGGGGATGCCGCGGCAAGCTCGTACAGCGGAGTGAGCCTAGCCACCACCAGCTCGACCATGTCGTCCAGGGCCCACATCGACAGCTGGCTCGCGACCGACGACACCTTGATGGACACGTAGTCGACATCATCCCGGGCCAGCAGGTCGCGCGTGCCCTGGAGCCGACGGTTTGCCTCGTCGTCGCCGAGCACCGCCTCGCCCAGTAGGTTGAGGTTCAGCCGGATGCCGCGCTGGCGCAGTTTCGCCAGGCTCTTGTCGAGCTTCTCCGGTGTCGCGTCGATGACCAGGTGCCCCACCATCCGGCGCAGCACCCAGCGCGCCATCGGGACGATGGGCCATGGCACCAGCGGCGCGAAGCCACCACCGAGCAGGATCGCGAAACGCAGGTACCACGGCAGGAAATCCGGGATCGAATGGCTGAGCCGCTCGAGGTTGCGCCCCGCGACGCGAAGATCCTCTGGTCGCACGACCTTGTCGACGAACCCCAGGGTGAAGTCGAGGCCCTTTGGATCCTTCAGCACGCCGGCCAGTCGTTCCGCACTCGGGTCGGCCTTGACGTCCGAGCTCTCGGCCAGCCAACGGCGAACGGTCGCGATGGCCTGGATCGTCAGATCGGCAGTGTCGCCGAGAGGCGGCTCGACGGGTGACGGGTCGACGGGGTTCCCGTTCGGATCGAACTCCGGCGAGAGCATGATGTCGAGTTTAATGCTCGACCCGAAGCGCGGAGCACCGTTGCGCGCACGGGGCATGCACGATAGGGCGGCGCGCGCAAGAATGCGCGGTTGCCACCCGTTGATGACGCGTCAAGCGCCGGTAGAATACCTGAATGGCGGTCGCAACTACCGACGAGGAACGCGGGCTCTGGAAGGCATTCTTCGTCATGCGCCGCCAACTCGAGTTGACCCTTGAACGTCGCCTGCAGGCCGACGCGGGCATCTCGTCTGCCGACTACGAGATCCTCATGTCTCTCTTCGATGATCCGGCAAAGCGCCTTCGTGCCGGCCAGATCGGCGACATCATCGGCTGGGAGAAAAGCCGCGTCTCGCACCAGCTCACCCGGATGGCGCAACGCGGACTGATCACACGCCAGGAGTGCGGCGACGACGCCAGGGGTGTCTGGGTCGTACTGACCGCCGAGGGCAGCCGCGCGGCGCTCGCGGCCAGTCGAGATCACCGCGAGGCGGTGCGCGAGTATTTCTTCGACGTGCTCTCGTCCGAGGAAAAGAACGTTCTGCTGGGCATCTCGACCCGCGTGCTCGACAAGATCGACCCGCCCATCTGCTCGGACGAAAAGACTGAGCCGAAAATCGAGGCCGCCGCGGGTGCATGACACACGTGACGTCGTCATCGTCGGCGGCGGACACAACGGACTCGTTGCCGCGGCCTACCTTGCCCTCGCCGGCAAGTCGGTGACCGTCCTCGAGCGACTTGACCAGGTGGGCGGCGCGGCCGTTTCCGCCCAGGCGTTCGAGGGCGTGGATGCCATGCTGTCGCGATACTCGTACCTCGTCTCACTGCTTCCGGCAAGCGTCATCCGCGACCTCCGGCTGGGCATCACGCTCGCGCCCAGGCGCTACGCGAGCTACACGCCGTCACCGAGCGACGACGCCAGCCTTCTCATTGACAACGAGGATGCCGCGGCCACCACCACCGCGCTGGGCTCCGATGCGGCTGCCTGGCAGCAGTTCTACTCGGGCACAGCGCGGCTCGCCCGCGCGCTCTTCCCCACCGTTACGGAACCCCTCATCACCCGCAGCGAAGCCCGTCGCGCCGTAGGGGATGACGCTCTCTGGGAGTCTCTCGTCGAACGCCCGATCGGCGCCACCATTGCCGACACCTTCGCCAGCGACCTGGTCAGGGGCGTCGTGCTCACTGACGCGCTCATCGGCACCTTCGCACCCAACGTCGACGAGTCCCTCGCGGCCAACCGCTGCTTCATGTATCACGTGATCGGCAACGGCACAGGCAGCTGGGATGTGCCGGTCGGAGGCATGGGCGCGGTCACGGGCGAGCTCTACCGGGCCGCCCGCGCGGCGGGAGCCGAGATCCTCACTGGCGCAGAGGTCACGTCGATCACCCCTGATGGCGAGGTCACCTTCGGCGACAGCACCTTCGGCGACCGTACTCTTCACGCGACCTGGGTGCTCGCCAACGTCGCGCCGTTCGAACTTGCCAAGCTCATGGGCTCGTCCGCACCGAGGCCGGACGGCTCGCAGGCCAAGGTCAACCTGCTGGTCTCGCGCCTGCCGCGGCTGCGCGACCCTGGGGTTGACCCTGCCGCGGCCTTTGGCGGCACGTTCCACATCAACGAGACCTGGTCACAGCTCGACGCCGCTTACGCGACCGCGGAGGGCGGCGACGTGCCGAGCCCGCTGCCCGGCGAGGTCTATTGCCACTCGCTGACCGACCCGACGATCCTCTCGCCCGAGCTGCGGGCGACGGGTGCGCAGACCTTGACCTTCTTCGGGCTGCACGTCCCCGACCGACTCGCCACCGAATCGAACAACGACGAACTGCGCGCCACCGTTCAGGCCGCGGCCCTTGCCTCCCTCGACAGCGTGCTCGCCGAACCCATCGAAGACCTTTTGCTGCGGGATGCCGGCGGCAACCCCACCATCGAGACGAAGACGACCCTCGACCTCGAGCACGCCCTGCACATGCCCGGCGGCAACATCTTCCACGGGCCGCTGTCATGGCCGTTCGCCGAGGATGACGCGTCCCTCGCGACCCCCGCACAGCGCTGGGGTGTGGCGACCGCCCACCGGCGGATTCTCTTCTGCGGGGCCGGCGCGCAACGCGGCGGCGCAGTGAGCGGTCTCGGCGGCCACAATGCCGCGATGGCGGTGCTCGAGGCCTCCTGACCTCTAGCCGCTCGCGGCACGCGTGCAACTGCGCGCCTGCTGCGCCGCCACTTCGGCCGAGACCACCAGGCGGGTGCCGTCGAGAGCTCGTCTCGTCCAGTGGACAACTACCTCCCCGCGCCCTCGCGAGCCGAGCCGAGACTTTCCATACGGCACGAGGATGTGCAGGGGGTCTTCGACAGGTCGCCCGCCGAAGTGGGCAAGCGCGCTGACACATGCGAGCCTCCCGCCGACCGCGAGCGCTCGGACGATGGGAGCCGGCGTATCCAGCAACGCATACTGCCCAACCCTCACCCGCTGGATCTTGCCGTAGTAGAGGCTGAGATCGATCAGCCACTCATTGCACCCCATGGCCAGCAGCTCGTTGCGGGTGGCGAACCCACCGAGCATCTGAAGGGCTTCGGGCGCTTTCATGACCCAAGCCTGGACCGCTCTCACCCCGCGGTGGCGATCGCGATCATTTTGTGCCACCCCGATCGCCTCGCCCCCTGTGGAGAAGTAGTCATCGCGCGTGGTGCCCGCGGCAAGAGCTTGCGGCAAGGGCTTGCGGCAAGGGCTTGGCGTCGCGGACCTGGCTGATCGCCAAAACGTTCACGTCCGTCATTACATATCGCGATACCAAACAACAAATGTAATGACGGACGTGAACGTTTTGCCCGACACCTTGGGTCGCCACGCTGTGGTGCGCGGGCGGGTGCGGCGGGCAGCGCGACCGGGCAGGCGGGCAAGGCGGGCAGGCAAAGCGACCGGACAGCCTCAGTGCCCGCGGTGATCCTGCACGGTCATCCGGGGTCCGCGGCGGGGCTTAGTGAAACCGCTCGCTTCGATCAGGCGCATGATGCGCTGGCGGTGGCCAGCCCAGGGGGCGAGCAGGTCGAGCATCCCGTCGTCGTCGACCGGCGCTCCCGCCAGCGCGAACCCAACTATCGCGGGCAGGTGATAGTCGCCGACACTCGGTGAGTCGGGGTCGCCGTGGGCGCGCTGCATCGTCTCTGCCGCGGTCCAGACACCCACGCCCGGGATGCTGCGCAGCGCACGCTCCACCGTGGGCCCGCCGCGCCCCTGCTCGAGCGTGCGCTCGAGGGATGCCGCCACCACCGCCGCGCGCACCGCTGCCGCCGCGCGTTCCGGCCCCACACCGGCGCGGTGCCACTCCCACGACGGCACCCGCCGCCAGGTCTCCGCAGTCGGGAACACCCGCATCCCCTCGGGCGCGGGGCCATGGGCCGACGAACCGTACTTGGCCAGCAGTGCCCGCCACGACTGCCGCGCCTGCTTGCCGGTGACCTTCTGCTCGAGGATCGCGGCGAGCATCATCTCGAAGACCTGTCGGGTGCGCAGCAACCGCAACCCCGGATTGCGGCGAAGCGAGTCGGCCAGAAACGGATTGGCCGCGACATCCAGCCCCGACCAGTCGTCGCCTTCCCCCAAGAGCTCCGGCACCCCGGCAATCACCCATTCGGCACCGGGGCCCCACGCCACGACGTCGACTGCACCCTGACGTGGCCGCAGGTGCATCGTCGCCGCCCCAAGAGGGGTGCGCGCAGTGCGCCAGGTGCCGGACGGATCCACGCGCATGGTGGGGTCGAGGTATCCGCGCATGAGGGGGCGGAGGGTGAGCGACAGGTTCACGGGTCGCGCAGGCGCGTACGTAGTGCCCAGGGGCGCTGGAGCAGCGTTCACAGCCAGGCTCATGGACTTCAGGGTACGGGAGGGTGCCGACCTACACTTGTCTCTCGTGGCCGTGCCCAAGATCCTGCTGTTCTACGCGTTCACGCCGCTGGCCGACCCTGAGGCCCTCCGGCTGTGGCAGCGCGACCTCTGCGAATCGCTCGGGCTCGGCGGGCGGATCATCCTGTCGAAAGACGGCATCAACGGCACCGTCGGCGGCGAGCTCAAGGCCGTCAAGAAGTACGTGCGCAAGACCCGCGAGTTCGCGCCGTTTCACGACATCGACTTCAAGTGGAGCGAGGGTCGGGGCAACGACTTCCCGCGGCTGAGCGTGCGGGTGCGGGACGAGCTGGTGAGCTTCGGCGCCCCCGGCGAGCTCGTGGTGAACGAGGCCGGGGTCGTCGGCGGCGGTGCCAAACTCACACCCACGCAACTCAACGAGCTCGTCGCCGAAAAGCCGGTCACCTTCTTCGACGGCAGGAATGCCTTCGAGGCCCAGATCGGCCGATTCCGGGACGCAGTGGTGCCCGAGGTCGCGAACACCCGCGACTTTGTGGCCGAGCTCGACAGCGGCAAGTACGACCACCTCAAGGACGAGCCGGTCGTCACGTATTGCACGGGCGGCATCCGCTGCGAAGTCCTGTCGTCGCTCATGGTCAGCCGCGGTTTCACCGAGGTCTACCAACTGGACGGCGGCATCGCGACCTACGGCGCAGAGTACGGCGACTCGGGGCTGTGGGACGGGTCGCTCTACGTCTTCGACAACCGCATGTCGATCACCTTCAGCGACGCTGCCGCGATCATCGGCCGCTGCAGCCAGTGCGCAGAGCCGACCAGCAGGATGCAGAACTGCGACGACCTCGCCTGTCGCGAGCAACTCGTGGTCTGCGTCGGCTGTGCGGAGTCACCCGTTCATTGCGCGGAGCACGAGGCTCAGTTGCAGGTGTAGGTCACCCCGTTGTAGTCATGCGTTCCATTGCCCAACTGCTGGCAGATCTGGAATATCTGACTGAACAGGCCGACCCCGAACACGACCATCACGACGACAACCACGATGATCAGGATCGTCAGCACCAACCCGACGATGAACGACACCTTCGCGATGGTGTTGGGTTGCCCTGCCCGCCGCGACTGGTTCATCGCGATGCCACCGATGATCGCACCAGCCAGGGGGAAGACGAAGGCGCTGATGAGCGCGATGAGGCTCAGCACGAAGTTTGCGGTGTCGACCTTGCCGGGGGTGCTGGCAACCGGGGTGGCCGTGACTTGCGGCTTCGGGGCTGGGTCGCCGATGGGTTGCCCGTTGAGGATAGTCATGCGCGGCAGTCTAACGAGCAAACGCCCCCGAGATACCGGGGGCGTTTGTCCGCGAAGAGGGAAACTAGCTGCAGGTGATCGTGACGCCATTGTCGAGGACGTGCTCGCCGGGGCCGAGGTCGCCACACTGGGCGAGCAGCGCGCTGCCGCCGATGACGCCACCGACGATGGCGATGACGATGCCGATCGTGGAGAGCAGGCCGATCACGATGCCGACCGTGGCCGGCGTGTTCTTGAAGCCAGCCTTCTTCGACTGCGAGCGGGCGACGGCGCTGATGATCAGGCCGAGCGGGCCGCTGAAGAAGCTGAGGATGAGGCCGACGATGCCCAGGGTCTTGCCGGGAACGGTGGCGGGGGTGGGAGTTGCAGCAGTCATTGTTCGCTTTCTCGAATATGAGGACCCATCGGGGACCCGGAAGGATCGGTTGACTCTATTGGCACGCGATCCTGCGTAACCGCCAGACACGGCAAGATGGTCCCATGAGTATCGGAATCCTCACGAGCGGTGGCGACTGCCCCGGATTGAACGCGGTGATCCGCGGAGTGGTGCTGAAAGGCACCCAAATCTATGACAAGGAGTTCGTGGGATTCCGTGATGGTTGGCGCGGAGTCGTCGAGGGCGACGTCGTGCCCTTGGCCCGCAAAGACATCCAGGGCATCGCCAAACAGGGCGGCACGATTCTCGGCACCTCACGCACCAACCCCTTCGAGGGCAATGGCGGCGTCGACCGTGTCAAGGAGAACCTGGAACGCCTCGGCGTGGAGTCACTGATCGCGATCGGCGGCGAGGGAACCCTGGCCGCTGCCAAGCGCCTGACCGACGCTGGCATCAATATCGTGGGCGTTCCGAAGACCGTCGACAACGACCTCTCGGCGACCGACTACACCTTCGGCTTCGACACGGCGGTAGAGATCGCCACCGAGGCCATGGATCGGCTGCGCACCACCGGCGACTCCCACGGCCGGTGCATGGTGGCCGAGGTCATGGGCCGCCACGTCGGTTGGATCGCCCTGCACTCGGGCATGGCTGCGGGCGCCCACGCCATCCTCATTCCAGAGCAAAAGACCACTATCGAGCAGATCTGTGCCTGGGTGCAGTCTGCCAAGGATCGCGGGCGGGCACCGCTCGTCGTCGTCGCCGAAGGCTTCAAGCTGGACACCATGGACGACGCGCACTCCGAGCGCGGTCTCGACGCGTTCGGCAGGCCCCGGCTGGGCGGAATCGGCGACCTGCTCGCCCCCGAGATCGAGGCCCGCACCGGTGTCGAGACGCGGTCGACGACCCTCGGCCACATCCAGCGCGGCGGCACACCCACCGCCTACGACCGCGTGCTGGCCACCCGCTACGGCATGGCCGCCATCGACTCGGTCATCCACAGTCGTTGGGGGCGGATGGTGTCGCTGTCGGGAACGTCCATCACCCATGTCGCCTTCGAGGATGCCCTCGGCAAACTCAACACCGTGCCACAGTCCCGCTACGACGAGGCCGCGATCCTCTTCGGCTGAGCCGTTGTGCCCGAGCACAGGGAGCGCCATACTCGCGGCATGCACAACGAAGGTGAGCCGACGATTGACGCGCTCGTGAACTCCATCAATCGCGACCTGACACCGATGTTCGAGGAGCGGCTGCGCAGCGCCCTCGCCGACAAAGACCGCGACTGGCTCGTCGACCAGGTCGTGCGCCTGACTCTCGACGCACACAGCCTGCAGGAGATCGACCTCATCGCCGCCAGGGCCGCCAAGTCCAAGGCTCGTTCAGAACGGATCGAGCGCGTTCGCAATCTTGCCTTCGACAAGACCCAACTCGCGGCCTTCATTGCCGAGTACCGCGGGGCCACTCGTGAGTCGCTGCGGGCGGCGAAGCTACTGGGCGCGGATGCCCCAGCCAAGGGCACCACGCTCGTGCAAGCCTCCCACCGCAGCTCCGCCGGCGAGAAGCTCCTCGGCCACGCCAAAGACGTGCTCTACGCACTGCTGTTCGGCGACAGCGGGACAGCCACTGCCCTCGACCGGGTGCAGCAAGAGCTGCTCACCTTCGCCCTGCCGCGAGCCAAGGCATCCGCCCTCGACTTCATGCGGGCATCCACCGAGCTGGCGGCCGAGGGAACCTGGCAGGATCCGAAGAGCGTCTCCAACGACGAACGTGCCGACAATGTGGTCCTCGAGGTGCAGTTCGGCGAGATCTCCGAAGAGCTCGTGGGCGACGGCATCGTCGCGGCGCTCGGCCTCATCAACAATCTCGAGGTGAACGAGCAGGTGCTCTACGCCCGCATGATCAACCTGGAACAGACGACGCTGATCGGCTAAGCCCATCTCCGATCAGTCTCGTGGGACACTTAGCCCATGAGCAGCGCATTTGTCATCATCGGTTCGGTCTTCCTGGGGCTCGGGGCCCTCATCCACCTCTACATCTTCTTCCTCGAGAGCGTCGCGTGGTCGAAGCCGTCCACGTGGAAGACTTTCGGGATGAAGTCCCAGGCCGACGCCGACACCGTCAAGCCGATGGCGTACAACCAGGGCTTCTACAATGTCTTCCTCGGCATCGGCGTCGGGCTCGGGCTCATCCTTCTCGCCACCGCGAATCTCTCGCAGGCGGGCTTGGCGCTTGCTCTCTTCGCCGGCGGCAGCATGGTGCTCGCCGCGGTGGTGCTGATCACGTCGAACCCCAAAGCCGCGCGCTCTGCCGCGATCCAGGGCGCGGCGCCGCTGCTCGGCATCATCTTCCTGTTGCTCGGGCTCGCCGTCAGCTAGCCTCGCGCGGCGTGCGTCACATGCTCGGCGAGTGACGCAACGAGCGAGTCGGCGGAGCGGTCTTCGGCAATGACGTCGACAGCGAGTCCCGCCGCACGCGCGTCGAACGCGGTGCGCGGTCCGATGCAAGCGACGAGAGTGGTTGTGGGCAGCGGTGCCAGCTGCGCGGCGATCTGGCGGGCGACGGAGCCCGAGCTGACCAAGATCGCGCCGATGCGACCGGACGCGACATCCCCCAGCACCGTCTCGGCGACCGCCACGCCGACCGTGCGGTATGCGGCGACGAACTCGACCTCGAAACCCAGCTTGCCGAGACCGGAAACCAGGTTGGGCTCGGCGATGTCGGACTGCGGCACGAGCACGCGCCCGCTGATCTCAGACTCTGGCCACTCTTTGACCAGCCCCCGCGCCGAGTTGTCGACAGTAGGCACGAAGTCGACCCGGTAGCCGGCGAGAGCGAGAGCCGCCCCCGTCGTCTCTCCGACGGCGGCGATCTTGGTGGATGCCGGAATGCTGACCCCTTGGCCGATGAACACGTCCACCGTGGTCGCACTCGTGATCACGAGCCAGTCGAACTGGCCATCCTGGAGTTCATGCAGCGCATTGGCAAGGACCGCGCCATCATCGGCGCTCGCAAAATTGATCATGGGCGCAATGACGGGAATCGCGCCGAAGCTCCTGAGTGTCGCCGCGACGCCGTCACCCCACTTTCCGCCTCGGGGTACCAGCACGCGCCAACCGCTCAGCGGTTTGGCTGCCATGCGCCTATCCTGCCTGCCCGGGGAGGGTCGCGCGAATCGAGGGGTCGTCAGTCGTCGTCGCTGAGGATCGCCCACGCGACGATGCCCACAACCGCGACGGCCGCGGCCACCGCCCCGATGATCCACGGCAACGGGTTGGCGTCGTAGGAGGCTCGCCCCCGCGTGGCGAGTTCGCTTACCCGCTTGGGAACGTTCAGTTTGTCCTCGATGGCGTCAAGGGTGTCTTGCAGGTCGGCGCGGCTGCTGGCAATTCGTGACTCGATGGAACTCATGACTCTCGCTTTCCTATTCCCTTGATGGCGTTGACGTCTTTTTTCACGCTGATGATGGTCTTGGTGGGTGCCGGTGGCACGCCCTGGCGCAGGTTCGCGACGCCGATGGCCACCAGGATTGCCGCGATGAGCAGCAGTGCCCCACCCACGATGAGCGCGGCCGCCCAGGCGGGTAGCACCGTCGCGAGGCCGAGGATGCCGGCGGCCACGAACACTCCCACAGCGAAGAACAAGAATGCGGCGGCTCCGGCGAGCAAACCCACGCCGATGCCCGCGAGTTTCAGCTTGCCGATGATCTCCTGCTTGAGCTGCTCGACCTCGTTGCGCACCAGTTCGGTGATGAGGCCCGGGATGTCGGAGATAAGGGCGAAGAGCGAGCGCTTGCGCGGCTCACCCTGGGTCGCACCTGGCGAAGACAACCCGGCCTACTTGGAGGTCGCGGGCTTCGCGGCGGGCTTCGCCGGAGCCTTCTTCGCGGCGGGAGCCTTGGAGCCGGAGACCTGGGAGACGACCTTCTTGGCGCCGTCTGCAAGGAACTCGGCGACATCCGGAGCCTTGTCTTTCACGAAACCTTGGGCGTTGTCGACCTGCTTCTGCACGCGAGGGTCGTTCCACAGCTTCTCGGCCGCTGCCTTCATCTGGTCGTACTTCTCACGACCGGCGCGGGTACCCAGCACATAGCCGACACCAATACCGACCACCAGGAGGATCTTGCCTTTCATGGGGCTCTCCAATTCATTCGCTGCCGTCAGTTCCACCATAGCCCGACCAACCAGGAGGCAGTGGGGATGGGTTTTGGGGTTCCGCGGCGTCATCGGCGCGAGTACAGTTCATCCTCGCGCACTTATGCCAGGTTGGGAATACGCGGCGAACCGCGCGATCAGATAAGCTGCGCAGCGCCCAGATCGAACAGTTCGTTCGCGACCCGCGCAGCGACATCCCCTGCCGGGTCTTTCGCGTCGGAGACGTAGAGCGCGTGCGAGCTGGTGATCTGCTCGGCACCGTCGGCGGAGTACACCCGCGCCGAGAGGAACAGCATGCCGTCTTCGATGAGCGCGTGCGCCCCGACCGGCGCCGAGCATCCCGCCTCGAGCAGCGCGAGTGTCTGCCGTTCCGCCTCGACGATGATCCGGGATGTCGCGTGGTCGAGCGATTTCACGAGCTGCTCATCTCCGGCGCGCACCTCGATCGCCAGCGCGCCCTGGCCGGGGGCCGTGGGCCAGCCGTCGAGGCCGAGGTACTCGGTGACCGCCTCCAGCCGGCCCAACCGCTCGAGTCCGGCGGCTGCGAGGATGACCGCGTCGTACTCGCCGCTGGCGACCTTGGCGAGCCGGGTATCGACGTTGCCGCGGATGTCGAGTACCTCGAGGTCCGGGCGTCGCGCGCGCAGCTGCGCGACCCTGCGCGGCGATCCCGTTCCGACGCGGGCGGCGGCCGGGAGGGTATCGACGGTGAGGCCGTCACGTGCGCAGACAGCGTCGCGGGCATCCACTCGCTGGGGGATGGCACCGATCACCAAGCCGGGGTGGGGTGCGGTCGGAAGGTCTTTGAGCGAGTGCACCACCACGTCGACCTCCCCCGCGGTGAGCGCGTCGCGCAGAGCATTCGCGAAGATACCAGTGCCCCCGAGGGATGCCAACGACTCGGTCGAGCGGTCGCCTTCGGTCGAGATCGTGACGATTTCGGGTGCCACTCCGGATTTCGCGGCGAGCGCACTCGCGATTGTGTTGGTCTGGGCGAGCGCGAGAGCGCTGCCGCGCGTGCCGACACGCAGTCGAGGCACCATCAGCACAGTCCGACTTTCAGCGCCATCCCGGTCATGGCGCGATTCCGGCGAGCGCGGGCTTGAAGCCCAGGCGCACGTTCTCGCAGCAGCCCGGGCGGCAGACGTCGTACCAAGGCCCAAGGTCAGTCAGCGCGGGACGCTCGGCCGCCGGGATGCCGTCCCTGCGCTCCAGCACGAGATCAACCAGCCCGCTGACGAATGCCGCATGCACCCCCGGGGTTGGAACCCGCACCGCGAAGATGCCGTGCTGCTCGGCGGTCTGCATGGCCTCGGTGTCGAGGTCCCACTTCACCTCCATGTGGTCGGAGATGAAGCCCAGTGGCACGATGATGACGGCCTTCGTGCCCTCGGCGGCGAGCTCGGCGATGCGGTCGTTGATGTCGGGCTCGAGCCAGGGCTGAGTGGGCGGGCCGGAGCGTGACTGGTACACGAGATCCCAGGGGGTCAGGGTCTCGGCGACACTGGCCCGCCCAAAGATGCCCGCCGAACCCCGGCCAGTGTCGCCGAGCCCCTGACCGGGCACCTCGTCACTAGTCGCCTCCCAAAAATCAGAAACAGCGCGCATCACGACCTCCGCCACTGCGAGGTGCTGTGCCTGGTACGCGTTGCCGGCGGGGCCAGAACGCTCCGCGTCTGCGGTGGGGATCGAGTGGGTGGAGAAGAGCACGTGGGTCTGTTCGGGCGGGATGCCCTGAGCCGCGGCATCCGCCAGTCCTTGCTTCACACCCTGGATGAACGGCTCCACGAAGCCAGGGTGGTCGAAGAACTGCCGCACCTTGTCGATCTGAATCGTTCCGCCGAGACCGGTTTCCTCGAGGGCGATGGCATAGTCTTCGCGATACTGCCGGCAGCTCGAATACGAGGAGTAGGCGGAGGTGCCGATCGCGAGCAGCTTGGTGAACCCGCGCTGGTTCGCTTCGACGAGGGCGTCGCGCAGGTAGGGGCTCCAGTTGCGGTTGCCCCACAGCACCGGCAGGTCGATGCCGCGGCGGGCGAGCTCGGCTTCGAGAGCGGCCTTGAGCGCACGGTTCTGGTCGTTGATCGGGCTCACGCCGCCGAAGGCGCGGTAGTGGTGCGCGACCTCTTCCAGCCGCTCTTCGGGGATGCCGCGGCCGCGGGTCACATTGCGCAGGAACGGTATGACGTCGTCCTGCCCCTCGGGGCCCCCGAAACTCGCGAGCAGGATCGCGTCATAGGCGACCGGGACCTCGACATGCTCGGGACCGCCCTGTGCCGCTTTTGTCGCAGCGAGTACGGCACCTCGCGCGGGATCGGTGAATTGTCCGCTAGAGATGCTCACGACAACACTTCGGCGATTTCGTCGATCGAGATGCGGCGCCCGGTGTAGAACGGCACCTCTTCGCGCACGTGCCGCCGCGCCTCGGTCTGGCGCAGGTGACGCATGAGGTCGACGAGGTCAACAAGCTCGGGCGCTTCGAGCGCGAGGATCCACTCATAGTCGCCGAGAGCAAAGGAGGCGACCGTGTTGGCGAGTACCTGCGTGAACTCCGCTCCCTTGCGGCCGTGGTCGCCGAGCATCGCGCGGCGCTCCTCGTCGGGCAGCAGGTACCAGTCGTAGGAACGCACGAAGGGGTAGACGGTGAGCCAGGCTTCGGGCTCCTTGCCGCGCATGAAGGCGGGCAGGTGATTGGCGGTGAACTCGGCATCGCGGTGGACGCCCATGACGCTCCAGGTCGGCAGCAGCCCGGGCAGCGCGCGGCGCAGTTCGCGGAGGGCCCACTGGAGGGTCTCAGGCACAGGACCGTGCAGCCAGATCATGAGGTCGGCATCCGCCCGCATCGACGAGACGTCGTAGAAGCCGCGGATCGTGACGCCCGCCTTCTCGACTGCGGCAACCGCCGGCGCGAGGTCGGGTGCACCGCCGTCGAATGTCGGGTCTCGGTGGAGCACGGCCCAGAGTGCGTATCCGAGAGCTGGCGGCTGGGTGTCAGCGCTGTCGCTCATAGGTCTATCCTCGCCCATCAATCCTGAATAAGAAGTCGCGTCGCATGGGCCTCCGCCTGCGCAACGATTCCCGCCAGCCCCGAGCCCGCCACGGTCTCGCCGACATCGGCCGCGCCGCCCGGCTCCGGTCGCAGCCACTGCACGCGCGCGAAGTCCACAACGCGCTCAAGACGCACGCCGAGCAGGGCCTCTGCGTCCTGGCGCGCGACCGTGGCCAGGTCGTCGGGCTCGATGTCATACGAGAGGCGCAGCGCGTGGTGGCCCTCCGCCCGCTCGCGCAGCCAAGCCCACTTGGCCGTGGCATGGGTGAGAGCCCGAGCCCGGATGCCGGCGGCACCCTGGGCGACGAGCACTCCGGTGCCGCGCGGCGCGGCATCCAATTCCGGCGCGTCAACGACGAGAGTGGCGAGCACCACGGCGCGACCCACGGGCTTCTCCAGCGGCGTCGCTAGGACGACCGTTCCGTCGAGCCCCTCAGTGGACGTCACGCGTCTGCCCAGTTGAACGTCAACGTGATAGGTCTCGAGGTCGGCTTCGAGCTCGGCCACCAACCGCCACACCCCGCCGCGGATGCCCTGCACGGCGCTTCCCGCCGGTGAAGCCTCACGCAGCGACCGCACCGCCACCGCGAGTGACCCGTGCAGCGCGAGGGCAGCGCGCAGCCCGGGTGCCGCGCGGTCGATGGATAGCTCGTCCGGGTGCACCGAGTGCACGCCGTGCACCACGGGGGCGACGAGCTTGTCGAGCACACCGTTGCCCATCCGGCGACGAACGAGCGCACCGAGCGTGAGCGACTTCGTCGCCACCAGGTGCGGGATGACCGAGTCGAGTTGCGCGCGCAGCGCCGCCCGCGTTCCCAGCACCGCAATCACGTCGGCCGCCAGCGGCACGCCCGGGATACCCAGCAGGCTGGTCGCCGGGAGGGGGACAGCGGCTCCCGAGGCGGGCTGCAGCCACGCCCCAGCCTCCGACGGGGAGACGATCTCATTGCCGAGCCCGAGCTGCGTCGCGAGGGCGGCCACGGTGCCGCCGCGAGTCGCGAAACTCTCGGCACCGGCATCCAGGTCGATCCCGCCGACCGTGTGCCGCGCCACCGTGCCGCCGAGGTGATCTGACGCCTCGAGCAGGGTCACCGAGCGGCCCGCCATCGCGAGACGGCGGGCAACGACCAGCCCGGCAATCCCGCCACCGACGACGGTGAAGTTGTTACTGCGCATGCACGAGTTCGACGATGCGGGTGAGTACGTCGGGGTCGGTCTCCGGCGGCACTCCGTGACCGAGGTTGACGACGTGCGATGGCGCTGCGAGCCCGCGATCCATGACGTCGCGCACGTGCGCCTCGAGCGCGTGCCAGGGGGCGTCGAGCAGAGCGGGATCGAGGTTGCCCTGCAGCGGAACGCCGCCGCCGAGTCGCTCTTCCGCGACATCGAGCGGGATGCGCCAATCAACGCCCATGACGTCGACGCCGATGCCGTGCATGGCCTTCAACATCTCGCCACTGCCCACCCCGAAATGCACCTTGGGCACGTCGTAGCCGCGCAGGTGCGAGAGCGCGCGCTTCGAATGCGGGGCAACGCGACGCAGATACTGCTGCTCGGAGAGCGATCCCACCCAGGAGTCGAAGAGCTGCACGGCGGATGCACCGGCTTCGACCTGGGCCTTGAGGAACTCGCCCGAGGCATCGGCGCACCAGTTGAGCAGGGTCGCCCAGGTGTGCGGGTCGGAGTACATGAGCGTGCGGGCGCGCAGCTGGTCTTTGGAGGGCCCACCCTCGACGAGGTACGACGCGAGGGTGAACGGTGCGCCGGCAAACCCGATGAGCGGCGTCGACCCGAGTTCGGCAACGGTGCGAGCCACCGCCTCGCGGATCGGGTCGAGAGACGCAGGGTCGATGGGCCGCAGCGCGGCCACGTCAGCCGCTGAGCGCACGGGATGCGCGAACACCGGGCCCCTGCCCGGCAGAATCTCCACCTCGACGCCAGCCAGCTTCGCGGGGATGACGATATCGCTGAAGAAGATCGCCGCGTCGACCTGATGCCGGCGCACCGGCTGGAGGGTGATCTCGCTGGCAAGCTCAGGCGTCAGGCAGGCCTCGAGCATCTCGTTACCCTCGCGCAGCGAACGGTACTCGGGCAGCGAGCGACCAGCCTGCCGCATGAACCACACGGGGGTTACTTCGGGGCGTTCGCCTCGGTAGGCGCGCACGAGAGGCGAGGAAGCGGTCCGGCCGTCGAGGAGCGGGTGATCGGTCGGCAGAGGCACGGGGTTAACATTAGGTCGTGCTCCTATGCCTCAGTTCGAATCACCAGAATGCGAGCTTCGAGCTGCTGGAGAAGTTGTCCGTCGGTGCCAACGGGGCGACCGCTGCGCTCGTGGAGTCCGGCACCTTCGTGATGGGTGCCGTCGTACTAGCGACCTGCAACAGGTTCGAGGCCTACCTCGACATCGATGAACCGGTCACCGGCGCGACGGCGGTCGCCGTGGCATCCACTCTGACTGCCATCGGCGAGGCCAGTGGTGTCGACGTCACCGACCTGCGCTCGTCGATCACCGTGCATGAGGGCGAGGATGTCGCGGCGCACCTCTTCGCGGTCACCTCAGGCCTCGAGTCCGTCGTCGTCGGCGAAGACGAGATCGCGGGGCAGGTCGCACGCGCGCTGGCCACGGCACGGGCGGACGGCACCACGAGCCGCGACCTCGAGCGCCTGTTCCAACGGGCCAGCCACACCAGCCGCGGGGTCAAGAATCTCACTGACATCGGCGGTCGCGATCGCTCACTCGTGCGCCTCGGGCTCGAACTCGCGTCGAGCCGCATCGCCGACTGGAGTGCCGTGAGCGTGCTGATCGTCGGCACCGGCCGGTACGCCGCGACGACGGTTGCCGCCCTGCGCGACCGAGGTGCGACCGACCTGCGAGTCTTCTCTCCGACCGGCAGAGAGAGCGCCTTCGCCGCCAAGTACGGGCTGAGCGTCAGCGATGACTTCTCGGTCGACGTCGTGGTGACCTGCACCGCCAACGCCGTGCTCGGTCCCGAACGTTTCGCGGTGCCCGGGCTCGCACTGCATGAACACGCAGCAGTCGCCCACCGCATAGTGATCGACCTCGGCCTGCCGAGGAACGTGGATGCCACGGTCGCCAACCTGCCCGGCATCGAGTTGCTCGACCTCGAGACGATCAGCCTGCACGCCCCCCTCAAAGAGTTCGGCGCCCAGGCCGACGCCCATGCGCTAGTGCGGAGCGCCGCGCGCGGATTCGCGGCGGAAGCCCACGCGGAGCCCGCCATCGTTGCCCTCCGAACCCACGTCTTCGAGCTGCTCGACGCGGAGATCGCCCGGGCTCGAGCCCGCGGTGCGGGTGACGAGACCGAGGCGGCGCTGCGGCATCTCGCGGGAGTGCTGCTGCACGGGCCATCGGTGCGGGCGCGCAACCTCGCTGCCGAAGGCCGGGCCGCGGAGTTCGCGACGGCCCTCGAGACGCTGTATGGCATCCCGCTGGCACCGGCGGTGGATCGAGCCGAGACGGCGTAGCTGCCCCGCCCGAAACGCCAGCGGACCATGCGCTCGGCGACGCCCGCCGGGCGCATAGTCAGAGGGTGCCCGAGTCACGGACACCCTCCGTCGGCGCACTACCCGTGGGGGCGCCGACCCGCGCACCGAGGCCTAGGCACCTCTACGTCCGCGGGAGTACAGCACAACTCCTCCGGCCAGCGCCAACAGCCCAGCGAGCCCCATGAAGGGTGCTGTGTTGCTGAGCCCGGTGAAGGCCAGGGTCGGAAGGTCAGTACAGACCGCCCGGTTTACCGCCAGGACCGTGAGCGAGAAGCTGGTGCTCGAGGTCAACGTGTAACCCGGGTCTGCGACGGCGGTCACCACGTGGTTGCCTGCGCCGACCAACGTCGTCGCGCTGGTTACCAGCACTCCGTCGATGAAATACGCCACGCCCGTTGTCACGAGAACGGAGATCGAGCCGTCATGGAATCCGGTGCTCGTGCAGACCTGCGGACTAGCCGACGCCGAGGCCGTGACGCAGATGGTCTTCATTCCCAGGTTTCCTGAGAACTCCACCGATTGCTGCTCACCGTCGAAGTAGTAGCCGAAGGCCGGTGTCGCGGTCACGGTGTACGCACCCTGGATGCCGTCGCCGACCGTCAGGGTGTAGATCACACCCGTGGTCTCGGGCAGCACGATCGAGCCATCAGTTCCGCAGGCGGTGATGACCGTCACGGTCGGTGCGACCGGCGTAGCCAACACGAGGCAATCGCCGGGGCTCGGAACCGTGTAGTTCCAGTAGGTCGTGCCGACGAGGATCACCCAGGACGGCACTCCTGCCGCCTTCACATGGATGACCGTGCCGACCGCGGCCGGGTAGGTTCCGGCGCCGACGACGTTGTACGCTCCGTCACCAATCTTCACCGAATACTGCACGCCGGCTTGGCTCGGGATCGTGTAGCTGCCATCGCCGACCAGCCCAGGACCGGTGCATTGCGCCGGAGTGAAGGTCGGAGCGGTTGGGGTCACCGACCACGTGCAGCCTGCGTCGAGGATCTGGCTGCCGGAGATTCCGGAGAAGTCAGTCCCCAAATTCTGCCCGGGGAAGAACAGCTCGGTCCAGACGCCATCGACCTGTTCCCAGTAGCTGAACGCGGGGATGATGTCTGCAGCATGTCCGGTGTGGCCTTCCTTCACGATCGCGTCATCGTCGATGATGATCGAATTCCAGCCATTGGCCGCGGTGTCTGGTGGGGTCGCGTGACAGATCGCCACGGGCACATGCTGTGGGGTGCAGTCCGGGAAGTCGTTCTTGGTGAGCGACCCGGAGTTGGTGTTGGTCTCCTCGTTCGTCCACATCGTCGACAGCGTGAGCGTCTTCGCGGTGGGCGCCGCGAATGTCTCGAAGAACTGCTTTGTCTCGTGGTCACCGAGGGTCGTGCCCACCGGAACGAGCGCAGGATCGCTCGAAGCCGTGATGGTTTCGAGCTCGGTTTCGGAGTTGGTCACCGACCAGGTGACCTGATATTGATGATTGTCCGTACAGGAGACGACCGGGGAAATCGTGTTGTGCCAGGCGCTTGCCGACGTCGCGGAAACCGCGACCATTGCGAGGGCTAGCACCAGTGTTGAGGCGCCAGCGAGGAGCTTTTTGAACATGGGGCATCTACTTTCGGGTAGTGCGCGCGCCCATGACGGACAGGGCGAACGCCAGTGCCCCGTGGGCACGGCAACTCACCTAAACGCGCAGTAGTGCGACGCGTCCGTAGCGAAGACCGCGGCGAATGCCGCGTGGCTGCATGTACGCAACTGACCGCTCGGGCGCGGTATGGGGTTGGGACTAGGAATTCCCAACAAGGAGCATTTGGATGCTCAACTGAATCGGGTGTACTCGCTTGATGTGAGTCTCACGTATCACCTCAACAACGCACCCGGGTCGGGTAAGCGGGTGGTCGGGTGGCCACTCGCCATCGAGTGTTACTCGACAATACCATGTCCTCATAAATGAGGACAGACAATCTTGACGCGCTGACTGCAATTCACCTTGGGGATAGCATTGCACCGTGCTCCAGCGCCCCAGCGTGACTGCCCTACCGTTCACCTTCGCCGGGCCGATCCGCACCCAGCGACTCGTGCTGCGGTTGCACACTGCCGCGGACGTTGATGACGTGCACGCCTACCAATCCGACCCCGAGGTCACTCGGTACCAGCTCTACGACCCGCGCACCCGTGAAGAGGTCGCCGAGAAATCCGCGACCTGGGGCGACGCGATTACGCTCGAGAACAACGACGACTACCTGCAACTGGCGATCGATCTCGAAGGCAGGGTGATCGGATCGATCTACCTCGTCCTCAAGCGCACAGAGGATTCGATGGCAGAGATCGGCTGGGCGCTGCACCGCGACTACCAGGGCAAGGGCTACGCCTTCGAAGCCGCGTCAGCCACGCTCGATCTAGCCTTTCGGACCATCGGCCTGCACCGCGTGACCGCAGAACTCGACCCGCGCAACCTCCCGAGCATCGCGCTGTGCGAACGGCTCGGGATGCGCGCCGAGGCGTACTTCGTCGAGGACATGATGTTCAAGGGCGACTGGGCAGACACCGGCGTGTACGGGATCCTTGATCGGGAGTGGCTGGAGCGCTAAGCCCCAGCCACTCGGCTCACTGAGCCTTGACCGCTACTTGCCGGGCTTGCCGTCCGTCTTCCCGTCCGTCTTGCCGTCCGGCTGCGTCAGCTCCGGCTCGTTCGTGGAGTCATCGCCGTCCTGATGGGTCGACTCCTCGTTGGATCCCTCTCCGGCCCCTGACTGGCCGTTCTGCTTGGCTGCCTCCGAGGTTTCGGCACCGAAGGTGTGGCCGTCCTTGGCTGCGTCATGAGCCCGACTGGATACCCAGCTGCCGAAGTTGTCCGGATGCGCCGTCTCGCTGGGCTCCGGAGTCGGCTCAGCCGTGTCCGTCGATAGTGAACCCTCGGGGGCTTCCCCTGCCGCGGGCACGACAGTGGACACGATGCTGTCGAAGGTGCCCTGCGCTGCCGTCGGGAGCACTCCCGCTGCGCCGGCGCCGACGGTTGCGGCGACGGCGACGCCTGCACCCAATGCGATCTTCGTCACCAGGCCCAGGCCTGCGATCCATGAAAACATGCTGATTCTCCCTTTCTCAGATCGGATTCCGCTCGGTGCGGACTCCGCTGCGACGACAGCCTGAAGGTGCTGCGGCGTACGCGCCGAGATGTCGGATGCAATCTCCAACCGGGACGCAAGCTCAGCCGATGGCTGCGCAAGCGTCTCGAAAGCGGCACTGCGGAAGTCCGCGATCAAGCCCGCCAGTGGCGCCAACTCGGGGCGCGCGACCGGCGCGCGCCCCGACATGACGTCTTCGGCATCCTGCCCGGATATCCTGTGCTTTCTCATCTCACTCCCTGCTATCGCCCGAGGGGTCGGAAAGGGTACGGTCGGGCGAGACCTTCTTCCGAAGCGACTCAAGGGCCCGGCGCTGCAGCGCCTTGACCGCACCCGACCGCTTGCCCACCACCTCGGCTATCTGTTCGATGGTGAGGTCACCGATGATGCGCAGCACCATCACGGTTCGCTGGTCCCCTGGGAGCCCATCTAGCAGCGACAAGGTCCACGAGGTTCCCATCTGCTCGATAACTACCTCTTCCGCGCTCGCGCTCGCTCGCCGATCATCCTCGTTCGACCACAGCACACTCTCGCCCCATCGCGAACGTTTCCTCAACTCGTCGGTCAGGCGCCGATAGGCGATCGAGAAGAGGAAGGAGCGGAACTGCGCCTCGTCGCCGACGAACTGCGGCAACGTGTCGAACACGGCGAGGAAGACGTCGCTCGTGAGATCCTCGGGCTCCCTAGATCCTCGGGCTTTAAGGAAGGCCGCAATCGCGGGCGAGTACTCCACCCAGATCGACGTGGATGCCCATGGAGCACCGGCCCGAGCAGCGGCGAGAACCGCCGAGAAGGTCTGCGACCGAGGATCGCCGCCACCCCGAGATACCACCCACTGATGCTAGCTCCCCTCTCCTGTGCGCTCCACCGGCGGCCGCCCGAGCGTTAGCCCTTGCGGCGCAACCCCGCCACCCAGCGCACCAGGGGGTTGTTAGCGACCGCGATCAGCAGCCCGATGTGCCTGAAGGCGTTGCCCACCCCGGGGAAGCGCATCAGCCGACGCATGGGCATCGAGGCGACCATGTCGAGCAGGCTCGTTCCGCCCTCAGCGGCATCTCCGGCCGCCCTGGCCAGCAACGGGCCGGTGACCGGATGCTCGAGGAACTCGCTCACTCGTGAGTCCACGCTGAGCCTCCCCGGACCGGGTCGGGGCAGCTGCACGACCGCGGACAGCGCGATGTCGTGCGCGGAGCTTCCGACGCCGATTGTGTAGTTGCCGCCAGCGATGAGCCAGGAGTGGGTGGTCACGCCCCAGTGGCTGAAGGCGCGGTCATCCAGCGCGAATATCACCCGAACCGACTCGCCCGGCTCGAGCTCGACCTTCTCAAAGCCGCGCAATTCGCGCGCGGGGACCGCGATGCCGCCGGTCGGCGCGGAGACGTAGAGCTGTGCGACCTCCTTGCCCGCGCGGTCGCCGATGTTGGTGATCGTGACGCTCGCGCGGCCGCGAGCGGCCTCGAGGTCGCTGTACTCGAAGGTGGTGTAGCTGAGCCCGAAGCCGAAGGGGTAGCGCACGGCGAGATCGACTGTCTCGTAGTAGCGGTAGCCCACGAAGATTCCCTCGCCGTAACGCACTACGTCGTTCTCGCCCGGAAAGTTCAAGTAGCTCGGATTGTCCTGCAGCCGGAACGGGATGCTCTCCGCGAGCCGCCCAGACGGCGCCACGTTTCCGAATACCAGGTCTGCAATCGCGCTGCCGCCCGCCTGGCCCAGCAACCAGGTCTCCAGGATGACGGGCACGGAATCATGCCACGGCTCGAGTGACACGACACCGCCGTTGGTCAGGATGACGACGGTGCGCGGGTTTGCCGCCGCCACCTCGGCGATGAGCCGGGTGTGTGTCGCGGGCAGGTCCAGGTGGGTGCGGTCGTACCCCTCCGACTCGTCGCCGGCCGGCAGCCCGACGAACAGCAAAACCGTCTGCGAGCGCTTCGCGACCGCGACCGCCTCAGCGATGAAGGGTTCAGGATCGACTTTGCGATCGAACGAGTAGCCGGGGGCGAACTCGATCGGCATGGATCCGGACGAGGATTCATGCATAAGCTTCAGCATCGCATCGAGGGCGGAATCCACCCTGGTCGGATTGACCTGTGAGCTGCCAGCACCCTGGAAGCGCGGAGTGCGAGCGAACTCCCCGATGACCCCGATAGCCTGCGCGGTGTCGAGAGGCAGGATGCCGCCCTCGTTGCGCAGGAGCACCGCGGACTCCGCGGCCGCCTCGCGGGCCAACGCGTGGTGCGCGGGATTGCGCGAAGGGTCGGACGCGGAGCGTTCGCGCGCATCCCGCGCCGAGGGAGCCTGCGACCGAGGGTGTACCTGAGCCGCCTTCGCCGCCAGGGCCGCGATGCGGGCGGCCGCGGCATCCAGTGCTGACTGCTCGAGAGCGCCCGATCGCACGGCCTCCACGATCGCCGCGGAACTCTCGGCCAACGGGCCAGGCATCTCGAGATCGAGCCCGGCGGCGAGCGCGGCGACGCCGTGCTCAACAGCGCCCCAGTCGGAGACCACGGCCCCCTCGAACCCCCACTCGTCACGAAGCACCTCGGTGAGCAACCAGTGGTTTTCGGCGGCGGCGACGCCATTGAGGCGGTTGTAGGAACACATGACAGTCCACGGTTGCTCGCGCGTGACGACCCGCTCGAAGGCGGGCAGGTAGATCTCGCGCAGGGTGCGCTCGTCGACCTCGGCGCTGACCACCATCCGGTCGGTCTCCTGGTTGTTCGCCGCAAAGTGCTTCAGCGAAGCGCCCACGCCCCGGGACTGGATGCCGCGAACCCACGCCGCGCCCAACTCCCCGCTCAGCAGCGGATCCTCGGAGAAGTACTCGAAATTGCGTCCGCACAGCGGGGATCGCTTGATGTTGACCCCCGGACCGAGCAGCACTCCGACCCGCTCACCGCGCGCCTCGTCGCCAAGGGCCGCGCCGACGCGCTCAATCAGGGCGGGATTCCAGCTCGAGGCGATTCCGGCGGCGGGCGGAAAACAGGTGGCCGGCACGCTCTCACCGAGGCCGAGGTGGTCGCCACCACCACGCTGCTTGCGCAGCCCGTGCGGCCCGTCCGTGAGAGCAATCGAGGGGATGCCAGCACGCTCGATCGCGACCGTGCTCCAGAAGTCGGCACCCACCACGAGGGCGGCCTTCTCCTCGAGGGTGAGGTCGGTCATCCCCTCACCTTACGGCGCGGATCGGAGCGATGAGCAGGGCGCCCACGACCGAGAAGACCCCGCCTGCAATAAAGAGTGCGGTGTAATTGGACCCGCCGCCGATGGCGAGAAACAGTGGTGCGATGGCCGGTGCCACCGACTGCGGCAGGGAGTTGGCGATGTTGAAGATGCCCAAGTCTTTGGCGGCCTTGTGCTCGCGGTCGGGCAGCACGTCGGTGATGAGGGCCAGGTCGACGGCGAAGAACGCCCCGATGCCGACGCCCATGACCGCCGCGGCGAGGAAGAAGAACGGGAGGCTGTTGGTGAGAGCAAGCATCGTGAGCCCGACGCCCACGATCGCCGCCGCAGCGAAGACGAAGGGCTTGCGCCTGCCGGTGCGGTCGGAGATGCGGCCAGAGATGATCGCGCTAACGGTCAAGACGGCGGAGAAGATGAGCAGCGCGTAGAGCTGCATGAGCACGACGTTGCCGCCGGAGACTTTCAGGCGATCGCCGATGAAGTACACCTGATACGTCGTGTAAACAGCGAACCCCAGGATGACGAAGAAGCGCCCGAACCAGGCCCAACCGAAATCGAAGCGCTTGCCCTTCTCGATGCTGAACCCCCGGATGAATTCGCCGAAGGAGAACTTGCCGAGGGTCTCGTGCGGCACATCCCTGATCCGCGCCACGAGGATGCCGAGCATGATCGCGCCGACGACTCCCGGAACCAGGAACATGAGCCCGATCCCCCCGCCCGCGGCCTGCACGCCGTAGGCGATCCCGATGCCGAGCAGCGGCGACACCTGCTGGGAGATGCCGAGAACCGCGCTGACCCTGGCGCGCTGCTCGAGCGGGACCTTGTCGGGAAGCAGGGCCTGGAGTGCCGCAAGCACCATGTTGAGCGTGAGTTGCGCGAGTATCCAGCCGATCGTGGCGGTGAGCAGACTCGGCGCGAAACCGACGATTGCGAGGGCGACCACGCCGCCCAGAGACCCCCAGATGATCCAGGGGCGACGGCGACCGAGCCCCGACTGCGTGCGATCGCTCAGCGCACCCGAGAGGGCATTCGACACGATGGCCATGAGCGCACCAATGGCGGCAATCTGGCCGAGACTCGTCTCCTTGCCTGCCGGGTCAAGTTCGCCGACCTTGAGAGCGAGGGTCGTGGCGACCGGGGTGATCAGCGCGATGTAGGCGCCGACGTAACCGACCGCGTAGAGGGCGATGAATCCGGGCTTGGCCTTCTCGGTGATCTCCATGGTGCTAGTGCACGTACTCCAGCAGGTCGTAGCCGACGGTGCGCATCGCGTCGAGAACCCTCAGCCGGGCGGGCAAGCCGTCGTCGTTGAACTGGATCGAGACCGCGTACGCGACCGCGCGGTTTTCGCCGCGCAGCGCCCCCGCCTCAGAGCGCACGCCCGAATCGGTGCCCGTCTTGTTCACCAGCAGGGTGCTGTGATCAGCTCCGCGGTGCGACAAGGGGTCGAGCCCGAAGGCACTCGCGACGAGCGAAAGATCACTGTTCAGCGAGAGCCAGCCCATGACACGCTGGCTCGTGAGCGGGTCCACTATCTCGCTGCGGGCGAGAGCGCCGAACAGCCAGCTGAGTTCGGCAGTGGATCCGACGGACAGCTGGGGCGCGTCATCCGGCCCCCTCGAATCGCGGACCAGGTCGAGCAGCGCCGTGCGCATGAGACCGAGGGACTCGGTGCGAGCACGCACGGAAGCCAGGCCCACCTGGCGCAGCAGCACGTTCGTGGCGAGGTTATCGCTTGTCGCACCGACGAGGGTCGCTAGGTCGGCCACGGGAAGGGAAGGGGCTTGTAGGTGCTGCCAGATACCGGAATCGCCTACCGCGTCCCTCGGCGTCTTGTCGAGGATGCCGAAGCCGGAGAAGTCACGGCTGGTCAGCCTCGCCGAGACCTCGATGAGCAGCAGGATCTTGCCGATGCTTGCCGTCGGGAGCACGATTCGGTCATCAATCGCCAGGAGCGTTTTGCCGGAGTTAAGATCCACAGCACTGGCCGACACCTGGGCCCCCTCGTAGGCGAGCCTTCCGAGCGCGGCAAAGGTGCTGGAGAAGTTTTCACTGTCTCCAACTCCTGAGTGACGGGCCGCTCGGGGTGCGCGGACCCGTTCCCAGCGTTCGCGGGTGCGGGAGGTTTCTACCAAATGGTGACGCGATCTTTCGGATCAAGCCAGAGTGCATCGGTGTCGATCACACCAAATGTCTCATAGAAATCCTCGATATTGCGCACTATCTGGTTGCAGCGGAATTCGTTGGGCGAATGCGGGTCGATCGAGAGGAGACGGATGACCTCTTCGTCGCGCGCCTTGAGCTGCCAGGCTTGCGCCCAGGACAGGAAAAAACGTTGCGCTCCGGTCATCCCTTCGATGACCGGCGGCTCGGCTCCGCCCAGCGAAAGCAGGTAGGCCTTCCAGGCGATCGACAGCCCACCGAGGTCGCCGATGTTCTCCCCGATCGTGAGCGCGCCGTTGACCTGGTGGTCGGGAACCTGCCGGGGGGCCAGGCCGTCGTACTGGGCGATGAGCGACTTCGTGCGCTGTTCAAACGCGTCCCGGTCGGCCTTGGTCCACCAGTCGGTGAGCTTGCCGTCACCGTCGTACTTCGAGCCCTGGTCGTCGAAGCCATGACCGATCTCGTGCCCGATCACGGCGCCGATGGCGCCGTAGTTGGCCGCGGCATCCCGGCTCTCATCAAAGAACGGGAACTGCAGGATGGCCGCGGGGAACACGATCTCGTTGAATCCGGGGTTGTAGTAGGCGTTGATGGTCTGCGGGGTCATGAACCATTCGTCGCGGTCGAGCGGCTTTCCGATCTTGCCCAGCTCACGCTGAAACTCGAACTCGTTCGTCGCGCGCACGTTGCCGATCAGGTCGGCGGCATCGATGTCGAGGGTGGAGTAGTCGCGCCATTTCACCGGGTAGCCGATCTTGGGCGTGAACTTGTCGAGCTTGTCGAGCGCGCGCTTGCGGGTTTCCGCCCCCATCCAGTCGAGGTTGGTGATCGACTGCCGATAGGCCTCGATCAGGTTGGCAACGAGCACGTCCATCGCCGCCTTGGCGGCCGCCGGGAAGTGGCGCTCCACGTAGATGTGGCCGACGGCTTCACCCAGCGAGCCCTCGACGAGCGAGACCCCGCGCTTCCAGCGGGCACGCAACTCCGGGGTGCCGGTGAGTGTCTTGCCGTAGAAGTCGAAATTCGTCTCCACGAAATCACTCGACAGGTAGGGGGCATTGGTGCGGATGACCTGCCAGGCCAGCCAATCCCGCCAGGCATCGAGATTGGCGGCCCCTAACACCTGCTCGAGCCCGGCCATGAAGCTGGGCTGGCGAACGACGACCTCATCGAAGGACTTGTCGGGAACACCGAGGGCGTTCAACCAGATGTCCAGGTCAACATCGCCGACCAGGGCGTTGGCCGCCGACCACAGCATCGGGTTGTAAGTCTTCTCGCTGTCGCGGTTTGCCACGTTGTCCCAGTGGTGGGTCGCGAGTTCCGTCTCTAGGTCGACGATGCGCTGGGCGCGGATCGCGGGGTCGGTCAGGCCCGCCAGCGACAGCATCCGCTCGAGGTAGTCGAGGTATTTAACCCGGATCTCGGCGAACTTCTCTTCGCGATAGTAGGACTCGTCGGGCAGGCCTAGCCCACCCTGCTCGATGAAGACGAGGTAGCGCTCGGGTTGCCCGGGATCGTTGTCGACGAAGACCTGGAAGAAGCCGCTCGACCCCCCACGTTCAAGGCGACCGAGAGTCTCCAACAGCGACTCGATCGAATTCACGGACTCCGCTTCGGCGAGCGCGTCCTTGATCGGCTGGGCGCCGAGTGCCTGTACCCGGGCCTCGTCGAGGAAGCTCGCGTAGAGGTCGCCGACCTTTCGCGCCTCAGTGCCCGGGTTGGCGGACTGTGACTCGATGATGATGTCGCGCACGGCCCTTTCCGCCTCCTCGGCGAGCAGATAGAACGAGCCATAGCGGGCCTTGTCGCTGGGTATCTCGGTGGCGTCAATCCACTTTCCATTGACGTGGCGGAAGAGGTCATCCTGCGGGCGGATGCCCGCGTCGAGGCCGGCGGAATCGATTCCGGACGAGAGCAGCACATCGGAGGTCATGCGGGCCAGCCTAGTTTGCGCAGGCGGTGCCCGGGCCGCGCCGGTCAGCCCTCCTGGCGCTCCTGCAACTCGGTCCATTCCTGGAGCACCTGGGGCAGCCGCTGCTCAAGGAATCGGAAGAAGTCCGCCATCTCCTGGACTCGCTCTGCGCCACGGGGCCCGAGGGTGGGGACCGCTCGACGCGCGAGCCGAATTATCACCTGGTAGAGATCCGTCTTCTCCAGCGACGCCGTGTACCAGGCATGCGCGGGCAGCTCGTAAGCGTACCGCCGCGAACCCGTGAGCCGATGGCGGTGGATCATCCCGACGGTCGAAAGGTAGCGGACGGCACCTGAAATTGCGGCGGGACTCGCTCCGAGCTTCTCGCTGAGCTCCTCGGCGGTAAGCACGCCCTCCTCGCTGACCATGATCGTCATGAGTACCGAAGCGGGCATCCGCGGAAAGCCGTTCGCAGCGAGCGCGCTGACCATCTGGGCGACGGGGTCATCGCCCACGCCGCGCTCGCCGTCGCTCATGTGGTCAATTCTCGCCTGCGCATGGCCCAGCCCGAGATGGCCAGCAGCACGACGGCGACGACCACCACGACGATCACGCCTGACCAGTCCGGGTTGTCAGCCGGAACCGCCGGGGTGTGGGTGAAGGGGCTGATGTCGCGCACCCATTCGGGCAGTTGCAGTAGCCCGCCGAATTGCCCGATGAGCAGACCTACCGCGAGCAACCCCCAGGTCAGTGCCACCGCGAGCCGGGGAACGAAAACGAACAGCGCGGTCGCGATCGCGATGAACGCGAGCGCGGCGGGTAGCTGCGCCGCACCAGCGGCGAGACTCGACCACAACCTGCCGGACGAGTCATCCGAGGAGCGGAAGGTGAGCGCTGCGGCCAGGCCGGTGCCGAGACAAACGGCAGCAGCAGCGATCAGGGCGATGACCACGTATTCGACGAGCCAGCGCACGCGCCCGACCGGGCCGGAGAGCAGCAACTCCGCCCTGCCGTCGGCCTCCTCGTCGCGTGGGCGGAGGATGGCCTGGGCGCCAGCCGCGGCCGCAAGCACCCCCGCGATGCCGAAGATCGCCACGACGAGAAGGTCGATGAGCTGGCCGCGCCCGCCCGGTAGGTAGCTGGAGATGATCTGCTGGAGCGATCCGATGACGTCAGCCGCGTTCGCGAAGCGCCCGGCGAGACTGCCAGCGAGGGCGCCGGTCAAGGCACCACCCACCGTCCACCATAGGACGCTCCACCGTTGCAGCCGCCAGGCCAGTCCCAGGCTGGATCGGATGCGCCCCGAGGAGCGGCCGACCCTCTCGCGCAGGATGCTCGACCCGATGTCCCGCCGAGCTCTCAGCACGACGGCAGCAGCGGTCGTGACGACCGCGAGCCCTACCGACAGAAGCAAGGGAGTGAGGTCGGCCCGGGTGAACGCGAACACCTGCTGGCCCCAGCCGATCGGCGAGAGCCAGCTTGGCCACGCACTCGTGACCGAGAGCCCGTCGGGGGTCGGCGCGCCGACGGCATCCCCCACCGCCCTGAGCAGGAAGGCCACGCCAACCGCTCCTCCCGCGATGGAGTTGGCAGATCGGGATGTCGGGGCCAGCTGCGCGACGAGGGCCGCGAACCCGAGAAACGCGATTCCGACTGCCGCCGCAGCGAACCCCGCGGCCCGGGAGCCGACAGGGTCAAGCCCGCCCGCCATGAACCCCAGCGCCACCAGGGTACCCAGCAGCGCGTTCGCGACAACGCCGATAGACAGCGTCGCGCCCAGGGGTGCGAGTCGGCCGACGGGGGTCGAGCCCACGAGTTCTGCGCGGCCCCGCTCCTCGTCGGCCCGGGTGTGGCGCACGGCGAAGAACGTGGTCATCAACCCCGCCATCAGGGCGACGTAGCAGAACACCTGGAAGTAGACGAACGACCCGAGGCTCGCTCCGTCGGGAACGCCGCGCAAAGCCAGCAGCGAGGGGGTGGCCGCGGCCAGTTTCAGCACCTGGGCGCGTGCCGCCTCGGTCGGAAACCCAAACTGCACGCCCTTCGCGCTCGTCAGCGCGAGCAGTGCGGTCGACACGATCCAGATCGGGAGGATGATCCGATCCCGCCGCACTTGCATGCGCAGCAGCCTCCACATGGTCAGTTCACCTCCAGGCGGTCACCGTAGTGCCGCAGAAACAGCTCTTCGAGCGAGGGCGGGGCGACGGTCAGGGAGTGCACGGTGTGCTTGTTGAGCTCGGCGATCACGGCGGCTGTGGCATCCGTCTCGACATCGAACAGGAGCGCGGCACCCTCGCGGCGCACGTGCAGCACGCCCTTCACGTCGGCGAGGGCCTTCTCCGATGCATCCGTCACGACGGTGTACGCGGTGCTGGTGAGGTGGCGCATTTCGCTCAGGGTGCCGCGCTCGACGGCGACACCGGCGCGGATGATCGTCACGCGGTCGCAGAGCGCCTCGACCTCTCCGAGAATGTGGCTGGAGAGCAGCACAGTCGCGCCCTCCTTCCTCACCCGCTGGATCTGCGCCCGGAACACCGACTCCATCACCGGGTCGAGACCGCTCGTCGGCTCATCCAGCACATAGAGGGATGACCGGCGAGCGAGGGCCGCGATGAGCGCGACCTTCTGCCGGTTGCCCTTCGAGTAGCTGCGGGCCTTCTTGCGCGGATCGAGCTCGAAATCGGCGATGAGTTGCTTGCGCAGGGCCGGGTCTGCGCCGCCGTGCAGTCCGGTGAGCAGATCAATGGTCTCGCCGCCGGAGAGGCCCGGCCACAGGCTCACATCCCCCGGAACGTAGGCGACCTCGCGATGGATGGCCACGGCATCCGCCCACGGATCCTTGCCGAAGACCGAGACCTGACCACCACTCTTTCGCATGAGTCCGAGGAGGATGCGGATGGTCGTGGACTTGCCCGACCCGTTAGGCCCGAGAAAGCCATGCACCTCGCCGCCCTCGACGCTGAGATCGAGTCCGTCGAGCGCGCGGACGCTGCCAAAGGTCTTCACGAGGCCACTGGCCTCGACTATCGCTGTCATGGGCCGATGCTACCCGACATTCACAGAATTGTGAATGTTATGAATTTACAGGGGTTGGTAGCTTTGTCGGATGTCGTCCATCGCCGCGTCTGACACACCCACCCGTGCCCAGGTTGTCGCCTGGCGCAACGCGATCTTCATCATCTTCGCCCTCTGCGGAATGCTCATCGCCACCTGGATTTCCCGGCTGCCCGCCGCGCGTGACGCCCTGAACATCGGCCCGGCGCAGGTCGGTCTCCTGATATTCGGTATCGCCGTCGGATCAATCGCCGGGCTCCTCGCCTCCAGTCACATCGTTGCCCGATTCGGCTCGGTGACGACAATGACCTGGGGCATCGTCACGGCCGCCGCCGGGATCGTGGTCGCCGGTATCGGCGCAACAGTCCCGAACTTCTTCGTGGCGTTTGTCGGTCTGTTGGTCTTCGGTGCGTCTTCAGGGACGACGGATGTCGCGATGAACGTCTCCGGCGCCGCGAACGAGCGTGCGCTGGGCCGAGCAATCATGCCGGTCTTCCACGCCTTCTTCAGTATTGGCACGATGGCCGGTGCCGGCATCGGCGCTCTCGCCGAGTTCCTGCACGTCCCGATCGCCATCCACCTCGGTGTGGTCGGCATCCTGGTGATCGTGACGGGCCTCGTGATCCGTCGCTACTTCCAGCCCGACCAGCCCACCCATGACGACGGCGCGCCCGTCGCCGCGGACGACCACTCACTCACCTGGCGCGGGCGCCTCGGCATCTGGCGCGAACCACGCACGCTGCTCATCGGCGTGATCGTCCTGGCTGCCGCGTTCGCGGAAGGTTCGGCGAACGACTGGGTCGCGATAGCCTCGGTCGACGGGCACGGCGTCCCGAATGCCACCGGCGCGATCATCTTCGGCATCTTTGTCACGGCGATGACGGGCGGTCGGTTCGGCGGCATCTTCCTGCTCGACAGGTTCGGCCGGGTGGTGGTGCTCCGCGCCACATTCCTGCTCGCCGCGATCGGCTTGCTCATCTTCATCTTTGTCCCCGTCGTCCCGATCGCAGTGGCCGGAGCCGTGCTCTGGGGCTTCGGGGCATCCCTCGGTTTCCCGATCGGGATGTCCGCTGCCGCCGACGACCCGAAGACCGCTGCCGCGCGGGTGAGTGCCGTCGCGACGATCGGCTACTTCGCCTTCCTCGTGGGGCCGCCGGTGATCGGCCTGCTCGGAGAGTACTTCGGGGTCATCCACGCGCTGCTCGTCGTGCTCGTGCTCACCGCCATCGGCGCCGTGGTTTCTGGGGCGGCGCGCGAGCCCGAGGGCGCGAGGCGGCCGGCCGAGACTACAACTGACAACTTCGACGACCCGCAACTGCCCTGACATGGCACTTGTCGACAACAGGATCCTGCGCGACGCGATTGCCGCCTTTGCGGCGAAGCCGGAGCAATCCAGCTACCTGGAGGTCGTGCGCAATTGCCTGCAGGGCGACCTGCTGCTTGACATGACCGGGCACGCGCCGCAGCTCACGGATGGGGCATCCACTTTCCCCGCCGGTTCGACGATCGGCTTCCGCGAGACCACCGGCCCCGATGGCGCTCGCGGGCTGCTGGCCTTCACCCGGCAGGAAGAAGTCGCGCGGATGCACGACGACCCCACCACGAAGGTGCAAACCCTGGGGCAGCCAGCGGTCGGCGTGCTCGAATTCGCGAAGCAACAGGGATATGCCTGGCTCTACCTCGACCCCGCCGGACCCACCTGCGGGGTGAGCATGCGCGATGCAGACTTCACCCTTACCGCACCGCACAACGACGCAGTCAAGGCGGCTATCGCGACAGGTGACCGGTCGGCGGTGCTCGACGCGTTGGCCCGCGGCGGGAAGCTGCTCTACGCGGTGAACCCGGTGCCAAGCGGCGGCGCCCAGGTGCGGACCTCGACAGCCCCTGATGGCGACGAAGTTCGCATGGCGTTCACCTCGGCCGCGGAGGCAGTCGTGCGCACCCCGGCAACCACCTTCGCGGCGGTCGAGATTGCGCAGGTCGTCGACGAGGCGCTGGAGGCCCCATACAGCGGCCTACTGCTCAACCCCGCCGGCCCGTGGATTGTGCTGCGCCACGACGAACTGCGGGCCCTGCGCGGGCGGCTGGCCCCATGACGTCTACCTCGGCCCGACTGCGCTGACGTGGAAACGAACATGCTGCGCCGACTTCACCCCGACGATGCACCCGCCGTGCTGGCCGCCTTCAGATCGGCTCCGGATATGTCCCGCCAGGGTGAAGTGACCGACCTCGACGGCGCCCGGGGGTATGTCCCTCGGTTGATTGACGGCGCGAACGTCGCCTTCGCCGTCACCACGGGCAAGGACGCTAGCCTGGTCGGCCTCGTCGGCATGACCGTCGATTCAACGGAGCGGAGTGCCTGGTTTTTCTACTGGCTGCACGCGAACTTTCGTGATCGTGGAATGATGGCGAAGTCAGCCGCCCAGGCCGCGGACTGGGCGCTTTCGCTCGGTGGACTTGAACGGCTTGAGCTTGGGCACCGCGCCAACAATCCGTCGAGTGGGGCGGTTGCACGTGCTGCAGGATTTGTGCTGGAGGGTCGTCAGCGTGGAAAGTTCTTGATCGACGGCGAGCGCGTGGACGTGCTGACCTACGGGCGCCTTCGCTCTGACCCATGGCCGCGGTGATCACGGCCACTCGCGTCATTGCGTGGTACAGTATTGCGTACCATTCTATGGAGGATCCACATGTCTGCGATCACAGCGACCGACGCTCGAAAGAACCTGTTCGGCCTGATTCAGCAGGTCAACAACGATCACGCTCCCGTCGAGGTCGTGTCGAAGCACGGCAATGCGGTCATCATCTCGAAGGCCGACTATGACGCGCTCACCGAGACCGAGTACCTGCTCCGCTCACCGAAGAATGCCGAGCGACTACTGAACTCCATTGAACGCGCGCGCCGAGGTGAGGTTGAGCACCACGACCTCATCAAGGCTGAGGACGTGTGAGCCGACGAATCACTTTCGATGCCGATGGCTGGTCTGACTACATCTACTGGCAGGCCGAGGATCGAAAGACGCTGAAGCGTCTGCACGCGCTTATCGCCGATGCGTTGCGTGACCCGTTCAGTGGTATCGGCAAGCCCGAGCCGCTGCGAAACCAACTCGGAGGTGCGTGGTCCCGGCGAATCGACGAGACCAATCGTCTGGTGTATCTCGTCACCGACGATGACATCCGCATCCTCCAAGCCCGATACCACTACTGAGGCGCCGGTAGGGTCAGCCGGAATCTCAATAGTGGAAGCGGCATTGATGGATGACGAGACGTCCATCACGCACCTCGTACACCAGACGGTGCTCCCTCGTTATGCGACGCGACCAAAGTCCCGACAGGTTTCCACGCAATGGCTCCGGCTTGCCGATCCCCGGGAACGGGGTCGCGAGCACTGAATCAACGAGCACATTGATGCGGTCGCGGACCTTCTTGTCGTTCCGTTCCCACCACTCGTACTGCTCCCACGCGACCTCTGCCCACTCGAGGTCGTCCTCAGTCACGAGCGGATCAGCCCTCGACGCACCGTCTTGCCTTCCGCGATCTGCCGCTGCGCGGCTGCCAGGGCGGCAGCATTGGCCGGACTGCTCAAGAGATGCACGGTCTCCACCAGCGAGTCGTACTCATCGCGGGCCACGAGCACGACATCGCCCGCCTTTCGCGATATCACCAGCTCGACACGATCCTCTACGACCTCGTCAAGAGCACGTCCGAAGTTGGCTCGGGTCTCACTAACGGTCATTGCTCTCATAAAGACAATGCTATCACCGTGTACTTGATCACGTACAGAGGGCGTCAAGGCCGATGGCAGCGTGCTCGTGCACTCCGACTCGCTGTCGTACAAGCCGCTCAACTGGACGAGCCGCGCTTAGGTGTGTATTTGGTCCGGTCGACGGGTCGATCTGAGGTCCTGAGCGCACATTCCCCCGACAGCACGTTCGAAGCGTGTTTTTCGTTGTCGTGCTCTCCGTGTTCTTGTCCGCCGTGACGGCGGCGGTCTTGTTTGCGCTCAACTCGACGGAAGGCGGCATTTGGCCCCCGCTCGACCCGACGTCGCTTCCCGCGTCACTGGCTGTCATTCTTTTCCTGCAGTTGTTGGGTGCAGTCGGCGAAGAGGTCGGCTGGCGAGGCGTGGTCCAGCCCCTCCTCGAGAATCGCTTCTCCCTGTTGTGGTCTGGTGTCATCACGGGCCTGCTTTTCGGACTGGGGCACTTCTACGTCCTGCTCGCGGCAGGCCCCATCGTTTACCTCACGTTTGTGATCGCAGCGATAGGCCTGTCGGTCGCTTTGGCCGTGTTGACCGTCGGTCGCTCGTTCACTTCTCGAGTTCTTGTGGCGTCCTTTTTCCATTGGTTGGTGAACTCAGCGATGCTCGTCTTCTTCTCCGGCGGCGACGAGTCTCTGCTCTGGACGGTCAACACAGCGATCGCCACCGTCGTCGTCGCCATCGCGGCTGTCCTTCTACACGGCCGAGCAGGCCAGACGCAGCCTGCGAAGGACTCCTCATCGGAGAAGCCAAGCGAAACCGGAGCTGAGCCCGCCCACAGCCTCGAAGGCTGAGCCGCCCCCGTATTCTGTGGAGGTGAGAGTTGTAGTCGCCCGTTGCTCCGTGGACTACGCCGGACGACTTAGTGCGCACCTTCCATTGGCTACACGACTTCTGCTAGTCAAAGCGGACGGCTCCGTCCTCGTGCACTCCGACTCGCTGTCGTACAAGCCGCTCAACTGGATGAGCCCGCCGTGCACGCTCGCGGTCATCGAACCGGAGCAGGAGCAGGCGGATGCCGGAGTCACCCAGATCTGGAAGGTCGCCCAGGCGAAGACCGCCGACCTCCTCGTGATCTCCATCCACGACATCCTGCACGACAGCGCTCACGAGCTCGGCACCGACCCCGGCCTGCAGAAGGACGGCGTCGAAGCCCACCTGCAGAAACTCCTGGCCGAGCAGATCGAGCTTCTCGGCCCCGGCTCCCGGCTCGTGCGGCGCGAGTACATGACGGCGATCGGGCCGGTGGACATCCTGGCGACGGATGCCGCTGGCACAAGCATCGCCGTAGAGATCAAGCGGCGCGGCGACATCGACGGCGTCGAACAGCTCACTCGCTACCTCGAACTCATGAACCGCGATCCCCTCCTGGCACCCGTGAGCGGGGTGTTCGCGGCGCAGGAGATCAAGCCGCAAGCGCGGACGCTTGCGCTCGACCGCGGCATCCGCTGCCTGCTGCTCGACTACGACGCCATGCGGGGTCTCGACGACCCGCACTCGCGGCTCTTCTGACCTCGTCGTAGGCCTCAGGGCTGGCGCGCCCGGCTCCAGCGCGCAAATAGACTCGTCGGACTATGACGACCGGCTTCAGCTGCATCCTCTTCGATCTCGATGGCACGATCGTCGACTCTGCGCCCGGCATCACGGCGACCCTCTCCTACACCTTCCAGCAGCTCGGGCTTCCTATTCCCTCCCCAGCCGAACTTGTCGCCTATGTCGGGCCGCCCATCCTGGACTCATTTCGTGAGCGCGGCGGTTTCACGCACGCGCAGGCGGAACATGCTCTCGACATCTATCGGCCCCAGTACCTGAAGTCCGGGGTCTTCGACGCCACGGTGTATCCGGGTATCGCCGCGCTGCTGCGCAAGATCCACGAGAGCGGCGTTCCGCTGTCCCTCGCGACATCCAAGCCGGAGGCGCCAGCGAAACTCATCCTTGAGCACTACGACCTTCTCCCATACTTTGATGTGATCACCGGCGCCTCCGAAGACGAGGTGCGAAGCGCCAAGGCGGATGTCGTGGCCGAGGCCCTCAAGCGCCTGACCGCCATCGGGGCCGACATCTCGCGACCGGTTATGGTGGGGGATCGCTCACACGACGTGCATGGCGCGGCGGCCAACAACGTTCCGACGATCTTCGTGCGCTGGGGTTACGGCTCGCGCGCCGAGGAGGTCGGCACGATTGGGGTCGCCACGACCGCGGCAGAGCTGGAGAGGCTGCTGTTTCCTTAGTTGCGGCACGCTGCCCTGCCCGCCTAACGCGCGAGCCGCTCAACAATCGACCCATAGAGGCCAGGCAACGCTGCGGCCAACGGCACGATGCCCCCGCGCAGCGGACTGGCCGCCGCGCTGACCAAGCCGTTCGTCAGGGCACGGAAGTCGCGCGTGGTGCGCGCCCAGGCCCGGTCATAGTCGCCCTGCCTCTGCACATGTTCGACGGCGACTCGCGCCTGATCGAAGCCGAGCCGCAAGCCCTCGCCGGTGATCGCATCCACGTAACCAGATGCGTCGCCCACGAGCAACACCCGACCCGACGACGGGCGCGTCGCGCGCTGCCGGAAAGGCCCTGCACCGCGCAGCGTGCTCGCGGCTTCTGCGCCGCCGAGCCGGGCCGCGAGCGCGGGAACCCCCGCGATCGTCTCCCAGAAATCGGTGTGGGTAGGCCCAAGGACGGCAATTCCGACCGTGTCGGAAGCCACGGGTGTCACGTACACCTCGGCGTGCGCCGCCCAATGCACCTCAATCAGGTCGCTCCACGGCTCGACCTTGAAGTGCTGGCGCAGCCCGAACCGCCGCCCGCGCGACGATGGTGATCGTTCGAGCCCGGCCAGGCGGCGAACCGCCGAGTGCAGGCCGTCGGCCCCGAATAGCCAAGACCCGCGGATGCCGCCGGCCGAGACTCCGGTCGAATCCTGGCTTATGGCATCCACCCGGGCCGTGACGCGCTCGATGCCCAGCTCCCTCGCGCGCGACGAGAGTGCGGTGTGCAGCGTCGTGCGGCGTACTCCCCGCCCAGGGCCTGAGCGGAAGCGGTGATCAACGCGCCGGGTCGGGGAGATGTAGCTGACGCCGTGCAGCGGCATCCCTTCCGGGTCAACGCCGAGACGGGCGAGCAGCGGAATGGCGCCGGGCATGAGCCCTTCGCCGCAGGCCTTATCGATCGCGTCGGTGCGCGGCTCGATGACCGCGACGGTCAGCCCGGCTAGCCTGGCTTCGATCGCCGAGGCCAACCCCACCGGTCCGCCGCCCACGATCACGACGTCGACGTCGGCGGTCGCACCCGCGCTCACGCCAGATCCTTTAGCGCCCTGTCTTCGGTCGGGATGCGGAACCCGAGCAGCAGCACGGCATTGAGCACCGTGAACGCGATGGCCGTGATCCACGCGGTGTGCACCAGCGGGAGGGCGATGCCCTCGACCGCGACGAGCACGTAGTTCGGATGCGGCAGCCAGCTCCAGCGGTACGGCCCGCGGTTGGTCACGCGGCCCGCCCCCGGCACCACGATCACGCGGGTGTTCCACTGGCTGCCCAGCGAGTGGATGATCCAATACCGACCGACCTGGCAGAGCAGGGCCACGACAAGCATCGGCCAGCCAAGCGCAGGGATGAAGGGACGCCCCAGCAACACGACCTCGGCTATGCAGGCGAGCAGCAGGCCGGTGTGCAGCACGACCATGAACGGGAAGTGCCGCTGGCCGTACTCGACGCCGCCGCGGGCGAAGGCCGCGTCGGCGTTGCGCTTGGAGACGCGCAGCTCGTAGAGGCGCTCCACCCCGGTCAGCAGCACGAAGGCGACGTAGAGGGCGACGCTCAAGTCCACTCCAGCAGCACGAACTCCGCGCTGACCCCCGGGCCCAGTGCGAACAGCAGGCCGGCGTCGCCGGCGTTGTGCTCCCCGGCATCGATGGTGTCAGCCAGTACGTGAAGCACCGCCGCAGAGGAGAGGTTGCCGACCCTGTCCAGCGACGCCCAGGACTTCTCGAACGCCGTGGCGGGAACGTCGAGCGAGTGGGCGAATGCGTCGAGCACGCGGGGGCCGCCGGGGTGGGCTACCCAGGCTGCGACATCCCGGATCGCCAGCCCGTTGTCGGCGAGGAAGGCCGCGACTTCGTGCGGAAAGTGCTTCTCGATGACCTCCGCGACGCCCGCGGTCAAGACGATCTCGAAACCGGAGCCACCGATGTTCCAGCCGATCACCTCGCGAGTGTCGGGGAAGAACGAACTTCGCGTGTCGACGATGCGGATGCCCGGCTCGGCCCGCTCGTCGCCACTGCGCTGGTCACCGACCAGCACCACGGCCGCGGCGCCGTCGCCGAACAGCCCGGTCGCGACGAAGTTCGCCATCGTCTCGTCATCGCGCTGGAGCGTGAGCGAACAGAGCTCCACGCTCAGCAGCACGCCGACCTCGGTGGGATGCCCGACCAGGTAGTCATTGACGCGTGCGAGCCCCGACGCTCCCGCGACGCAGCCAAGCCCGAACGACGGGATGCGTTTCACATCCGGCCGCAACCCGAGCCTGGACACCAGCAGCGCGTCGACCGACGGCGCCGAAACTCCGGTCACCGACGTGAACATGACGAAGTCGACATCGGGCGGCTCAAGGCCCGCCGTCGCGAGGGCTTCGCGCAGCGCGCGCTCGGCGAGATCGGTCGCGACCTCGATGAAGATGTCGTTCGACTGGCGGAAAGTGCCCAGGTCGCGATACCGCTCGATGGGCAGTGCAGTATGCCGCGTTCCGATGCCACTTGCCGCGTGCATCCGCTCGAGCACCGCTCGACGTGCGGGCGCCCCCGAAATCAAGGGCGCAAGCTCAGCGGTGATCTCCGCCTGGGTATAGGCGAAAGCTGGCAGCACGGGTGCGACCGCCGCAATACGGCTCATTTGCCGAAACTAGCACGCGGTCTCGCCCGCGAATATGACTTGTTGTTGTGCAGGTGATCAGTAAAAATACACAGCTCGCCGCGACTCAGGAAAGTCCAGCGGAGAATCGTCCCACAGCTGCCGTTCGGTGTTCCAGCGATAGGCCCCGCTGCGAATGCTTTCGATCCACCAAGTGACGACGGTGCAGAGAGATACGGCCTGCAGTTTTCCTTCGAACCCGGGGTCGTAGTGTTCCCAGGTCGGCAGGCGAACTAGCGGGGGCGAGGGGAGCTGCCCCGAGCAATCCATCGCGATCGAGAAATTGTCCATGCCTATGCGGAGCCAGCCTTCGCCAACTCCCATGGTGAAGAACTTTGGGTCGAGCGGGGTCCCGGTCAGGGGATCCGGTGGGGGGTCGAAATCGAGTACAAGCTCGCGATACGACCGCACGCAATCCGCCAGACTCGCGACGACCAGCCCTGGAATAAGACGGTGGGCGGCGCTCGATTCATTTGCTCCGTCGTGCCAGGCGAACCACGCCGAAAGCTCCTCCGGTGGCGCCAAACCAACAGCGGCCAATTGCCGTTCGACTTCACCCGAAGGCAACCCCGGCGCGAATCCACCTTTCGTGGGGGCGCCAGCCGCACTTGCTTCCTCTTCCAGGGTCCCAAGAAGGGCCACCAGGAGCTCTGGAGAGGAGCCTTGAGCGCGTGGCCCGCTAAGGGTCTGCTCAATGAGGGGAAGGGTCGCCATCACGACGTTGCTCCACAGTATCCGAGTGTTGGCAACGGGGCAGGCAGGGGAATGACCAGGAAGTCGCGGCCCCCCGAATGCGGAACCGCTTCCGAGAATGTCGGGCATCGATAGAAGGCGGAGAGCAGGCCACCCTGAGTTTCGTTGTCGAGTTTGGGGATCGACTTCAAAGAAGGCGACAGTGTGTCGGGGTAGCCCTGGTCCGTGGTGAAGTAGGGATATTCGTCGCATTGAAAGCCCGCGACTGGGCTCGGGCACTCCGGGGATCCATACCAAGTGGACTTTCGGGTCTTTCCCTCGGCGGCTTTCTCCGCTGTGCTTGCGTATGTCAATCGGACCCACTCTGGATGGGATCCGATCGCCTCCTTGTCATGCTGGCTGGCCTCCGGAGAGTTTGCCCCAGTGAAGAAGATCGGCATACTTGTGCAGTCGTCCGAGCTAACCCCAGCTAGCCCACCCTTGGTGGTCGGGCTACCGCCCGGGCCTATTGCGGGCGTGTTCACATATTGCCTGCAGAGATCCACGTAAGTCTGCGCGCGGTCAGCCTTTGAACCCCAGCCGAGCGGCCCGGGAATGGGGCCCGGCGTGGGTCCCGGTTCGGGCATGGACTCGACGCCAACGTTCTCTAGGAATTGCTGCAACGCGTTATTCTCTGCCACCGGATCGCTGACAAATGGAGCCGTGGGGTCGCGGACATCGGTGACAGTTGTGCCGCTCGTGCAGGTCACCAGCCAAAAACCGGTGTAGGTGCAGTTTTCAGGAAGTACGACCTGGCCTTGAGCATTGACCGTGATCCCGAAACCCGATTGGGTTGCGTAGCTGCTCGCGACGCCGGCACTCACGAGGAGCTGGTCCAGGATGCTGGCGCCGCCAGCCGCGACCAATGTCGTCAAGAAGGAGCGGAGGCTTTGCCCGCTGCTCAGCGCTGACGTGCAGGCTAGCTGTTGATCGCTTTCGCTGGATCCAAGCTCATGGGTGCCGATCTCGAAGAGGCTGAAGCACGGTGCGGCAGATCCGGCGACACCCGCAACGACTAGGGCCAGAGCGGCGTCAACATCATGGCCCGCCTCTACGTGGTCGGATACGGGGATCCACGCACCCTCGATCCTTCGACCGTTGCTTCCCGTGATAAAGGACCTGAGGGCCGTAACGCCCGAGAGAGAGCTAGTGGAATGGAACCTATGAGCGGTGGACGGTGTAGGCCACGTGATCGAGTAGGCCCCGAGAGTGGCGACTGAGTGCGTGGGGCCGTATTGCGCTTCGACGCCCACGACGCAAGAGAACCCCGCGTACACACATACTCCGCCACCAGAGAAGTAAGCCTGAGCGTATGCCTTGACGTCAAAACTGATTTCCCCGGCAACTGGATCTTGGCTCAAGGAAGTTATGTCCAGTCCCGTGTCCGGAGGGCTGTATGGGTCTACGACCTCTACCCAATCGCTGGTCACCTTGCCGTCCGCGCCCGAGACGAAAGCGCGTACGGCCGCAACCTGGCCCACATCGATGTTGCCGGTGAACTGATGCGCGACGGTCGGCTCGGGATACGGAATTGTCGCAGTCGTCAACACGCCTTCTGTGTTGTTTGTGAAACGTACGTCGATACCCACGTTGCATCCGAATCCAGGCCGACGACAAACGCCTGCCGACGAGAAATAAGCAGATGAAAGTGCGGTCAGGTCGAATGTTAACTTCCCCGTGGGTCGATCGCGTCCAATGGAGTCGACAACGATTGCAGCTCCCGGAGGGACGTACGGGTCAATCACGGACACCCAATCGCTGGTCACTTTTCCGCCATGCCCCGTCACCACAGCGCGAATTGCTGAGACCGGGGCGACGTCGACTGCACCGGAGAATCCGTGCGAGATCGAAGGGTTTGGGTAGGTGATGTTGTAGGAATCTAGGGTGCCCGGGAGCCCGCTGGTCCCCGCTACTACCTCTAAGCCAATGCTGCATCCCCATCCCGCCATGGCGCATACGCCTTGCGATGACCAGTAGGCCGCCGAGGACGCGGTGGCGGCATAGGTAAAGAATCCCGTGGAAGGGTCCCTACCGACCGAGATGTCCTCGACACTTGCGACCGGCGCGGTGAACGGATCAGAAAACGCTACCCACGCGCCGTAGATCGTACCCCCATGGCCAGACACAAACGGCCTCACGAATTCCTGAGGGCCCGTGTCAACTGAACCATCAAATTGTTTGGTGTAGCTCGGGTCTGGGTAGGGAATTGACGCGCTGGTGAGTTGACCCGACGTGCCAGCGCCGTCTTTGATTTCAACTCCCACATTGCAACCCCACCCTGGTAGCTCGCAGATCTCCCCCGCATTCCAGTACCCCGAGGCAGACACGGAGATGCTGTATTCCAGGGCGCCCGTCGACGAGTCCCTCGACATGGAGAGGACATCCAACTGCGCCCCGGCAGAGGTGGCGCTGGCTGGGGCAACCACCCCTGCCACGAACGCAAAAGAAAGAAGCAGAGCCAACCCTGCCTGCACGGATCTTTTCAACAAACACGCTCCCCGGTACGCGAGTTAAACTCCTGTCCCGCGACACTACGCGAAGCGCTTGGGCGCGGTATGCCCCCCAAATGGAAAACAGTTGTCCCCGTGCGAGTTAGCGGCCCGTGCCCCCGAGGTTCGCGCCGCCCGGAACCGGAGTGACATTGATCGTGAACACCAGGTTCTGGATGCCGCCATTCTCGTTCGACATCGTCACGCTCGTCTTGCCGACCTTGAGTGGCGTGAATCCCGGATTGAACGTGGTCCCGTAGTCGGTGTGACCCTGCACGAACGACACGATCGACGTGTCGTCGATGGTCGCCGTGTAGCTGTCGACGGCGAGGGAGCCCGTGTTGATGTTGAGCGTGGAGTTCAGCGGCACGTCGACCGTCTTGCCCTGCAGGTCGTTCGCACTCACGGTGATCGGCTCGACAGCGGGGGTGGGCGCGCAGGCCGCGAGGCCCATGACGGCAGAAACCGCGATGACCGCGGCCAGCACTCGAAGAGATTTCATGCGGCCAGTATGTTCCTTCAGATCGCGTGGGTAAATACCACGCGGTGCTCTCCCGGGCCGTCGTAGTCGAGGTACGCCTGGACACCGTCGACGTCGGTGTCGCCATGTGGGGTGAAACCCATCGTGCGGTGGAAGGCCTGCGAGCGCTTGTTCGCTGGGCCCGTGATGGCGCGCACCTCGGTGCATCCCGCCGTCTTCATCTGCTCGAAGAAGGTCTCGTAGAGTCCGCGACCGACGCCCTCGTTGCGCAGGTGCTGGTCGACCCCGACGAAGTGGATGTATGCGATCTCCGGATGATCGGCCGAGCGGAATCCGATGAGGAAGGCCGCGACCTCGCCGCCCTCGGACTCGAGGACCCAGCTGGTCTTCGTGAAAAACTGCAGGAATAGGCGCGGGAGCATGAGCGCGACCGTCGCGCGGTTCGGGGTATCCCACCAGTCGCTGATCCTCTCGACGATCGCCGGGTGATCTTGCTCACGGGGGCGGCGGAGGGTGTGGCCGGTTGGGAGTTCGAAGGTCATGGGTTCAGCTTGGTCGGGATGGCCCGCCAACGCCACCGGGTCACGGAATTCACCTTTGGGGTGCCGGTCCAACGGGACATATTCCACACCTTGGAAATCACGGCACGCGCCTCATGCCCGCACTGTAATCTCTGAGGGATCCGAGAGATTGGCGATCGTTGTGGCACTTCATTCGCGAGCACAGTTGCTGCACATCGTGCCGCAACTTGCTGCGATGCCCTCAGAAACCGAATGGTTCGAGTTCAAAGTTAACAACGATGACCCCGAGACGATAGGCGAAAATGTCGCAGCACTGGCCAATTCGGCCAGATTGGCGGGCGAGGCCTTCGCCTATATCGTCTGGGGGGTTCGTGATGCGGATCATCAGATAGTCGGGACCATGGCCGATCCCGAACATCAGAAGGTCAAGGGGCAGGAGGTTACCAACTGGCTGACAGTCAGTCTCCAACCGGATGTATATTTCGAGTTCGCGACCTTGACCCTGGGTTCAACGCGGGTGGTGGTCTTGACGATTCAAGCGGCGGCCTTTCAGCCAATTCAATTCAAGGGGGTCGAATACATCCGCGTGGGCTCGTACACAAAACCCCTCTCAAAGCATCCCGATCTTGCGCGCAGACTATGGAGAACCTTCGACAAGCAGCCCTTTGAAACTGCGACGGCTTTGGATCGACTCGCCGAGGACGAGGTCCTCAGCCTGCTTGACTACCCCTCCTATTTCGATCTTCTCAAGAAGCCGCTACCCGACAATCGGGCAGGCATCTTCCAGGGCCTCGTCGAAGACGAAATCATCGCCAAGATGCCAGGCACGGGGTGGCGCATTACGAATCTGGGAGCAGTCTTGTTTGCGAAGCGACTCGAAGACTTTCCCTCTCTAAAGCGAAAGACACTCCGCGTTATTCAGTACAAGGGCAACAACAAGGTGGAAACGCTCAAGGAGCAGGAAGGCGTTAAGGGATACGCGAGCGGGTTTGAAGGACTGGTTTCCTACATAAACGGGGTGCTTCCAGTCAATGAAGTTGTAGGCCAGGCGCTGAGGACTACCACTCCCATGTATCCCGAGCTGGCCGTCCGTGAGCTTGTCGCGAACGCACTAATCCACCAAGATTTCACCGTCAGCGGGGCGGGGCCAATAATCGCGATATTTGAGGACCGGATCGAGATCTCAAATCCCGGAACCCCATTGGTCGATGTCGCGCGTCTGATCGATGCTCCTCCAAGATCACGAAATGAGCGACTGGCCGCACTTATGCGACGAATGGGCATTTGCGAAGAACAGGGCAGCGGCTGGGACAAGGTCGCATTCCAGATCGAGTACTACCAATTGCCCGCACCCCTAGTTGATGCGAGCGCGGAAAGCATGCAGGTGATCATGTTCAGTCCACGACCGCTAACTTCAATGGGGCCCGACGATCGCGTTCGCGCTGTGTACCTGCACACCTGCCTCCGCTACTCCACCCACGAAAACACGACGAATTCATCGATCCGCGCGAGATTCAACATCCCTGAAAAGAACAAGGCCACCGCTTCCCGCCTTCTTCGCGAGTCTGTTTCGGCCGGTGCAATCGTTCCCTATGACCCAGCGGCCGCCGCAAAACTGATGCGCTACGTCCCGTACTGGGCAGTCCCAGACAAGCAAGCAGCTTTCGTTGATGGGTAGTTGATAGAAAAGCAACTAGGAGCGCCCTCAGTCACGAAAACCGGCGGATTTTGGGCTTTCGTAGTCTGCGATTTCGTTGATGAGTCGAACGTCGAAGATGGTCAAGTGGGGCGCGAGGGGGGACTTGACGCCCAACCGGTGCCGCCGCCACAGTGCAGGTTTCGTGCTGACAAACTGGCCGCGTTGTGCACTGCGCCGGTCTGCGCCGGTCGGGGCCCCGGGTAGTTCGCGCGGCACCCTCGCGCACGAACAAGAAGGACGCCTGGCTTAACGAAAGAAGGACGCCTCTACTTGGGGCGTCCTTCTTGTTCGTGCGCGAGGGGGGACTTGAACCCCCATGCCCTCACGGGCACACGGACCTGAACCGTGCGCGTCTGCCAATTTCGCCACTCGCGCGCGCTGCCAGAGAGCTGGCCCGACCGGCTCCGAAAAGCCGCCCGCATCCAACCAAACCGACTGAGCGAGATTAGCACAGGAGACAGGGCGCGGTCTTGGGCGAACAGGCCGCATCCAAGGCCAACGGCTAACATCATCGTTACGAGCACGGGCGACAATAAGGAGAGCTTTGGGCCTGCTGGACAACTTCGAGAGAGGTCTGGAGAGAGCCGTCAACGGGGCCTTCGCCAAGACCTTCAAGAGTGGTCTGCAACCGGTGGAAATCACAAGCGCGCTGCGCCGCGAACTCGACACCAAGGCCGCAGTGGTCGCGCGCGACCGCATCCTGGTTCCTAACAAGTTCACGGTCAGGCTCAGCCATGCGGATTTTGAGCGAATGTCTGGCCTCGGCGCCACCCTCATCGATGAGCTCATCCAGCTCGTGCAGCAGCACGCCACCGCCCAGCACTACTCATTCTCCGGCGGAATCTCCATCACGCTCCAGGATGACCCGAGTCTCAGTCAGGGCATGATCGAGATCAGTTCGGTCAGCGTGAAGGGAACCGTCGCCTGGACGCCGATCCTGGATATCGCGGGCAAGCGTTACCCGATCACACGATCCCGCACGATCATCGGCCGCGGCAGTGACGCGGACATCACCGTCGACGACACCGGCATCTCCCGAAAGCACGTTGAGATCCTCTGGGACGGCAATCGGGCACAGGTCAATGATCTCGGCTCCACCAACGGATCGCAGCTGAACGGGCATCCCGTCTCCAAGGCGCCACTGGCTCCCGATTCGGTCATCGACATCGGTCGCACCCGGATCATCTTCCGCGTGCTCGCGCAGTCGGCCGACGTCGACCAGTACGCCGACCTCAGGACCAAGAAGCTGCCGGGCGGTGAACCCGAGTGAGTGAACTCACGCTGCTTCTGCTCCGGATCGCTTTTCTGGCGATCCTCTGGGGTTTCGTCTTCGCCATCGTCTACGCGCTGCGCAGCGATCTCTTCGGCCCGACGGCCCGCAAGCTGCCGACACCCGCGGCTTCCGCATACCCGACACCCGCGGCATCCGCCGCTCCGCCGGCACCCCGCGCGGCACCACGAACTGCGCCCGCGAGTTCACTCGAGGCCAAGCGCCTCGTGATCGTGGCCGGCGCCAAAGAGGGTCTCGAGATCGACCTTCCCGCTGAGCAACTCACGATCGGGAGATCCAACGAATCCGGTCTCGTGATTCGCGATGACTACACCTCGACGCACCATGCCCGGCTGCTCCTGTGGAACGACGGCTGGGTCATCCAAGACCTAGACTCGACAAACGGCACGTTCCTCGGCGGCAACCGGGTTATCGTGCCGACGCACGTGCCACTGAACACACCGGTCAAGATCGGTACGACCAGCTTCGAACTTCGGCGGTAGGTGAATGGCCACTTCGGGTAAGAGTGCGGCCGTCTCCCACGTCGGCAAAGTTCGCACCAACAACCAGGATTCTGGCTATGCCGGCCGCTACCTGTTCCTCGTCGCGGACGGGATGGGCGGCCACGCCGGCGGTGACGTCGCCTCCGCCATAGCCGTCAAACGCATCTCGGAGACTGACCGCCTCTACACCTCCCCCAACGATGCCGAGTTCGCCCTGCATGCGGCGTTGCTCGCGGCCAACTCACTGCTCGCGGAGACCGTGTTCGAGCACGGCGAACTCACTGGCATGGGAACGACGGTGTCCGGCATCTTGCGGGTCGACAACCACGTCGCGATCGCCCACATCGGCGACTCGCGCATCTACCTGTTCCGGGGTACCGAACTCAAGCAGATCTCGGCCGACCACACCTTCGTGCAGCGGCTCGTCGACAGCGGGCGGATCACCGCGGAAGAGGCGGCAGTGCATCCCCGTCGCTCAGTGCTGATGCGGGTGCTCGGTGATGTCGACGCCTCTCCGGAGGTCGACACGACCGTGCTTGAGACCCGGCCGGGCGACCGCTGGCTGATCTGCTCCGACGGGCTCAGCAGCTACGTCACCGATGAGAAGGTCGCCTCGATTCTGGCTTCGGTGGCGAACGCCGAGGATGCCGCGAACCGACTGGTCAAGGAGAGCCTCGACCAGGGCGCCCCCGACAACGTCACGGTGGTGCTGGTCGACATCGATGACTCCGGGGACTCGTCTCATGTTCCCCCGGTGACAGTCGGATCCGCGGCGTCTCCACTGGTGTTCGAAGCAGACAGCACGCGCAGGCCGCTTCGCTTGCCGAGCCTGTTGCTGCATCCGCTCAAGACAACGCAGACCGACGACAGCCACTTCGAACCCGAGTCGGACGAGTACCTGGCCGCCCTCATCCAGGAAGACCGCAGGCGAGCTCGGCGACGGCGAATCTCTTGGCTGGTTTTCGCGGGGGTGGTGCTCGCCGCCATCGTCGCGGCCGCCATCATCGGCTACCAGTTCACCCAGCAGCACTTCTACGTGGGGCCGAGCAACGGCAATGTCGCGATCTACCAGGGGGTGCAGCAAGACATCGGGCCGATCAAGCTCTCGCATGTCTACGAAGCGACGACGATCCCCCTCGATTCGTTGTCCACATTCAACCGGATGAGCATCGAGGCAACCATCAGCGTCGACACCCTTTCCGCCGCCCATCGCATAGTGGACCAGTTGTCGAATGACAAGTAGCGCGAACAGCACGGTGGGGTTTCCCACAGCCGCCGGACCCCGCGAGACGTTCACCTCGAGCATCCGGCTCAAGCTCAGGGTGCCGGCCAGGCTACGTAACCTCGAACTCGCCCTCGTCGTCGTGGCGAGCGCGATCAACGTGGGCGCGATCGTGCTCGTGCAGCTCGGAGCGATCGGTCACCTCGAGTTCACGGTGGTGGGCCTCGACGGGCTGCTGTGCTTGCTCATCATCGGCATGCATTTCACGTTGCGGGTAGTCGCACCGGACGCCGATCCGCTCATCCTGCCGATCGTTACCGTGCTCAACGGGCTGGGCATCGCGATGATCTACCGCATCGACCTTGCCGACCAGAACTACGGGTGGGAGAGTGCCGGCATCCGCCAAATTGTCTGGACGGCGATGGCAATCGCAATCGCGATTGCCGTGGTGATCGTCGTGCGCAACCACCGGGTACTGCAGCGCTACCGCTACGTGGCGATGTTTACCGGCATCGTGCTCCTGTTGCTGCCGATGCTGCCGGTCATCGGCGACACGGTCAACGGCGCCCGGCTGTGGGTGTCGATCGGGCCGTTCTCGTTCCAGCCGGGGGAACTGGCCAAGGTCGCCCTTGCGATCTTCTTCGCGGGCTACCTGGTCAGCGCGCGCGATTCGCTCTCGATGGTGGGGCGCAAGATACTCGGGATGCGCTTCCCGCGCGCCCGCGACCTCGGGCCGATCCTCGTGGTTTTCGCCGCTTCGATGCTCGTCCTCGTTTTCCAACGGGATCTCGGCACGGCCCTGCTCTACTTCGGACTGTTCCTCGTCATGCTCTACGTGGCGACCGGTCGCGCGAGCTGGATCGTCCTCGGTCTCACGATGTTCTTCGCTGGCGCCATCATCGCCAGCCAGCTACTGGGCTACGTCAACGGTCGGTTCACGGCGTGGTTGGATCCGTTCAACTCGAAGATCTACGACGCCGAAGGCGGCAGCTACCAGCTCGTGCAAGGCCTGTTCGGATTCGCGAATGGCGGCCTGCTGGGCACCGGTCTCGGTCGGGGCCGCCCCGACATCACTCCGTTGGCTAACAGCGACTACATCATCTCCGCCCTCGGCGAAGAACTCGGCCTGATCGGCATCTTCGCGATCCTCGGCCTGTACCTGTTGTTCGTCTCGCGCGGTTTCCGCATCGGTTTCGCCGGTCAGGATGACTTCGGCCGGCTGCTCGGCGTCGGGCTGTCGTTCACCATTGCCCTGCAGGTTTTCGTGGTCATCGGTGGGGTTACCCGGGTCATCCCGCTCACCGGCCTCACGACGCCGTTCCTGGCCGCCGGAGGTTCATCCCTCGTCGCCAACTGGATCATCGCCGCCCTGCTGCTGAGACTGTCCGATTCTGTGCGCAACCAGCCGAGGCTCGTCGTCGATCCCATCGGGGATGCGAGCTCCAGGCTCGTGGTGGCCCAATGAACAAAGAACTCAAGAGGGTCAGCACGGTGGTGCTGGTGATGTTCCTCACCCTGTTCCTGTCGAGCACGCTCATCCAGGTGGTCTCCGCCGACACCCTGCGCGGCGACGGCAGGAACGCCCGGACGCTCTACGCCAGCTACTCGGCCGAGCGCGGCTCGATCCTGGTGGCCGGGGTCCCCGTGGCCCACTCCCAGGCGGCCCCCGACGAGTTCAAATTCCAGCGGGTCTACCCTTCGGGGCCGCTCTACTCCGCTGTCACCGGGTACTTCACGCTCGACCAGGGCAACACCGGGCTGGAGGGGGCACTCAACAACTACCTGAGCGGCACCTCGAACCAGCAATTCTTCGACCAGGTCAACGCGATCCTCACCGGCCAGAACCCGAAGGGCGCTTCGGTCGAGACCACCATAGATCCCGTCGTTCAACAGGCCGCCTGGGATGCCCTCGGCGACCTCACCGGTGCCGTCATCGCGATCAACCCGAAGACCGGGGAGATACTCGCCATGGTCTCGAAGCCCACGTACGACCCCAATGCCCTGGCCGTCCACGACAGCAAGGCCGTCATCGCCACCTACAACGCACTGCTCGCCGACCCGAGCAACCCCCTCATCAACCGCGCCATCTCAGGAGACCTCGACCCGCCTGGGTCAACCTTCAAGCTCGTGGTGACCGCCGCGGCACTGGAGAGCGGCAAGTTCACGCCGGACACTCAATTTCCCAATCCCTCCGAACTGCAGCTTCCGCAGAGCAATTCCGTGATCACCAACGCGGGCCATGACTCCTGCGGCGGCACCCCGACGGTCTCGATCGCCGACGCACTGCGGCTGTCGTGCAACATCCCGTTCGCACAGATCGGCCTAGCTGTGGGAGGCCAGGCGATCGGCCAGCAAGCACAGAAATTCGGCTTCAACTCGAGCGTCTCGGTGCCCATGGACTCGACCCCGAGTGTCTACCCGCGTGGGCTGGATGAACCGCAGACAATGCTTTCCGCTTTCGGACAGTCGAGCGTGCGCGCGTCGCCCCTGCAGATGGCGATGGTCTCGATGGCCATTGCTAACGGCGGGGTTCTCATGCAGCCGACCCTGGTGAACAGCATCATCGCGCCGGACCTCTCGGTGATCCAGAAGCTGCAACCGACAGTCTTCAGCCAGGCGGTGAGCCCGCAGACCGCAGCCACGATGACCCAGATGATGATCAACAACGTCAGCAACGGCGCAGGCAGTAATGCCACAATAGACGGAGTCGACGTCGCGGGTAAGACCGGTACAGCAGAGAACGGCGAGGGTGATCCTTACACCCTCTGGTTCACCGGTTTCGCGCCGGCGAACGATCCACAGGTCGCCGTTGCCGTCGTCGTGCAAAACGGCGGCGGTCTCGGTCAGGACGGTACGGGGAACACGCTTGCTGCTCCCATCGCGAAAAAGGTACTAGAGGCGGTGCTATTCAGATGAGACCCACCAGCGGCCTCACCTTTGGGGGCAGGTACCAACTCTCCAGTCGCGTCGCGATCGGCGGCATGGGTGAGGTGTGGCAGGCAACCGACCTCGTTATCGGCCGCACTGTCGCCATCAAGATCCTCAAGGACGAGTACCTCGGCGACCCCGGATTCCTCGAGCGCTTCCGGGCCGAGGCACGCCACGCGGCCCTCGTCAACCACGAGGGCATCGCCAACGTCTTCGACTACGGCGAGGAAGACGGCAGCGCGTTCCTCGTCATGGAACTCGTACCGGGCGAAGCCCTCAGCGCGATCCTCGAGCGAGAGCGGGTATTGCCCACCGACAAGGTGCTCGACATCGTCGCGCAAACCGCCAATGCCCTGCAGGCCGCCCACGCAGCCGGCCTCGTTCACCGCGACATCAAACCCGGCAACCTCTTGATCACGCCCGAGGGTCGCGTCAAGATCACCGACTTCGGAATCGCGAGAATCGCCGACCAGGTGCCACTCACGGCGACCGGGCAGGTGATGGGAACGGTTCAGTACCTCTCGCCCGAGCAGGCAAGCGGGCATCCCGCGTCACCGTCCACGGATATCTACTCGCTCGGAATCGTCGCCTACGAGGCGCTCGCCGGTCGGCGCCCCTTCACTGGTGAGTCGCAGGTCGCGATCGCGATGGCCCAAATCAATGAGACCCCGCCCGAGTTGCCGATCACGGTCGCAGAGCCGGTCCGCAATTTGGTTTACGCCTGCATCGCGAAGAACCCCGCCGATCGACCCGCCTCAGCCGCCCACCTCGCGCGAGCTGCCCAGGCGCTCCGGCGCGGGGATGTCGCGGCGGCAGCAGCGGCAGTGCCCGGCATCGTCGGCAACGGGTCGCTCGCCGCGATGGTCGGCCCCAACTATGGGCAGAACACCGAAGTCACTCGCCTCCTGCCCGTCAACGGTGCGGTGTCCACGCCCGCCCTGCCTTCCGACGCGAAGCGTCGCAACCCCTGGACCTGGCCGTTGGTGGCGCTCGTGTCGCTGCTCGCCGTCGTTCTCATCGGCACGATTATCGCCCTGCTCGCCAACCCCGGCGGGGGAACAATCCCCACGAGCCCGCCGCCGACCTCGCCGACGCCGACGCCGACCCCAACCCCGACAAGCGATCGCATCAACCTGGATGAGCAAGACTTCATCGGCCTCACCAAAGCACAGGCACAGGACAAGCTCACCCAGCTCGGCCTGCGGATGGATCCTCAAGACGGTGCCGTTGCCCCCAACGATGACCTGGTCGGTACCGCATACAAGATCAACCCGAAGGGCAACGTCAGGGTAAACGACCTCATCGCCGTGACGTTCTACAAGGCGATCCCGCCACCTCCAGTCGCGACGCAGCCAGAACCGGTGACCTATCCGGCGGGCCCGTACCAGGCGGGCGGCAACGTCACGGTGAGTTGGCCCGCCTACAACGGGTGCCCGACCGGCCATACCCTGAGCGGCTTCGCCGTGCAGGTAAACAACGGCACGATCACCGGGAATGGTGGGAGCGGGTCGGTGGGGCCAACCGTGAACTCCCTGGCGATTCAACTCGGATCGCCCTCACCGGGAACCACCACGATCAACTACACAGCCTTGTGCACTGACCTCGAGTCGCCACCGTCTGGCGACACCTCGATCTCGTTCTAGCGGAAAGCCCCAATCGCCAGCGGCTACACTGGCAAAGATATTGTCAGGTTGCGACCGGAAGAGATGCTTGTGACTGAAGGCGTTGCACAGAGCGTGCGCCTGCTCGCCGGCCGCTACCAGGTTGGTGAACTGGTGGGTCGCGGGGGCATGGCCGACGTGCATGTCGGAATGGATACCAGGCTCGGTCGCCGCGTCGCTATCAAGCTCTTGAAGCCGTCGCTCGCGAACGACCCTGCCTTTCGCACCCGATTCCGCCGCGAGGCGCAGGATGCCGCAAAGATGGCGCACCCGACGATCGTGCGCATCTTCGACGCCGGTGAGGAATCGGTGCGAGAGTCCAGCGGCGCCGAGACCCTGATTCCGTTCATCGTCATGGAATACGTTGACGGTCGACTGCTCAAAGACGTGATCGCCCAGGGCCCGGTCGAGCCCGCCGAAGCATGCCGCATCATCGAGCAGGTGCTCACCGCACTCGAGTATTCGCACCGTGCCGGTGTCGTGCACCGCGACATCAAGCCGGGCAACATCATGATCGCCTCCAACGGCCAGGTGAAGGTCATGGACTTCGGGATCGCCCGCGCCATCTCCGACTCATCGGCGACGATCGCCGAGACCAGCAGCATCCTCGGCACGGCGCAGTACTTCTCGCCCGAGCAGGCCCGCGGCGAAACCGTGGATGCCCGCACCGACCTTTACTCGACGGGCGTCGTGTTCTTCGAACTCCTCACCGGTCGTGCACCGTTCCGCGGTGACAATCCGGTCGCGGTGGCATACCAGCACGTGAATTCGGAAGCGGTTTCCCCCAGCTCGATCAACCCCAGGGTCTCCCCGGCACTCGATGCCGTCGTGCTCCGCGCTCTGGCGAAAGACCGCTTCGAGCGGTACCAGAGCGCAAGCGAGTTCCGCGAAGACGTCGAGGCCGCGGCATCCGGCTCCGTTCCGCAGCGCAAGCAGGTCGCCGCCAACGATTTCAACGCGACCCTGTTCGGGGTGAACCCGAGCTCAGTAGCTGGGTCAGAGGCGACACTGCGCCAGCTCACCGTCGATGCCGACGATCGCGTGAGCCGAACCCAAAATCGACCCCCGGTCGCCTGGATCTGGGCCGGAATTGCGACGATGGTGGTCATCATCGCCGCTGTGGTGTTCTGGACCTTCAACCTGGCCCCGGCCCATCTCGCCGGTAACGTCGCGGTCGACGTGCCCAACGTCACCGGGCAAACCTACGAAGACGGCTCGAAGACGCTCGAAGACAAGAAGCTAAGCCCCCAGAAGTTCACCGAGACGAGCAAGACCGTCGCGGAGGGCGTCATCATCCGCACCGACCCCGAGGCCGGCACGACCGTCGCGCCCGGCCAGCAGGTGAAGGTGTACGTCTCGCTCGGCGAGACTCCCGCCGTGGTTCCGGATGTCACGAATATGCTCGAGGCCGACGCCATCGCTGCGATCACGGCCAAGAAGCTCGTCTATGGAAGCACCACAACCACCTACTCGCCGGATATTCCCGCCGGCGCGGTTATCAACTCGGATCCGCCCGGCGGCGCGAGCACGGCGAACGGCAAGACCATACGCGAGGGGGCGACGGTGAACCTCATCGTCTCGAACGGCCTCGTGCAGGTTCCGGATGTCACAGGCCAGCCCATCGCGGCGGCCAGCGCCACCCTCACCGCCCTGCAACTCAACATCCAGGTGCAGGTGGACAATTCGTGCCGCGGCGGAGTCGTCGCTTCGCAGACGATCGTCGGCGACCAGCCCCAGAAGTCCCCGATCACGCTGCGGTATTGCAGCGGAAACTGATCCGGCCTGGTCTGACCGCGCTCTGATCAGCTAAGAGAGCTTGACCAACGGGGTCAGGCCGCGGGCCGCTTCCGCGGCTTCGGGCAGGCCGGCGACCGCGAGCCAGTTGCCGATCATCCGGTAGCCGCCCTCGGTGAGCACGGACTCCGGGTGAAACTGCACCCCGTAGATGGGCAGGCTCTCATGCTGCAGGCCCATAATCACCCCGCCCGCGGTGCGCGAGGTGACGGTGAGCGAATCAGGAACCGTCGAGTCGACGACGGCGAGCGAGTGGTACCTCGTTGCGGTGAAAGGCTGGGGCACGCCGTCGTAGAACGCGCTGTCATCGTGGGTGATGAGTGACGTCTTGCCGTGCATGAGCTCGTCGGCGTGCGTCACTGTCGCCCCGAGGGCTTCGGCTATGGCTTGATGCCCCAGGCACACCCCCAGCAGCGGCTGGCCAGAGTCGAGCACCGCCCTGACGATCGGGATGCTGACTCCGGCGGCCGCGGGGGTGCCGGGGCCCGGCGAGAGCAGCACGGCGTCGTAGCCGCGGATGACGTCGGCTGCGGCATCCGCGGAAAAAGCGTCGTTGCGCATCACTGTCGTCTCGGCCCCGAGCTGAAGCAGGTAGCCGTTGAGCGTGTAGACGAAGCTATCGTAGTTATCGATCACAAGCACGTGGGTCATTCGGTCACCGTGACATCCTGTGGGAAAACGTATTCCTGCGCCCAGGGGAAGACCCAGGTGACGCAGGCCAGAAGCACCGCGGCGACCAGCGCCAGCAGAATCAGCAACTTAACCCAGACTGGCCCTGGCAGCACTCGCCACAACGCACCGTACATCAGCTGGCCGCCTGGGTCAGGACGAGCTTCGCGATCTCGGGCGGTGGGCCTCCGGCGCGCGGATACCAGGTGTCGAACACGCTGTAGGCGATGAACCGTTCGGCCGCCGAGAACTTGGGATTGCAGCTGGTCATGGTGAGCAGGCGATCGGTCGGAGTGGCAGCGGGAAGCTGCGGGACCGCATCAAGCACGTCGACCCCGGTGGGGGGCACGAATTCGAGAGAACGGAACACGTACCGATACCAGCCATCCTGGGTTTCGATGTAGATGCTGTCACCGACCTTCAGGTCTGCGATGTTGGAGAACGGGGCACCGTAGGTGGTGCGGTGCGCGGCTAGAGCGACATTGCCCACACCTCCCGGCATCTCGGTTCCCGGATAGTGGCCGACGCCGACGTCGAGCACGTCCCCGGTGCCGATGCCTTCGGCGATGGGACGCTCGTAGTCTGCACCGAACCGCGGAACAATCAGGTTCGCAAATTGCACGGCATTCCCCGGCGCGGTGCCCACAACTGGCGGTCCTGGGTCGGGTCGGTTGCTGCCGGCCGGGCCCGCCGCAGGCTTGCCCCAGGCTTGGCTGAGCTGGCTCCCCTGCTTGTTCTGCTGGTTGCCGAGCAACAGGTCGTTGAGCCAAAGCTGCCAACCCAGGAACAGCAGTACGAGCACTCCGGCGCTGATGAAGAGCTCCCCCACAACGCCGATGATGCTCACCCGGTGGCGCTTGCCCGCGCGCACTTTCGAGCCACGCGCCTCCTCGACAACCATGTGCACGATTCTAAACCGTCGAGGGCAACGGCAAGCCGCGAGCTCGCGCGCATTCCGCCCGGCTCCCCCAGGCAATCACGCTAGAATTTGTCGCATGGCCCGAACGACAGCTCGCACCAAGCCCGAACGCTCGCAGATCGCTTCTGGTGAACACGCTCCCAACCCGGTCTGGTTCAAGCCCGTGATGTTCGGTTTCATGCTGCTCGGCCTGGTCTGGATCATCGTGTTCTACGTGAGCGGGAGCACGCTTCCGATTCCCTCGCTGGGAAGCTGGAACATCCTGATCGGCTTCGGAATCATGTTTGTAGGGTTCCTGATGACGACTCGCTGGCGCTGAGCCCTAGCCCCACAAGAACTACACCCCTGTAGTTATACCCACTGTGGAATTGCCTGTGGATAACTCGGGTGTGGCTACAGCAGGTACAGCCGCGCCAGCGTGATCGCGACTAGGGCGACGAAGACGCCCGTGGTCAGGATGATCTGCACGGTCCGTTGATCCACGCGCCTCGTTCGAAGATAAACCAGGGCGACTGCGGCCCCGACGACCAGCCCGCCGACGTGGGCCTGCCAGGCCACTCCCGGCACGACAAACCCGATCACCAGGTTCAGCGCGATCACGATGAGCAGCTGCAGGGTGTTGCCGCCAAGTTTGCGTTGGATCACGAAGAACGCACCCAACAGACCGAAGATCGCTCCGGATGCCCCGACCACGGGAGTCCCCGGCGCGAGCAGCAGCACGGCCACGGATCCGCCCAGCCCGCTGAGCAGGTAGAGCGCGAGGAAGCGGATTCGCCCGAGCATCCGCTCCAGGATCGGGCCGATCACGAAGAGCGAATACATGTTGAAGAGAATGTGCAGGAACGATGTCGGCGAATGCACGAACAGAGCCGTGATCATCCGCCATGGCTCGGCGTAGGTATACGGCGGGTAGTACAGCAAGGCATTGGTCACGGGGCTGCCTGGCAGCAGTTGCAGCACGAAGATCACGCCGCAGAGCGCGATGATCGACCAAGTCACGACGGGCTGGTCCTTCGTCGATCGCATTGCCCCCGCGAGCGTCGAAGGACGGCGGGCGCCGCTGGCCCGAGCCTCCTTCATGCACTCCGGGCAGTGCACCCCCACCGCGGCCTGGGTCTGGCACTGCGGGCAGATCGTTCTCCCGCAGCGCTGGCAGAGCACGAAACTCTGCCGGTCAGGATGCCGGTAGCAGAAGTTGGCCGGATCAGTCGGCGCACTCGACACCGAGGGTCAGGCTTCGTCGATCGTGACGCTTTCAATCACGACATCGTTGAGCGGCTTGTCGCGGGAATCAGTGTCGACGGCCTCGATCGCATCGACGACCCGCCTCGATTCGTCGTCGGCCACCACACCGAAAATGGTGTGCTTGCCCTGAAGCCAGGGGGTCGGCACCGTGGTAATGAAGAACTGAGAACCGTTGGTTCCGTGGCCGGCCTGCTTGCCAGCGTTCGCCATCGCCAAGATGTATGGCTCTGAGAAGGTCAGCTCGGGGTGGATCTCGTCGTCGAACTGGTAGCCCGGCCCGCCAATGCCCTGGCCGAGGGGATCGCCACCCTGCAGCATGAACTCCTTGATGATGCGGTGGAAGACGACGCCGTCATAGAGCTTGTCCTTCGAGACTTTCCCGGTGCCCGGGTGGGTCCATTCGATCGTTCCGGACGCGAGGCCCGTGAAATTTGCGACAGTCTTCGGGGCGTGGTTGCCATACAGGTTGAGCTTGATCGTTCCCAGGTTGGTCTTCACTGTGGCAACGGCGGTGTGGAGTGACATGGTGACAATTCTTGCACTACGAGCACGACCTCCCCGTCAACCCCGTTCCGGTCACGGGGGTGGCATGACAGTATTGAAGCGAAGATCTGCCCACCGACGGAGGTTTCCCATGGCACTATCGCGCAAGCGCCGCAAAGAGCTCAACCGGCTGAAGAGCCAGGCCGAAGACCTGTGGGACAACCAGAAAGACCTCCTCGATCACGCCTCGAAGGTGGTGCGAGAGGCAAGGCGCCAGGCCGCGCACTTCGCTCGCGAAGAGGTGTCGCCGCGCATCCGCGATACCTACGAAGACTCGGTGCGCCCGGCCGTTCGCTCCGGCATCGCTGGCGCGCGCTCGGCCGCTAGCTCCGGTCGCGACAACCTGTTGCACAACGTGCTTCCCGCCATGTCGTCCGCGCTGGGCACGGCCCTCGCCGCGATCGAGGTTGCCAAGAACCAACAGGTGCGGGATGCCATCAGCCGCGCGACAAAGATCGGCACGGATGTCGGAACCCGGGCCGGAATCATCAAGCCCAAGCCCGCCGGCCCGGGTCGCTACATCCTGATCGGCATCGCCGTGGTTGCGGTCGCCGGCGTTGCTTACGCCGCATGGCAGACGCTGCGCGCCGATGACGACCTGTGGATCGACGATGAAGCGGCCGTCGGGGCGTCTGACGACGAGTCATAGCCCTCGAGTTGCTAGGGCGTCGTCCGTCGGGCGGCGCCCTTTCTCGTTAGCGCACCATCCGGATCTCATCGCCGCCAAAGCCGGTCGGGCGCGCGGTGCCGTCGGTCGCAAAGCCGTTTTTCAGATAGAACGCTCGGGCCCGCGGGTTCCCCTTGAAGACCCAGAGACTCGCGGGGCCGTCACCGAGCACCTGATCGAGCAGTGCTTGGCCTGCGCCCGAGCCTTGTGCCTCGGCCATCAGATAGATGAACGCGAGCACTCGTGGACGCAGCGGAGGGATGTCGCGATCGCTCTCCGTGTGCGCGATGCCGACCGGCACGCCGTCGATCTCGACTACCGCAGTGCTCCAGTCCGGGATGGGTCTCGTGCAGATCGCCGTCCACTGGCGCACCCGACCTTCCCTGGCCTCGACGCCCCAGGCGCTCGCCGGGAAGACCGAGGCATAGGTCTCTTGCCAGCTTCGAAGATGCAAGTCGGCCAGGACTTCGGCCTCGTCAGCACGGGGTGGGCGGATGTCGAAGTTCACCACGTATGGCACTCTGCCATACGTTCCATCAGGAACACCCCCGAGGGCCGGTCGTGGAGCCTAGGGGAATCGACGCCCCAGTCGTGCCGCCGCCACATCGCACGCCTGGCAACGACACCGCCCGCGTAGTGCGATGCGGCGGACTGCGCGACCGGGGACCCCGGGGGTTCGATTCCGAATAGGCCGCACGAAAACGAAAGACAGGGTTATAGGCCAAAACGTGTGGATGGAATCTTCATCTAGCCGCGTGTTTCCGCGGTGAATTGGGGGTTGTCTTACTCGATGACCCTTAGTCGTGGTCC
>JAYUVE010000035.1:0-29458 GCA_043754275.1 Microbacteriaceae bacterium | reverse complement strand
CCGGGGCTCATCCCCCGGCTCGAGCAACAGCATCCCGTCGAGGTCGGTGCGGTAGGCCGCGGTCCCGACGCTGGCGAGGATGTCGAGCAGGGTCTGCGTCGGATGCCCATAACCGTTGTCGACACCGACGCCGATCAGGCCGACCGTGGCATCCAACCGCTCGTACATCGCCGGGGACTGGTCGGCGCTGCCGTGGTGGCCGACCTTCACGACATCCACGCGGCCCAGCTGCGGATTGGCGGCAAGGACGCGGTTCTGGGCTTCTTCGCCAAGGTCTCCGAGGTAGATCGAGCTGAGGCATCCCTTCTGGCACGCCCCGACCGGCTCGAACTCGACTGTCACGCTCGCCGGGTTGCCGAGCTCGAGACCGGCCATCCGCACCGGCGGCCAGAGGATGCTCCAGCGCAGGTCACCGAGCAGGCCGCTCGGCCCACGGCGCACCTCCTCCACCTGGGCACCACCGGCGATGAGATCGTCGACGATGCGGTCACCCACGGGACGATCGTTCGGCCCCACAAACACGCGGTCAACCATCCCCACCACGGCCTGGACGCCACCAATGTGGTCGAGATCGTAGTGCGTGAGAACGAGCAGGTTGATGCGGGAGATTCCGAGCTCGGTGAGGCACTTCGTCAGTCGCTCGGGCTTGGGCCCGGTGTCGATGAGCGCGACCTGGCCCTCGCTGCGGACCAGGAACGCGTCACCCTGCCCGATGTCGCAGCCTGCGATCTGCCAGTCCGACGGGCGCCCGGCAAGAGTGGCCACGCGGTTGCCGCCCGCGAGCGCGATGTAAGCGACGACGCATAGGGCGAGCCCGAACGCGGCGAATCGCCCACGCCCGAGCATGGCCGCTATCGCGAGGGCAGTCACGAGGGCGAGGAGCCCCAGCCCGGCCAAGCCTTCCGGCCAAGGCAACTGGGCTCCCGGGAGGGTTGAGAAGAACCGCGCTATCGCGGCAATCCAGGCCGAGGGTAGCCAAGCGAGAGCGGTGAGCAGCGTGCCAAGCGGGGGCACAACTGCGACCGCGACGCAGGCCGCGAGCCCCAGCACCGTCGCGACTGGCGCGGCCGGGGCCGCGAGCACATTCGCGATGACCCCGTAGGTCGGCAGCGCGGCATTCAGCAGGATGATCACCGGCTGGCAGGCGAACTGCGCCGCGAGCGGCACCGCAATCGTCAGGGCTAGCCAGCGCGGCATCCATCGTCCGAATACCCGGGCGAGCGGGCTGCTCAGCAACAGCAACCCGCCGGTCGCGAGCACCGACAGCGCGAAACCGTAGCTGCGGGCCAGCCACGGGTCGCTCACCAGCAACGCGATCGAAGCGAGCGCCAGCACCGGGATGCCCCGCACCGGCCGCCCCCGCGCCAGCGCAAGCAACACGAGCGCAGCCATCACCGCCGCACGCAGCACGGAGGGCTCCGGAGTCACCAGCACCACGAACGCCACGAGCACCACCACGGATGCCGCGATGCGCAGCGACCTCCCCGCCCCGAGCGCTCCGCCCGCGACCATGACCAGGCCGATGACTATGGCGCAGTTGGCCCCGGATACCGCGGTCAGGTGGCTGAGCGACGTGCTCTTCATCGCGGCATCCAGCTGGTCACTGACCGCGCTCGTGTCGCCGATCGCGAGGCCGGCGAGGAGGTCGCCGCCGTCGCCCGGCAGCCGCGTGGCCGCGGAGAGGAACCCCGAGCGCAGGCCGTTAGCCCAGTCGAGAAACCAAGGCGGGTCTGCAACGAGTGTCGGCGGAGACTCCGTGAAGAACAGGAACGACTTGTCGTCGCCGGCCTCCGCGGTCGTGAGGGTGCCGGTGAGTTCGATCGTCGCGCCGATGCCGATGCGATGGTCGGGCCGTTCGCCGAAGACCAGGACGGGCACCGCCACCCGTTGGTCGCCGACGCTTACTAGCTGCGCACCGAAGGAACCCCGGCCCGGCAGCACCGTTGCGGTCGTGGTCGCGATCGCCGTGACCTGCCGGCCCTCGTCGGCAGCCGTGACCAACTGCGCTGGCAGCCGCCCTGGAGCCTGGATCGCGATCGACGTGCAACACAGCGCCGCGGCGGCGACCGCGAGGGCTGCCACCGCGCTCCAGCGCAAGCGAAGGGTCAGAAGCACCCCCGCCGCCAACCAGAGCCCGACGGCGACCGGCAGCGCGATGCCAGGGACACCGATGACCACTCCCGCGGCCACCCACGCGGCGACGCCGGGCAGCCCCAGCCGAAGGTCGGCGGTCATACCGTGATGAGGTCTTTGAGCCCCTCGAAGGTCTTGTCGCCGATGCCCGTCACGCTTCTGAGGTCATCGATGGTCGCGAAGTTGCCGTTGGTTTCGCGCCAGTCGATGATGCGCTGCGCCATCGCCGGGCCGACCCTCGGCAACGTCTCGAGGGTCGGCTCGTCGGCGGTGTTGAGGTTGACCTTGCCGTCGGCGGTCGTGCCGGGAGCACTTGCGGGCGTCTCGCCCAGGGCCGGAACGTAGATCTGCTCGCCATCGACGAGGAAGCGCGCGAGGTTCAGCTGCGCCTGGTCGGCGGCATCCGAGAAGCCACCAGCGGCGGCCACGGCGTCAACGGCGCGATCCCCCTCGCGCAGTTCGTAGAGCCCCGGCTGCTTCACCGCCCCGAGGATGTGCACGAAAATCTGCCCGCCGCTGGCGGTGCCCACGCCCGGACCCGAGGATGCCGCGGCCGTCGGTCGCGCGACATCCGCCGCAGACCCGTGGTTGCCCAACGCCGACACGAGCACCGCGCAGCCGAGCCCCACGAGCACGAGCACCGCGACGGCGCCGAGGCGCACCCGCAGACGGGCACGCCGGGCATCGAGCACCTCATCCACGTGCCGACGCTAGGCGGCGGTGCGGCTGGCGGAACCGCCAATTCCCGGAACAGTGGATAGCTGGCTGCCGGGCCCGGTTGTGCAGTTCCGGACCGGCCGCCGGGTTCCCCGACCGCTAACTCAGGAGATTCGCGATGACACGCCGGGCGAAGTGCCCGCCGCGCGGCGCGCCCCCACGGGTCTCCTGAGTTACCGGTCCCAGCTAGTGGGGCGGCCCCTTAGAACCCCTTAGCCTCCAGCCACGCCAGCACGTCATCCGCGACGTCCTTCCATCCGGCGTCCATGGTGAGGGAGTGTCCCTTGCCCTCGTACTCGTGGTACTCGGTGACCGAGGACGCGTTGTCGGCGTAGAGCTTCGACACTGCCACGGTGACCGCCCGCGGCACGGTGTGGTCTTCGGTGCCTGAGGTGAGTAGGAGCGGCCCGCGCACAGCCGTGTGGGTGTCGACTGCAGCGGGCGAGTTGCGCACGAAGTTCGCGGTGGCGTCTTCGAACAGCGGGCGCCCAGGGCCCGGGATCGTCCACGCCTCGTGAAGGGCGTTTGACTCTTCCTCGCTGAGCACGTTGCCGAACGCGTACTTGAACTCCTTTTCGCTCAGCGCGACGGTGCGGGTCTTGTTGCCCGGGTTACTGAGCACGGGGAAGCCAGACTTGAGCTGCGAGAACGGCAGGATTTTCACGCCCTTGATCGGTGCGGGATCGATCGCGACCGCCGCCGCGACGAGGTCGTTGGCGAGCAGCTCCTGGGCGATAAGCCCGCCGAAGGAGTGGCCCACGACGATCGGCTTCTCATCGAACTCGGCGATGATGTCGGCGTAGTGGTGGCAGATCTCCGCGATGCCCTGGTTGTTGAGCCCGTCTGGATTCGCACGGGTGGCCTCCACGGTGTCGAGGTCACCGGGCCAGCCAGGGGCCACCGTGGTGTAGCCCTTGGACTCGAAGAGGTCTTGCCAGGGCTTCCACGCGGCAGAGTGGATCCAGAGTCCGTGGATGAAAACTACATTCTTTGCCATACTTTGCTCCTATTATTCGGTGGTTCAGAGGGTCTTGATGAGTCCGCCGTCGATGAGGAAATCAGCGCCGGTGACGTTGCCGGCGCGATTGCTCGCGAGGATGAGGGCGAGGTCGGCGACCTCGGAAGGCTGAGTGAACCGCCCGGTCGAGAATCCGCCCTGGCTGGCTACGACACGATCACGCGCGGTGTCGAAGTCGACGCCCATGTTGCGGGCGGCGGTCGCCGCTACCCCGTTCTCGCCGAGCCAGAGCTGGGTGGCGACAGGGCCGGGGCTGATCGTGTTGAACCGCAGGTTCTGCGCGCCAAACTCCTTCGATAGCGACTTCGACAGGTTCCAGACCGCAGCCTTCGCCGCCGAGTAGTCGACCACGGGTGGATCGGGCAGGAATGCGTTGACTGACCCGATCGTGACGACGTTGCCTCCCCCGCGCTCGATGAGCAGCGGGATGGCCGCGCGCGTAGTTCGCACGGCCGCGAGGAAGCTGAGGTTGAGGGTGTCGAGCCACTGTTCGTCCGTAATCGCGAGGAATCCCTCGAACCGGAACGCGACAGCGCTCACGTTGTTCACGAGGATGTCGAGCCCGCCGAGTTCGGCGGACCGCGCCACGAGACGCGCCGCGGCATCCGGATCTGACAGGTCCACGCTCTCGAAGAGCACCGATCCGCTCGCGACTAGAGCGTCGAGCTCGGGCGACGACGACCGTGAACCGGCGATGACCCGCGCGCCCTCCGCGACGAGCCCCTGCGTAATCGCGAGCCCGATGCCCTTGCTCGCGCCGGTGACGACGGCGACTTTTCCCGAGAGCCCCAGATCCATGTGGCGAGACTAGGGCGGCGCGGTGCGGCTCAGCGTGCCCCCGTTTTGACTAGTACTGCCACTACCTGCCGGAAGCGAGCTCGGCGAGGGCCCGCTCGGTGCGCGTGCCGGGTTCCGCATAGTAAAGAAACAACGTATGGCCGTCCGCGCCGACCAGGGGAAGGTGGGCATAGTGCAGCGAGAGCTCGCCTGCAACCGGGTGACGCATGGGGTGGGTGCCTTCGGTCATCCCGGTGATGTCGTGCCGCTCCCAGAGTTCCCGAAATCGAGGGCTGCCCGCCTTGAGTTCCGCAATGAGCTCCCTCGCGCGTGCACTGGGATTCGGGCCCGTCGCCGAGCGAAGCAGGCCGATCGAGCGCATGCTGAGCCCCTCCCACTCCGTGTAGAGATCACGAACCGCGGGATCGAGTAACAAAGCGACGAGGGCGTTGCGCCCCGCCTGGTAGCCATCGACTAGTGCGGACATGAGCGAGTTTGTGGCCACGATGTCGTTGTGAGGGTCGAGGATCATCGCCGCAGTCATCGGCCAGGAGTCGATGAGCCAGCGAGTCCGATCCACCGTCGGCGCGGATACCGGTCGGGTGGGACTCTCCGCGAGACGGGCGAGCGCGTGCAGGTACGACCTGGCCGTCGCATCCAATTGCAAGGCAGACGACAAGGAGTCGAGCACCTGGCCGGTCGGTTTGACCTCCCGACCCTGCTCGAGCTTGACGTAGTACTCGGTGCTGATGCCCGCGAGCAGTGCCAGCTCGGATCGCCTGAGCCCAGGAACGCGGCGCTGGCCGTGACCCGCGGGAAGCCCGACGTCGTCGGGACGCATGAGTTCGCGACGAGCGCGCAAGTAGTCGCCGAGTGGGTGGGGGCTGGGCATAACCTAGTTTATCGTCCGGTTTAGGTCGCCTTCGTCGGGATGTTGAGGATGCGGGCAAGGGTAGGTTGGGACCCGTGAAGAACCGTGCCGGGCGCAGAGCCCTCGTCATCATCGGGGTGCTCGTTCTCCTCGTCGGGGCGGTGTTTGCCGGACAGGGCGCGAACCTGATCCCAGGCAGTTCCATGACGGGTGATCGCACCTGGCTGTACATCGGCGCGTTGATGGCAGTGCTCGGCGTGGTTCTCGTGGTGTCTGGGCTCCGCCGGGGTCGGGGCGGCGGGGACCCCGCGGAATAAGTCCGCTATCGGGAGGTACGGCCGCGAGTGGCAGCGATCGAACTGCGCCGTCGCCGGGTCGTAGTCCCGGGCCCTGAGATGCACAAGACCGGTGACCTGATCGGTGAGGTTGCCCGAGTACCCAATCGCACTGTCGGCGAACCCGGCATGGCCGGTGCGGTTGCCGTACTCGTCGAACCGCGTCGTACCCACAACGCCACCTTTGTGGTCGGTGATGACCCGGGTGGAGCCGATCAGATCCGCATGCAAATAGTGCACAACCGTCGAGCCATCAACGATCTCTGCAGCGGCAAGCCGCCCGCGGTAGCCCGGGTCAGGTGATCGGTGTAGGTGCCGTCACCGCGACTGGAACGCAGACCGTCGCCGTCGCTCGAGTAGCTGAGGGTAATCGCCGAGCTCGTCCCCGAAGCCGGGATGTCGACACCCGACAGGCTGCCATCCGCCGAATAGCGGTAGGCAGCGGATGCCGCTGGCATCGACCCGAAGGCGGCAACCGTCGAGCTCACCCGCGACCCGTTGCCGGGCTTCCACGACCGCTAACTCAGGAGATTTGCGATGACACGCCGCGCGAAACACTCGCCGCGCCGCACGGTTCCCCGAGTCTCCTGCATTAGCGGTCGCAGCCAGCCAGCTCGACGCGGCCGCCGCCCAAGGTGCAGCCGGGCGTCGTCGCCGCTACCCGCGGGTCGCAATGTTGACGACGCGAGGCGCGCGCACGATCACGTTCACGATCTCGCGATCGCCGATCGCACGGATGACGCCCGCCGATGCCCGAGCGAGCTTCTCCAGCTCGTCGGTCGAGATCTTGGGCGAAACCTCGAGGCGATCCCGCACCTTGCCGTCGACCTGCACGATGGCGGTGACCGAGTCCTCCACCAGCAGGGTCGCGTCGGCCTTGCGCCAGCCGGCGAGCGCGACGGTGGGCTGGTAGCCCAGCTTCTCCCACATCTCCTCGGCGGTGTGCGGGGCGAACATGCTGAGGGCCATGGTGATGACTTCCGTGGCCTCGCGGACAGCGGCATCCCCCCCGCCTGCACCGCTGTCGATGACCTTGCGGGTGGCGTTGACGAGTTCCATGATGCGGGCGACCACGACGTTGAACTTTAGGGCTTCGGCGAGGCCAGGCATGTCGGCGAGGAAGTGGTGGGTCTGGCGACGCAGCGCGACATCCCCGGTCTTCCACTCAATCTCGGGCGGGCTCGTCACGTCCTGAGCCAGCCGGAACGCACGGGCGAGGAACTTCGCGGATGCCGCGGGCGAGACATCCTCCCAGTTGATGTTGTCCGTGGGCGGGCCGGCGAACGCGAGCGTCAGCCGCAGCGCATCAGCCCCGTGGGTGTCGACCTCACGCGTGAACGTGGTGCCCTTGCGGCTGCGCTTGGACATCTTCTTGCCCTCAGAGAGCACCATGCCCTGGTTGAGCAGCGCGCTGAACGGTTCGGTGAAGCTCACGTAGCCCAGGTCGAAGAGCACCTTCGTGATGAAGCGCGCGTAGAGCAGGTGCAGGATAGCGTGCTCGACACCGCCGACGTACTGGTCCACCGGCAGCCACTTCTCGACCTCGGCCTTGTCGAAGGCCTGGTTCGGGTCATTCGGCGACAGGAAGCGCAGGTAGTACCACGAGCTGTCGACGAAGGTGTCCATCGTGTCGGGGTCGCGCCGAGCGGGGCTGCCGTCGCGCGGGTCGGCAACGGTGACCCAGTTGGTGGCGGCCTCGAGCGGACTCTTTCCACGGGGCTTGAGATCGAGCCCGTCGGTGGACGGCAGGGTGACCGGCAGTTGGTCCTCGGGCACCGCGAACAGCTCGCCGTCGGCGCCGTGGATGATCGGGATGGGCGTGCCCCAGAAACGCTGCCGGCTGATGAGCCAGTCGCGTAACCGATAGGTCTTCGCCGCCCGCCCGGTGCCCGCGGCATCGAGCTGCTCGATGATCTTCCTGATCGCGTTGTTCTTGCTCAGGCCGTCTAACGGCCCCGAGTTGATCATGCGTCCGTCACCGACGAGGGCCACACCGGTGCTGGCCGGGTCGAGCGGCGGCAGGTCATCCGGCAGTTGCCCATCCACTATCACCGGAATCGCGCCCGTGATCGGCGCATTCACATCAAGCACGACACGAACCGGCAGGTCGAACTTGCGAGCGAACTCCAGGTCTCGCTGGTCGTGCGCGGGCACAGCCATAACCGCACCGTGCCCGTAGTCGGCGAGCACGTAGTCCGCGGTCCAGATCGGGATGCGCTCCCCCGTCGCCGGGTTGGTCGCGTACCTTTCCAGCGGGATGCCGGTCTTCTCCCGAGTCGCGTCCTGTCGCTCGATCTCCGTGTTCTTCTGCGCCGCCTCGAGGTACGCCGTGAAAGCGGACTGCACCTCGGGCGTCGAGCCCGCCGCCAGCTCAGCGGCCAGCTCCGAGTCGGGGGCGACCACCATGAAGGTGACGCCATAGAGGGTGTCGGGTCGGGTGGTGAAGACGGTGATCTTGCGGTCGAGACCTTCGACCTCGAAGTCGACGTCGGCACCGATGGAACGGCCGATCCAGTTGCGCTGCATGGCGAGCACCTTGGGCGGCCACGAGCCCTCGAGCTGGTTCAGGTCATCCAGCAGCCGGTCGGCGTATTCGGTGATCTTGAAGTACCACTGCGCGAGCTTCTTCTTGACGACCACCGCGCCTGAGCGCTCGGAGGTGCCGTCAGGGAGCACCTGCTCGTTGGCCAGCACCGTCTGGTCCACCGGATCCCAGTTGACCCAGCTTTCCTTGCGGTAGGCCAGCCCCTTCTCATAGAGCTTCAGGAACAGCCACTGGTTCCACTTGTAGTACTCCGGGTCGCTGGTGTGCAGCTCGCGAGGCCAGTCGAAGGAGATGCCATAGCGCTTGAAGTTCTCCTTCTGCTCTTCGATGTTCTCGTACGTCCAGCCGACCGGGTTCACCCCCCGCTCGATCGCGGCGTTCTCCGCGGGTAGGCCGAAGGAGTCCCAGCCAATCGGATGCAGCACATTGAAGCCGCGCAGCCTCCAATAGCGCGCGGCGATATCGCCGAACGCGAAAGCCTCGGCGTGGCCCATGTGCAGCTCGCCAGACGGGTAGGGAAACATGTCGAGCACATACTTGCGCGGCCGCTTGTCCGCGGGGTTGTCGGTCGCAAACGGCTGCAGCTTCTCCCAGATGGGGGCCCACTTGGCCTCGATCGCCTGGATGTCGTAGCCGTTGGTCTCGTCGCGCTCGTCGCGGATGGGATCAGTCACCGGGCAAGGTTACCCGCTAGTCAGGGTGCGCGCAGGTAGCCCGCATCCTGCAGGTCGGTCCACAGGGCCTCGGGGATCTGCACCGCGTAGCGCTCTAACCCGCCCTCGACCTGGGCACCGTCGCGTGCGCCCACAACAGCCGAGCTGACTGCGGGATGCCGCAGCGGAAACTGCACTGCGGCATCCGGAAGGGTGACACCGTGCGCGTCGCAGATCGCGGCAATCGCCCTCGCCCGGCCAACAAGGTCGGCCGAAGCGGGCCCGTACTCGTAGTGCGCATCGTCGGGCACCACCGGTCGGCTCAGGAGGCCGGAGTTGTAGATGCCTGCCGCGACGATCCCGACCCCGCGCTCGAGAGCTAGCGGCAGCAGGTCGTCGAGGGCGGACTGGTCGAGGAGCGTGTAGCGACCCGCCAGCATCATGATGTCGACGTCGCACTCGCGTACGAAGTCGGCCAACATCGCCGACTGGTTCATGCCGGCTCCGATAGCGCTCACGACCCCCTGGTCGCGCAACTCGATCAGCGTGCCGATGCCGGTCGTGGAGGCTTCGGCCCAGTGGTTGTCAGGGTCGTGCAGGTAGAGGATGTCGACCCGGTCAAGCCCGAGACGCTCGAGGCTGCCCTCAACCGACCGAAGAATGCCGTCGCGGCTGAAGTCCCATTCGCGGCGAAACGCTGCGGGCACTGCGAAGCCGTCGTCATCGAGCTGGTGCGCGTTCTCGGGGGTAGGCACCAGTATTCGTCCGACCTTTGTCGATACCACAAACTCCTCGCGCGGGCGCCCGCGAAGGGCCGCGCCAAGCCTGCTTTCCGCTAGACCTAAGCCGTAATGCGGTGCGGTGTCGAAGTAGCGAATTCCTCCACCCCATGCGATATCCATCGCCTTTCGGGTAGATTCATCAGAGGTTTCCTTGAAGAGATTACCGAAGGGTGCGGTGCCCAGGGAGAGTTCCGTGAGCCTGAGGCTGCGGCCAGCGGGTCGTGTGTCGATCGTGCACTCTCCTCATCGAGTCTAGAATTTCATCGTACATCACATGAATTGAAGGGGTTCCATTGCGCAGTGCAGCGTATGTCGGCGAGCGAATTGTCGAAGTCAAAGAGGCCGATCCGGTCACTCCCGGTGCGGGACAGGTGCGCATCGCTGTCGCCTACACGGGCCTATGTGGCACCGATCTGCACATCATTCATGGATCGATGGATGCCCGGGTCAGTCGACCGCTCGTGTTCGGCCACGAAATGAGCGGCACGATCGAATCCCTCGGAGCGGACGTCACGGGGTGGGCGGTGGGCGATCCGGTCACGGTCATGCCGTTGGTCTGGGATGGCACCTGCCCCGCCTGTCTCGCTGGGCATCAGCACATCTGCCAGAACCTGGTCTTCGTCGGGATCGACTCCCCCGGTTCGCTCCAGGAACTGTGGACTGTGCCCGCCTCGTTGCTGGTGCGACTTCCTGAGGGCCTTTCCCTCGAGAGCGCGGCTCTGGCGGAGCCCGTCGCCGTCGCCGTGCACGATGTGCGGCGCTCCGAGCTGGCGCCCGGCGATCACGCGGTAGTCATCGGTGGCGGCCCGATCGGGGTGCTCATCGCCACGGTCGCACGTCACGCCGGTGCCGAGGTCGTGGTGATCGAGCCCGAGGCCGGTCGTCGAGCGGGCATCGAAGCACTCGGATTCACCGTCATCGACCCCTTGGCGGTCGACCAGGTGGCCTGGGTCGAGGAGTGGACGGGCGGCGCCGGTGCCGACGTCGTCTTCGAAGTGTCCGGGGCCGCAGCCGCCGTGCGGGGTGCCACCGCACTTGCGAAGGTGCGCGGCACCCTCGTGGTCGTGGCGATCCACCCGACACCCCGCGAGATCGACCTGCAGCGGGTGTTCTGGCGCGAGCTGCGCATCCTCGGTGCGCGGGTGTACGAGCGTGCCGACTTCGAGACTGCTGTGGAGCTTCTGCGCGACGGCGTCATCCCGGCCGCGGCGCTGATCAGCCAGACCGTGCAGCTCGACGGAATTCCTGCCGCGATCGAGGATCTCGAGCAGGGCCGCGCGCTCAAGATCCTCGTTGCAGTCGGAGCCGGAGCATGACCGCCAACTTCGACCTCACCGGGCGACTGGCTGTCGTCACGGGGGCGCGCAGGGGAATCGGGCTCGCGATGGCCGAGGCCCTCGCTGCTGCAGGTGCCGACATCATCGGCGTCAGTGCGACCCTTGACGCTTCCGGCAGCGCCGTCGAGGCGGCCGTGAAATCACACGGTCGGTCTTTCGAGGGAATCGCGTGCGACTTCTCAGACCGCGATGCGGTGCTGGGGCTTGCCTCAGATCTCGGCGCTCGTGAAGTAGATATCCTCGTGAACAACGCTGGCACCATCCGTCGCTCGCCAGCACTCGAGCACCCGCTTGAGTGGTGGGATGAGGTGCTCCAGGTCGACCTGACCAGCCAGTTCCTGCTCACGCGCGAACTCGCCCGCGGCATGATCGAACGCGGGAGGGGAAAGGTGATCTTCACGGCATCCCTTCTCTCCTTCCAGGGCGGCATCAACGTTCCGGGCTATGCGGCAGCGAAATCGGGAATCGCGGGGCTCACCCACGCGCTTTCGAACGAGTGGGCCAGCCGTGGCGTCTCGGTTAACGCGATCGCACCGGGCTACATCGCGACCGACAACACGCAGGCCCTGCAGGATGACGCGGACCGCTCGCGTAGCATCCTCGAGCGGATCCCTGCCGGACGCTGGGGTCGCCCGGACGACCTGGCCGGGGCGACAGTCTTCCTGGCTTCCGCGGCATCCGACTACGTGTCAGGCATTGTGCTTCCCGTCGACGGCGGCTGGCTCGGGCGATGAGCTCGCTCGGCGGTCTTGCGGCGCACCGGATCATCCCGGTGATCGTGATCGACGACGCCGGGCGGGCTGCCGACGTGGCGCACGCCTTGGCCGCCGGCGGCATCCACTGCGCCGAGGTGACATTTCGCACGCCGGCGGCCGAGGCAGCCATCTCAGCCATGACGGCCGTCCCAGGGTTCACCGTGGGCGCGGGCACTGTGCTGTCGACCGACGACCTATCCAGGGCGATCGACGCGGGTGCGACATTCATCGTCAGCCCAGGATTCGACCTAGCCCTTGTCAACGCGGTGCTCGCTGGCAACCTGGGAGTACTCCCAGGTATTGCGACGGCCACCGAGGCCCAGCAGGCAATCAAGGCTGGCCTCGATGCCGTGAAGTTCTTCCCCGCCGATCGCCTGGGAGGCATCGGGACGATCCGCGCCCTCGCGGCCCCCTTCCCGAACCTGGGGTTCGTGCCGAGCGGCGGAGTCACTGCGGCGACGGCGCTGGAGTATCTTTCGGAGGGTGCGGTACCCGCGGTGAGCGGCTCATGGATGGCCAGTCGCGCGCTCATCGCCGATGGTGACCTTGCGGCGATCCAGCGACTGAGCGCCGAATCCGTGGAAGCGATAGGAGCACTGTGACCGGCGGCCTGGTTACCCTCGGCGAGACTATGGGGCTCTTCGGCGCGACCTCGCCGGGGTCTCGCCCCGACTCTTATCGGCTCGGGATCGGTGGCGCCGAGAGCAATGTGGCGATCGGTGTCGCTCGGCTGGGCGAATCCGCCACCTGGATCGGGCGGGTCGGTGCAGACCAAGTCGGCGACCTCATCGCACGCGAGTTGCGCGCGGAGGGCGTGACCGCCAGCATCGTTGTCGACGCCCGCGCCCAGACGGGTCTCATGATCAAGACTCGACCGTGGAGCGATACCAGTCGCGTCGAATACTTCCGCGCGGGAAGCGCCGGCAGCAAGCTCACACCCAGCGACATCGAACCGAAGGTGGTGCAAGAAGCCAGGGTGCTCCACGTCTCCGGCATCACCCCTGCCCTCTCGGACTCCGCCGCCGCGGCGGTCGACCATGCGATCGACCTGGCCGCGGAATCCGGTGTTCCAGTGTCGTTCGACATCAACTACCGTTCGCGGCTTTGGGAAACCGGCCCTGCCCGCGCAAGCTATCTCGAGATCGCGCGACGGGCGACGATCCTGTTCGCGGGCGCTGACGAGGCGGCCCTCCTGGTCGCCGGCTCCTCTGCCGAAGACCTCGTGCTCGCACTCGTCGAACTCGGCCCGAGCCAAGTCGTAGTCAAGCTCGGCGCAGAAGGGTCACTTGCCTTCATCGACGGCGAACTCATCCGGACTCGTGGGGTTCAGATCACTCCGGTGGACACGGTTGGCGCGGGTGACGCGTTCGCCGCCGGATACCTTGCCGAACTCATCTCTGGTGCCGAGGCGCCTACCCGGCTGGCCACCGCCAATAGGGCTGGCGCCTTCGCCTGCCTTGCTCACGGCGACTGGGAGGGGTTTCCCCGCCGATCTGAACTAGACGCCTTCGACTCGACAGATCCGGTGATCCGCTGAATTCATGTCCCAGGTTGATCGGACGTGTGATGTATGCTGTTTACGCGGCAGTCAGCCGCGATCATGAACTGACCGTCAAGGGCGATGATGAAGATCACCGGATACCGCTGCCTCCGCAGCTTTCACGACTGGGGGCGCCCGGTAGGCGACGTCAACGGATACGTCGAATCCGGGATCACCGAGGTGCCGATCGTCCTCCTCGAGACCGATGAAGGCGTCACCGGCATCGGCACTGGCTCGTTCCAGGACATTGAGCGGATCTTCCCGGCCATTGAAGGCCAGGACCCGCGTGCCGTCTCGACGCTGTACGACAGGATGCTCGCCCGAGTATTCAAAGCCGGCCATGCCGGCGTGACCTTCGCCAGCATCGGAACCCTCGACACTGCGATCTGGGACATCAAGGCAAAGCTCGCGGGTGAGCCGCTATGGCGCCTGCTGGGTGCCGGCGAACGCTTTGTGGCCGGGTATGCCTCTGGACTCGACATCGCCCTCGACGACGAGAAGCTCGCGGGCTTCTACCGCACGATGGCCGAGCGGGGCTTCAGCAGCGGGAAACTGAAGGGTGGCAGGAATGTCGCCGACGACATCCGCAGGCTCAGCGTCATTTCGGATGCCCTCCGGGTCAACGCCGCCAACCCCGCGCTCATGCTCGACGCCAACGAGTCATGGAATCTCAAGCAGGCCGTCAGGCATGTGTCGGCGGTGGAGGCCGTGCACGATTTGACCTGGATAGAGGAACCGCTGCGGCGTTGGGATGCCGCGGGGCACGCTCGACTCACCCGCTCGATCAAGGCCGGGGTGGCCACGGGCGAGAACCTTTCAGGGCTCGACCAGTTCCTGCCGCTCTTCGACGCGGGGGCCGTCGATGTCGTCCAGGCCGGCAGCGGCTTCGGTGTTACACACTTCCTTCGCCTGTCGCACGCTGCGAACAGTCGGAATCTGCCGATGAGCCCGGTCGGTTTGACCGCGAACGCGGCAGTAGCACACGCGGCAGCGGCCATCCCGAACCATCTGTCAGCCGAGGTACAGGACCTGGGATCCCCATTCGGCATTGAGATCGACGTCGAGTATGCCGATGGAGGAATCGTCCTCGGCGACCAGCCGGGCACTGGCCTTACCGTCGACGAGAAGTCGATCTCGGCAAAGGGCAGCAAGGACGCCAACTGGCTGATTCCCGACGGTCCGCACGTGAGACCGGCCCGCGCGGGTCTGCGCCTCATTGCCGACCTCCCATCACCATTGCGAGGGTGACCCAAGACTGGGTCATACACTGAGAATCATGACCGATCTGGACCCTCAGGCAGGATCAGCAAAGGGCACATTGCTCAACGGCTCATCGCTGCGTCTGCCGCCAGCGCGCCTGGGGGTGGCGGTTGTGGCCGATCTCGTCGCGGCCATCATCACTGGCGAACTCCAGCCGGGCGACGCCCTACCCCCTGAAGGCACGCTCAGCCAACGATTCGGTGTGAGCCGAACTGTCATCCGCGAGTCGGTCAAGCGTGTCGAAGAAAAGGGACTCGTCACTGTCGCACAAGGGCGCGGCACAACGATCAACCCGCCGGCGGCATGGAATGTGCTCGACCCGGTGGTGCTCTCAGCCCTCGTCGACCACGATGACACTCTCGGAGTGCTCGACGAGCTCTCCATCGTGCGCGGTAGCCTCGAAGCGTCGATGGCGGCCGCTGCCGCCGAACGCCAGAACGTGCCGCGAACCACGGAGCTGAAGCAAGCCTTCCACCAGACCGAGCTCAACTTCGACGACATCGACGCCTACAACGACGCCGATGCACATTTCCACTACGTGATCATGGAACAGTCAGGTATCCGGCTCGCGGCGAACATCACCCGCATCCTCTTCGCCAGGGCCCGTGAGAGTCGGCGCTTCACCGGCACTCCTGGACCTGATGCCATGCGACTCACTCTCGATGAGCACCGTGCGGTGCTCGAGGCGATTGTTCGGGGTGACCCGAGTGGGGCAGCCCAGGCGATGCAGGACCACATTACGAAGGCCTGGCTGCGACGCCGACCACCGAGTCACCGTCCTGCTGACTGACGGTCAAACCCTAGTCGAGGTGCCAGGCCTCTTCGAGTTCCTGCCAACGCGTGCCCTCCGGCGCATCGACGTCAAAGCCGATCTGGCAGGGATCGGTCCGCGACCACCACTCCCGGGTGATCGGGTCCGCTGCCATGCGGGCCTGGTCTGCCTCGTAGCCGTCGCCGACATATTCGTAGTACCCGAAAAGGAAGTCGCCCCTGACGAAGATCGTGAAGTTGCGGATGCCGCACTCCGTGATCATCGCTTCGACTCCCGGCCACACATTGGCATGCAGCTCGAGGTACTCGGCTTTCTTCTCCGGCAAGACGCGACAGGCCATTCCGAAACGCCTGGTCACTCCTTGGTGCCGCCCGCCGTCATCCCCGAGATGAGGAAGCGCTGGGAGAAAAGGAAGATGATCAGCACCGGAACGACGGAGATCAGGGTGGCTAGCGCGAGCGTTGGCAGGTTGATGACCGTGGATGCCGAGTTGGTCGGGTTGAACTGCGGCACATTTGACAACAGTTCGGCCAGGCCCACCTGAACCGGCGCCTTCGCACCCGCCACGGTTACATAGGGCAGGAAGTAGTTGTTCCAGTTGCCCACAAAGCTGAAGAATCCCACGAGCGCGATGACCGGTGTCGCCAGCGGCATCGCAACCTGGGCGAACACCCGCAGCTCCCCCGCCCCATCGATTCGCGCGGCATCGAGAAGATCTCGAGAGACCGCTGTCGAAAAATAGATGTAGGTCAGGTAGACCCCGAACGGGAAGAAGGAGAACGGCAGAATGACGGCGAGCGGCGAACCGATCAGGTGCACGGCGCTGAGCTCGAGGAAGATCGGGAGCACGAGCGCCGTGCCAGGCACGAGCATGACAACCAGGGTGAGAACCAGCAAGACGCCTCGCTCGGCGTACTCCGTGAGCGCGAGCGCGTAGCCCGCGGGAATGCTGATCACCAGTGTGATGACCAAGGCCGTCAACGAGTAGAACGCCGAGTTGCCCAGCCATGACCAGATGAGGCCGTCCTGGAAGCTCGTGAGACTCTGCCAGTTCTCGGCGAGTTGCGGAAACCCACCCACCGAGAAGGGATCACCGAGCAGCAGTTCTCGGCCATCCTTCGTCGGCGCCAAAAGCAGCCAGATGATTGGCACGGCGAAGAACAGTACGAATGCTACGACGATCACGATCGCGAGCACCCGGCCGACCCACTGTGCCGGCCCCCCTGACGTCGCGCCGCCTCGGGTGCGCCCGACGGGCACCCCTGCTACTGACTTAGTCGCGCTCAAAAAGACCACCCCGGAAGACGAAGACGATTGACAGCCCTACCGCTACAGCGAGCAGGACGAGAGAGATAGCGGCAGATCCGTTGAAGTCGCTCTGTCTGAAGGCATAAAGGAACGCCAGCTGGTTGGGGGAATAGTCAATCGGGACAACTCCCTTGCTCGCTGTCGAGAGCACTCGTGGCTCAACAAAAAGCTGGGTACCGGCAGCGAGGGACAGGATCGCCATGTAGGCGATCCACTTGCGCAGCAATGGGATCTGGATGTACCAGGCCATGGCCAAGCGGCTGGCGCCGTCGATGCGCGCGGCTTCGAGAACATCGTGACTGATGTTGTTCAGTGCGCCGTACATAATCACGACCCAACCGCCAGCTCCGGTCCAGAAAGCGATGATGGCCAGGACAACGGGAAGCTTGCCGACTTCGACCGTCTGCACGAACGAGTCCAAACCGAACCCGTGAAGAATGAATGCCACCGGGCTGACGGTGGGGTCGAGCACAAAGAGCCACAGCATCACACTGGATGCCCCGGCGAATGCACCGGGGATGTAGTAGATGAAGCGCACGCTGGTTGAGACCCAGCGCCTCGGAATCGCGTGGATGATCAGGGACAGGATCACCACGAGGGCAATCAGGCTGACGAGCCACACCGCGAGGTACAAAGCGATGTGCGTGATCGCGGGACCGAATCGGTAGTCCGCGAACACCCGGGCAAAGTTGTCGAGCCCGACAAAGGCACCGTTCTTGGTGAATGCCAGGTAGATCGCATAGATGGCCGGAAGGATTCCGAAGGTCAGCAGGAACAGGGCGTAGCCGCTGGAGAAGACTCTCCCCATTCGTGCCTGTGTGCGGAGAATGCTTGTGGCGCGCTTGGCGCCGACCGGCTGCCGGCCCCTTACGGGACCGACAGCCGGCACGGTGGTGTTGCTCATGATTACAGTTTCTACGGAGTTGAAGAGGTGGTCGAGGGCCCAGTTACTTAACCGTGTACCCGACGACCTGGGCTTCGTTCTCCATCTCCTTCTGCCATTCGGCCGTCAGCGAGGCAATCGTCTTGCCTTCGGCGAGGGCCGGAACGACGATCTTGGAGTATGACGTCTCCTGGCTGAAGTTGGGGAAGCCCCAACCGTTCCAGACGCTCGCGGCCGCGGTGCTTACCGCAGTCTTGAAGTCGCCTGCCCAGAAGCCGCTGCTCGACTGTCCATCAAGCCACGTGGATGCCGCGGCGTCGTAGGCCGGGAGGCCACCCGTTCCTGCGGTCTTCTCGTTGGTGATGACGAACTCAAGGAAGGTCTTCGCAGCCTCGAGGTTCTTCGAGTGGCTGGAGACGTACCAGACGCCACCACCGACGTTGCCGGTGACCTTGTCGCCACCCGTCCACGTGAGCGGCGGTGCCGCACCCCACTGGCCGGGCTGCGCGTTGACGCTGTCCTTGTTCTGGAAGAGCGCACCCGAGTACCAGGCCGGGCCAGGGATTGCGACGAGGTTTGCAGCTTCCGCCACGAACTCCTTGCCGAACACGCTGTCCTGAACGAGGGTCTTGTTGGCCACCATGTGGTCAAGCAAGTCGGTGACCTTCTTGCTGTTCGGGTCCGAGAAGTCCGACGTGAACGTCGTGCCCTTCACCTGGAAGATCGGCGCCTGGCCGGACCAGTAGTAGACATCGGGACCGACGAACGAGTCGCCGACCGAACCGAGGAAGTAACCGGGGTGCTCCGCGGCGAGCTTGTCGCCGAGGGCCTGGTAGTCCTCCCACGTCTTCGGGACGTCGTATCCGAACTGGTCGAGAAGCGTCTTGTTGTACCAGAACAGAACCGGTGCGAGGTCGTTGCGCAGACCGTACGTGGTCCCATCGACCGTCATCGGGTCGAGCGCTCCTGCGGTGAATCCGTCAAGGAACTTCTGGTCGAAGAGACCCTTGTTTACGGGCGCGGCGAATGCCTGCACTCCGTTGGTCTCTTTCGAGGCCCACGAGGTATCGTTTTGCTGGCTGGAGAAGACTACGTCCGGCCATCCGTCTCCGGCCTGGTCGGCGAGAGCGATCTTGGTCTGGAAGGTTCCCGACGCTCCGGAAGAACCATCGTCGACGACGAGATTCACCTTCACATCTGGGTTCGCGGCCTGGAAGGCCTCGACTGCGGGCTGGCGGGTTGCATCCGCCCAAATGGTGATGGTGCTCTTGGCGTCTTGCTTTGCAGCAGGGAAACCATACTGCGTGTCCCCACCCCCGGTGCTGCTGGAGCAGGCTGCGAGGGTGCCGGCAACCGCGAGAGTCGCGGTGGCTGCCAGGATGCGGGTAATAATTCGGCGATGCTGTGATGACATGGTGGCGTTGCCTTTCTGGTCGACGTCGTTGACGACTTCCCCGCCGGAGGCGGTGATAATGGTATTAGATCATACGTGTGACGTTTTGGCAATTGAGGTTGGCCCGGTCAGGGAACCCTCCTCAGTGGCGCCGAGCACATGCAGCAGCGCTTCGGCCTTGAGCTTGGCCTCGGCGAGCTCCTCGGCCGGGACGGAAAGCGCTGTGATGCCGCCACCGGTGCCCACCGTCGCGCCATTCTTGTCGATCAGGATCGAGCGGATGACCATTGCCAGGTCGACCGCGCCATCCAGCCCGAGGTAACCGAACGCCCCCGCGTACACGCCACGCGCGCGATGTTCAATGCGGTCGAGAATCTCGGTCGCGGACTGTTTCGGCGCCCCCGTCATCGACCCGGCTGGGAAGCAGACCGCTATCGCATCGATTCCGGTGAGGCCGTCGGAGAGCTCGCCGTTCACGGTGCTGACCAGCTGGTGCACCTGTGCGTAGCTTTCCACCGCCATGAGACTCGTCACGCTCACCGAGCCGACCTTCGAGACGCGGGCGATGTCGTTGCGCATGAGGTCGACGATCATCAGGTTCTCGGCGCGCTCCTTGTCGCTAGTGACGAGCTCCTCACGCAGCACCCAGTCCCGTGCCTCGGTCGAGCCCCGCGGTCTGGTGCCCTTGATCGGGCTGGTGGACACCAGCCCCTGCGGCGAGACGGCCAGGAACTGCTCGGGCGAGGAGCTCAAGAGCGACACCGCTCCCGCCCGCAGCAGGGCACCGTGGTGGGTGGGGCTGGATTGCCGCAGTGCCAGGTAGGTCGCAACCGGGTCTGGCGCGGCATCCACCGAGGCCTCGGTAGTCAGGCACAGCTGGTAGGCGTCCCCCTCGACAATGGCGGCCTGGCAGTTTTCGATCATGGCCAGGTATTCGGCATCGGTGTATGCCCAGCGCGCTGGAGCTTTGGCGATCGCATCGCGATCGCGCGACGCCAGCGCCGAAGAAGCTGGGCTTCGTCGGTTCAGCGACTCGAGGGCAGCCAGCACCACATCGCGGTACCCCTCAACATCGTCGAGCGCCATGACCGTGACCTGCTTCGCAGCGTGGTCGAACGCGAGCGCCCGCTCAACGGTGAGGAAGGCCGCGAGCGGGTAGCGGCTGGTGCGTTCGACCGCGACTCCCATCGTCTCGCCGCGCAACTCATAGCCGAGCCAGCCGACCAGGCCGAGGGTGAAGCCACCAGCTGCGGCTGACGTGTCCACGTTGCGGGACGTGCTGGCTCGAAGCCAGTCGAGCACGGGGCCGTCGAAATCCGTCGTGACGCGTGACGCGAGGCCGAGGTAGCTGTGGCCGGTGGCCGCGTTCGGTCCGCTGTCGAGCCAGAATGCGGCATCCGAGTCGCCACAGATTGCGACGTACGCTTTCGCCGGATCGACCCATCGGCCGAGCGGAGCCGACTGGACGCGGGGGCGCATACCCTAAGCCTATGAGTGTCGCGAGCATCTACCGCTGGACGGGCGATGCACTCGAAGCGCTCGATGGGCCCACGCCGCCAGTTCCGAACGATGCGCCAGCATCGGGCGGCAGTGCCGGTGGGGAGTGCGACATGACCGAGACGGTGATCGAGGCCGCCGACTCGTGGCTGGTCACCAACGGCACGGTGCTCGCCCTCGAGGCGCATCGCACGCGGTGGTTGGCCTCGATCCCTCGAGGCCGCTACTCCCAGCTCGATCCGCAGGCGTTCTGGGATGCCGCGCTCGCCCTCATCCCGACCGAAGGCGACTGGTTTCCGAGGGTGGAGCTGCAGTCACGCTCGGGGGCGCCCTTGTTGGTCCTGCGTCTGCGCAGCGCCCCGGATCGCGCGCGTTCGGTCATCCTTGCTAGTTGGCATGGTGACGACCCCAGGATCCAGCCCACGGTCAAGGGCCCTGACCTCGAACGGATGCTCGCCATCCGCAGCTCGGTGCAGGCGGTCGGTGCCGGAGAAGCCGTGCTGCTCTCCCCCGACGGCTATGTCGTCGAGGGTGCTACCTCAGCGCTGCTGTGGTGGCGGGGCGAGATTCTCTGTGGGCCACCTGCCGTGGGGCCCCCGCCGCCGGTTCCGCACGGGCCGGAGGACCGGGCGGCCGTGCCGCCGCGGGGATTTCCGCGCGTCGACAGCGTGACCGCACGCAGCGTGCTCACCCTCGCGACGGCGCTCGGCATCGACACCCACGAAGAGGCGGTGACCCCTGCCGAGCTCGACGGCACCGAACTCTGGGCGCTGAACGCGCTGCACGGCATCCGCATCGTGACGCGCTGGGTCGACGGGCCGGAGCTTGCCGAGCAACCGGGGCGGCTCGCGACGTGGCGCAAGCGGATGGATGCGCTGCGTCGACCCCTGCGATGAAGCGGTCCAAGAGGAAAGCGGGGGCGGATGCGACAATCCCGCCCCCGCTGTGACCGGAGAACTACTTGAGCAGGCCGTTCTTGGTCAGCCAGCCCTTGGCGATGTCTGCCGCCGACTTCTGGTCGACTGTCGACTCGACGTTCAGGGCGACGAGGCCCTCAGCGGTCAGCTTTGCGCTTACCGCGTTGATGACGTTTGCAACCTCGGCCTTGACCTCGGTGCGCACCAGCGGCACGACGTGGGATGCCAGGAACAGGCCATCCGGGTCAGCGAGGGTGACGAGCTTGTCGGTCTGGATTCGCGGGTCGGCGCTGTACACGTTGGCGATATTGATCGTGCCGGCGAGCAGATCGTCGACGGTCGTGTCACCGGTGGCGGTGAAGCCCACGGTCACGTTGTATTTGGTCTTGAGGCCGTTCGGACCGTACGGACGCTCGGCGAGTTCGGCGCTGCCGCCGAGGGTGAGCGGCACGGTGACCTTGGCGAGGTCGGCAATCGAGACCAGTTTGTTTGCCTTCGCGAAATCGGCCGTCACGTTGTACGAGTCCTGGTCAGTCGCGGGCGACTGGTCGAGCACCTCGAGGCCCTTGGGCAGGGCATCCCGCAGCGCCGCGTAGACGGCATCCGAACTCGTCACGGTGGTGTCGGGGGCGTAGTACTGCAGCAGGTTGCCGGTGTATTCGGGGAACAGGTCGACCGCCCCATCCTTCGTCCGGTCCTGTTCGAGAGCGGGCAGGTACGCGTCGCGCTGGCCGATGTTGAAGTCGCGGTTCACCTTGATGCCCGCGTTCTCCAGAGCCTGGGCGTAAATCTCGGCGATGATCTCATTGGAGTAGTACGCCTGCGAGCCGATGGTAATCGTGTCGGTCGCGGCGCTACTCGATCCCGAGCCCAGTGGATCTCCCGATGCGCACCCTGAAAGGGCCAATGCCGCCCCGACCACGACCGCACCGAGTGCGAGCCGGCCTTTGTTCCTAGCTGTGAACATTTCTATCCTTTTCCTTGTTCGATGGGGAATCCCACCACCGCGCGACGCCGGGATGACGCCGAGCGGAAGTCTTGCGCACGACCCGCGGCCACACCGTGCGGCACCACGACTCGCTGAAGCAGCGCGAAGATCATGTCGAACACCAGCGCGAGCACCACGATCAGGAGTGCGGCACCCAGCATCTGGGGGAAGTCCCTGAGAGCCAGGCCCCCCAGGATCGGCAGGCCGAGCGACCCCAGCCCGATGTAGGCGGCCAGCACGACCGTCGAGATCACTTGAAGGCTCGCCGCGCGTAGGCCACCAATCAGCAGCGGCAGCCCCAGGGGCACCTCGACCTTCCAGAGGATCTGCCATTCGGTCATCCCGACGGCCCGTGCCGCGTCGATCACCCGCCGGTCGACGGCCTCCAGGCCCGCGTATGCACCGGCCAAGACCGAGGGGACCGCAAGGATGACGAAGGCCGCGAACGCCGCCTCAAGCTTGTGGGTGACCCCGATCAGAATGACCAGCAGGATGATGAGGCCGAAGGAAGGCAGGGCGCGCGCGGCCCCGGAGATGCCGACCGCTATTTCGCGCCCGCGACCGGTGTGACCGATGAGATAGCCCACCGGGATCGCGACTATCGCCGCGATCGCCACAGAGATCAGCGTGTAGAAGATGTGTTGGCCGATCAGTAGTGGCAATGGCGTGATGTCGTTCAGGCGGTCGGGCGAGAAGATCCAGGCGATTGCCTGGGCGAAGAGAGTCATCGCGTCTCACCACCGGTGATCGCCGTGCGACCAGAGATCTCGGCCAGCCGCCCTCCAAGCGTGCGGCGCGGCGCCCAGGGTAGAAGCACTCGACCCAGTCGAGCGAGCAGGAAGTCCACCAGCAGCGCGATCACCATCACCATCACCACACCCGACAGGATCTCGATCACAATCCGCCGCTGCGAACCGTTGGTGAAGAGGTAGCCGAGGCTGTCCACTCCGATCAGGATGCCTACGGTCACGAGACTGATCGTGCTCACCGCGGCAACCCGCAGGCCGGCGAGAATGACGGGGCCCGCGAGCGGAAACTCGACTGTCCAGAAGCGCCGCCAGCCGCCGAACCCTACTGCCGTCGCCGACTGCGTGATCGCCGGATCGACCGATTCGAGCGCATCCGACACCGAGCGCGTCATGATCGCGACCGCGTAGATCGTGAGCGCGATCGTCAGGTTCGTCTCGCTCAGGAAACTGATGCCCAGCAGAGGCGGCAGGATGACGAAGAGCGCAAGCGACGGAATCGTGTACAGCAGGCCAGCGATCGTCAACAGCAGCCCACGGCTGAATCGGAACCGGAAGGCTAGCCAGCCGAGCGGGATCGAGATCAGGAACCCGAACACGATCGGCGGGATGCTCAGCCGGACGTGTTGCACCGCCAACTCGAACACGAGCTGCCAGTTGTTGACCAGCCAATTCATTCGCTGCCCGCCACGAGCACGCCCGCCGCGCGGCCCTCGCTGTCGACGACGATCGAGCCGGTCTTGGTCTTCTTGATCGACAGGGCCCGTTTGCCGTGCTGCACGCCGATGAAGTCGGCGACGAACTGGCTCGCCGGGTTGGAGATGATCTCGGTCGGGCTGCCCACCTGGGCGATCTTTGCGCCCTTCTCGAGGATGACGACCTGGTCACCGAGCAGGAACGCCTCGTCGATGTCGTGGGTGACGAAAACCACGGTCTTGTCGAGATCGCGCTGGAGCCGGATCGTCTCCTGCTGAAGCTCGGCGCGCACAATCGGGTCGACCGCGCCGAACGGCTCGTCCATGAGCAGGATGTTGGGGTTGGCGGCAAGCCCCCGAGCGACGCCCACGCGCTGCTGTTGACCCCCCGAAAGCTCTGAAGGGTACCGCTCGGCCAGACCACGGCCCAGCCCCACGATGTCTAGCAGCTCAAGTGCCTGCGCGCGTGCAACCTTCCGAGGCACCCCGTTCAGCACCGGAACGGTCGCCACGTTGTCGATGACCTTGAAGTGCGGTAATAGTCCCGAGTTTTGCATGACGTAGCCGATACTGCGGCGCAGGTGCACCGGGTCACGTTCAAGGATGCTCTGGCCGTCGATCTCGATCGTGCCCGATGACAGCTCGACCATGCGGTTGATCATTCGCAACAGGGTCGTCTTACCGCTGCCTGACGACCCGACGAGCACCGTGGTCTTGTGTGCAGGAAGCACGAGGCTGAAGTCATCTACAGCGACGGTTCCATCCGGAAAACGCTTCGACACCGAACGGAATTCGATCATTTGCGACTCACTCCTCGTGCCCGAACACAGAGCTATACAGTTGCCGTTCTACCCAGCTAAACAGTATTCGCGGCCGCTGTCATACCGGGTTGCCGAATATTCGCGATCCACGGGGGCCCGGGGTTTTGGGCGCGTTCATCCCTCAGCGCACCTGGATGCGCTCAGACCCTGCTCAGACCCCGCTCAGCTGTGCGAGGCGGTCTCGCCGAAGTGCGGCGCAAGCAGTCCGTGCGCGAGCGAGCGAGCGGCATCGAGGAATTTCTCGTCTCCTCGCGGGTTGCGGGCGAATGCCCTCGCGGCGAGGGCGTCGGAGACCTCGAGCGCTGCTTCGAAGGCGAACCGGACGTCGCGGGAGTCGGTGACCCCGAAGCGCGCAATGAGGCCATCGAGGAGGCGATCGGCGATGAGGGCGTTGTAGGGGCGCTCGGTGGGCGCGGGGCGCAGATCGATGACGTCGCCTACCCGAAGGCCGCGGAATCCCGGTTCGTCACGGAATGCGTCGATCAGGATCGACAATGCCGCATCGACGGCCGCGGCCCAGTCGGCATGCTTCGGGTCGACGATCTCGTCGCTGGCGCGGGCAAGTACCCGATCGAGGTTGCGCGCGGCGAGTGCCTGCAGCAGGGCGATGCGGTCGGGGAAGTAGCGATAGACAGTGCCGATGGAGGCCCCGGCGCGCTCCGACACCATTGCCGTGGTGAGGCGCTCGTATCCGACCTCATCGATGATCGACGCTGCGGCATCGAGGAGGGTGCCCAGCCGCGCTGTACTGCGCGCCTGCACCGGCTCATTTCGCAATGGCATCCTGGTGTCAAACGTTTGCTCTACGGGTAGTTCTGCGGGCACATCCGCTCCTTCTGGTTTCGAGGGAGATACTACAGCTTGGCTCTCGATGCGCCACTGTCTACCCCCACGCGGGCGCGGCGAGCCTCGGTCGGCACCAGATGACAGGGGGCGCTGCAAGAATTGGCGCATGTGCGGAAGATTCGTGGTTGCCGGCGCAGCCACCGACCTGGTCGCGCAGTTCGACGTAGACCTGCCCGCCGAGAATCTGCCCGCGGCATCCTGGAACGTCGCCCCCACCGACCGCGTGCCGATCGTGATCGACACCATCCCGAAGGGATCAGAGCCCGACGCCGAACCGGTGCGCAGGCTCGAAGCCGCCCGCTGGGGTCTCGTGCCCGCCTGGGCCAAGGATGTCTCGGTCGGGGTCAAGGCGATCAATGCACGCATCGAGTCCGTGCGCGAGAAACCGCAGTTCAAGAACGCCGTCGCCAAGCGCAGGGCGATTGTGCCCGCGACGGGCTACTACGAGTGGAAGTTGGTCGACGGCGTCAAGACGCCGAACTTCATTCATCTGCCTGACGGTGAGCTGCTGGTTTTCGCCGGACTGTACGAATGGTGGCGCAACCCGGCCATCGCCGAGGATTCGCCAGACAAATGGCTGCTCTCGACCACGATTTTGACGCAGGATGCCGCGGCGGAGCTCGCCGGCATCCACGACCGGATGCCCGTTTTCCTCGACCCCGCCCTCATCGACGAGTGGCTTGAACCCGGCACGGACGGCACCGACGAGTTGCTCGGTGCGGTCGCGGCGTGCGGCATCGAGCTGGCCCACAGCATCGAGTTCCACGAAGTCGATCGCGCCGTGGGCAATGTGCGCAACAACTCCCCCCAGCTGATAGAAGCCATCTGAGCCCTTCGGCCCGCCGCGCCAGACTGCGTCTGAGAGACTTGGAGGGTGGCGAGCGAAGCGGGCGGGACGATCATGCACCGCGCGGCCCGCTTCGAGGATGCGTTCCACCATTGGCGAGAGCGTCGCGGTCGCAGGCGCGGACTGGTCACCACGATTCTTCCCTACGCCGGATACGGCACTCCTAGCTGGACGCGGGTGCTCTGCCGAGTAGTGCTGGGCCGCGGCGACGCGAGCGCACGCCAGCGCGCCGAGAAGGTGCGCGGTTGGCGGAGCTTCTTCAGCATCCCGGTCGAAGACATGGCCGTGACAGTGAGCGCCGGGGGAACGCAGCATCAGGTCATCCCGAACCGCGGCGGGATAGTCGACCTGCGCATCGCCGTCGATCTGCCGCCCGGCTGGCAGACCATCAGTCTGCGCACAGATGACACCGAACCGGTCACCGCCCCCGTCTTCATCGCGGATCCGGATGCCGCGTTCGGCATCGTCTCCGACGTGGACGACACTGTCATGGTCACCGCACTGCCTCGCCCGTTCCTCGCGGCCTGGAACACCTTTGTGCTCGATGAGCACGCGCGTACGCCGGTGGCCGGGATGGCCGTGCTCTACGAGCGGCTCACCCGGTCGCACCCCGGGGCTCCGGTCATCTACCTGTCGACCGGTGCCTGGAACGTCGCCCCGACGCTGACCAGGTTCATGGAACGCAACCTCTATCCGCGCGGACCCCTGCTGTTGACGGACTGGGGGCCGACCCATGACCGCTGGTTCCGCAGCGGTAAAGAGCACAAGCGGATAAGCCTCGCGCGGCTTGCCGAGGAGTTCCCCCTCACGAAGTGGCTCTTAATCGGCGATGACGGCCAGCATGACGAGGAGCTGTATGGGGACTTCGCCGCGGAGCATCCGGAGAATGTCGCTGCGGTAGCCATCCGCCAGCTCTCGACCGGCGAGGCGGTCCTGGCCGGTGGGCGCAGTAAGGCAGCAGCACGGGAGGAAGGTTCGACCGTGCGCTGGTTTTACGCGCCGAACGGGGCTGGCCTCTCGGAGCAGTTGACCGCCGCAGGACTCGTGAGCGTCTAGAGTGCCAACCGTGGGTCAGCATGCCGCTGCGGATTGAGGACTACGCCGTCATCGGCGATTGTCACACAGCGGCACTCGTGGGCAACGATGGCAGCATCGACTGGCTGTGCCTGCCGCGATTCGATTCCGCCTCGACGTTCGGCGCGCTGTTGGGAACGGAAGACCACGGGCGCTGGTTGCTCGCGCCGAAGGATAGTCAGGCGACATCCATCCGCTCGTACCTCGAGGACACCTTCGTGCTCGTCACCCGCTGGGTGACTCCTACCGGGGAGGTCGAGGTCACCGACCTCATGCCGCACGGCGATCGGAGAGCGGATGTCATCCGCCGGGTTCGCGGCGTGTCCGGTTCGGTCGACATGCACGTCGACCTGCGAATCCGGTTCGGATATGCGGATGCCCTTCCCTGGATTCGGCAGGTGCCGGAGAAGAGGGGCCCGAGCCTCGTGGCCATCGCCGGGCCAGACGCCATCGTCGTGCGCGGGCCGGCCCTGACCGCGCACGGGCAGTCCCACACCAGCGACTTCACCGTGACTGCCGGCGAGACGGTAGACCTCACGCTGACCTGGTACCCCGCCCATCGTCTTGCACCCGATCGGCTGCCGATCACGAGCCGCATCACGCAGACCGTGAAGTGGTGGCAGGGCTGGGCGGCGGCGGGGATGCAGTCGTCGGTCTACCCCGACGCGGTGCGCCGCTCACTGCTCGTCCTCCGCGCTCTCACCCATGAAGACACCGGTGGCATCGTCGCCGCGGCGACGACGAGCTTGCCCGAGCAATTCGGTGGCCAGCGCAACTGGGATTACCGCTATGTCTGGCTGCGCGATGCATCCCTGACACTGCACGTGCTGCTCGACCATGGCTATATCGACGAAGCGGACGCCTGGCGAAACTGGCTGCTCCGCGCGATCGCGGGCGATCCGGCCGACGTTCAAATCATGTATGGCCTGTCTGGCGAACGACGTCTCGACGAATGGGTTGTCGCCAGCCTTCCCGGCTATGGCGGCGCTGCCCCGGTGCGCGCGGGCAACGGTGCGTACACCCAGTTTCAGGGCGATGTCTTCGGTGAGGTCATGCTTGGCCTGCAGGCGGCGCGCACGACAGGCAAGCGCGAACCCGACTTCTCCTGGCCGGTGCAGCGCGCGCTGATGTCGTTCGTTGAGGACAACTGGAAGCGTGCCGACAATGGCATCTGGGAGATCCGCGGGCCGAAGAAGCACTTCACCCACTCGAGGGTGATGATCTGGGCCGCCTTCGACTGCGCGGTGCGTGCGGTGCGCGACTTCGGGCTGGAAGGTCCACTCGCGCGCTGGGAGAGCATCCGCGACGAGATCCGCGGCGAGATCGAGGCGAACGGTTTCGATCGCGACCGCAACACCTACACCCAGTCTTACGGGAGCACGGCGGTGGATGCCTCGCTCCTCCAGCTCGCCCAGGTCGGGTATATCGCCCCCGATGACCCCCGCATGCTCGGCACCGTCGCGGCCATTGAGGCCGACCTGCTCGAAGGCGGACTGTTGATGCGCTATCGCACCGAGACCGGCGTAGACGGCCTCCCCGTCGGCGAGAACCCCTTCCTGGCCTGCTCTTTCTGGCTCGTCGAGCAGTACGCACGTTCCGGCAGGCTCGCCGATGCGACGGCCCTCATGGATCGGCTCGTCGGCTTCTCCAACGACCTTGGCCTGCTGAGCGAAGAGTACGACGTCGTGGGCGGCAGGCAGGCGGGCAACATCCCGCAGGCCCTCTCGCATCTCGCGCTCGTGCGTGCGGCGACGGCAATCGGTGCTGCCCAACACGCGAACTCGCGACAGACTTGACGATTCCACACGTTGCCTGCTACGTTTTGGGCACTGGCCGCTATGTCCCCCTTCCGGTGGACATCGCGGAATGGGTCTCACCCGAAGCGGGCCCCCAGCGTGCGATCGCCGAGGACCTCGCCTTTCCCCGGGGCGAACCCGGGCCGGGGGGG
>JAYUVE010000034.1:0-8948 GCA_043754275.1 Microbacteriaceae bacterium | reverse complement strand
AGCTGGCGGAAGGTGGCGCGAGGGCCGTCATCCTTCTTGCCTCGGGCGAAGGGAGATCGACGTTCGGGCGCGGTAGTACTCATGCCTCAAGTCTCGCCTGCAATGAGCGGCAGTTCGTACTCCGGCAGGAGGCACTGCCGACCACGTACTGATGCCCCGGCAACGGGGGGCCGGGGGATCAGCGAATTGGCTACACCGGGCGTGTTGTCCGTGCAATTGGTTAGGGTCGAAGAGTGTCTGAATCCGTCATCTCCGCGACCGCACTGACCAAGACCTACAAGGGCGTCGCGGCCGTCGACGAGATCAGCTTCGAGGTCGCTCCCGGTGAGTCGTTCGGCCTGCTCGGGCCCAACGGGGCCGGCAAGTCGACGACGATGCGGATGGTCGGCGCGGTGTCCACTCGCACGAGCGGCGAACTGTCCATCTTGGGGCTGGACCCCAACGAGCACGGCCCCGCGATCCGCTCCCAGCTGGGGGTGGTGCCGCAGCAAGACAACCTCGACACCGAGTTGCGGGTGCGCGACAACCTCCTCGTCTACGGCCGCTACTTCGGTCTGCCGCATTCCGTGGTGGCCAAGCGCGCCGACGCGCTGCTCGAGTTCGCTCAGCTCTCCGACCGCGCGAAAGCCAAGGTCGATGACCTGAGCGGCGGGATGAAGCGGCGCCTGACCATCGCGCGCGCGCTCATCAATGAGCCGCGCATCCTGCTCCTCGACGAGCCCACGACGGGGCTGGATCCGCAGGCTCGACACATCCTCTGGGATCGGCTATTCCGCCTCAAGGAGCAGGGCACCACGCTCGTGCTCACCACCCACTACATGGATGAGGCGGAGCAGCTCTGCGACCGGCTCGTCGTCGTCGACAAGGGTCAGATCATGGCCGAAGGTGCGCCCGCCGCCCTCATCAAGGAGCACTCCAGTCGCGAGGTGCTTGAGGTGAGGTTCGGCTCGGATCGCAACGAGGGGGCGGCCAAGAAGCTCGCGGGGGTCGGCGACCGGCTTGAGGTGCTACCAGACCGCATCCTGGTCTATGCCAAGAACGGCGAAGAGGCACTCGTTGAAGTGACCCGGCGCGGGCTTTCGCCGCTGACGAGCCTCGTGCGCCGGTCGAGCCTCGAAGACGTCTTCCTGCGGCTCACCGGCCGGACCCTGGTCGAATGACTGACGCGGTCAAGCTGGGCAGCGCCTGGTATGTCACCGAGCACAAGATCCGCCAGATGCGCGGCTACGCGGGCACAGTCATCGCCACCGCGATCGGCACGCCCGTGCTCTACCTGTTTGCCTTCGGCGTGGGCCTGGCCACCCTGATCACCAAGAACGTCGGCCCGGTTCCCGGTATCACCTACCTGGAGTTCGTAGCCCCAGCGCTGCTCGCATCCGCCGCGGTGCTGGTGGCGATGGAGGAGTACACCTTCGGCATCCTGCTCGGTTTGAAATGGAACCAGACCTATGTGGGGATGAACGCCTCACCGATTACCCCGCGTCAGATCGTCGACGGCACCATGATCTTCGTCGCGCTGCGGATGCTCGTGACCACGACCATCTACTTCATCGTCATGTCGATCTTTGGGGCGGTACATTCACCCTGGGCGATTTTCACCATCCCTGCGGGCCTGCTCGCTGGATTCGCCTTCAGCCCCGTCGCGGCCTACGCGGCGACGATCGAGGAAGATCGCGGCCAGTTCGCGATCCTGCAGCGAGTGGTCATCCTGCCGCTGACCCTGTTCAGCGGCACCGTGTTCCCGCTTACCCAGCTGCCCGCATTCCTGCAGTGGATCGGGTGGCTCTCGCCGCTCTGGCACGCGAGCGAGCTGGGTCGCCAGTTCGTCTACGGCCCCACCGAACCCCTCTTTGTCAGCGTGCTGCACGTCGCCTACCTGCTCGCCCTCGGCATTCTCGGCTGGCAACTCTGTGCCCGCAACGTGACGCGGAGGTTGAACAAGTGAGTGTCGACGCTCCAAGCTCCAGCGCGGGGGTGCGAGCCCTCTACTCGGGCAACGCCCGCGCGGTCGTCGCCCGGGGGCTGCTCGCGACCCGCAGCAGCAACTGGATCATCGTGCTCACCGGTGTCTTCGAGCCGGTGTTCTACCTGCTCGCCCTCGGCATTGGCCTTGGCAGTTACATCGGCGCGGGCGTGCTCGACGCCAACGGCAACGCGATTCCTTATGCGGCATACATCGCCCCAGCGCTGCTGGCCGTCTCGGCCATGAACGGGGCGATCTACGACTCCACCTGGAACGTGTTCTTCAAGATGCACTTCGGCAAGCTCTACCAGGGCATGCTCGCGACGAGCCTCGGCCCGCTGGATGTCGCGCTCGGCGAGATCTCGCTGGCCCTGCTGCGCGGGGCCGCTTACGGCACGACCTTCCTGCTGGTCATGCAGGCGCTGGGGCTCAACCTGTCGTGGACCGCGATCTTCGCCCTGCCGGCGCTGCTGCTCATCGCCTTCGGTTTCGCCAGTTTGGGGATGGGAATCACCAGTTACTTGAAGAGCTTCCAGCAGATGGACTGGATCCAGTTCGTGTTGCTGCCGATGTTCCTGTTCTCGGCCACGTTCTACCCGCTGACGGTCTACCCACAGCCGATCCAATGGGTGGTGCAGGCGCTACCGCTCTGGCACGGGGTCGAGCTTGTGCGCGGGCTGACGACGGGCGCCCTCAACCCGGGGATGCTCGTGCACGTGCTCTACTTCGTCGTGATGGTCGTGATCGGTCTGGTTTTCACGACGCGCAGGCTGCGGGCGCTGTTCTTGGACTGAGTGGTCGAAGCGGGGCGCCCGAAGGCGGGGCGGGGTCAGTTGCTCTTTTGGGAACGTAGGGCAGAGTGCCCCTACCTTCCCGGAAAGGAACTTCCCGACCCCACGGCCAGGATCGCGCGCACTACCGAACGCTCTTGATCGGGATCACCGCAAGCCCGCCGAGCCCCGCGAACACCGCGGATGCCACGAACAGCCCGGTGAATCCGCCGAGGGATGCCACGACGAGCGCTCCCAGCAACGGGGCCACTGCCTGCGGCACGGTCGTCGCGATGTTCATGATCCCGAGGTCTTTGCCGCGGGAGTGGGAGCTGGGCAGCACCTGGGTCGCGAGTGCCTGGTCGATCGCCATGTAGCATCCGTAGCCCAGCCCGAGCAGGCCCGCGCCGACGTAGGCGATTGACAGGTCGGGGATGAAAGCGAGCAGGAGCGCGGCGATGCCCTGCAGGTAGGCCGACACGTAGACGAAGACCTTGCGACGGCCGATCTTGTCGCTGAGTTTGCCGAATCCTAGAGCCGCGGCGATGAAGAAGACCAGGTAGACGACGGTGAGGGTCAGAAGGTCGTCCTGGGCCGAGGCGCCGCGGTTGAGGCCGAACATCAGGAAGTAGAGCAACTGGGTGGTGCCGAACGCGTTGCCGAGGTTGACCAGGATGCGACCGAGCAGCGTCCAGCCGAAGTCGGGGAACTTCACGGGGCTGATCCAGAACCCCTTGATGAGGCCGCTCAACCTGAAGGGCGCGCGCAGCACCTTGGGCAGCACTTCGTCGGGCACGAAGATCACGAAGGGGAGCACCAAAACGATGACGACCACGGCCACCAGGGCGTAGCCGAGAAGCGTGCTCAGTGCCAATGCGAGCACGAGCGCGAGGCCCAGGACCGTACCGATGGCCTGGGGCGCGGACACCCACCCTGAGACGAATCCGCGCTGGGCTACCGGCACCTGGTCGGAGATGGTCGCCGTGATCGCGGCCGAGACGACGCAGAAACCAATGATGGCCAACGACCAGAAGATGCCTACCCCGACCAGAGTGGTCTGCAGACCGAGCAAGAAAAGCGCGCTCGCGAAGATGGCGGTGCCCACCAACATCCACGGTCGCCGCCGGCCCAGTCGCGATGTCGTGCGGTCTGAGAGAGCTCCCGTGAGCGGGTAGGTGATGAGGGCGCAGGCGCCCGCTATGCCCGAAATCACGCCGAAGGCGAGGACACTCTGGATCCAGTCCGTCGAAGAGAGCGCGACCGGGACAGTCGACGTCGCGAGGCGAATCTGGTCGATCTGGCCGGGCAACAGCAGCTGGATGGGCGTAAGCTGCGCCATCCAGATCCCCAGCCAAGCGGTCGCGAAGAGGGCGATCCAGCGGGCGGGAACCTTGGTCCTGGGCTCGGCAAACGGGTTGAATCCGGTGGGTAGGGTCTGCGAGGTCACGAGTGCCAGATTACTGGCCTCGGATACCCCGCAGCACGATTGCCGTGGCGAGTGCCGCTTGTGCCGCCTCGGCGCCTTTGTCTTCGGTGGAGCCTGGCAATCCCGCCCGATCGAGGCCTTGCTGCTCGTCGTCGAGTGTGAGCACCCCGAAACCCACGGGTTTGCCGGTGTCGAGGGCGACGCGGGTCAGCCCGTCGGTCGCGGCTGAGCTCACGTATTCGAAGTGCGGGGTTCCGCCGCGCACGATCACGCCGAGCGCAACCACGGCATCCGCCCCGTTCTCGAGGGCGACCTTGCTCGCCAGCGGCAGCTCGAAGCTGCCGGGAACCTGCACCTCGGTGACGTCGGCTCCGGATGCCGCGAGCACTCGCCGCGCGCCCGCGAGGAGCCCGTCAGCAATCACATGGTGCCACAGGCCCGAGACAATCGTGATCTTCAGCCCCGTGCCGTCGGTATCGAGTGCGGGATGACCTTCGCCGCTCATCAGTTGCCTTTCGCTGCGTTGTTGAGGTTCGTGGCCGCGAGGGCCTGGTCGAGTACTGCATCAGAGGGTAGCGTGTGGCCCATGCGGTCGCGCTTGGCTTCGAGGTAACCCTCGTTGAACTCGCCCACGCCGACCACCAGGGGCACGAGCTCGGTCACGACGACTCCGCGCTCTTCGAGCTGGCGGCGCTTCTCCGGGTTGTTGCTCAGCAGCCGGATCGAGCTCAGCCCGACATCCTTGAGGATGCCGAAGGCGGCGCCGTAGTCGCGGGCATCGGCGGGGAAGCCCAGGGCCAGGTTCGCGTCGAGGGTGTCAAGCCCGTCTTCCTGCAGGCGGTATGCCCTGAGCTTGTTGATCAGACCGATGCCTCGCCCCTCGTGTCCGCGCAGGTAGATCACCATGCCGCCTTCGCGGTCGATGGTGTCCAGCGCCGCCTGCAGCTGCGGTCCGCACTCGCACTTGAGGGAGCCGAATGCCTCGCCGGTCAGGCACTCTGAGTGCACGCGCACGAGGGCATTGTTGCTGAGCGGGCCCTTGATGAAGGCGACGTGGTCGGCTCCGGTTGAGCGGTCGCGGTAGGCGCGCACGATGAACTCCCCGTGCTCGGTCGGCACCGTGGTCTCCACTTCGAACGAGACCCGCGACATCTCGGGGATCGCGTCGATGACCCGCGGCAACCCCTCACATTCGTTGGCAATCAGGTAGGCGATGATCGACTCGATGGTGATGACCGGCAGGTTCTCCCGCTCGCCCATCTTGATGAGATTGGGCAAGCGCATCATCTCGCCATCCTCGTCGACGATCTCGGCGATCGCCGCAACCGGGTTCAGGCCCGCGAGCATCATCAGGTCGACCGCGGCCTCGGTGTGGCCATCGCGCATCTGGAGCCCGCCATCCTTGGCGCGAAGGGGCAGGATGTGGCCGGGGCGGTGCAGGCTCGCCGCGGTGGCGAGCGGGTCCGCGAGCACGCGCAGGGTGTGCGAGCGGTCGGCCGCGCTGATGCCGGTGCTGAGGCGGTCGGCGGCATCCACCGAAATTGTGTACGCCGTGCCGCGGGGGTCTTCGTTGTGCTCGGTCATGAGGGGCAGGCCGAGTCGATCAGCGATCGCGTTGGTCATCGGGGCGCAGATGAACCCTGACGACACCTTCACCATCCAGGCGATCCACTCCTGGCTAGCGAGCTCAGCCGAGATGATGACGTCGCCCTCATTCTCGCGACCCTCATCATCTGCGACGATGACCGGTCGACCTTCGCGAAGCGCAGCAACTGCCGCGGGAATGCTTGCCAGGCTCATGACCTGATCCTTTCGCTGTCATCGGCCTTCTCGAACTCGTGGAGCCGCGCCACATGGCGGGCCAGGATGTCTGTCTCGATGTTGACCGCGTCGCCGACGGCACGCGATCCGAGGGTCGTCGCGACCAGGGTTTCGGGGATGAGGGACACCTCGAACCAGTCCCGGCCCACGTCGCTGACCGTGAGCGAGACGCCATCGACCGCGATCGAGCCCTTGCGGGCGACGAGGGGTGCGACATCCGGGGCCAGGCTGAAGCGCAGCACCCGCCATGCGCTGCCGTTCTGCACCGCGAATAGCTCCGCGGTGCCGTCGACGTGCCCCTGCACGATGTGGCCGCCGAGGCGATCATTGACCTGGGCGGCGCGCTCGATGTTGACCAGCTGTCCTGCGACGCTGTCGTTGAGGGTCGAAATGGCGATCGACTCGGCCATCACGTCGGCGGTGAACCAGTCCGGCCCCTGCTCGACGACGGTCAGGCATACCCCGCTCACCGAGATCGAGTCTCCGTGGCGCGCGTCGGAGACCGCGAGCGGTGCGCGGACCGTGATGCGCGCGGCATCCCCGTCCTGCTGCCAGGCGGTCACCTCGCCCAGCTCTTCGATGATTCCGGTGAACATGGTTACTGTCCTTCCTTCGGCCGAGCGGTGACCAAAAGGTCGTCGCCCAGCCCGTCCACGGCAATGATGTGAAGTTCGCGAGCCTCGGAAATGTTCCCGACTCCGATGTCGCCGAGCGCCAGCTTGGGCCCGCCCAGCAGTTTCGGGGCGAGGTAGATCGAGTACTCGTCGACCAGGCCGGCCTCGACGAACGCGCTCGCCAGGGTGGGGCCACCCTCGACATAGGCCCTGCGAATGCCCTGCCCGTACAGCCATTCGAGCACTTCGGGCAGCTCACGGGTTCCGCTCTCGAGCACACCCCGGGGGTGATCCCAGAGCTTCGCGTCGCCAGGGATGGGGCGCTGGCCGATCACGACCGGCAGCGGCTGCTGCGGCATGAGCTCGCCCGCATCTCCGCGTGCGGTGAGCGAGGGGTCGTCGGCAAGCACCGTGCCGGTGCCGACCAGGATCGCGTCATGCGCCGAGCGCTGCTCGTGCACCTTCTGGCGGGATGCCGCGCCAGTGATCCACTGGCTAGAGCCGTCGGACGCAGCCGCCCGCCCGTCGAGGGATGCCGCCCACTTGACGGTCACGAACGGTCGCCCCAGGCGTGCGGAAGTCAGCCACTTGTGCTGGAACTCGCTGGCCTCATCGGCCAGCACGCCCTGGATGACCTCGACGCCGGCATCGCGCAGGCGCTGGCCGCCACCGCCCGCGACGGGGGAGGGGTCGGGCACGGCGTAGACCACGCGGGAGACTCCCGCTTCGATGAGCGCTACGGAGCAGGGGCCGGTGTGGCCGGTGTGGTTGCAGGGTTCGAGGGTGACCACTGCGGTGAGGCCCGCCGCGTCGCTCACGCGAGACAGCGCATCCACCTCGGCGTGTGCGGTGCCGGCACCGCGGTGCCACCCCTCGGCCACGATGGTGCCGTCCGCATCGAGCAGTACGGCGCCCACCTGGGGGTTGGGGCCGGTGGCCGGGCCTCTCGCAGCGAGCGCGAGGGCGTGGTGCATCGCGGTCTCGAACTGCTCGGTCTCGGTCATCCGGTGTCCATGTCTTCTCGAAAGACGGACTCCGGGAAGAGAGGACGGCGTCGCCGAACTCTCCCGTGCTTCCTCTCATCCGGACTGAGGTGTCGCTTCTGACGAACAGAAAACCCCACCATTACCGTCGGCCCCGGAATTCCACCGGATCGGCCCCAGCCAGGTCAAGCACTGAGGTTCGCGGACTATCACCGCCGGTTCGGACTTTCACCGACCCCGGAGCACGTATTTACTGCATACCAGTGTAAACGCAGCGGTGGGGGAGTTATTCCGGTGAGCTGGCCTTGCGCAGAGCCACCGCGCGAATCGACAGCCACACCGTCAGCGCGAAAACGACCAGGGCCAGCGGCACGTGCACCCCGATCCAGCCATCCTGTTTCGCCTCGGTAATGAGGTGCCCGATCACCGTTTGGATCAGCAACAGCACAAACAGGGTGATAGATGCCCACATCAACACGCGGTGACTGGCCCGGAAGGCGACGATCGTGAAGATTGCGACAGCGAGCGCGACGAGGAGAGTGAGATTGCCGACGATGCCGTGGACGGCGATCCAGGGGTCGCGGTCTTCCTGCGACACGAACTCCCCTGCCGTGACTGCCTGTAGGAAGATCAGCAGTGACGTGACGCCCGTGAAGGCGGTGAACAGCCGGATCGTCCGGGACGACACAGGAGTGGCGGAGGTACTTGTCATGGCACCATCCTGCCGTGTCTGTGCGTTCGACGGGAGGGTAGAACGTCCCGTCAGAGTTTCGGCAGCTGCGATCCGTAGACGGCCGCCTGGGTCCGACGCTCCATGCCAAGTTTGGTGAGCAGGCCCGAGACGTAGTTCTTCACGGTCTTCTCGGCCAGTTCGAGGTGCTCGCCGATCTGCCTGTTGGTAAGGCCCGCCGCGATGAGGTCGAGCACCTGTCGCTCTCGCAGGCTGAGGACCGCGATCGAGCCACCCTCCTGTGTCACTGCCTCCACGACGCGCCGAGACACCGTGCGATCGACAAGGGACTCACCGGCAGCAACCCGACGGATGCTCTCCAGGAGGCCCTGGCCCCTGATGTCCTTGAGCACATAGCCAGCCGCCCCGGCAAGCACAGCCGCATAGCTGGCCTCATCGTCGTCGTAGGCGGTGAGCATCAAGCACGCCACCTCGGGGTGAGCGGAGCGGATGTCGCGGCACAGGTCGATCCCGCTGCCATCGGGCAGGCGCACATCCAACACCGCGACGGCCGGCCTCGTCGCCGCCACCCGACCGAGCGCTTGTCGCACGGTGGACGCCTCGCCCACCACTTCGAGATCGGTCTCGGCATTGATGAGATCGGCGACGCCGCGACGCACGATCTCGTGGTCGTCCACGAG
>JAYUVE010000033.1:0-95306 GCA_043754275.1 Microbacteriaceae bacterium | reverse complement strand
CCTGGATCGACCACCCTGGCATGATCGCGAGCATGGAGTTTAGGGCGACCTCCGGAGCACATGGTGCACGTCGTCGCGAGCTGAAAGTGACTCCCGCCGTGAATTCGCGCCCCCACGTGCTCGCCTGGATCGCGGAGGTGCAAGGTGTTTACGAGATGCTCGCCAATGGACCCCGTCGGGCCCGATGCAACGACCCGCTGAAGTTCCAGGGTCGGTGAGAGCGGGTCACCATTTGCGGGCAACCGGACCGATGTGTGGATACGGGGTCTCCCGGCCGAGGACGATGGGCTTCGTGCCGGTGAGGCGCCGGTGAAGGCCCGAAATCACCCGCAGAATCTCGTGATTTTCCGCAAGCGTCGGATAGCGCTAACCTTGAATTCCCGCGGAAAACCGCAAGGGGGCCTTTAGCTCAGTTGGTAGAGCGCCACGTTTACACCGTGGATGTCATCGGTTCGAGCCCGGTAGGGCCCACGTGAGATGACTGCGGCCGCAGGCCGCGGGCATCTCACGTTTGTTTGCGCGGCGCGAGAACCGCTTGCTGGGCCCACGGAGCCGGTTCCGGCGCGTTGCGTAGCGACGTGGCGGCCGTGCGACGGGGAGTCGAGCCCGGTGGGGCCCACGTGAGCTGGGTGCGACCACACCCTAGCGAGCGAGTCGCTGGGCGCATCTGCACGAAGCGCCGATACCCTCGACCAATGGACTCGGCGGCGCGCTCGACTCGCGCCACCGGGGTGTGGGCGCTCGTGCTCGCGTCGCTGTTCTGGGGCACCACGGGCACGGCCGCGAGCTTCCTTCCCGCATCGGTGAGCCCGCTCGCGGTGGGGGCATCCACGATGACGGTCGGCGGGCTGCTGCTCTTCGGAGTCTCAGCGAAACCCGCCCTGCAAGCGATTCGGGATGCCGCGAGCCGCCGTTGGCTGCTGCTGGGCGCCCTCGGGGTGTTCGTCTACCCACTCGCGTTTTACTCCTCGATGCACCTCGCGGGCGTTGCCATCGGCAACGTCGTTTCTCTGGGCAGCGGACCGGTGTTCGCGGCCCTCCTCGAGTGGCTGTTCGAGAGGCATCGGCTGTCGCGGCGGTGGGTGCTGTGCACGACCGCGGCAGTGGGCGGAGTCGCGCTGCTCGCGCTGGGTGGGGCGTCGGCCGCGAAATCCGGGCCAAACGTGGGGCTCGGCATCGGTCTGGGGCTGGTCGCGGGGCTGGCGTATGCCCTCTACACGTATTGCTCGAGCCGCGGCATCCGACCCGGTCAGGCACCGCGCGGAGTCATGGGTGCCCTGTTCGGGTTCGGGGCGCTGCTGCTGCTGCCAGTGCTGCTCGTGTTCGGCGCTGCCCTGCTGCAGTCCTGGCAGTCGATCGGCATCGCCTGCTATCTGGCGTTGGGGCCAATGTTCGTGGCCTATCAGTTGTTCGGGGTCGGCATGCGCTGGCTGAACAGCAGCACGGCGACCACGATCACATTGCTGGAACCCTTCGTTGCGACCCTGCTCGCAGTGGTCGTGGTGGGGGAGCGGCTGGCTCTGGCCGGCTGGGTGGGGCTCGTCGTGATCCTCGCGGCCGTGACTTTGCTGGCGCTCGGCTCGGCTCGGCACGAGCGTCTGCGGGGTACAGCGCCGTAGTATTTCCGCATGGGAGACGACGACGAAGTTGACGGAGAGATTCCCTTCGACCCGACGATCGCCACGTCGGGCCCCAGGCGTTCTACGTTCACGCCGCCCACAGCAAGCACGCCAGCAGCGTCGGATACGCCCGGCCTGCACGACGACGATGCCCTCGCTGATGCCCTCGCGGCCGACCTTTCGCGCATGAACACCGGCGTCATCCCGATCCCTGGGGCGCGGGAGGCCCCTGAGGCGCCGACCCAGGAAGCGGCGGCCCCTGAGGCGCCGACCGAGGAAGCGGAGGCACCTGAGCTGCCGACGGCTCCCGAACCACCCGTGTCGGTGGTGCCGCCGACGACCTACCCTGTCGCCGACTCCTATCCGGCGGTGCCCAGTTTTCCTCTGGAGCCGACCGGCCCGATCGACTCGCTGCCCGAGGGGCTCATCCCGACCCCACCGATGCCGACCCCACCGAACCCGACCCAGGGCTCTGCTCCGCCACCCAGTGCGTCGCCGACCTGGCAGGCACCGGCCCCCTGGAGCACGTTCCCTGCACCAGACCCATCACAGGCGGTGCATCTCCCCGATCCGCTGGACCATCTGGTGCGACAGTCGCTGCCCGAGGAGCAGCCGGTGGACGTTGCCGAAACTGCCGCCGACAAACCCAGTGCGACGCTGGAAGCGATTCAGCAATTGCAGGCCCAGTTCGAGCAGCGCGACCAGGAAGCGCGGGAGTTGCGCGAGCGGGGCAGCGACATGCAACCCCCGGAATCCTTCATCGACTCCGGCAGCCCCATCACCCCGTGGCCCTTACCCCAGTACGACGATGATGCCCCGGTCGAGCCGCCTCCCTATGCCGAACCCGAGCCGCCGGCACCAGATCAGCCGACATACGATCAGCCCGCGTACGACCAGCCCGCTTACGACGAGCCGGGGCTTCCGGGCGCGCAGCCCCCGTACTCCTTCGATCCTGCCCCTCCGGGGGCGCAGTGGGAGCAACCACTGCCGGAAGCCGAAATCCCGCCACCCGCAGTCGAGCCACCAGCGGACGTGCCACCAGCGGACGTGCCACCAGCGGGCGTGCCACCAGTGGGCGAGCCAAGCCTGGGCGAGCCACCGGTGTTCGAACCACCGGTGGTCGAGCCGCCGGTGGTCGAGGTGCCGCCCGCTGCACTTCCCGCTTGGGAGGTACCGGCACCTGGCCCCAACTGGTCCCCTGGACCCGATTACGGCGCCGACACGGAGCCCGGGCCTGACCTTCAGCCAGCCACCGGGGCACCAACCGACCAACCGGTCGATCTCCAGTCGCCTCCGTGGCAGTCGCTTCCCGATGAAGCGGCCGATGCGGATGCAGTGGTCGAGGCCGAAATCGTGATCGAGCCGGAACAGGTGGAGACACTGGAGCAGCCGGAGTCTTCCGGGCCGCCTCCGCTCATCGAGCCGACGCTGCACGGACCACCAGTGTTGCCCTCGCAGGTCGCTTCACATCCACCGACGGGAGCATCGCCGGTGCCTGGCGCCGCCGCTCTCGCCGACACCTGGCCGCCTCCCGCCGAGCAGGCCGACCTGCCAGTTGCGGATCCGCTTGAGCAGCCTCCGACGGACCCAACGCCTGCGACGCCGACCCTGGCTCGGCAGTTCAGTTTCGATGACCTGCTCAGCGGAGCCGACGAAGAGCCAGGAGCCGAAGAACCACCGCTGCGCCGCGATCCCGAACCGCAGACTGCCGCGGAAGCCACGCCCTCAGCCATCTTCATCGAACCGATGTCTGTGGCCGCCGGTGAGCCCGTCCCGACCGATACCGGATCGGTGACGATCATCGACCAGGCCTACGAGGAGGAGCTGCCCGACGACGTCGACGAGACCGACCGTGCGGCTCCCGGGCTCGGAGCCGTCTCCGTGGACACCTCGGGAATCGCCGTCGTAACCGGGGCCATCCACCCGCCCTCCGGTCCGATTTCGACGGTTCGGGTTCCGGCCGACGAAGTCGTGCTGAGCGACGGCGAACCTGTCCGCATGAAGGTCTTCACTCTTGAGGACAGCGGACTCGACGCCACCCCGGTCGATCACCGGGTTGGTCGCGCTGCGCGACTGTTCTGGCTGTGGTTCGCCGCGAACTCCTCGATCTTGAGTGTCGGACTCGGTGCGACCGTGTTCGCCGTGGGCATGAGCCTTCGGCAGTCGATCGTCTCGATCCTGGCGGGGGTGGCCCTGTCATTCATCCCGCTTGGTCTCACCACGCTCGCGGGCAAGCGCAGCGGCCAGCCGACGATGGTCGTGTCCCGTGCGACGTTCGGCCTGCTCGGTAACGTCGTGCCCGCGCTACTCGCCCTCGTCACGCGCCTGTTCTGGGGGGCGGTTCTGCTGTGGCTGCTTGCCTCATCGGTCGCGATCATCCTCGTCGGCGCACGACTCGACGGTGCGATCGGCGAGCGACAGCTCTTGCTCATTTCGCTGGCCATCGCGTTCCTGGTGGCGCTGCTCGTGGCATTTGCGGGGTATCCACTGTTCGCGCGCATCCAGCTCATCCTGAGCGTCGTCTCCGCGATCCTCGTGGTGGGGCTCATCGCCATCACCTGGAAGTACGTCGACTTCGCCGTGGCCCTCACCACCCCAGACGGGCCGTGGGTGCTGACCGTCACCGGCGCGGTCCTCGTGTTCAGCGTCGTGGGGCTGGTGTGGGCGAACAGCGGCGCCGACCTGGCCCGCTACCAGCGGCCGGCGACCAGCGGTGCGGCATCCATGCTCTGGGCCACCATCGGAACCACCCTGCCGACCTTCGTACTCATCGGTTACGGCGCGCTTCTGGCCGCCTCTGACAAGGGCATCGCAAGCGGCTTCCAGCTCTCCCCGCTAGACACGCTCAGGCTCATGTTGCCCAGCTGGTACCCGGTTCCCTTGCTCGCGGCGACCGCGCTGAGCCTGCTCTCCGGCGTGATCCTGACGCTGTACTCTGGCGGATTCGCGCTGCAGGCCATCGGCGTTAAAGTGCGGCGTCAGTGGTCGATAGTGATCGTCGGCGTGCTTCTAGGCGGGCTGGCACTGCTGCTCACCTTCGGGATTGCCGGGGGCACCCTCGAATTGTTCAGGGATGCCGCGACCACCCTTGCCGTGCCGACCGCTGCCTGGGCGGGCATCTTCGCGGCCGAGACGATGATCCGCAACCGGCGTTTCGACTCGCAGTCGCTGCTCATGCGCGGAGGGGTCTACGCCGACGTGCGCTGGCTCAACCTGATCGCGCTGTTCGTGATCAGCGCGATCGGTTTCGGGCTCACCACCGCGACGGTCACCTGGCTAGGGTGGCAGGGTTACGGTTTCACCCTGCTGGGGATGCCGCTCGATAGCGACCTCGCAACGAGCGACGTGGGCGTGTTCGTGGCGCTCGTGCTCGGGCTGCTCGTTCCGCTGGTCGCCGGGGTGCCCGCCATCCGCCGCCAGGAAGCCCTGCGCGGCTGATCGCAGCGACCGGAAGCGGGCACCGGCACGCACGCACCGGCATGCACGCACCGGGAAATAGACTGGGGCTCGTGTCCCTGACCGTCGCCGATGTCCATGCAGCCGTCGAGCGACTCTGGCCGGTCGCGGGCGCTGAGCCTTGGGATGCCGTCGGCCTCATCGCGGGAGATCTCGGTGCTGAAGTGGCCAGCATCATGCTCGCCGTGGATGCCGTGCTCGACACCGTCGACGAGGCGATCGCCGCGGGAGCCGACCTGTTGCTCGTGCATCACCCGCTGCTCCTACGCGGAGTCACGACGGTGGCCGCCGACCGCTACAAGGGTGCGGCCCTCACGAGACTCATCCGGGCGAATTGCGCGCTGCTCGCCGCCCACACCAATGCGGATGTCGTGGAGACCGGCACGTCGGGCACCTTCGCGACGCGACTCGGCCTCGTGGGCCAGCGCCCCATCGTCCCCGCCGCCGACCCCACGCGCGGCATCGGACGGGTCGGCGAGCTCGCGCAGCCCACCACGCTGGGCAGGCTCGCGCGCGCCCTCGGTGAGTTGCTGCCGGCGACGGCGACCGGCATCCGGGTGTCGGGGGACTTCGACCGGCCCGTGAAGACGATCGCGCTGTGCGGGGGAGCCGGTGACGCCTACCTGTCCGAACCGGAGGTGCTTGCCGCCGACGTGTACATCACGAGCGATCTGCGTCACCATCCGGCCTCAGAGGCACGCGAGAACGCCAGGGCGGCTGGCGGGGGGCCCGCGCTGGTCGACGTGAGCCACTGGGCTAGCGAGTGGCTGTGGCTGGATGCTGCGGCATCCGACCTCCGGGCCGAGCTGCCCGGCGTCACGATCACGGTGAGCGACCTGCGCACCGACCCGTGGGACTTCGCGGTTACTCAGTGACTGCCGATCCAATGACTTCGAGAGAGTAGAACATGGCGCTCAAAGCCAGTCCAGACGACCAGGCGTTGCTGCTCGACCTGCAGGCCCTCGACACGAAACTCGCGCAGCTCGACCACCGTGCCAAGAGCCTGCCCGAACACGCAACACTCGCGGGCTTCGCCAAGGACGCCGATGCGCTCCGTCTCACCCTGGGCCAGCAGAATGGTGCCCTCGAAGACGTCACGCTCGAACTCAAGCGCGTCGAATCCGATGTGGAGGTCGTCGAGACACGGATCAGGCGGGACACCGAACGACTGCAGGGCAGCTCATCGGTCAAGGACGTCGCGGCGCTCGAACAGGAGCTCACTGCCCTGAAGAAGCGACTCGGCGACCTCGAGGAGATTGAGCTCACGGTCATGGAGAAACTGGAAGCCCAGCAGACCGAGACGGACAAGACCGCCGCGGCGCTGGAGGCGCTGAACAACCGCACCGCCGAAGTGCAGGCGGAACGGGATGCCCTCCTCGCAACAATCTCGGCCGAGCGGGTCGTGGCGGCCTCGGGTCGAGAGGGCATCGAGGCGAAGGTGCCGGCCGACCTGCTCGCCCTCTACGAGCGCCAGCGCGCTCGCTACGGAACCGGGGCATCCCTGCTGCGCGGCGGGGTTTCGCTGGCCTCGGGCGTGAAGCTGCTCGAGAACGAGATGCAGGCGATCAGGGCGGCCGCGCCTGACGACGTGATCATGTGCGCGTCGAGCGAGGCGATCCTGGTGCGCACGGGCGAGTCGGGCCTCTGAGCTCGCCCTAGGCCTGCCGTCGAGCTAGCCGAGTCACGAGGAAAAGGGCGATCGCGGCTGCCTGAACGGCAACCGTGACGATGATGAGGGCGGGCAGCGACACCCCGTAGAGCGCACCGGCAAGGGTGCCGCCTGCTGCGGTTGCGACGCCGATGACCGCGGCGAAAAGGCCATAGGCGGTGCTGCGCCGTCGCGAGTCAACGAGGTCGGCAACCGTCGCACGCAGGGTGGACTCCTGCACCCCGAGCGCCACACCCCAGAGCAGCGATCCGGTCACGACCGCGGCCAGTGACCCCGCGAAGGCGAGCGCGGGGATCGTTGCCGCGATCACTGGGAGAACAATCAGCACGCGCGGGCCGAACCTGTCGTATGCCCAGCCCGTCGCGAGTGCGGCGAGGGCGTCGACAACCATGACCCCCGCATAGAGCAATGGGATCGCCGGAGCAGGCAACAGCCCCGTTTTCGCGATGTGGAAGGAAATAACCCCAAACGTCGCGAAGCCCAGCATCGTGGTGGCGGTGAAGGCCGAATAGAGCCAGAACGCGCGAGGCAGTTTTGGGTGCGGAAGCGCGCTCTCAGCGGTGGCGGCAGGGTGGCGCTCGACCTCGTAGTCGACGGGATGCGGCACCCGGGCGCGCAACCACACCACGAGGCCCACGGCCAGCACGCCCGGCAACGCAAGCACCGCGAGCGCCGGCCCGTACTGGTTACCGGTGAGGGCGAGCATGGCGGCGACCACGAGCGGCCCGATCACCGCCCCGAACTGGTCGATTGCTTCGTGCACGGCGAAGCCGCGCCCGCGACCGGTGGATGCCGTGGCATACGACAGCAGGGCATCCTTCGCCGGCGACCGCACGGCCTTGCCCACCCGCTCGAGGATCACGAGCGCGCACGCCACCCACAGCACGCCAACGTACCCGAGCGGGGGCACCGCGATCACGGTGAGCGCGTAGCCGGCGATCGTCCACGCCCAGAATCGCTTGGTGCGGTCCGCGAGCGGGCCGGAGACGAGCCGCAACAGCAGGGCGGCGGCCTCACCCACGCCCGTGACCACACCAACCACGAGCGCAGTGGCGCCGAGGGCGGCCAGGATCGGCCCCGTGACCGAACGAGCCCCCTCATAGACGAAGTCGGCGAGCAGGCTCACGGTGCCGAACGTGATCACGAAGCGCCAGGCGCTGAGGGTGGGGGTGCCGGGTTGCTTCACCCGCTCATCGTATGTCGCCCCGGGTTTGCCCCCATCCTGTCGCTCAGCGGCCGCGAGCACGTCGAGACAATGCGCCGGACTGTAGGCTTGCCAGTCGAATGGGTCGGCAAGACGGCCGCGCGGGCTGGCAACAGCCCTCGAGGAACGTCCGGGCTCCGCAGAGCAAGGCGGTGGGTAACACCCACCCGGGGTAACCCGCGAGAACAGTGCAACAGAAAGTAAACCGCCACGAGCCTCGGCTCGGGGTAAGGGTGAAACGGTGGTGTAAGAGACCACCAGCGGCCGGGGTGACCCGGTCGGCTAGGTAAACCTCGCCAGGAGCAAGGTCAGACAGGAAGCGTTACGGACTGCTCGTCCAGTTTCCGGGTAGACCGCTAGAGGCGTGCGGCAACGTACGTCGTAGATAGATGGCCGTCGAATGCCGCAGGTGCTTGTCACAGTCGGCAGGAACAGAACCCGGCGTATCAGCCGGCCCATTCCTCGGCTAGAGCGGCCCGGAAGCCCGGGGTAGCCAGCAACTCGCCGCCGCGATCGACGGTGAGCACGTCGAAGTCGAAGCGCGTCGTAAACGCGTCGAGGGCAGCGTGACCACCCGCGACGATTGCCGTCGCGAGAACGTCGGCGGTAACGATGTCATCGGCGATCACGGAGACCTGCACGAACTCGACCGGAGAGGCGCTTCCGCCGCGCCAGATGTGGTCACCACGCTCGGCGCTGCCTGAAGTCGCTACCGCGCGGCGCGCGCCGTCGAGCACCACGGAGCACAGGATCGCCGCGAGGTCGGCCGGGTCGACGAGTCCGATAGTCCACGGTGCACCGTCGGGTTGGCGGCCTGAGACGAGGATGTCGCCACCGACGTTGAGGCTCCAGTCGCGGCATCCCGCGCGTTCGAGCACACCGGCGGCGGCCGACATGGCCTGGGCCTTGACGATCCCGTTCAGGTCGATCACGCCGTCGGGACGGTTCGCCGTGAACGCCCCATCGGTGCGATTGCGCCACTCGAGCGCGGCGCCGTAGGCATCCCGCAGCTCATCGCTCGAATCGACAAGCGCGAGAGACCCGGCCGCGATCCGGCTGAGCTCGGAGCCCGGGCGGAAAAGGCTAAACCGCTCGTCGGCAGCGCGGAATACGCCCGCGACGGCCGCCCGGGTCGCCGCGCTGGCCGCGCTCTCGAGCGAGACAACGGTGCCCATCGTCTCGAAGACCTGGCGCATCAGAAGCCGGCCTGGTCTAGCGCCGACTGCAGGGACTGCAAGTAGGCCTGGCTCGTGTAGGTCGCGCCGCCGATGTTTGACACGTTCGCTGACTGGGAGGAGAGGACCTCTCGGCGCAGCATGGGGGCTGCCTGGTTGCTGATCTGCACCGAGCGACCGTCCGCGTCGGTCAGGTGTAGCGGGGTGACCTCGGTGATCTGGCCACCGGCGATCGTGACCGACACCTGCACGCTGCCGTACCGGGTACCGACGCTCGAGCCGGTCCAGGTCCCGTCGCTGGAGGCGCTGGGGCTGGTCGCCGACGTGCTGGTGGTACCTGTTGGGGGCATGCTCGGCCTGGTGCCGCTTGCCGACCTGGTCGGGGTGCTGCCGCCCGCCGAGGTAGTCGTGGGGGTCGCGGTCCGCGCCGTCGATGCCGCGCCGAGTTGCCACCCGACGATGAGCACGCCAACCGAGGCGACAATGCTGGTCAGAACTGCGCGTGTTCTCACCAGTCGAACCGCTCCGCGTGGATCTGGTGGGCTGGCATGCCAGTGGCCCTGGCGTCGGCTTCCACCAGGTCGAGCCAGGTGGTGGGGCCGCACAGGTACAGGTCCGACTCGGCGAGGTGCGGGAACACGCTACTCAGGGTGACTCCACGCCGGGCATCCTGTTCGGGCATCCAACCCGGGCCGACTGGCGAGCGCCGACCCACCATCGTGTAGAGCGTCGCGCCTTTCGCCTCGGCGATCTCCGCGAGTTCGTCCCAGAGGTAGGTCTCGTCTTCGCTGCTCGCCCGCAGGAGCACCGTCGCTTCGCCCGGTGCAACCCGGGCACCCTCGAGCAGCGCGCGAACCGGGGTGACCCCGATTCCGGCGGCGACTATCGCGAGCCTCGGGGCGGTGCGGGCGACATCCGAGAACAGACCGTAGGGGCCCTCGATCGAGACCGCTGTGCCGACTGGCACTTGGCTGATGCTGGCGCTGCCATTGCCCAGGTCGCGCACCGTGATGCGGGCGCGGGAGTCAGTCGGCATCGCCGAGAGAGAGATCGGATGTGAGTGCCACCAGGTTCGGCCCGTCCAGAATCGCCAGATGAAGAACTGGCCGCCGACGCTGCCCAGGGCCCGCAACCGACGCCCTGTGAGGTCGATTGAGGTGACCCCGGGCGAGATTGCGGTGACCCCGGCCACCGTGATCCGATGCCTCAGGCTCGACACGGCGGGCACGATGAACCGGTAGAGGGCGATCGAACCGAGCGCGACGACGTACAGCCCGATCCAGTAGACGCGCTGAACCGTGCCGTTGGCAAGGATGCCCCCCACGCTGAACTGGTGGGGCAGGGCGAAGATCACCGAGATGTAGCTGAGCAGATGTACGAGGTGCCAGCCCTCGTAGTTGAACTTGCGGCGCACTGCGATCAGCGAGGTGAACACCACAGCGATCAGCAGGGCGATGCCGATGAAGGCAAGCGGCATGTCCGGCAGGGCGAGCATCGGCCCGATCTCGGCGATCGGGTTGAAGCCTGAGCTCATTCCGTAGCCGATCAACAACAGCACGGCATGGCCGAGGATGAGGTACAGGGCGGGCTTGCCCAGGGTTCGGTGTACCGCGACAGCACGGTCGTGGCCGATGGTGCGGTCGATGGTCGGAACCCGGGCGGCCAGCACGAGCATGACAAGTATGAGATCACACCCGACGAGGCCAGCGAGGATGCCGATGCTGGTCACGTCTTGGGCGGGCGAGGCGAACTGCGCGGCACCCCCCGAAGCAAGGAAGATCGCGGCAGCGCCGGCGCCGGATGACCAGAGCAGTGTGACGAGAAGATCGGCGCGCAGCGAGCGACGAGCGAACTGCCTGCGTCTGTCGATGCGGGGAGCCCGAACGTACTGCCGAGGAAGGTTCGGACGCTCCCGGGTCTGCGCGGTGGACATAGGAAACACTCTGTTGCCAGAAGCTATGCGGTTGCTCCGAACGGCGCCCCATCAGGTGTGAATCCTCACATCTTGGGGATGGCCACGGTGACTCGCAGCCCTGGCCGCGTGTTCTCCAGTTTGGCAAGACCGTCGGCGGCTTCCGCTATCGCCTGCACGAGGGCGAGCCCCAGACCACTCCCGCCGCCATTGGCGGTGCGCGCGGTATCGGGTCGGCTGAAGCGCTCGAAGGCATGATCCAGGAATTCTTCAGGCACACCGGGGCCGTCGTCGGTTACCTCAAAGATGAGGCCGGCGTCATCCTCACGCAGGGTCGCGTCGACCGAGCCACCCTCGGCGATTGCCGAGATCGAGTTGGCGAGCAGGTTGTCGGCCAGGCGACCGAAGGCCTGCGGGTCGAGCGCGTAGCGCTGCTGGCCGCGCTCCGCGTCGACCGTGAACCCGACGTCTGCGCGCTTGGGAAGGCCGAGCATTCGCGCCCTGTCGATGCTGCCCATCAGTTCGCTCACGAGCTGCTCGCCGCCGCTGACGGCTCGCGGTCCTTCGTGCGATTCGAGGCGGGTGAGCTCGAGCAGGTTGGCAGCCAGTGACGAGAGGCGGGCGACGGATGCCTCGGCGGCCCGCACCTGCAGGGCGAGCGCCGCGGCATCCCCGAAGTCGTCGTGGGCAAGCTCGAGTTGCGTCTTGAGGGCAGCCAGCGGGGTCCGGAGCTCGTGTGCCGCGTCTGACACCATTTGCTTCTCACGCACCGTCGAGGCACGCACTCGAGCCAGGAACGCGTTGAGCGTCGTGGCGAGCGCGCTCAGTTCATCGCGGGCCGGTCCGACGGGCAGCTCGCCGTCGGCGGCATCGGCTCCGAGCAGCTCGGCGCGACGCCGCATCCGTGTGACCGGTCGCAGGGCGGCGGTGGCCAGCAGCCACGAGGCAAGCCCGAGACCGAGGAGCAGCACCACGCCGGCAACGGCCAGGACCGTCCCGAGCCCATCGAGTGCCAGGTCGCTGGATGCTGTGCTGCGAGCTGACCAGAGCGCCCAGTTTCCGGCGGTTGTCGACACCACGCGGCCCACGATCACGAAGGTCCTGCTCTCGTCGTCGGTCGTCTGGTATTCCTGCACCGTCGGAACCTGGTGCTCGACCAGCGCCAGCACATCGTGGGGCAGGGTGTTGACCTGGACCTTACCGTCGGGGGCTCGCACGTAGACCAACACGCCGGTGCCGGGGTCGTCGACCGGTTCCGTCGGATTCGCCGTGATGTCTTTCTGGAACGAGGTGAGATCGCCCTCGGCGAGAGTGACATCTGCGCTGGAAAGGATCGTCGCGACCTGCAGGCGCACCGCGACGAGCGAAATGCCGAGCAGGAGCGCCGCGACCAGCACACTCCCGATGGTGATGCGCGCGCGCACCGACAGTCGCCGCAACATCAGCCGTCCTCTCGAAGGAGGTAGCCGACGCCGCGCACAGTCGAGATCGTCAGGCCCGCCGCAACGGGTTCGAGTTTGCGCCTCAGGTAGCTCACGTACTGGTCGACGATCGTCTGGTCGATGTGCCTCGTGGTGCCCCAGACCTCCTGCAGGATCTCGTGGCGAGAGAGGGTCTCACCCACGCGGGTGCCGAGCAGCCGCAGCAGCGCGAACTCCTTGGTGCTCAGCGGCAGCGATCTCCCGCCCACCGTGGCACGGACGGTGGCAGAGTCGACGTCGATGTTGCCGATCCGCAATGTGGTGCGTGGGGCCGTGGCATCCCTGCGCACGAGCGCACGGATGCGGGCGCTGAATTCTGCGAACGCGAAAGGCTTGGTGAGATAGTCGTCCGCTCCCGAATCGAGGCCGAGCACGCGATCCTCCACGGCATCCCGGGCAGTCAACAGGAGCACGGGCAGGGTACTGCCCTGCCGACGCAAGTGACGGCAGATCTCGAATCCTGTCATCTCGGGCAGCATGACGTCGATGGCGGCAGCACCGAAGTCTTCGTTGGCGACCGCGATGAGGGCATCCATGCCGTTTGCCACGACCGTCACGTCGTAGCCTTCGTCGCGAAGTCCGCGCTCCACGAGCGCGCGCATCGTCGGGTCGTCCTCAACGACAAGGATCCTGGTCACGAGCATCACTTTAAGCTTTCCGACCCCAGAAGCCGCACCTGTGAGAAGTTTCAGGCTCACAGCCGGGCATTTCGGGATGCGTCCAGCGCATGCTGCGAGCCTCGTGCGATGACGACAATCTCCGTTGCCAGGCAGCTTACGAACAAGGTCCCCAAGGTGACCCTTGTTTTCTGGGTGATCACGCTGCTCGCGACGCCCGTGGGCGAGATTGCCGCCCACTACCTCACTGTGAACCTGGGGCTCGGGCTCATCCTCACGAGCGGCATCGTGGCGGTCTTGCTGGTGATCGTTCTCGTAGGGCAGTTCAGACTGGATCGATACGTGCCCGCCGTGTACTGGCTCGCCATCGTCGTCATCAGCATTGTCGGGACCCTCATTGCTGACAACCTCACCGAGAAACTCGGCGTGGGCCTCATCACGTCGACCCTCATCTTCAGCGGTGGCCTCGCACTGACATTCATCTTCTGGTATCGGGTCGAGAGGACGCTGTCGATTCGCACCATCGTCACCACGCGCCGCGAGGGCTACTACTGGCTGGCCGTGCTGTTCAGCTTCGCGCTGGGCACTGCGGCGGGCGACCTCATTTCGGGAAGCCTCGACCTCGGCTACCTCGTGTCCCTGCTGCTGTTCCTAGCCGGCACCGCGATCGTGGCGGTTGCCTTCTTCTTCATCGGGATGAACGCGATTGCGGCATTCTGGGCCGCTTTCGTGCTCACTCGCCCGCTCGGGGCATCCCTGGGAGATCTGCTCTCGCAGTCGGTCGAGCACGGCGGCCTGGGCGTGGGAACCACCCTGACGAGCTACCTCTTCGCGGCGATCATTGTCGGCCTCGTGATCGTGCTGTCGGTGCGAGCAAGGAGCTCGGGCAATCCCACCATGGTGGCGTGACCACCCGAGCCTGACGGGGGACAATGGCTTCATGGAGCCCACCGCCGAGGAAGCAGGCCGCCTGCTCGTTGTCGAAGACGAGGAGGAGATGGGCCGCCTGCTCTCCCGCGGACTCGGCGAAGAGGGCTACCTCGTCGACCTGGCGACCGACGGCGTGCAGGGCCTCATGCTGGCAGCACGCCACGAATACACCATCGCCGTTCTCGACGTGATGCTGCCCGGGATGTCTGGCCTCGAGTTGTGCCGCAGGCTTCGCCAGGAGCATGCCTCGCTACCCATCCTGCTGCTCACCGCCAGGGACGCCGTCGAGGATCGGGTCAGGGGCCTCGACGCGGGAGCCGATGACTACCTGGTCAAGCCCTTCGCCCTCGTCGAACTTTCCGCGCGGCTGCGGGCGCTTCGGCGCCGTGAGGTGCTCGTTCCGGTTAAGGTCACGCGAGTCGGACAGCTGGCGATCGACAACCACGATCACGTCGTTCGGGTCGGTGCCAAGCGGATCGAGTTGAGCCCCAAAGAGTTCGCGCTGCTGCGCCTTCTTGCCCAGCACGCCGACCAGATCGTCACGCGGGAGCTGATATTGCGCGAAATCTGGGGAACCATCGAGCACACGGATGCCAATGTCGTCGACCAGTACATGAGCTACCTGCGCCGCAAACTCGACCCTGTCGAGACGGGGGTCACCCTGTCCACCCGCCGCGGCGTGGGATTCCAGCTCGACGTGAGCCCCCGGTGATTCTCGGTCGGTTGTCGATCCGGGCCCGGATCACCATCGGATCGTTTCTGCTGGCCTTGATCTTCTTCTCGGGGACTGCGTATTTCGTGCATGGGCAGGTGGCGAGCATCCTCGACCGAACGACGCTGGAACTGCTCGAGAGCGACTCAGCTCCCTACGTGGGGGCAGGTGCCGCCTTGCCCGACGCGGGCCCGGAGCAACCGGGAGAAGACCAGCTGATCGCTGTCTTGGATCAGGCTGGCGCCGTGAGGCTGACCACCCTGCCGAAGGCGATGAACGGGTCGATCAAGGACTTCCTCAAGGGCGCCGAGGGTGCGCGGACCCTCACGGTTTCGGGGAGGACCTATTGGGCGCTCGTCACAAGAGTGCACACCGCCGACGGCCCGTGGACGATCGTGGCGACGCGCAGCGACGCCTCGAACCAGGTGGTTCTCAATCGGCTCACCGTCGGCCTGGCCTGGGGCCTCGCCGGCCTGTCCGCCCTCTTCGCGCTGGTCTCCTGGCTGCTCACCGGAGCGGCCCTGCGGCCAGTGGCAGAACTGCGCCGCAGCGCGGACTCACTCATCCAGACCGGGTCACCCGGGCTGCTCGAGGTCGGTGGTGCGCGGGACGAGGTGACCCAGCTAGCCCGAACCCTCAATCGCCTGATCTCGGGTTTGCACGACTCGGCAGAGCGGGAAAAGCAACTCGTGTCAGACGCGAGCCACGAATTGAGGACCCCGCTTGCGCTACTCCAGGCTCGGCTCGAACTGCTGCGCCGCGCAGTTCCCGTCGAGCAGGAAGGCGAAGTTCGGGCCGCGGAGGCGGCGGTGCACAGGCTGACCGCACTCGTGTCGGACCTGCTGGAGCTATCCCGGATCGAGGCCAGTGGCAGCAGCGGGCACGCGACCTTCGGTGAACTTGCCGAGGCCCTCGTGGATTCTGTCGACCGCGGGCGGTTGTCTGCGGCAAGCACGCAGATCACCATCGACTACGAAGTGGGAGATGCCGCCGGCGGAGCCGCGCAGCTCAGTAGTGCGACCTTCGGGCGCATCGTCGACAATCTCATCAAGAACGCCGTGACCGCCCTGGGGGAATCAGGTCGGGTCTGGCTCGCCCTCTCGCTTGAGCCCGAGACCGGGATGCGACTGACAGTGGTCGACGACGGCCCCGGCATCAGCGAAGACTTTCTCCCGCGCGCGTTCGATCGCTTCTCCCGGGAAGATCTCGCTCGCACGGCCCATCACGGTACCGGCCTCGGGCTGTCCATTGTCGAGGCCGCGACGAGCGCGGCGAATGGCACAGTGGAACTGCACAACACGGGGCACGGCCTGCGGGTCTCGGTACTGCTCCCATTGGCGGCCCCGGCGCAATGATCAGCGCGCGGCGACCGAGCTGCGAGCCAGCGGTTGCTCGCCGTGCACTCGCCGCTCCCAACCCCACCTCGTGACGGCGGCCAGCGCCTCCTTGACAATCGAGCCACTCATCTTCGACTCACCGAACTCCCGTTCGACGAAGGTGATGGGAACCTCGCGGATGCTCATTCCCCTGTCGTTGGCCCTCATGAGCATCTCGATCTGGAAGCTGTAGCCCCGGCTGTGCACCGAAGCGGTGTCGATCGCGCGCAGCGCCCTGGTGGAGAAGGCTCGGAACCCTCCGGTGATGTCGGCGAACGGGAGCCCGAGCATGATGCGGGCGTAGGTGCTGCCGGCGCGCGAGAGCAGCATGCGCTTGAGGGGCCAGTCGACGACCCCGCCACCGCGCACCCAGCGCGAACCGACCACGACATCGTGGTCGGATGCCGCCACCAGGAGGGCGGGCAGATCGGTGGGCTGATGGGAGCCGTCGGCATCCATCTGCACGACGGTGTCGTAGTCGCGCTGCAGCGCCCAGGCGTAGGCGGCGCGGTAGGCGGCGCCGAGACCCTCCCGCCCAGCACGGTGGAGCACGTGGAGGTCGCGGTACGCCGCGGTGAGGCTGTCGGCGATCGCGCCGGTGCCGTCGGGGGAGCCATCGTCGACGATGAGGATCGCGGCATCCGGCACCGACTCGCGGAGCTGGCGCACCAGCCGTGGCAGGTTCTGCGCCTCGTTGTAGGTCGGCAGGATGATAAGAGTGTCAGGCATGATCACCTCGTGAATTCGTAGACGGTCGTGCGGTGCAGGTGTGCGGTGCTCTGTAGCGTGAATCCGTCGTCGCGCAGGATGCGGGCCTCATCGCCCGACTTCTGGTCTGGACTGCCGTCGAGGTCGACGACCCACAGGGTGTGCACGGCCCGGAGGGCGGGGTAGTCCTGGCTCAGGGGAATGACCGAGTCCCACAGCCAGGTTCCCTTGTCGAACGGAACGTCGAGCGCTACGTCCACGAGCCCGGTGTAGCTGCCGGGGTAGAGGTGCATCGCAATTCGCGGTCGCTGGGAGGGTTTCGTTGTCGCATCGAAGTAGATGCCATCGCCCGGCCGAGCGTGCGCGCCGATGTAGTCGGAGACCTGGCGCCAATCGGATCCGCCATCCTTGGCATACGGCCCCCGCTGGTATACCCAGGTCGGAGCCGCCAGCGCGACGAGGGCCAGCACCGCAATCCATCTGAGATAGTTCCTGCCCAGGCCATCCACGCCGAGCCCGATGAGCAGGGCCGCCGCGGGGGCGGCAAATGACAGGTAGCGAACGCTGTAGATCGGCAGCACCGTCACGCTCGCGGCCAACAGCATCGTTGCGGGGATGGTCAGCCACAGGCCGGCGAGCAGGGCGAGACGGGATGGCCGGTGCGTGCGCCGACGGAAAGCGGTCACGGCAGCGACCGCCATAAGCAACCAGCCAGCCACGGCGAGTGGCACATTGCCGAACCAGGGTTCGACGAGGATCGCGTTGAGGTTCAGCGGACGCTGGGCCAGGAATGCGAGTTGGTGCCGTTCCATGATGGCGATGATCGCCAGCGGTGAGGAAAGCAGCACTCCGACTGCTGCCGAAGCCAGCCAGGCCCGCAGCAGTGGGCGTGACCGCCGATCGAGCAGCACAAACGCGCCGTGAGCCAGCAGCAGCAATGCGAGGTACAGGAACAGCCAGACGCCGATCGCGGCCAGTATGGCGTAGCCGGCCCAGAAGAGTCGGCGGCGGGTGCGCGTCTGCAGGAGCACGACCAAGAGCAAGGTGAGCCACACGGCAAGAGCCGTCGAGAACGCGTAAGACCTGGCTTCCTCGCCCATGTAGGTGAACCGGGGGAGCACGACGCAGACCAGCCCCGCAACGAGCATGACCCGCCGCGACGCGAAGCGGGATGCCAGCAGCACGACGCCGGCGGCGGCGATGCCGACGGCGATGGCGCTCGGGAACCGCACTGCAAACTCCGAGATGCCCACCAGCCGGATCCAGAAGTGCAGGAAGAGGTAGTAGAGGCCATGCACGGCGTCGACCCTGCCGAGCATCCCGAACAGGGACCCCAGCGGTCGCTGCGCCGACATGATGCTGGCCGCCTCATCGCCCCAGTACGACGGGTTCCACGAGAACGCCATCGACGAGACGGCAGCCGCCAGGCCGAGCAGGCCGGCGATGCGCGGTGTCGAGAGCGCTCTGATCCACTCTCCACGTCTGGGAGATGCCTCTTGGATGGTGAGTGCCATGAGTCCAGCCTCGTGCGAGCAGGTTACGGGCGGCTGCGAAACGGGTGTCCTGCGCCTGAAGGTGTTCTCAGGTTGGGGCTAGACGACCCCAGAAACTCCCAGCAGCGTGCCGATTCCGAAGGTTGCGGCCAGTGCCAGGGCGCCCCCGAGCACCACCCGCAGGGTCGGTCGGATCCAGTGGCTGCCGCCGATTCTCGCGCTGGTGGCACCCGTAATAGCGAGGGCGAGGAGCACCGCCACGAAAGTTACCTGAACACGTATTCCGGCCGGGGGCAGAAGGATCGCGAGCATGGGCAGCACCGCACCGAGCAGGAAAGCCAGGCCGGATGCCCCGGCCGCCTGCCATGGGCTCGCCACGTCGGTCTCGCTGATGTGCAGCTCCGCATCGAGGTGGGCGGCGAGGGCATCATGTGCGGTGAGCTCTGTGGCGACCCTGCTAGCGGTGTCGGCGCTGAGGCCTTTCCGCTCGTAGAGTTCCGTGAGTTCGGCCAGCTCCTGCTCGGGCATCTCCTCGAGCTCCCGGCGCTCCTTCGCGATCAGGGCACGTTGGGTGTCCCGCTGGCTTGAGACCGAAACATATTCGCCGAGCGCCATCGAGATCGCACCTCCGACAAGGCCTGCGGCACCCGCCGTCAGGATTGGCGCGAGTTCTGAGGTAGCACCCGCGACGCCCACCACGATCGCGGCGACGGAGACGATGCCGTCGTTGGCGCCGAGCACTCCCGCTCGCAGCCAGTTGAGTCGCCCGGTGATGCCGACGTTGTGCGGCTCGTCGGCGTGCTCGAGAGGGGTGATTGCTTGCGACATGCGGACAAGCCTTGCACTCAGGCGGCATCCGTGCCAGCGAGGTGAGGCTTAGTTTTGTCATCCCGCAACGTGATGCAGAAGTCGCCAGGGCGGCCTAGCGTTCAGGCGTCTCCGACGAAGCGGTAACCCATCCCGGCCTCAGTGACGAGGTACTTCGGCGCAGACGGCTCCGGCTCGAGTTTCTTGCGCAGCTGCGCCAAGTAGAGCCTGAGGTATCCGGTGTCTGTTGTGTACTGCGGCCCCCACACCTCGGTGAGCAGTGTCTCGCGGGTGACCAAGCGGTCATGGTTGCGCAGCAACACTTCGAGCAGCCGCCACTCAGTGGGTGTGAGGCGCACGGATGCCCCCGCCCGGGTCACCACTCGGGCAGCGAGGTCGACCGTGACGTCGCCGAATGCGACGACTGGCTCATCCGCAGCTGCGGGAGTCCGGCGCGAGAGGGCCCTGATCCGGGCGAGCAACTCGTCCGCCGAGAACGGCTTCGTCACGTAGTCGTCGGCGCCCGCATCGAGCGCCTCGACCTTGTCCCACGACTCGCTTCGGCCGGAAACGACCAGCACGGGCACCTGGCTCCAGCCGCGGATTGCCTCGATTACCTCGATGCCGGTGAGCCCGGGCATCCCGAGATCGATGACCACCACGTCAGGGTGCGTCTTGATCGCGGCATCCAGTGCCACCTTGCCATCGGAGGCGGTCACTATCTCATAGCCACGCGCGCTCAGCGTGATGCGCAGGGCGCGCAGCATCTGCGGGTCGTCGTCGGCGATCAGGATCTTCACGGGCGGTCCCTCGCCAGCAGGCTCGGCACCGAGGCGAGGTCGATGACCATGGTGAGCCCGCCGCCGGGCGTGTCTTCTACTTCGAGGGTGCCATCCATCGCCTCGATGAACCCCTTGGAGAGCGCAAGACCGAGGCCGACGCCCGTGGTGTTGTCGATGTCGCCGAGCCGCTGGAATGCCACGAAGACATCCTCGCGCCTTTCGGCAGGGATGCCAGGGCCGGAGTCGATGACGCGCAACTGGGCGCGGCCGCCGAACTCGCTCGTCGCCAGCACGGGAACCGTGCCCGCAGGCGAGAAGCGCAGCGCGTTGGCAAGCAGATTTACCACCGCCCGCTGCAGCAACACGGCATCAGCACGCACCGGTCGCAGCCCACCGGGGAGTTCGAGCTGGATCTCGCCGGGGGAGAGTCCCAACTCATCCAGGGCGCCGCTGACCACCTCGTCGAGCGCGACCGAGGTCATCGAAACCCCGAGCACCCCGGCCTGCAGGCGACTCGCATCCAGCAGCTTGGTTACGAGTGAGGCGAGCGAATCCAGGCTCTCCTCGGCCGCCTCCAGTAGCTCGTCGCGATCGGCCTTGCTGAGCTTGACCTCTGCCGAACGCAGGGATGTCACGGCCGCCGTCGCCGCAGCGAGCGGTCGGCGCAGGTCATGGCCGACCGCCGCGAGTAGCGCGGTGCGCAGCCGATCGGCCTCGGCCGCTGGGCGCATGGACTCGGCCTCTGTCGCCAGCTCGCGCTGGCGCAGGGCCGCCTCGATCTGGGAGAGGAATGCCCCGAGAATCCGACGATCGGATGCCGGCAGCTCGTGCCCGCGCACCAGCAGATTTGAGTGGTCGCCGATCGGAAAGGTCGTCTCCACATCGTTGTCGTCGGCGAGAGCGGCGTCAGTCGCGTCGTAGATCGGCGCACCATGGGAGACCAGAGTCACGCTCGTCATTCCGAAGGATTCGCGCAACCGGGAGATGAGGGCCAGAAGCGCGTCCTGCCCGCCGAGCACGCTGCTCGCGATGTTCGCGAGGGTCTCTGACTCCGCGGCGGCCCTGGATGCGACTCGCGACCGTCTCGACGATTGGTCGACCACGAAGCTCACGAGCACCGCGACGACCATGAAAATGATCAGGGCTAGCAGGTGCAGCGGCTGGGTGATCGTGATGGCGTACAGCGGATCGACGAAGAAGTAGTCGAGCAGCAGGCCCGCCGCGATGGCGGAGGCGAGGGCCGGCCAGATGCCCCCGACCAGCGCCACGATCACAACGAGCAGCTGGAAGGCCAGGACATCGCTGGTGATCGAGTCTGGATTGCGCACCGAACTGAGCGTCCAGGTCAAGAGCGGAAGCCCGACCAATGCGAGCGCGGCCCCCGCGATCCTGCGGCGCGCCGAGAGCGCTCCACCGCGCGTGGGCAGGGTGCGTGAACCGGCTTGGGAGTGCGTGACGACGTGCACGTCGATGTCGCCAGACTCGCGGATGACCGTCGCAGAGGTTCCCGCACCGGTGAGCAGTCGCGCCAGGGTGCTGCGGCGACTGACCCCGATCACCAGCTGGCTGGCATCGACACTGCGCGCGAAATCGACGAGGGTGCGGGGGACCTGCTCGCCGACGACCTGGTGGTAGCTGCCGCCCAGCGTCTCGACGAGTGCCTTCTGCGCCGCAAGGATGCCCGGGTTGGCTTCGGCGAGCCCGTCGGAAGTCGTGACATGTACGGCGAACAACTCACCGCCGCTCGATCGGCTCGCGATACGTGCGCCCCTGCGCAGAAGCGTTTCGCCTTCGCGGCCGCCCGTCAGTGCCACGACGACCCGCTCCCGCGCGTTCCAGGAATTCGCGATGCCCTTCTCGGCGCGGTACTTCTTCAGGGCCGAATCCACCTCGTCCGCGAGCCATAGCAGTGCGAGTTCGCGGAGGGCGGTGAGGTTTCCGAGGCGGAAGTAGTTGCTGAGTGCGGCATCCACTCGCGCGGCGGGATACACCACGCCTTCGCTGAGGCGATCGCGCAGGGCCTGCGGGGCGAGGTCGACCAACTCGATCTGGTCTGCGCTGCGGAGGGCGGCATCCGGAATCGTCTCGCGCTGCACGACCCCGGTGATCTGGCGCACGACGTCGTTGAGCGACTCGATGTGTTGGATGTTGACCGTGGAGATCACGTCGATGCCGGCATCGAGGATTGCGTCGACGTCTTGCCAGCGCTTGTCGTGCAGGGACCCGGGGGCGTTGGTGTGGGCGAGCTCGTCGACCAGTGCGATTTCGGGCTTGCGGGCGATGACCGCGTCGAGGTCCATCTCGTCGAGGGCCACGCCGCGATGTTCCACCGACCGGCGGGGGATGATCTCGAGGCCTTCGAGAAGGGCAGACGTGGCGACGCGTCCGTGGGTTTCCACGACCGCGATGACAACGTCTTTGCCCGTGTCGGCGAGCCGGCGACCCTCCTCGAGCATCGCGAAGGTCTTGCCGACGCCCGGAGCAGCGCCGAGCATGACCCGGAGCCGTCCCCTCGTCATGCGTTCATCATCCCAGCTTGGCCAGCGCGATGTTGAGTTGCAGCACGTTGACCGTCGGCTCGCCGAGGTAGCCAAGGTCACGCTGCTGGATCATCGACTCGACCAGGTCGCTCACCTTCTGTTCCGGGATGCCGCGGGCCGCCGCCACCCGGGCGACCTGCAGCCGCGCGTACGCCGGGCTGATGTGCGGGTCGAGGCCGGAAGCGGATGCCGTGACGGCGTCGGCAGGAATCTGGTCGACTGTCACGCCGTCGTCCTTCTCGATCGCCGCCTGCCGGTCGCCGATGGCCTTGATCAGGTCGGAATTCTCCGGCCCATAGTTGGAGCCACTTGACGCGCCACCGTCGTAGCCGTCGCCGGCCGCGGAAGGTCGGGACTGGAACCACTGGGGCAGAGCGTTGCCCTTCTTGTCAGTGAACGACTGCCCGATCAGTGCTGAGCCGACGACGGTGCCGTCGACCGAGACGAGCGAGCCGTTCGCCTGGCTGTTTGTCGCGAGCTGGCCGATCCCGGTGACGAGGAGCGGATAGCCGATACCGAGGACGACCGTGAAGATCAGCAGTGCTCGCGCTGCCGTCCAGGTCTGGCGGAAATTCATGTGTCTGTCTCTTCTCTAGAAGCCGGGTCTTTAGAAACCGGGGAGGAGGCTCACGACGAGGTCGATGAGCTTGATACCGATGAAGGGGGCGATGATGCCGCCGAGCCCGTAGATGAGGAGGTTGCGGTTGAGCAATCGGCTCGCGGAGATCGGGCGGTAGCTGACCCCACGCAGGGCCAGCGGGATGAGGAATACGATCACCAGCGCGTTGAAGATGATGGCGCTGAGGATCGCGGAGGCCGGCGAATGCAGTCCCATCAGGTTGAGCACGGCCAATCCAGGGAACACCCCGGCGAACATCGCCGGGATGATCGCGAAGTACTTGGCCACGTCGTTGGCGATCGAAAAGGTCGTGAGCGAGCCGCGGGTGATGAGCAGCTGCTTTCCGATCCGCACGATGTCGATGAGTTTGGTGGGGTCAGAGTCGAGATCGACCATGTTGCCCGCCTCTTTCGCCGCCGAGGTTCCCGTGTTCATGGCGACGCCGACATCCGCCTGGGCAAGCGCGGGGGCGTCGTTCGTGCCGTCACCGGTCATCGCGACGAGGTTGCCGCCGGCCTGCTCTTGTCTGATCAGGTCCATCTTGTCTTCGGGGGTGGCCTCAGCAAGGAAGTTGTCGACTCCGGCTTCGGCGGCAATCGCCTTCGCGGTCAGTGGATTGTCACCGGTGATCATGACCGTGCGGATGCCCATGGCCCGCAGTTCGGCGAAACGCTGCTTCAGGCCGTGCTTGACCACATCCTTGAGGTGGATGACGCCCAGCACGCGAGCGTTGCCCTTCGCATCCCGGGTAGCAACAACGAGCGGGGTACCCCCGGACTGTGAGACGCCCGTCACGAGCGCCTCGAGTTCGCCGTGGGTTTGGGCCGGGATGTCGCCGACCCACTGGCTGACCATGGATCCGGCACCCTTGCGGATCTGGCTGCCGTCGGGCAGGTCCAGCCCACTCATCCGGGTCTGGGCGGTGAAGGGCACGATCACGGCATCCTTTAGCGGTTTGTTGTCCTGGCCGAGCTGTCGCGCCAACTCGACCACCGAGCTGCCCTCTGGGGTCGGGTCGGCCAGCGAGGAAAGCTGCGCGGCCTTGACGAGTTCGGCGAGGCCAACCCCTCCCACCGGCAGGAACTCGCTGGCCTGGCGGTTGCCATAGGTGATGGTTCCGGTCTTGTCGAGCAGCAGCGTCGTGACATCACCGGCGGCCTCCACCGCGCGGCCCGACATCGCGAGCACGTTGTGCTGCACGAGCCTGTCCATGCCGGCGATTCCGATCGCGCTCAGCAGCGCACCGATCGTCGTGGGGATGAGGGTCACGAGCAGTGCCACGAGCACCGTGATGCTCACGGCACCGCCGGCGTAGCTCGCCGCCGGGTTGAGGGTCAGCACCACGACGACAAAGACGATGGAGAGGCTCGCCAGCAGGATGTTGAGGGCGATCTCGTTCGGCGTCTTCTGCCGGGATGCCCCTTCGACGAGCCGGATCATTCGGTCGACGAAGGTCTCGCCAGGCTTCGAGGTGATCTTCACCACGATGCGGTCGCTCAGCACCCGGGTGCCACCGGTGACGGCACTGCGGTCGCCGCCGTGCTCCCGGATAACGGGGGCAGATTCACCCGTGATGGCCGACTCGTCGACTGAGGCGATACCCCACACGATGTCGCCATCGCCTGGGATCACCTCGCCGGCCGAGACCTCGACGAAGTCGCCGAGCACAAGGTCGGCCGACGAAACGTCTTGCGCCCTGGAGCGATCCGCCATGTCATTGGCAAAGCCGACGCGGTGGGCGATCGTCGAGGTGCGGGTCTGGCGCAGGCTCGCGGCCTGAGCTTTGCCGCGACCCTCCGCCACGGATTCAGCGAGGTTGGCGAAGATCACGGTGATCCACAGCCAAATCGCGATGCCCACGGTGAAGGTCGGCGCGATGTCGGCCTCGCCCATGAACGGGAGCGCTATGGCGATCGCGGTGGTGAGCACTGCCCCCACCTCGACCACGAACATGACCGGGTTGTGCCACATGAGCCGCGGATCGAGCTTACGGAAGGCGCCGGGGAGAGCGGCGACGAGCTGGCCGAGCGAGAAGCCGCTCGACGATTTCTTCGCCGGAGCCGCTTGCACGGTAGGAAGTTCGGTGATGGTGGACATTAGTGCAGCCCTTCCGCCAGGGGACCCAGCGCGAGTACGGGGAAATATGTGAGTGCCGATACCAACACGACGACTCCGATGAGGAGGCCGACGAACTGCGGGCGGTGGGTAGGTAGGGTTCCCGCTGTCGCAGGGATCTTGTCCTGCGCGGCAAGGGAGCCAGCCAGGGCGAGCGCGAACACGATCGGCAGGAAGCGGCCGAGCATCATCGCCACCCCGAGCGCCGTGTTGAACCACGGGGTGTTTGCGGTGAGACCGGCGAACGCCGAGCCGTTGTTGTTCGCGGCGGACGTGAAGGCGTAGAGCACCTCAGTAAAGCCGTGCAGCCCGGGGTTCGCGATCGAGGTGGTCGTGACATCCGCGCGCACCGCGGGGATCGCGAAACTCAGCGCGGTTCCGGCGAGCACGAGGGTCGGTGTCGTGAGGATGTAGAGACTTGCGAGCTTGATCTCCCGGCCGCCGATCTTCTTGCCGAGGTACTCCGGGGTGCGCCCGACCATCAGACCGGCGATGAACACCCCGATGATCGCGATCACCAGGATGCCGTAGAGCCCAGCGCCGACCCCGCCTGGGGCTACCTCGCCGAGCATCATGTTCACGAGCGCGACACCGCCGCCGAGGCTCGTGAAGCTGTCATGCATCGAGTTCACCGACCCGGTCGAAGTGAGGGTCGTGGATGTCGCATACAGCGTCGAATTCAGGATGCCGAACCGCACCTCCTTGCCTTCCAGCGCGCCGCCAGCGAGCTGGGGTGCCGTGCCTGCGCCGGATAGCTCGGCCCAGGTCAAGAGCGAGAGCGAGACGATGAATAGCGCCGCCATGGCGGCGACAATCGCGTAGCCCTGCCGGTTGTCGCCGACCATCTTGCCGAAGGTGCGCGGCAGGCTGAACGGGATCGCCAGGAACAGCACGATCTCGAAGATGCTCGTCCACGGGGTCGGGTTCTCGAACGGGTGGGCCGAGTTCGCGTTGAAGAAGCCGCCACCATTGGTGCCGAGCAGCTTGATCGCCTCCTGCGACGCGACTGGCCCGCCCGGTACGACCGCCGTGCCTCCGGTGATAGTTGTCACATCCTGGAACCCGTTGAAGTTCTGGATGACACCACCCACCATGAGCACGATCGCGGCGAGCACGGAGAGGGGCAGCAGGATCCGCAGCGTGCCGCGGGTGAGGTCCACCCAGAAGTTGCCGATCGTGCCGCTGGAGCGGTATGCGAACCCACGGATCAGGGCCACAGCCACGGCGATCCCCACCGCTGCCGAGAGGAAGTTCTGCACGGCGAGACCGGCGATCTGCACGGTGTAGCCGAGCGTGACCTCGGGGGAGTACGACTGCCAGTTGGTGTTCGTCACGAACGAGATGGCGGTGTCAAAGGCCAGGTGCTCGCTCGTGGGCGGCAGCCCCAGCGAGTAGGGCAACACCTCTTGCACGCGCTGCAAGGCGTAGACGGCCAGGATGCCGAGCGCCGAGAAGGCGAGCACCGAGCGCATGTAGGCCGGCCAGCTCTGCTCAGACTTCGAGTTGACTCCGATCAGGCGGTAGAAACCGCTCTCGACCTTCAGATCCTTTGACGAGGTGTAGGTCGCCGCCATATAGTCGCCGAGCGGGCGGTAGACCACGACGAGGACGGCCGCGAGGGTCGCCAGTTGGGCGAGGAACAGCCAGAAGGTGCCATCCATCAGAATTTCTCCGGCTTCACAAGCGCGAAGACCAAGTAGCCGATGGCGGCGAAGGCGAGCACTGCGGCGACGATTGCGAAGGCGATCACAGCTTCTCGACCCCCTTTGCTACGAGGGCGACCACGGCCACGAGGGCGAGGATGCCAGCAATGAACACGACGTCGAGCACGAGTACTCCTTCAAGGCGCTGCCCGCGCACGGTGGCGCGGGACGTGACCTGCTGTGGTCACCCGAGGGAGTCAACTCCGGTTGGGGATGCGCGAACCGGACCCTAACGGGTTCCTAACGCTGGGCGGAGAAACCCTTACGCGTCCAGAACCCGCACGAGCTGCTTGCCCCGCCCGCCACCGGCCTCGAGCGCGGCATGGGCCGCACCCATCTCGGCGAGGGAGTGGACGGCGTCGATGACGGGCTTCAGCTCGCCACGGTCGACGTACCCGGCAACATCGGCGAAGGTCCGTGTCTTCGGCGTCGCGGTGAACGACCGCACCCGCCGGGAACCATAAATCGTTGACCACAGAATGTAGGGCAGGCCCTTCACCGCCGTGGTAACCATCCGGCCATGGGGGGCGAGTAGTCGACGATACGCGCCCAAGCGGGAGCCGGTCAGGTCGAGGATGGCCTCGAACCTGCCCAACTGGTCGGGGCCGTGCGTGTGATAGTCGAGTGCGGCATCCGCTCCCAGCGAGCGCACGAATTCGAGGTTGGCCGCCCCGGCAAGCGCCGTGACCTCGGCGCCCATGGCCTTCGCGAGCTGGACGGCAGCACTGCCGACGCCGCCGCTCGCACCACGGATGAGTACCCGTCCCCCAGCCTTCAGGTGGGCGTGGTCGCGGAGGGCGATGAGGGCGGTGGCGGCGGCCATGGGTAGCGCCGCGGCATCCACGAGGTCGATGCTGGTGGGGGCGAGAGAGAGCTTCGAAGGGTGAGCGAGCAGGTACTCGGCACCGGCAGCGGTCGGGCCGGTCGGTAGCCCGGGGATGAAGCCCCAGACGCGGTCGCCGATGGCTAACCCGGCGGCACCGGCGCCGAGAGACTCGATCTCGCCGGCGAAGTCCATGCCCATGCCCTTGGGAAAGCGGAAGCCTGTCGCGATGCGCAACTCGCCCCTGCGCACATGCAGTTCGATGACATTCACGCCCGTGCCATGCACCTTGATCAGCACTTCGCCGTGCCCTGGCTCAGGAATCGGCACCGTCGATTCGTGCAGCACCCCGGGCTTGCCATAGTGGTTGTACTGGGATGCCCGCATCGTGCCGGTCATGGTCAGGCTTTCACGCCAGAGGCGAGCGCGGCCGCACCGAGGATGCCCGCGTTGTTGCGATGCACCGCCGGCACGATGCGGGTCTTGAGCTTGAGTAGCGGCAGGAAGTCCTGGTACTCCTTCGAGACTCCGCCGCCGACGATGAACAGGTCGGGGCTGAACAAGAATTCGAGGGCGGAATAGTATTTCTGCAGCCGCTTGGCCCAGTGGTTCCAGTCCAGGTTTTCGCGCTCTTTCGCCGAATACGCTGCCTGCTTTTCGGCATCCTTGCCCTCGACCTCGATGTGGCCGAGCTCGGCGTTGGGGATGAGCACTCCGTTGTAGATGAGTGCGCTGCCAATCCCCGTTCCGAGGGTGGTGAGGATGACGAGCCCGGGCACATCCTTGGCCGCGCCGAAGCGCGATTCGGCGAAGCCGGCGGCATCCGCATCATTGACGAAATGGATGTCGCGCTTGAGTGCCTTCTCGAACAGGCGCTCGGCGTCGAGGCCGATCCACTTCTTCGACACGTTCGCCGCCGAAAGGGTGCGACCGTCTTTCACGATTGCGGGGAAGCAGACCCCGACCGGGACCCCCACTTCGAGCCCCCCGAGCATGTTGACGAGCACGAGTACCGTCTTGACAACATCGTTCGGCGCTCCACCAGGAGGGGTAGGGAGTTTGAGCCGCTCGCCGAGAAGTTCGCCGGTGTCGGTATCCACCAGGGCACCCTTGATTCCCGTGCCGCCGATATCGATGCCGAGCGCCTTTGCCATGTAGCGATTGTCCCTCACTGATGATGGTTTGGCTGACAGGTGATCGGGCCACAACGCAGAAATCGTCCCGGGGACCAGGTGCCCCCGCGCGTCCCGAGGCATAGTGTTGATTTTAGTTTCGCGAGGAGGACGAGCATGACCGACTGGTGGTACAACCATAAGACCGGCGAGGTCGAAGAAGGCCCGCAGTCGCTGGGGTCTGAGCGCGACGGCCCCTTCGCCTCGAAAGAGGACGCAGCTCGCGCCCCGCAGATCGCCGCTGAGCGTGCCAGGCAGTGGGCGGCGGAGGACTCCTCCGACTGGGAAGACGACTGACCTATCGAGCTAGCCGCGCAATGAGGCTCATGGCGTCGATCGGCGCGCGGGTCTTCGTGTCGTTGTCGAAGTAGATGAACGCGTCTTGCCCGGCGTCGAGCCAGCCTTCGATTTTCGTCGCCCAGCGGTCGATGTCGTCGGGTTCGTAGAACCCGCCGGGGTAGAGCGTCTCGTCGGCGTGTAGTCGTGCATAGCGAAAGCCGGCGGTGTCTTCGTCGATGACCGGCCACTTGCCGACCGAGTCGCCGTAGACCGCGGCCACCCGGTACTTCTTCAGTAGCTCGACGAACTCTGGCTTGGCGAAGGTGGGGTGCCGCACCTCGAGGGCGTGGCGCACGGGTCGCTCGGCGTCGGTCTCGAGGTACTCCTTGCCGGTCATACGCGCGCTTCGCTGGGTGGCGAGCACGACCGCTTCGGGCGTGCTGTGGGGCAGCAGCGCGAGGAACTTCTCCAGGATGTGCGGCTCAAACTCGAAGCTCGGCGGTAGCTGCCAGAGAATTGCGCCGAGCTTCGCGCCGAGGGAGAGGATGCCCGACGCGAAGAAGTTCGCGACCGGCTCGTGCACGTCGTCGAGGCGGCGGATGTGCGTGATGAATCGCGGCGCCTTCACCGAAAATACGAAGCCGTCGGGCGTGCCCTCGCGCCAGTTCTGCCAGCTGGACGGCTTCTGCAGCGAGTAGAACGACCCGTTGAGCTCGATCGAAGTGACCTGGGATGACGCGTAGCTGAGCTCGTTCTTCTGCACGAGCCCCTGGGGGTAGAAGCCGCCGCGCCATGCCGGGTACACCCAGCCGGCCATCCCAACGACCACCCGAGCGGTCACCCGTCAGTCCTCGTAGGAGTGCTCGGGGCCGGGATAGACGCCGCCGTCAACGTCTGCGCGGTAGCTCGTCACGGCATCCGTGAGGGTCTGGCGCAGGTTGGCGTACTGCTTGACGAACTTCGGGATGCGGCCCTTGGTGAACCCCGCCCAGTCGGTCCATACCAGCAGTTGCCCATCCACGTGAGGCCCGGCCCCCACGCCGATCGTCGGGATCCGCAATTCTTTGGTCACGCGGGCGGCGGCCTCGGCCGGGACCATCTCGAGGACGACGGCGAACGCCCCGGCATCCTGGACTGCATGAGCGTCGGCCAGTAGCTGGTCGATGCCCTCACCGCGGCCCTGGATGACGTGCCCGCCCAGCCCGTGCTCGCTCTGCGGCGTGAACCCGATGTGCCCCATCACCGGAATTCCCGCCGACACGATGCGGCGAATTTGCTCAGCACTGCGGACACCGCCCTCGAGCTTGACGGCATGAGCGCCGGTCTCCTTCATGAAGCGGAATGCCGTGTGCAGCGCCTCATCCGGCCCGGTTTCGTAGGAGCCGAAGGGCATGTCGGCGATGACGAACGCCCGGCTCACCGCCCCCGCGACGGCACGAGTGAGGGGGATGAGGTCGTCAATAGACACCGGAAGCGTCGTGTCGTAGCCGTAGACATTGTTGCCCGCCGAATCGCCCACCAGGAGGAAGTCGATACCGGCCTCGTCGAAGATTCCGGCGGTGAGCTGGTCGTAGCTCGTGAGCCCGGTGATCTTGATGCCGTTCTCTTTGGCGCTCTGGAAGTGCCGGGTGCGAACGCGCTTGAGGTTGGCCTGTGCAGCTGCTGCCGCGGCGGCTGTGTCGCTCATGGATTGAGTCTAGTTATGGAGGCTCGCTGTGAAGCGGAGCGCAGCCCCAGCCGGTAGCCTGATAGCGCACCACGGCAGACACAGAGGGAGCTTGATGGACAAGCAGCGTGACTTCGTTCTTCGCACCATCGAAGAGCGGGGAATCAAGTTCATCCGCCTCTGGTTCACGGATGTCGTGGGCACCCTCAAGAGCGTGGCAATCGCGCCCGCCGAGGTCGAGGGCGCGTTCAGCGAGGGCCTGGGGTTCGACGGCTCGGCGATCGAGGGATTCACCCGCGCCTACGAGGCCGACATGCTCGCGCACCCAGACCCCACGACGTTCCAGATCCTGCCCTGGCGCGGTGAGATCGACCCCACGGCGCGGATGTTCTGCGACATCACGACGCCCGACGGACAGCCCGCGGCATCCGATCCTCGCAACGTGCTCAAGCGCTCGCTGGCCAAAGCGGCGGATCGCGGATTCACGTTCTACACGCACCCCGAGATCGAGTTCTACCTGCTCAAGTCGTCAAAGCTCAAGAATGGGCAGCCGGAACCGGTGGACTCCGCGGGGTTCTTCGACAACGTGCCTGGTGGCACCGCGCATGACTTCCGTCGACGTTCTGTGCGGATGCTCGAAGACCTGGGCATCTCGGTGGAGTTCAGTCACCACGAGGCCGGCCCCGGCCAGAACGAGATCGACCTGCGCTACGCCGACGCGCTCACGACCGCCGACAACATCATGACCTTCCGCACGGTCATCAAGGAGGTGGCGATCGAGCAGGGCGTCTACGCGACGTTCATGCCGAAGCCGATGTCGGGGCATCCCGGCTCCGGCATGCACACCCACATGTCGCTGTTCGAGGGTGACGCGAACGCGTTCTACGACCCGAGCGGCCACTACCAGCTCTCGAAGATTGGGCGGCAGTTCGTCGCCGGGCTGCTCACCCACGCCCCGGAGATCACCGCAGTGACCAACCAGTACGTGAACTCATACAAGCGGTTGTGGGGTGGGGATGAGGCGCCGAGCTTCGTGACCTGGGGCCACAACAACCGGTCTGCGCTCGTGCGCGTGCCGCTCTACAAGCCCGGCAAGGGGCAGAGCGCTCGCGTCGAGTACCGTGCCATCGACTCCGCCGCCAACCCGTACTTGACCTTCTCCCTGCTGCTCGCGGCGGGGCTCAAAGGCATCGAGGAAGGCTACGAGCTGCCGCCAGAGGCGGAAAACAACGTCTGGGAGCTGACTGACGCCGAGCGTCGCGCGCTCGGCTATAACCAGCTGCCGGCCTCGCTCGACCACGCCGTCTCGATCATGGAAGACTCCGAGCTCGTCGCCGAGACCCTGGGTGAGGCGGTGTTCAACTACGTGCTGCTCAATAAGCGGCTCGAGTGGAAGGAATACCGCGCCCAGGTGACGCCGTACGAACTCGAGAGCAACCTAGAGATCCTTTGACGGTACGGCCTCAGGCCGCATATGCCTCCTCGCAACCAGACAACGCTGACTGAGCTGGCCAGGCTCGGGTTCGCCGAGTTGGGCGAGACGAGCGACCGCCTGGCCGGGTTGGATGCGCCGCAGCTGGTGCCGCAGTTCGCGTCATCCGCAGATCCCGACCAGGCGTTGCGCCTGCTAACCCGCCTGCGGGAGAGCGCACCCAAGCAGGTCGCTGCGCTCTTGAAGCACGAGGATGCAGCGGCCCGCCTGCTGCGCGTGCTGGGCGCCTCATCCGGGCTCGGGGAGTTCTTCGAACGCCGCCCCGCCGAGCTCGCGGCTCTCGCCGTGCCACTCACGGCCCCGCCGACCGCGGCCGAGTACGACGCCGACCTGCTCTCCGCAGTGGAGGGTCTCACCGGCGAAAAGGCCTGGGCCGCCCTGCGGGTGCGCTACCGCAGGCACCTGGCCAGGCTCACCGCCTGGGATCTCGTGCAGCACGATCCCCTCGCCGCGGTATCGGTCGTCGCGTCGGCCCTCGCCGACCTCGCCGGTGCGGCCCTGGATGCGTCGCTGGATGTCGCGCGGCGCGAGTCGAAGTTCCCGGCCGAGGATCTTGCGGCCACCCACCTGGCCATCATCGGCATGGGCAAGGCGGGAGCCAGGGAGCTCAACTACGTCTCAGACGTCGACGTCATCTTCGTCGCGGAGGGAGACGGCATCGCCGATGACCGTGCCGTCGAGATCGCCACCCGCCTCGCGATGCAGACTATGAAGGGCATCAACGAACTCGCCGCCGAACCCGGCCTGTGGGAGGTCGACGCCAACTTGCGACCGGAGGGCAAGGATGGTGCGCTCGTGCGCACCCTGGATTCGCACCTCGCCTACTACGACCGCTGGGCCAAGAGTTGGGAGTTCCAGGCCCTGCTCAAGGCCCGACCCCTGGCCGGTGACCTCGAGCTCGGGCAACGGTATGTCGCGGCGCTCGCGCCCAAGGTCTGGTCGAGTGCATCCCGCGAGAACTTCGTCGAGTCGGTGCAGCGCATGCGTGAGCGAGTGACCGAGAACATCCCGAGAGACGAGCTGGATGTGCAGCTCAAGCTCGGCCCTGGCGGCCTGCGCGACGTGGAGTTCACCATCCAGTTGCTGCAACTTGTGCACGGCCAGACCGATGCCCGCGTGCGCCAGGTTGCCACCCTGCCCGCGCTCATTGCCCTCGCCGAGCGCGGCTACATCGGCAGGCTCGAAGCGGCCCAGTTTGCGCAGGACTACCGCTTCCTGCGGCTGCTCGAGCACCGCCTGCAGTTGTCCCGCCTGCGCCGCACCCACCTCATGCCGACCGATCCGGATGCACTGCGCATCCTCGCGCGAGCGACCGGGCTCGCGACGAACGCGACAGACCTCACGCAGCAGTGGCAGCGCACCAAGCACGCGGTGCGCAGCCTCCACGAGCGGCTGTTTTACCGCCCGCTACTCTCCGCGGTCGCGGCGCTGCACGAAGACGGACTCACCCTCTCGAGCGAACAGGCCGAGGCGCGGCTCGCCGCGATCGGTTTCCGCGACCCGCATGGCGCCCTCAAGCACATCGCCGCCCTCACCGCCGGAGTTTCTCGTCGCGCCGCGATCCAGCGCAACCTGCTGCCGGTCATGCTGCAGTGGTTCGCCGAGGGGGCAGACCCCGATCACGGCCTGCTTGCGTTCCGGCGCCTGAGCGAAGACCTCGGCGAGGCTTACTGGTTCCTGCGCATGCTGCGTGACTCGAGTGCTGCCGCCCAGCGGCTCACGCAGGTGCTCTCGGGCTCGAGGTTTGTCTCAAACCTGTTCGAGCGCATTCCTGAGGCCGCCGCCTGGCTCGAGAACGAAGACGAACTGCGACCCCGCCCCCTGCCGCTGCTGCTCGAAGAGACCGCGGCGACCGTCGCGCGGCATGCGGGGGACGAGGATGCCACGGCGCTAGCCCTGCGCACCGCCCGCCGCCGCGAGGTGCTGCGCCTCGCCCTCGCCGCCATCGTCGGGGTCCTCTCCATCGAGGAGCTGGGTCGCGGGCTGTCAGACATCACGACGACGATCCTGAGCGGAGCCCTCTCCCTCGCCCACCGCTACGGCGACGGCATCGAATTCGGGATCATCGCCATGGGACGGTATGGGGGAGCCGAGCTCGGGTTCGGTTCTGACACCGACGTGATGTACGTGTATCGGCCGGCCGGGGCATCCGATGAGGAAGCCCAGCAGCGTGCAGAGACGATCGTGCACGCCCTCAGTCGGGTCACCGAAGACCTGCGCCTGCCCCTCGACCTCGACATCGGGCTGCGGCCGGAGGGCAAGAACGGCGCGATCGTGCGCTCGCTGGAGAGCTATCGCGCCTACTACGCGCGCTGGTCGCTCACTTGGGAGGCTCAGGCGCTCCTGCGCGCTCGCCCGGTGGTCGGCGACGCCAACGTGCTCGCTGAATGGCGGCAGCTCGTGCAAGACGTGCGCTACCCCGAGACGATTGCCGAACAGGATGTCCGCGAGATCAAGCGCATCAAGGCCCGCGTCGAGGCCGAGCGCCTGCCGCAGGCCGCAGACCCCGCCCGCCACCTCAAGCTCGGCCGCGGGAGTCTCAGCGACGTGGAGTGGTTCCTGCAGCTGCTGCAACTGCAACACGGCGCCAAGCAAGAGGGCCTGCGCACGACCTCCACCCTGAAGGCACTGGCAGCTGCAGAGGCCGCCAAGCTCGTCACGGCCGCCGACGCCACGAAGCTTCGGGATGCCTGGACTCTCGCATCCCGCGCCCGCTCGGCCATGACCCTCTGGACCGCCAAGACCTCCGACCTGCTGCCGACCGACCGGCAACAACTGGAAGGTGTTGCTCGCCTGCTGGAGTACCCACCCGGCTCAGCCACCCAGTTCGAAGAGGACTACCTGCGCATCACCCGGCTGGCTCGCCAGGTCTTCGAGAAGCAGTTCTACGGCACGACCAAGGGGCGGGCGACTACCGGCTGATGGCCTAAGCCGGCACGGCTTGCGAGATCCGAACGGTGTTGCCAGACGGGTCACGGAAGGCGCAGTCACGCGGCCCCCAGCCCTGGTCCATCGGCTCCTGCATCACTTCGGCACCGGAGGCCCGCACCTTCTCGAAGGTGCCGTCGACATCGTCGGAGCTGAAGACCAGCAGGGGCAGTGAGCCCTTCACGAGGAGTTCCTGCAGGGCATCGCCGTCGGCCCGAGAGCGGCCGGCGTGAGGCTCGGAGATGACGATGCCGAGGCCCGGCTGGCTGTCGGTGCCGAGCGTGACCCAGCGGTATTCGCCCGACTTGACGTCGTTCTGCACGTCGAGGCCGAGTGCGTCGCGGTAGAAGCCGATCGACTCGTCGACATCGTTGACGGTGACATTGGTGAAGCGGAGTGAGATTGTCATGCCGGCAACGCTACGGGGTGGATGTTGGCGCGGCTTCTCGAATCCTGCTCTTCTGTGCCTTCTCAGGCGTAGCCCGCGCGGGCCTCGTCCGGGTCTTGGCGATCATGCCCGGCATGGACTGCACGGCGTCGTGATCCTGTCCGCGGTAGGTGCTGGGGGTGACTCCGGTGAGCTCAGTGAACCGTGAGCTGAAGGAGCCGAGCGACGTACAACCGACAGTCATGCAGGCGTCGGTCACGGTCATCCCGTCCCGGAGCAGCGCCATGGCGCGCTCGATGCGCCGGGTCATGAGGTAGCCGTAGGGGGTCTCGCCGTATGCCGCGCGGAACTGCCGCGAGAAGTGCGCGGGCGACATGAGGGCCTTCGCGGCCATGGTCGGCACGTCGAGCGGTTTGGCATAGTCGCGGTCCATGAGGTCTTTCGCCCCGCGCAGCAGCGCGAGGGTCTTGAGCTCTTGGGGGGTCATGTGTCGAGGGTAGCAAAGGGGTACCCGCGCGGACGAGGCATCCCGCAGCTGCCCATCGCCGCGATTAGGAGAATCGCGTCGCCACGCCGCAGCCGCGAACAGGAGGGGCGGCGTGTCGTCCACATCTCCTAATCCCGCGCGCGAGCGAGGAACTGCGCAAAACGAAAGGGGCCGTACCCCTCGCGGAGTGCGGCCCCTTCATCGTTGCTGCGGCGAACTACACCGAGAAGTACATCTCGTACTCGAACGGGTGCGGCCGCTGCGAGGCCGGGATGATCTCCTTCTCGCGCTTGTACGCGATCCAGGTCTCGATGAGGTCCTCGGTGAAGACGTTGCCCTCGGTGAGGAAGGCGTGGTCTGCCTCGAGTGCGTTGAGCACCTCGGCGAGCGAACCGGGAACCTGCGGGATGAGCTTGGCCTCCTCGGGCGGCAGCTCGTACAGGTCCTTGTCGACGGGCTCGTGCGGCTCGATCTTGTTCTTGATGCCGTCGAGGCCAGCCATGAGCTGGGCAGCGAAGGCGAGGTACGGGTTACCTGAGGCGTCGGGCGCGCGGAACTCGATGCGCTTGGCCTTCGGGTTGGTACCGGTGATCGGGATGCGGATCGACGCCGAGCGGTTACCGGCCGAGTAGACCAGGTTGACCGGAGCCTCGAAGCCGGGGACCAGGCGACGGTAGGAGTTCAGCGTCGGGTTGGTGAACGCGAGCACCGCCGGGGCGTGCTTGAGCAGCCCACCGATGTACCAGCGCGCGACGTCAGACAACCCGCCGTAGCCCTTCTCGTCGTAGAACAGCGGCTCTTTGCCGTTCCACAGCGACTGGTGGGTGTGCATGCCCGAGCCGTTGTCGCCGAACAGCGGCTTCGGCATGAAGGTGGCAACCTTGCCCCACTCGAGAGCTGTGTTCTTGACGATGTACTTGAACTTCAGGATGTCGTCTGCCGCGTGCACCATCGTGTCGAAGCGGTAGTTGATCTCGGCCTGGCCGCCGGTACCCACCTCGTGGTGTGCGCGCTCGAGGATTAGGCCGGCGTCGATCAGCTTGAGGCTGATGTCGTCACGAAGGTCGGCCTGCTTGTCGACGGGGGAGACCGGGAAGTAGCCGCCCTTGTACGGGGTCTTGTTGGCGAGGTTGCCGCCCTCTTCGACGCGGCCGGAGTTCCAGGCGCCCTCATCGGAGTCGACGTAGTAGTAGCTGGCGTTCTGCTTCACTTCGTAACGCACGTCGTCGAAGATGTAGAACTCGGCCTCAGGGGCGAAGTATGCGGTGTCTGCGATGCCGGTCGAGGCGAGGTACTTCTCCGCCTTCTTGGCGACCTGGCGCGGGTCTTTGGCGTAGATCTCGCCGTTACGCGGGTTGTAGATGTCGAAGATCATGATGAGCGTGCGCTCGGTGCGGAACGGGTCGACGTACGCCGTCGTGACATCCGGAATCAACTGCATGTCGGACTCGTGGATGTTGGCGAAGCCGCGGATCGACGAGCCGTCGAACAGCTGGCCCACCGAGAAGAACTCCTCATCGACGGTGAACGCCGGGATGTTGAAGTGCTGCTGCACACCGGGGAGGTCGGTGAAACGGATATCGAGGAACTTGACGTCAGTGTCCTTGATGAACTTGAGGACTTCGGATGAGTCACTGAACATGGGAACTCCAAATGAGCTTGGTGCTGAGCGGCAGCAGACGCGGCCACTCACGAGGGTATGGGGAGGGGGTTTCGCCAGCGTCACGCAATTGTTTCCGGCATGTTACGCGTGCCTCGCGTCGGTAGGATTGCCGGATGTCCACCCCCGCCACCGCGCCCGTCGAGTGGCCGGGCAAGCGGCTCGGGCTCCCCGAGGCGGGGCCGCGCTCGGTGGGTAGGCTCGGGCGCAGGGTCGCGGCGCTGGTGATCGACTGGGGGAGCGCGATCCTCGTGTCTGTCGCGTTCTTCCACTACGACGCCTGGGCGACCTTGGCGATCTTCGCCATCGCGCAGGTGGTCTTCCTGCTGACCGTGAGCGGCTCTGTTGGGCACCTGCTGCTCGGCCTGCGGCTTGTCCCACTCGCAGGTGGCTATCTGGGTGCCTGGCGACCGTTCGGCCGTACGGCGTTGCTGTGCCTGGTCATCCCTGCGGTCATCTGGGATCGGGACCAGCGCGGGATGCACGACCGCCTGGTCGGCACGGTGCTAGTCCGCCGCTAGCGCCCTTTCATCATTCAGGATGTTGTGGTGCCAGTGTTGCGGGAGTGCGCTCGGCGGAACCCACCAGACACTCGCGCAACTACCGTCACACCAAGTCCTGAATGATGAAAGGTCAGCGGGGCCGGGGCGCGCGGGCCTTGTAGGGGTCGACACCCTTGGGGATCGGCAACTGGTTCTTGCCGAGCGAGTTGAGGCGGTTCGAGACCGCGAGAATCTCCTGTTTGCGCAGCGCGGGCTTGAGCGCGCGCAGCTTGCCGGCCAGCTTGAACAGCGGCACGGACTCGGCGTCTGGCCCGACGTAGAGGAAGGTCACCGGCACGTTCGGCAGGATGCGGGTGACCACGCGACGTTCGTCCTCCAGCATCCGCTGGGTCCTGCTACGGGGGCCTTCGCCAATCAGGGCGACACCGCCGCGTCCGACTGCACGGTACACGGCATCCTGCGTCTTAGGACTCACCGAAACCGGCATCTCGCTCGCAGTCCAGCCGCGTCGCAGTGAGCTCTTGAGCACCGCGCCAACGGCACCCGGCTGGCCGGTGATCTGCGAGTAGGCGGCCTTCTCCGCACGCCTGCCGAGCACGATCAGGAAGAGCAGCAGCCCACCGAGCACGCCCGCGATGATGTAGAGCACGAAGCCCAGGATCTGGTCGCGAGACAGCAGGAAGGCGAGGATGAGGCCCGCCGCGATCGGTGCGAGGAACGCCAGCAGGAACCACCAGATCGCGGTGCTGTCGTAGCGACGCGTCATGGTGAACACGTCGTACATCTGCTTCAGCCGACCTGGCTCCTTGGGCGGTTTGGGGGCTGTGGAGGAGGTACGTGCCATGCAGTCAGGATACCGCCTGCGCGAAACCCAAGTTGGCGTCAGCAAGGTGGGTGAGATGCTGCGGGATGTCGCGGCCCTTGCCCACCATCGAGCGCGCCCACAGGCGTCCCGCACGGTAGCTCGACCGCACTAGTGGGCCAGCGAGGACCCCGAGGAAGCCGATCTCTTCGGCCGCCTCCGAGAACTCCACGAACTCCTGCGGCTTGACCCAGCGCGCCACCGGCAGGTGACGCGGGGTGGGCCGCAAGTACTGGGTGATCGTGATGATGTCGGTGCCGGCGTCGTGCAGGTCGTGCAGGGCCTGGATGACCTCGGCCGGATCTTCGCCCATGCCGAGGATCAGGTTCGACTTGGTGATGAGCCCGGCCGCGCGTGCCTGGCTGATCACGTCCAGCGAGCGCTCATAGGTGAAGGCCGGCCGGATGCGCTTGAAGATCCGCGGCACCGTCTCGACGTTGTGCGCGAAGACTTCCGGCCGCGAGGAGAACACTTCGGCCAGCAGGTCGGGGTTGCCCGAGAAGTCGGTGGCGAGAATCTCGACGCCCGTGCCCGGGTTCTGTTCATGGATCTGGCGCACGGTCTCGGCGTGCAACCAGGCTCCCTCGTCGGGCAGGTCGTCGCGGGCGACTCCCGTGACGGTGGCGTAGCGCAGGTTCATCTTGGTGACGGATTCGGCGACGCGGCGCGGCTCATCCGTGTCGTAGTCGGCGGGCTTGCCGGTATCGATCTGGCAGAAGTCGCAGCGGCGGGTGCACTGGCTGCCACCGATGAGGAAGGTGGCTTCGCGGTCTTCCCAACACTCGAAGATGTTCGGGCATCCCGCTTCCTGGCAGACGGTGTGCAGGCCCTCGCCCTTGACCAGTTCCTGCAGTTGGCGATACTCCGGGCCCATCTTCGCGACGGTGCGGATCCACTCTGGCTTGCGCTCGATCGGCGTCTCGGCGTTGCGCACTTCGAGGCGCAGCAGTTTGCGGCCGCCCAGGTCGTCGTGGCTCATGCGCTCACCAGCGCGGCTTCGAGGTGGCGCGTGACGATCGGTACGACGTCCTCGGGGGTGACGGTGCGGCCGAGCTCGCGCGAGATCGAGGTCACGCCAGCATCGAGGATGCCGCAGGCCACGATCTTCGAATAGGCCTCGAACGAGTTGCTGCAGTTGAGGGCGAAGCCGTGCATCGTGACCCCCTGGGAGACCCGGATGCCGATGGCCGCGATCTTCTCGGCGCCGACCGGCTGCTCGTAGCGCAGCCACACCCCGGAGCGCCCCTCGACTCGCCCGGCGTCGATGCCGAGCTCGGCGAGCACCCCGATGAGGATGTCCTCCAGCCGCCGCACGTAGCCGACCACGTCGATGGGTTCAGCGAGATGCAGGATCGGGTAGCCGACGAGCTGTCCGGGCCCGTGCCAGGTGATCTTGCCGCCGCGGTCCGCGTCGATGACGGGGGTGCCGTCGGTGGGCCGCTCGAAGTCCTCGGTCCGTTTGCCGGCCGTATAGACCGAGGGATGCTCGAGGAGCAAGACGGTGTCCGGTGAAGTTCCCTCCACGACGGCACGATGGGTTGCGCGTTGAAGCTCAAGAGCTTCGCTGTACGGCACGGAGTTGGCGCTTAGCCCCGTGACGACAATGTCGATCACGCGATCGAGTCTACGTCGCTTCTCCTCCACATTCGGGCGCCCGGGCGGCATCCTGCCGATCGCCGCATTTCGTCCCGCGACACGGGTCTCGAACACAGGCTCGGACCGTGAGCATCGACCCCCAGTCGCCTGACCGCCCGACAGTTTCGCCGAGCGGAATCGTCGACCGTGGGCCCGCGCTGGGAGGTTTCCGCCTTGTGCGCAAGCTCGGGGAGGGCCCCCGCGCCGAAGTCTTTCTCGGGCATCCATCGCGACAGGGCGCAGAGGGGCGACCGGTCGCGATCAAGGTGTTCCGCTCCGGCACCTCCGACGAGTCGATCGCCGCGGAGATCGAGTCACTATCGCGCGCAGGCGGTGAACATTGCCTGCGACTGGTGGATGTCACGACCGCACCCGACGGCGCGCAGGTGCTCATCCTCGAGCGGCTCACCGGCACCACTCTCGCCCGACTGCTGCGGGATCGCTCGCGGCTGGGCATCGGCGAGGCGATCACGGTGCTCGCCCCGCTCGCCCTCGCCGTCCGCCGGATGCATCTCGCCGGCGTCGTTCACGCGGCGCTGCGGGCCGAGGCGGTGCTGTTCGACTCCGCGGGTGCACCGATGTTGTGCTGCTTCGGTCGCGCCTTCCCGATCACGCCCGGCCAGCCGCCCGCGCTGCTCGACGCCGTTCCGGGGGTGCGTCTCGACCTTCGGACCTTTGCGGCGCTCGCCCGCACGGTGCTCGCGACCGTTGATCACGCGTCGGCGCGATCACTGCTCGACTGGGTGGAGTCGAGCCCCGCAAGGGAAACTGGCGCTTGGTTCGACGAGTTCGCGGAGCGAATGTTCGACCTCGGTGTAGCCGAGGCCATTGACTTCAGCGCCGACGAGTGCGTGGCGGTCGCGCCGCGCGTGCCCGGTCGCGTCCTCCGAGCGGCTCCCGTCGACGAACCGGCGCCAACCTCGCCCGCGACTCGTCTGCTGCCGGAGTGGGCGGCCAGGCTCCTGCCCGAGGAGGCCGTTGCGGTCCTCGATCGCGCTCGCGCGGCCCTGTCGCTCGTCAGGCCGCGGGTGTGGGCCGTGGCCGCGGCAGTGGGCGTTGCACTTGTCGCAGCACTCATAGTCGTCCCGCAGGGGCAATCGGGAGCGGCTCAGGGCGCGATGCCTTCCGCTGCCCCGGTGGCGTCCACCACGGCTGGGCCGGATGCGGGGCCGGTGAGCGGCGACGACCCGGTCGCGGCACTCGTCGCCCTGCTCGATGCCAGGGGGCGGTGCATCCGCGACCTGTCGGTGCTCTGCCTCGATGCCGTCGGCCAGGAAGGCTCCTCGGCCCTCGCCGAAGACCAGGCGCTCATCCGTTCACTTCAGGGCGGGGCGGAGTCACCCGCACCGTTCGAGGTCGACAGCGCGCAGGTCACGATCGACGAGAGGCTGGGTGACTCAGTGATCCTCGACCTTGTTGACGTGGCCGACAGCGAACCGGCCTCGGTCCTTCTGATGAAGGGCGAGGCCGGTTGGCGGATCAGGGACTATCTGGAGCAGTAGCTGCGCTCGACAGCCTGGTTCAGATGCCCAGCTTGGCGGCGAAGTCGCCGCTCTCGAGACGATCCTTGACCGCAACGAGGAAGCGCGCGGCGTCGGCGCCGTCGACGATGCGGTGGTCGTAGCTCAGGGCCAGGTAGACCGTCGAGCGAATCGCGATGGCGTCGCCACCGGCGTCGCTCACTACGACGGGCTTCTTCGACACGATGCCGGTGCCGAGGATGGCGGATTGCGGCAGGAACACGACCGGAGTGTCAAAGAGCGCGCCGCGCGACCCCGTGTTGGTTACCGTGAAGGTGCCACCGGCAAGCTCGTCGGGCTTGAGCTTGTTGTCCCTGGTTCGCTCGGCAAGGTCGGCGATCTGCGTGGCGAAACCGGCGAGGTCCAGGCTGGCGGCATCCCGGATCACCGGGGTGAGCAGGCCACGCTCGGTGTCGACGGCGATCGAGATGTTCTCTTGCGCCGGGTAGACGATGTTGTCACCGTCGATCGACGCGTTGATGATCGGATACGCGGTGAGTGCCTCGGCGGCCGCGAGGGTGAAGAACGGCAGGAAGGTCAGCTTGACCCCGGTCTTAGCCAGGAAGTCGGCCTTGACCTTGTCGCGGTATGCCGCCACGAGCGTGACGTCGGCCTCGACCACTGTGGTCAGCTGGGCCGAACCCTGCATGGAGATCACGGCGCGTTCGGCGATGACCTTGCGCAGGCGTGACATCGGCACGGTCGTGCCGCGCAGTGGCGAAACCTCGAGCTTCTTGGCCGGCGCTGCCGTGGGGGCTGGTGCGGCGGCGGATGCTGCGGTCGCCGATCCGGCGGAGAGCACGTCCTGCTTGCGGATGCGCCCGCCCACGCCCGTGCCAGACACGGTGGAGAGGTCGACGCCCGCCTGGTTGGCGAGTTTGCGCACGATCGGGGTGACGTAGCCCGCGTGCGCGTCGGCGGCGGGCGCGGCGGGCGGAGCTGCGGCGGTAGGCGCGGCTACGGAAGCCGGAGCGGGCGCTGCCGACGGAGCGGCTGCAGGCACCGACGGAGCGGGCGCAGGCACCTCCGCGGCGGGTGCGGGGTCAACCGGCTCGGGGGTCGGTGGCGCCGCGGTGGCGGCCTCTCCGGGCGCGGGGGCATCCGTCGAGGGAACTTCGGCAACTGGAGCTGCCGGTGCTGCCTCGGGAGCAGGAGCGGCCGGAGCCGGTGCGGCGGGCGCTTGGGCTGCGGGAGCCGCAGCGGCAGGCGCGGCGGCGGCACCGCTGCCATCACCGATGGTCACGAGCGCGGTGCCGACCTCGACGGTTTCATCCTCGGCGACCAGGATCGCCTCGACCACTCCGGCGACGGGAGAGGGAATCTCGGTGTCGACCTTGTCGGTGGACACCTCGAGCAGTGGCTCATCGACCTCTACCCGGTCGCCGACCTTCTTCAGCCAGCGGGTGACCGTTCCCTCAGTGACACTCTCTCCGAGTGCCGGAAGGACGACGGATTCGCTCATGGGTGATGCTCCTTAGTGACGCGTGGTCTGTGCAACAGCTTAGTTCGGGGCTCCGGTGCCGGGGCCGTTGATCAGAGGGCGTGGAGTGGCTTGCCTGCGAGTGCCAGGAACGCCTCTCCGAGTGCTTCGTTCTGGGTGGGGTGTGCGTGGATCAGTGGCGCGATGTCTTCTGGGTAGGCCTCCCAGTTCACGGCCAGCTGCGCCTCGCCGATGAGCTCGCCCACGCGAGCGCCGATCATGTGTACGCCGACCACCGGGCCGTCGTTGACACGGACGACCTTGACCGACCCTGCGGTGCCGATGATGTGGCTCTTACCGTTGCCGGCCAGGTTGTAGTCGTACGAGCTGATCTTGTCGGCCCCATACTTCTCTGCGGCCTTCGCCTCGGAGAGGCCGACGGATGCCACCTCGGGATCGCTGTACGTCACCTTGGGGATGTTGAGGTCGTCGATCACGACCGGCTTGAGCCCGGCGATCTCTTCGGCGACGAAGATGCCTTGGCTGAAGCCGCGGTGAGCCAGCTGCAGGCCGGGGACTATGTCGCCGACGGCGAAGACCCCGGGGACGCTCGTGGCGAGGCGCTCGTCGGTGATGACGAATCCGCGATCCAGTGTGACGCCGACCTCCTCGAAACCGAGGTTGGCCGTGACCGGACCACGGCCGACGGCGACGAGCAGGAGGTCACCCTCGAAGGTCTGGCCGTCCTCAAGCGTCACGACGACGCCCTGGTCGTTCTGGGTGACCGACTGGAAGCGCACACCGAGGCTGAACGCGATGCCGCGCTTGCGGAAGGCACGCTCGAACTGCTTGCTGACCGACTCGTCTTCGTTAGGGACGAGGTGGGGGAGGGCCTCCACGATCTGCACCTCGGCGCCCCAGCTCTTCCAGACGCTCGAGAATTCGACACCGATGACGCCGCCGCCGAGAACCACGACCTTCTTCGGCACGAAGTCGAGCTCGAGGGCCTGTTCGGAGGTGATCACGCGTCCGCCGATTTCGAGGCCGGGCAGTGAGCGGGAGTAGGAGCCGGTGGCGAGCACGACGTTCTTGCCGGTGATCGTGTCATCCCCGACCTGCACCGAAGTGGCAGAGACCAGGCGCCCCGTGCCCTCGATGGTGGTGATGCCGCGAGCCTTGATGAGGCCCTGCAGCCCCTTGTACTTGCTGGCGATGATCTCGCGGCGATAGGCCGTGACACCGGCGACGTCGACCCCGCCGAAGGTTGAGGTGATGCCGTACTTGGCGGATTCGCGAGTGACGTCGGCGACCTCGGCCGAGTGCAGGAGCGCCTTGGTCGGGATGCAGCCGACGTGCAGGCAGGTGCCGCCGACCTTGTCCTTCTCGATGAGGGCGACGGTCAGCCCGAGCTGGCTGGCGCGGAGCGCTGCCGCGTACCCACCACTTCCGCCGCCGAGAACAACAAGATCAAAATTCTGCTCAGCCAAATCCAGCAACTCCTCTGTAAGGACATGCGCACCGGCACGCCGAGGGGATGAGGTGGGCGACCGGGTGCTGGGCGGAGATTCCCGCCTCAAAAACCTTACTACGGTCGGGAAAAGTCCTCGGCCAGCTCGATGAGCGCACGCACGGCAACACCGGTGGGGCCCTTGCCCGTGAATCCCCAGCCCGCAGCGCCATTGTTGGCTGGCCCCGCGATGTCGAGATGAGCCCAGGGGATGCCGCGCTTCTCATCCCCCTCGCCGGTGCTGCCCACGAACTCGCGCAAGAACGCCGCGGCGATTAGCATTCCGCCGGCGGTGTTGCCGGGCTTGATGTTGGCGATATCGGCAATGTCTGAGTTGAGCAAGGGGCGCAATTCTGCGGGGATCGGCATGTGCCACAGGGTCTCGCCCACGCGATTGCCCGCCTCGACCACTCGCCCGACGAGTTCGGCGTCACCCATGGTTCCCACGTAGCGGGTGCCCATGGCGATGGATGCCGCGCCCGTCAGTGTCGCGACGTCGATGATCGCGTCCGGCTGCTCTTCGCTCGCGGCCACGAGGCCGTCGGCGAGCACCAGGCGACCCTCGGCATCGGTGTTGAGCACTTCGACGGTCTTGCCGCCGCGGATGGTGATCACGTCGTTCGGTCGAAGCGCAGAGCCCGACGGCAGGTTCTCCGCGATGCACAGCCACGCCGTCAGCCGCACCGGCACTGCGAGTTTCGCCGCGGCCAGCACGACGGCGAGCACGGTGGCTGCGCCCGTCATGTCGTACTTCATGCCGATCATCGACGCTGGTGGCTTGAGCGAGAGCCCGCCTGAGTCGAAGGTGATGCCCTTGCCGACCAACGCGAGGTGCTTGCTCGCGCCTTTTGGCGAGTAGCTCACCTTCACGAGTCGTGGGCCCCTCGTCGAACCCTTGCCGACAGCGATGATGCCGCCGTAGGCCCCTGCGGCAAGTTCCTCATCGGCGAGCACCGTGACGGTCACGTTCGCGTCCTGCGCGAGCTCCACGGTCGCCGCCGCGAAGGTTTCGGGGTAGAGGTCGGAGGGCGGCTGGTTCACCAGGTCGCGCACGGTGTGCACCGCCTGCGCGATGGTTGCAGCACGCTCGGTGAGCATCACGTTCGAATTCGAGGTGGCGACGGTGATAGCCGACGCGGGTAGCTTGGTTGCCTCCAGCGTGCTCGAACGGTATGCCGTGTAGCTGTACGCGCCGAGCGCTGCACCCTCAAGAACGGCGAGCACCTCCTCGTCGGTCTTCGCCGGGAGTGCGATGACGAGGGATTCCACGCCATGCAGCTGGCGAGCGGCCGATCCTGCCGCGTAGCGCAGGCCGTCGGGGGTGACCTCACCAGCGCCGAGGCCGACCAGCGCGATGCTCTCGGTTGCTCCCGCCGTGGCAGGGAGGCGACGCAGCTCATCCTGTCCGCCGGTCACGCCGATGGCGGCGAGGGCGAGTTGGAGGGTCGCGAAAGCCGGGTTCTCGTCGACGGCAGGCGCGGCCAGTCGCGGGCCGTCGTCCGTCTTGCGCACCCCCAGGATGAGCACGTCGGCCGCGATGCTGAGTGGTGGTTCGGCAGACGTGGTGAGGGTGGGCACGGTCATCCCGCAATGGTAACGGGCAGGTTGGTCGCCATCGTCTCGCCGTGTTCGCTCAGGGCATGAGTGTCGCGACGCACAACCCGGGGTGTCGCCAGAATGCCCGGTTTAGAGTTGAAGCATGCGAAACCCGGAAGAACTCTACGAGCTCTCCACCGACGTCGTCGGGATACCCGAGGGGTTGCATCTTGTGGCTGGCCTGACCGGATTCGCGGATGCAGGGGGAGCGGTCTCCCAGTTCAGCCAGTACCTCATCGACACCCTGGACCACGACGTGCTGGCCGCCTTCGACGCTGACCAGCTGCTCGACTATCGCGCTCGCCGTCCGGTCATCCAATTCGACCAGGATCATGTCAGTGATTACCGCCCGGCCAAGCTCAACCTCTACCTGATGAAGGATGAGCTGCAGCAGCCCTTCCTGCTGCTTACCGGCTACGAGCCCGACTTCCAGTGGGAGCGCTTCACCGCCGCTGTGCTCCAGCTCATCGAGCGCTACCGGGTAAAAAGCACAACTTGGGTGCACGCCATCCCGATGCCGGTGCCGCACACCAGGCCGATCGGCGTGACGGTGAGCGGCAATCGCTCCGAACTCATCGACACCATGTCGATCTGGAAGCCGCACACCCAAGCCCCCGCAACGGCACTGCACCTCATCGAATACCGACTGCTGCAACTCGGTCTGCCGATCAGCGGCTTCGTGCTCCTGATTCCGCACTACCTCGCCGACACCGAATACCCACTCGCGGCCGTGAGCGCCCTGGAAAGCGTGAGCGCCGCAACCGGGCTGATCTTCCCCACCGATCGGCTTCGTGAGGAAGGCCGCGAATTCCTCGCCAAGATCGACAGCCAGCTCGAGAACAACCAAGAGCTCGCGAAGCTCGTAGGCGCCCTTGAGGAGCGTCACGACAGCTACATGCTTGACAATCCGCTGCGCTCGCCGCTCACCGACATCGATGGCGAACTGCCTACCGCAGACGAGATCGCCGCCGAGCTGCAGAACTTCCTCGCCACCCGCCGCAACGACGACTCGATCGACTAGCCCCGGCAACCGGTGCCGCACCGACTCGTCGGTAGCATTGGCACAGTGAATTCTCGACGCGCCTGGGTCATGCTCGCGGTCGGGATGATCGCGTACATCGTCTCGGTCACCCAGCGCACCTCGTTGAGCGTGGCCGCCGTGCAAGCGACCGATCGTTTCCACGTCAACGCCGCAGCACTGTCCACCCTCGCGGTCGCCCAGCTTGTTGTCTACGCCGCGATGCAGGTTCCGGCGGGGGTGCTTCTCGACCGGCTTGGCCCTCGCCTCATGCTCGGTATCGGGGCGCTGCTCATGGTCGGTGGCCAGGTCATGCTGGCCTTCTCGCCCACCATCTCACTGGCGGTGGTCGGTCGAGTGCTTGTCGGTGCCGGGGATGCGACGACCTTCATCTCAGTGCTGCGCCTCGCCGGCATGTGGGTCGAGAAATCGCGGCTGCCGCTGCTGATCCAGCTCGTCGGGGTCGTCGGCCTGGCGGGCCAGGTCTTGTCGTCGTTTCCCCTGTTTGCGGTGCTGCACACCTGGGGTTGGACCGCGGCCTACCTCTCAGCGGCCTCGCTGTCGGTTCTCGTGCTCGTGCTGGTGGTGTTCATCCTTCGTGCTCGCTCCGAGGAGCCCAATCGGCCGCCCGAGTCGTGGGCCGAGGGTATCGAGGCAGCCAAGGAGTCCTTCTCCCGACCTGGAACCCGGTTGGGGTTCTGGACGCATTTCGTGAGCGCGGGGTCGACGAACATGTTCGGGCTGCTCTGGGGATTTCCGTTCCTGTCGATCGGGCTCGGTTACGGCCCGGCACTCGCGGCAGGAGTGCTGACCATGAACGTCGCAACGAGCGCAGTAGTCGGCCCCGCGATCGGAGCGATGACCGCGCGCTTTCCCCTGCGCCGCACCGCAATAGTGATTGGGGTGGTGACCCTGATGGGAGTGGTCTGGGGCGCCGTGCTCGGCTGGCCGGGCACACCGCCGTTCGGGCTGGTGGTGCTGTTGGTCGTCGTGACCTCGGCGGGTGGGAGCGCCTCACTGATTGGTCTGGACCTTGCGCGCTCATTCAACGAGCCACGGACCCACGGCTTTGCGACGGGCTTCGCGAACGTGGGCGGGTTCACTGCCGCATTCACGATGATGTTCCTCATCGGCCTCGTGCTCGACGCGATCGACAGTGCCAGGGGCGGCAGCGGGATTCCCGAGCAGTTGTATTCGCTGTCGTCGTTCCGGCTGGCCTTCCTGGTGCAGTACATCGTGGTGGGGATCGGCCTGGTGTTCTTGCTGCATACTCGCCGCCGCACCAGGGCCAGGCTGCACGAGGAAGAGGGAATAGAAGTGAGCCCCCTGTGGGTTGTAGCCATCGAGGCGTGGCGGGGCCGTCGGGCGTGAGGTGACTTCACCAGTTGGCGAGTTGCCCTCGTGAATCGTGCAATAATTGAGTACGAGACCCGGTCTAGTCCATCGGAATCGCTGCACTTCGCACTGCAACGGCTCAGGACTTGACAAGGGTCTTAGTGCTGTCAAAAATCGCGAGCTGCTGAAGCTCGCCGGCACACACAACTTCACCGGAAGGCAACTGAATGGCAACCCGAACCACGGCGCCCAGCGTGAGCGCCAAGGCTCCCGCAGCGGCAAAGACCGCCGCCGCGACGCGTGCCAAGGCGACGTCGAAGTCGGCAGCATCGGCCGACCCGGCATCTGACGACGCCCTCGAAGAGGCGCTCGCCAAGGCACCCGTGAAGAAGGCGGCGGCCAAGGCACCCGCAGCGAAGGCGACCGCCAAGCGCGGCGCTGCCGTCGACACCGATGACGACTCGATCGACGACGCCGATGAGGTGGAGCCCACCGAGATTGAAGAGATCGACGAAGAAGAGATCGTCGCCGTCGTCGCGGCGGTCGAAGTCGAAGGCGACGTCGATGCGGACGAGGCCAAGGATGACGCCGACGCGAGCGACGACGACGATGACGACGAGAAGTCGACGAGCAAAGACGAAGAGCTGCCCACTGGCGCCCTCGTGCTCTCGCTGGTCGACGACGAAGACGAGGTGCCCGTCTACTCGAGCGCCATCACCGGTGCCACCGCCGACCCGGTCAAGGACTACCTGAAGCAGATCGGCAAGGTCGCGCTTCTGAACGCGGCCGAAGAGGTCGAGCTCGCCATGCGCATCGAGGCCGGCCTGTTCGCGGAGGACAAGCTGTCGCACATGTCCGCTTCGGAGCTCAAGAGCCCGCTGGGCCGCGAACTGCAGTGGGTTGCGAAGGACGGCCAGCGCGCCAAGAGCCACCTGCTCGGGGCGAACCTGCGGCTCGTGGTATCCCTCGCGAAGCGCTACACGGGCCGTGGCATGCAGTTCTTGGACCTGATCCAGGAGGGCAACCTGGGCCTCATCCGTGCCGTCGAGAAGTTCGACTACACCAAGGGCTTCAAGTTTTCGACCTATGCCACCTGGTGGATTCGCCAGGCGATCACCCGCGCGATGGCCGACCAGGCTCGCACCATCCGCATCCCGGTGCACATGGTTGAGGTCATCAACAAGCTCGCGCGCGTGCAGCGCCAGATGCTGCAGGACCTCGGTCGCGAACCCACGCCGGAAGAACTCAGCCGCGAACTCGACATGACTCCCGAAAAGGTCATCGAGGTGCAGAAATACGGTCGCGAGCCCATCTCCCTGCACACGCCATTGGGCGAGGACGGCGACAGCGAGTTCGGTGACCTCATCGAGGACACCGAAGCCGTGGTCCCGGCCGACGCGGTTGGCTTCACGATGCTGCAGAAGCAGCTTGAGAGCCTGCTTGACTCGTTGTCGGAGCGTGAGGCTGGCGTCATCCGGATGCGATTCGGCCTCGGTGACGGCATGCCGAAGACCCTCGACCAGATCGGTGACACCTTCGGCGTGACCCGCGAGCGGATCCGCCAGATCGAGTCGAAGACGATGGCCAAGTTGCGCCACCCGTCGCGGTCGCAGTCACTGCGCGACTACCTGGAGTAAACCTTCACATGACCGCGCTGGCGATCCTCGCCGGTCGCCTCGCGCGTGCACTGCTGCGCCTGCGTGGCGGCGGCTCGGCCGTCCCCGGCCGGGTGCTGCTTGCGCTGTCGCCGCGATTCCTGTCGCGGGCGGTGCAGCGGATGCCGCTGGGCGTCGTTTTCGTCTCGGGAAGCAATGGCAAGTCGACCACGACACACATGCTCACGGGCATCCTCAGGGCACACGGCCTGACGGTTTTCACGAACCCCACGGGAGCCAACCTGCCGCAGGGCATCGCTTCGGCGATGCTCGCGACTGTGCCTCTGAACGGTCGGCTGACCGAGGATGTCGCGGTGCTCGAGGTCGACGAGGCATTCGGCCCGCGGCTCGCCCTGGCGCTCACGCCGCACAGCGTTCTGCTCATCAACATCCAGGTCGACCAGCTGAACCGGTTCTACGAGCCGGCTCGCGTTGCCGGGATGCTCGAGCAGTTCGCCCGCGTCGCGACCGGCCACCTCGTGATCAACGCCGACGACCACAACCTCGTCGACCTCGCCGCGCGGCTCGCCGACGGACCGGCTTCGCAGTCGGCCTTTGCGATTGCCCCCGACCTGCTCAAGGATGGGCCGGCCTGGCTCGCGCGCGGTGACAACCCCGCCCTGGCTTCCGCGACCGCCCGGGCCGACGCAGCTGTTGTCGTTGAGTCGCTCGACGGGCGGCACGCGGGGCTCTCCATTCGCGGCTCGGTTGTCGAGGTCGGGCTGCCCGCCCGCGGCCTGCACTATGCGGTGGATGCGGCGGCGGCGGCCGCGATGGCGGCGGCCCTGCTAGGTGACGAGCTGGTCGCGGCATCCGTCGCGTCTGGTCTGGGCGACATGGATGCCGTCTACGGTCGCGGCGAGATCCTCAAGGCCAAGGGAGAGGACATCGAGATCATCACGATGAAGAACCCGCCGAGCCTGCAGGTCAACCTCGACTACCTCGATCGCGACCTCGAGCAGGTATTCGTCGCCGTGGACGAGGGCACGCCCGACCCGTCGTGGATCTACGGCTCCGACCTCTCGATGCTCACCCATGTCGACGTGCTCACCGGCTCGAAGTCGTGGCAGCTCGCGACACGCTTCGCATATTCCGACATCCCCGTGAACACCATCGAGCCTTCGCTCGGTCCGGCGCTAGAGAAGTTTCTCGCTCTCCCGAAGCCAACGCGCGGCATGAAGACGATGATCGTCAACTACGAGCAGATGATGCTCGTGCGCAAAGCTCTGGGCTACCTGGAGACGGGCTCATGAACGCCATCGTGCTCCTGCACCTCTACCCGCGCGAGCTCGGCATCAATGGCGACGTGGGCAATGTCACCGCCCTCGCCCGCCGGGCCGAATGGCGCGGGATGCCGCTGCAGGTCGTGGGCCACGAGGTCGGCGCCGCGCTTCCGGAGGTCGTCCACCTCGTGCACATCGGCAGCGGCCCCGGTTCGGCACAGGATCTAGTGCGCGACGACCTCGCGCGGATCGCACCTCAGCTGCGGTCTTGGGCAAGTGCTGGCGTCCCGTTCCTGGCTATCGCGGGCGGCTGGCAACTGCTCGGCCGCAGCATTACCGCCCTCGACGGCACGGTGCACGAGGGCGTGGGGATTTTCCCGTCGAACGTCGTGCTCACCGATAAGCGAGCGGCGGATGAGGTGGCGGCCGCCGACGACATTGCCGGCTTCGAAAACCACGGCGCGGTCACGACGCTCCGCGACGGCGCTCAGCCGCTCACGACGACCCTGTATGGCCACGGCAATGCCGCAGGGACCGGGCCCCGCAAGGGCGCGGCCGAAGGCGTTGTGGTGGGATCGAGCATCGGCACGAACCTGCACGGGCCCTTCCTGCCGATGAACCCCAGGTTCGCGGACCAATTGCTTGAGGCAGCGGCGCAGCTCGCTGGTATCCAATTCGGGCAGGCCACCCCGGCGCTAGAGTGGGCGGAAGACTACGCGGCGAAGTCCCGCGCGGCCGTGCGCCAACGGCTCGGCGTGTAGTCGCCGCTCGTCTCGTGCCCGGGTGGATGTTCCTCACGGGTGGGTGGTCCGTCCCGAAGAGGTATGGCGCCGTGCCATACGTTGCTCAGAAGGACGCCCTCCCGCCGGCGCAGTACCGGTCGCGGCGGCTCAGTTCAGGTACACCCGCGGCAACCGCTCGCTGGCCCGAGCGACGATCTCGTCGCCGATCGTGCCTGCCCATGACGCCCACTGCTCAGCGGTGGCCTCCCCGCGATCGCCGGGGCCGAACACCGTGACCTCGTCGCCGGCGGCCACCCTGGAGTGTGCGACGTCGAGGGTCATCGAGTCGATCCCGAGAGCAAGAACAGGGTAGCGGCGACCGCCGATCGCGACCTCGGCCTTCCCGATGGCCGGCACCTGGATGCCGTCGGCGCTGCCGATCGCTACCGTCGCGACCCCGTCCACGACCGTCGCGACCGGCGCGCGCATTGCCATGACCTGGCGCAGCCCCAGTTGCGCACCGGTCTCGTCGTCGAACGGGGAGATGCCGTAGGCCGCGATGCCGAAGCGAACCAGCCCGAGCCGCGCATCCGGCTCGCGGATGCCGGCAGAGCTCGCCGCGAGGTGAAGCAGCGGCGGCTTGCAACCGAGAATTGCCGCGACATCGATCGCCGAGTGGAACCGGGCAAGGGCCTCTGCATCGTCCTCTGGGGAGGCATCCGCGAGGTGCGACCATAGGGCGGCGACGACCACGCGGCCGGCACGCTCGGCGGCGATTGCGGCCGTCACGAGCGCGGGCCAGTCTTCGGGGCGCGCCCCGTTGCGGTGCAGTCCGGTATCGACCTTCAGGTGCACGCGGGCCGGCTTGCCGTGGGCGGCGGCAACAATCGCCTCGAGCTGCCACAGGGCCGAGACACCGAGGTCGATGTCGAACTCGACCGCCTTCACGAAATCGGTCTCGGGCCCATGCAACCAGGCGAACAACTGGGCGGTGATTCCCGCTCGTCGGAGGGCGAGCGCGGCCGGCACTTCGAGCACTGCGAGCGAGTCTGCCCCTGATTCGAGCGCGGCCTTCGCCAGTGGCACGAGTCCATGGCCGTAGGCGTTCGCCTTGACCGCGAGCATGGTGCGAGCGGGTGCGACGAGCTGGGCGAGGTGCCGCACGTTGTGCCGGAACGCCTCAAGGTCGACCTCGACGCGTGGGCCGGTCACCACGTGGGCGCCAGTCACGACGCGCGGCTCGGTCACGAGTAGACCCGTTCCACGCGGGATCCGATGCCGGCGGTGAGCTCAAGCGGGCTGCGCTCGGTCCAGCCTGCCCAGTCCACGGCGAGGGGATGCCCGGCAGCGGCATCCCCGAAGAGCACGGCCTCATCGCCAACCGCGACCGGCGACGAGCTGCCACACTCCACCACGAACTGGTCCATGGCGACGCGGCCCACGAGCGGATGGAGCGCACCACCGACGAAGACACTCGCGCGGTTGGAGGCCAGCCGCGGAACTCCGTCGGCGTAGCCGAGGGCGACGAGGGCGAGGGTTGTGTCATCCGCCGTGTGATAGCTGTAGCCGTAGGAGACACCCGCCCCGGCCTCGGTGGGTTTGACCGCGATGACCTCGCCGACCAGGGTCATAACGGGCGCGGCAGAACCGTCGAGCCCGTAGGCCTCAGCGCCGACGAGCCGCCGACGTGATGGCAGGGTCATGAGTGCGGAGCGCTTGACTCCGGGGATGGCCGCCGCGCCCGCGGAGACCCGCACCGTGCTGACCCCGAGCTCGACGGCGAGGGGCACGAGCTCAGCCGCACCGTGCCCGTAGGCGTCGGCACGGGCATCCAGGATGAAGCCTTCGTCAACCCCCAGAAGCGCGCTGAGGTTGCGGCGAAACGCCGAGAGATCGATTCGTGCCGTTCGCCGCAGCCCTGCGGCAGAGCCGCGCGCGGTCACGGGCGCAGTGTCACGGTCGGAACGCGCGAGCCTTATTCGACGGTCGAGGTCTCGAGAAGGCGAGCCGACTCGTCGTGCCAGTTGAGCGCGGTCGGGAAGAGCTTGTCTTTGAACTGGTTTCCGTGGTGTGCACAGAAGAGCAGGTCACCGCTGTTCAATGTCACGCGGATGTAAGCCTGGGCGCCGCAGGAGTCGCAGCGGTCGAGGGCCGACAGGGTGTAGTCGAGCGCGTCGATGGAGCTGTCCTCGGTGGTGATCTGAGACATGTGCTGCTCCATTCGGGCTTAGAGATGAACTACTGCGTCAATACAAGCATGATCGTGTTACAGCCATGCTTCATTTGCTGGGTATTTCGCTGAACGCGTACATCCCGATCTGGGGGTGGCGAAAACCGAGCAGTCACACTTCGGATGCCGGGTGTCGGAGCGAAGTCGGCGGCCCCGGGGAACATAGTCTGGGGATCGGGCTGTGGCCGCGACAGGGCCGCACATGCAAGGGAGTGAGATGTCGAGCGCTGACTATTCGGCCAGGCACCTTTCGGTGCTTGAGGGGCTCGAAGCCGTGCGCAAGCGCCCCGGCATGTACATCGGTTCGACCGATTCGCGCGGCCTCATGCACTGCCTCTGGGAGATCATCGACAACTCGGTCGACGAGGCACTCGGCGGCCACGGCTCGGAGATCGCCGTCATCCTGCACCCCGACGAGAGCGTCGAGGTGCGCGACAGCGCGCGCGGCATCCCGGTCGACATCGAGCCCAAGACCGGCCTGTCGGGCGTGGAGGTGGTGTTCACGAAGCTGCACGCCGGGGGCAAGTTCGGGTCGGGGTCATACGCGGCATCCGGCGGCCTGCACGGGGTGGGGGCCTCGGTCGTCAACGCGCTCTCCGAGCGGCTCGACGTCGAGGTCGACCGCGACGGCAAGACCTGGGCGATGTCGTTTCATCGCGGCGAACCCGGCATCTTCGATGACGGCGCAGGACCGAAGACTCCGGATGCCCCGTTCACGCCTTTCGTCTCGAACAGCGAGTTGCGCGTGGTCGGCAAGGTCGGCAAGAACGTCACGGGCACCCGCATCCGGTACTGGGCAGATCGCCAGATCTTCACCAAGGGCGCCGCGTTCCAGACCGATGAACTCACCGATCGCCTGCGCCAGACCGCCTTCCTGGTGCCGAACCTCACCCTCGATCTGGCAGATGATCGCGGCGAGGAGCCCCTGCGCGAGACGTTCCACTTCGACGGCGGCATCTCGGAGTTCGTGGAGCACCTCGCCCCTGACAGCGCCCTGACGGACACCTGGCGGATGACCGGGTCTGGCACCTTCACCGAAACCGTGCCCGTGCTGCAGCCGACCGGTGCGATGGTGCCCACCGAGCTGACCCGGGACTGCCAGGTGGATGTCGCGCTGCGCTGGGGCACCGGCTACGACTCGGTATTCAAGAGCTTCGTCAACATCATCGCGACCCCGAAGGGCGGCACCCACCAGACCGGTTTCGAGCAGGGGATGCTCAAGTTCCTGCGCGCCCAGGTGGAACTGAATGCCCGCCGCCTTAAGGTCGGGACGGGTTCAAATAGCACCGACAAGCTGGAGAAGGATGACATCCTCGCCGGCCTGACCGCCGTGCTGACGGTCCGGCTGCCGGAGCCGCAGTTCGAGGGGCAGACCAAGGAGATTCTCGGCACGCCAGCCGTGCGCAACATCGTGGCGAGTGTCATCGCGAAGACGATGGGCGAGCGGTTCGCGTCATCCAAGCGGGACGACAAGAACCAGTCGGCGCTCGTGCTCGACAAGATCGTCGCCGAGATGAAGTCGCGCATCTCCGCGCGAGCTCACAAGGAGACCCAGCGCCGCAAGAACGCCCTGGAGAGTTCGTCACTGCCGGCCAAGCTCGTCGACTGCCGATCGAGTGACGTTGCCAACAGCGAGCTGTTCATCGTGGAGGGCGACTCCGCGCTCGGCACCGCCAAGCTCGCGAGAGACAGTGAGTACCAGGCACTGTTGCCGATCCGCGGCAAGATCCTCAACGTGCAGAAGGCGTCGGTGAGCGACATGCTCTCGAACGCCGAATGTGCCTCGATCATCCAGGTGATCGGTGCTGGGTCGGGTCGCAGCTTCGATCTCGAATCGCGCCGCTACGACAAGGTCATCATCATGAGCGACGCGGATGTCGACGGCGCTCACATCCGCACCCTGTTGCTCACCCTGTTCTTCCGCTACATGCCCGAGATGATTTCGGAGGGCAAGGTCTATGCCGCAGTTCCGCCGCTACACCGGGTGATCGTCATGAACCCCGGGTCGAAGCCGAACGAGACGATCTACACCTACTCCGAGAAGGAGCTCGACGGCGTGCTTGCCGGGCTCAAGCGCAGTGGCAAGAAGTACCAAGACCCGATCCAGCGCTATAAGGGCCTGGGGGAGATGGATGCCGACCAGCTCGCCACCACGACCATGGACCGCCGGCACCGCACCCTCCGTCGGGTGAATGCTCCGGATGCCGAGATGGCCGCCAAGGTCTTCGAGCTTCTGATGGGCAACGACGTTGCCCCACGTAAGGAGTTCATCATCGCGGGCAGCGGAATCGACCGCGACCGGATCGACGTTTAGCTGGCACCCCCGTCTCCCGGCTACCTTCGGTGCCTAGACTGCGGGCGTGAGGGTTGAGGTGAGCGGCGGCGAGATCGAGGGCGTCATCCGCCGCGGGCTGCGGATGTGGCGCGGCATCCCGTACGCAGCTCCACCGGTCGGCAAGCGCAGGTTTCGCGCCCCCGCGCCCCCTAAACCGTGGAAGGGCGTGCTCGACGCGAGCCAGTTCGGGCCTATCGCACCGCAAGATCGCAACGGGCAGTTTCGCGTACGCACCAATGCCCCGATGTCTGAGGACTGCCTGACGCTCAACGTCATCGCGCCCACTGACGTGGACGGCCATCCGCTCCCGGTGATGGTATTCATCCACGGTGGTGCATACAGCGTGGGGTCGGCGCGCGAGATCCGCAAGCAGGGCGAGGGGCTCGTGCGAGTCGGCGGAGTCGTGTTCGTCAACTTCAACTACCGGCTCGGTGCCCTGGGCTACATCGACTTCACCAGCTTTTCGACGAAGGCGCGGAGGTTCGAGAGCAACCTGGGGCTGCGTGACCAGGTTGCCGCCCTGGCCTGGGTGCGAGACAACATCGCGGCATTCGGGGGCAACCCGCTCAACGTCACGGTGTTCGGGGAGTCCGCGGGCGGCAACGCCGTGACCACGCTCATGACAGTTCCCGCCGCGCGCAAACTTTTTGCGAGGGCAATAGCCCAGAGCGCGCCGCCGAATGCGATCTACCCGCCGGAGGTCACTGCGAACTGGGCGCGCGACTACGTCGAGTTGCTCAGCGAGAAGGTCGACAATTCGAGCACCGAGAGCACCTCGCGCGAGGATGTCGGTCGCTTGCTCGCGGGTGCCACCGTCGATGAACTGGTCGCGGCAACCACCCGACTGCAATTGCAACTGCCGGATCGCGCGCCGGGAACGATCGCCCTGTCACCCGTCATCGATGGCGACTTCATTCCGGAGCGCCCGCTCGACGCGTTCAAGGCCGGCCGGGCGCACCGCGTTCCGCTGATCATCGGGACGAACGATCGCGAGGGGTCACTGTTCCGCGGGCGCCTGGACATTCTCGCGACGACGCCGCCGCGCATCCGGGCGATCTTCGCGAAGACCCGCAAACGTTCGCGACGTGCACTTCGGGCGGAGTATCCGGGGCTTCCGGCTCCACGGGCAGCAGCAGATTTCGGCGGCGACTTCGCGTTCTGGTACCCCACGATCAAGGTGGCGGAACGGCATTCGCGCTATGCACCCGTGCACTTCTACCGGTTCGACATTGCTCCGCGCCTTCTTCGGTGGGCGGGGCTGGACGCCACGCACGGCCTCGAATTGTTCGCCCTGTTCGACCGGATGGATGGCCTCTTCGGAAGGGCGATCGGCTTCCTGGGTGGCAGGGGCGCCTTCAAACGTGCCGGAAAGCGGATGCAGCAGCGCTGGCTGCGGTTCGCGCACGGCCTCGATGTGGGAGATGACTGGCCGAAGTACACCCCCCGCAGGCGCCGGACTCTTATCATCGACAAGGTCGACCGCGTCGAGGAGGATCCCCGTGCGGAGCGACGCAAGGCCTGGCAGGACTTCGTGCCGCACGTGTGATTGTCAGGTCATCAGTGATTCACCACATTGATGCAACTGATGCGTGTCGCTATGCTTGGGGCATGCGCACGACGATTTCGATCGACGACAACCTTCTCGAAGCCGCGAAGAAGCGCGCATCGCAGCGCAGCCAGACGCTCGGCCAGTACGTCGAAGAAGCGGTGCGGCTGAGCCTCGTTGAGCCGCGCAAAAGGTCGGAGCCGGAGATTCCGGTCTTCGATGGCGGCGGAACAGTTCGTGCTGGGATTGACCTCACATCGAACCGCTCGCTGTATGACGCGCTGGATGACGAGGAGCTGAACGACGGCGGCGAACCGAAGTGATCCTGCTTGACGTGAACGTGCTGGTCGCCGCCTTCCTCCGTGAGCACAGTCATCACGCTTCGGTCAGGCCGTGGTTCGACACGGCAATGGCCACCGAGGATGCCGTCGTGGTGCCCGATCACAGTTGGATCGGGTTCCTGCGAATCGTCACCAACCCACGGATCTTCCCCAAGCCGGCAACCATGATCGCGGCTCTCGCCTTTCTTGACAGTGTGAGCAAGAATTCGGCATACCGTGCCGCCCCGGCGCTGGGCACAGACTGGGCCGGATTCGCCGGTCTGACCATCGATGCGCGAGTGCATGGCAATCTCGTTCCCGATGCGTATCTCGCGGCAGTAGCGCTGCGACTGGCTTGCCCCGTCGCCACCATGGACCGCGATTTCCGCCGATTCCCCGGGCTCGTTGTTATCGACCCGACGCCCCCCAGCTAGACCGTTTCGCCGATCGACCCCACGACTCCGTCGAGGGGTGTGCCGGACGAGTCACGTTTCGCGCCTGGGTCGGGCAGGGTGCGCACAGAACCATCGGTTCCGACTGCGAGTGCGGGTGACGGCCCCACCCAGGCGAGGCCGAGCAGGTCTTCGCCCTTGAGGAACGAGTGCGCACGGACGCCGCCAGTGGCCCTGCCTTTGCCGGGGAACTCGGCGATCGTCGAGACCTTCGCGCGCCCTGGGTCTGCGCCCGCGACTGTGGCGATCGAGGTGGAGATTGTTGCGACGACGTTGTCGACCCCGGGATCGACGGCTCCGAAGAAGATGACAGTGGCCTTGGGTGAGAGGTTGATGCCGGCCATGCCACCTGCGGAGACGCCCTGCGGCCGTACCGCGGATGCCGCGAAGTGCAGGAGCTGGGCATCCGAGGTTACGAAGACGAGCTCGTCGGCATCCCCGCCCTGCGAGACACCGACGACCTCGTCACCGGGCTTGAGCGAGATCAGCTCGAAGTCGGGCTTGGCGGGATAGCCGCCCGGCGACACGCGTTTGACGGTGCCCTGGCGGGTGCCCAGTGCGATGGGTTGATCCGAGTCCAGCAAGACCAGCCCGAGCACACGCTCTTTGGCCCCGAGGGCCAGGTAGTCAGTGATCTTGGCACCCGCGGCAAGCTGGATGGAGTTCGCGGGAATGCTCGGCAGGTCGACCGCGGTGAAGCGGATGAGTCGGCCGGTGTTCGTGACAGCCCCGATTTCCGTGCGGCTGGTCGTGACCACCCGGGAGCGGATCGCGTCGTGCTTGGTGCGGCGGCGGGCAGGGGTCTGCCCGAATCCTTCGTCGCCGATGTCGACCCGGATGGCGCGGCCCGTCGTCGACAGGAGCACCTGACACGGGGCATCCGCAATCTCCAGCACCGGGGTCGACTTGCGTGCGCTAGCCGCGGTGATGGGAGTGCTGCGAGCCTCGGTCAGGAGGGTGCGGCGGGGGGTGCCGAACTTCTCGGCGACCTCTTCGAGCTCTTCGGAAACGAGCGTGCGGATCCGCGCGGAATCGGCGAGAACACCCTCGAGGTACTTGATCTCCGCGCGCAGCTTGTCGGCCTCGGCCTCGAGCTCGATGCGGCTGAACTTCGTGAGCCGGCGCAGGCGCAACTCGAGGATGTACTCGGCCTGCACCTCGCTCAGGTCGAACACATCGATGAGGCGCACGCGTGCCTGGTCGCTGTCGTCGCTCTGGCGAATGACTTGGATGACCTCGTCGATATCAAGGATCGCAATCAGCAATCCCTCAACGAGATGCAGCCGCTCCTTGCGCCGCGCGAGGCGGAAGGCACTGCGGCGGCGCACGACGTCGAGGCGATGGTCGAGGTAGACCTGCAGCAGTTCCCTGAGTCCGAGGGTCTGCGGCCCGCCATTGACCAGGGCGACGTTGTTGATCGAGAAGTTGTCTTCGAGCGGGGTGAGGCGGTAAAGCTGCTCGAGCACGGCATCCGGGCTGAATCCGGTCTTGATGCCGATCACCAGGCGCATGCCGTGCTTGCGGTCGGTCAGGTCGGTCACGTCGGAAATGCCGTTGATGCGCTTGGCGTTGACACCGTCTTTGATCTTCTCGATCACCCGTTCGGTGCCGATCAGGTACGGCAGTTCAGTCACCACCAGACCGGTCTTGCGGGCGGTGATCGCCTCGACCGAGACGCGGGCCCTGGTCTTGAAGGCACCACGACCGGTCGTGTAGGCGTCTTTGATGCCGTCGAGGCCGATGATTGTGCCACCGGTCGGCAGGTCGGGGCCCGGCACGAACGACATGAGGTCTTCGAGGGATGCCGACGGGTTGTCGAGCAGGTACCGGGCTGCGGCCACTACCTCGATGAGGTTGTGCGGCGCCATATTCGTCGCCATGCCGACCGCGATGCCACTTGCTCCATTGACGAGCAGGTTGGGGAAGGCGGAGGGCAGCACCTCGGGCTGGGTGAGCGAGTTGTCGTAGTTGGGCACGAAGCCCACGACGTCTTCGTCGAGATTTTCGGTCATGGCCATGGCCGCGGCCTGCAGCCGGGCCTCCGTGTATCTCGGTGCGGCGGGCCCGTCGTCGAGCGAACCGAAATTGCCGTGGCCGTCGATGAGCGGCACGCGCAGCACGAAGTCTTGCGTCAGGCGAACCATCGCGTCATAGATCGAGGCGTCGCCGTGCGGGTGCAGCTTGCCCATGACATCCCCGACGACGCGTGACGATTTCACGTGGCCGCGATCGGGCCGCAGCCCCATCTCCTGCATCTGGTACAGGATGCGCCGCTGCACGGGTTTCAGCCCGTCGCGCGCATCCGGCAGCGCACGCGAATAGATGACCGAGTAGGCGTATTCGAGGAAGGAGCCCTGCATCTCGGCCGAGACATCGACGTCTTCGATGCGCTCGCCAGTGCTCGGGGCAGGGCTTGTCGGGGTGGGGTCAGCGGGAGTAGCCATAGGATTGCCGCCATGTTACCCGGGCCCAAACGCGACGGGCTGAGCCTTGCCGACGTTCTGGAAAGTTGCCTCGGATCGATCGCTGGGCAGCCCAACCGGCTCGGCCTGCCGGTCGTGAATCGCGCGATCGTCGTGCTTGTGGATGGGCTCGGCGCCGACGCACTCAAGGCTCACGGGGGCCACGCACGGACGCTGGCCGGAGTGCTTGACGCCCGGGCTGTGATCGAATCCGGGTTCCCGACCACGACCGCGTCGGCCATTGCGACGCTCACGACCGGGGTGCGGCCGGGCGAGCACGGGCTCGTCGGATACTCGGTTCTTGACCCTGCCAACGACCGGGTGGTGAACCAGCTCTCGGGCTGGGATGACCGGCTCGACCCCTTCACCTGGCAGCCAGTGCCGACGCTGTTCGAGCGGGCATCCGGTGCGGGCTACGGTGCCACGGCGATCGGTCCCGCACGCTATCGGGACTCGGGGTTCAGTCACGCGGTGCTGCGGGGCGCCGGGTATGTCGCCGCGGCATCCATTGCCGACCGGATGTCGCAGGCCGCAGAGTTCCTGCGAGCACCGGGGCCGCCCGGCCTCGGGTACGTCTACGTGCCCGAGCTCGACTCCGCCGCCCACGCCCACGGGGTGGGCTCCCGCGAATGGACCGCGGCACTCGAGACGACGGATGCCGCGATCCGCGACCTCGAGCGCGCTCTCGGCCCGCGGCACGGCCTGCTCGTCACCGCCGATCACGGAGTGCTGGACATCCCGCAGCACTCTCACGTACACATCGACACGCTGCCCGGGCTCGTCGACGGGGTGCGGTTCATCGCCGGGGAGCCGAGATGCCTCCAGCTACACTTCGAGCCGGATGCCACCCCCGCCCAACGCGAGCGCATCGTCGACGCCTGGCGCGCGTCCGAATCAGAGCGGGCCTGGGTGGCTACCAGGGCTGAGGCGATCGCGGCGGACTGGTTCGGCCCCGTGCTGCCCGAGGTTGCGCCGCGGATCGGCGACCTGATGGTCGCCGCGCGCAAGAACATCGCCTACTACGACTCGAGGGCTGGCACCCACGGTCACTCGATGGTCGGTCAGCACGGCTCGTGGTCGCCGGCGGAACTGCGGGTGCCGCTGCTGCGATTCGGTGCGTTCGCGCGCTGAAGCAAGCGCGCTGAGGCGGGAGATCAGGCCAGGTCGTCGTCGGGTCGAGCGCCGAAAACTATCTCATCCCAGCTCGGCATCGCGACGCGGCCCTTCTTCGAACCGCGACCGATCGCCTGGGGTTGCGTGACGCGCGGGGTCGGCTCCTCGCCAGGGTAAACATCCATCTCGACCTCGACGATGCGGATCGAGCCGGTAGAGGGGTGGGGAGCGCGGGGGTCGACGTAGTCATCGTCGAAAGTCGCGGCCTCTCGCTCGCCACGGCGGCGGCGCAGCGCATCGAGGAGGTCTGCGGTCTGGTTACCGTGGCCGCGGGGAGCCTCTTCGGCCTGCCCGCGGTTGATCCGGATCGGTTCGGCAACGGGCTCGACCTCCCCCACGGATTCGTCAAAGGCGAAGGCGCCACTGTCGAATCGCGTCCCCTGCGAGGCGAGGTCGGTGGGCGCCACGGCGCGTAGCCTCGGCATGAGCGCCCCCGCAACCTCCCCCTGCTGTGAGAGGTTAGTCGCCTCATTGTTCAGCGGCGCGAGGGTCTGCTTCTTGGGGTCGAACGACCAGCGCGCATCGTGGTCGATCTGGTTCGCGGTGAACGACAGTTTTACCACCCAACCGGTGGTCTGGTCTTTCCAGCTCGCCCAGCGCTCGTTGATGGCACCAAGGTCGTGAAGTCGTTCTCGGATTGCCGTGCCGAAGTTCTTGCCCTGCCGCATCGGGTCGGTGTCAGCCGCCGTGTGCACGGGAACGTCGAGCGCCGATTGCACGACGAACTCCCGCTCCGCGATCACGGGACCCTCGAATCGCTGGATATATTCGAGCGGAACCCCGGTGATCGAAGCGACATCCTGCGCCGACATCCCGGATCGGATGTGGGCCTGGATTTCTTTGGGAGCGAGCTTGCGCCCCGTGCCCGGGTCGGGCACGCTCTGGCGCAGCTTGGACTGCAAAACCTCGTCGATCGGGATGCGGAAGCGCGTGCCGTCGTCAGACGCGACAAGTAGCGCCCCGTTCTCCACTCCGATTACTCGCAGGTCCTGCATGCTGAAAAGCCCTCCAGCCGTCACGATTCCGGTACAGGATCGCACGACTTCGGGTCGTTTCCGGGGAATAGACAGGGCGTGCCGCGAGTTGCACGGAATGCATGAATATGACCGGCGAACAACGGTTTGCTATTCCACTAGGGATGATGCAAACTGTGCCCGCCGATTTCGACACATATGGCGCTGACAGAACTGGATGGGCATGGCAACCGACTACGACGCACCGCGCAAGACCGATGACGACTCGGAGTCGATTGAGGCGTTGAAGGAGCGCGTTCCGGACAAGATGTCTGGATCCGTGGACGTCGATGACGCCGACAACCCGGGCAGTTTCGAGCTCGCTGGTGCTGATCTCTCCGACCTCGACCTCGATGTCGTTGTTCTGCCGCCCCAGGCCGACGAGTTCACCTGCGTGAACTGCTTCCTCGTCAAGCATCGTTCGCAGATCGATCACGACACCAAGCTCGGCCCGATCTGCCAGGAGTGTGCGGCCTAGGCCTTCGCCTGCGCAGCCGTCTTGGCTTGCGCGACGGCGCCGATGACTGTCGCCGGGTGCCGGGTCGACACGATCCAGTAGGGCGTGGGGTCATCGGCGTCGAGCACCTCGACCTTGACCACGGGGTCGATCCAGCCGCGGATTACCAGCCAGGCGCGCGCGTCAAGGCGCGGGCCGCGCTGGTCACGGGCATCCGTGCCTAAGAATCCGGCGATCGTGCCGACGTTGGCGATGGGCAGGCGGGCCTTGCCCGCTACGAACTCCGTGTCGGTCACCGCTATCGCCGGCGACCCGGCGAGCAGTAGCGCCACGCATCCGAGGTACAGCACCACCGCGACAATCACGCCCACGAGCTGGTTGATCGGCAGAAACACCAGCAGGCTGGCCGGGATCACGAGCGCCGTGCTGATGAACAGCCAGGGCGCAGGCCAGAGCCTTTCGCGGTAGATAGTCACCTGTCTATTAGACACCTGCACTACCCTCGTCACGTGGCCGACAACGTCGATGTACTCATCGCCTCAGAGCAGATCCCCGAGTATGCGCACCCTGGCGACGCCGGGGCTGACCTCACAGCTGCCGAATCCTTAGTCCTCGCTCCTGGCGAGCGAGCAACCGTACCCACCGGTGTTTCGATAGCTCTTCCCGACGGTTACGTCGCCTTCGTGGTTCCGCGCAGTGGGCTGGCCGCCCGCCATGGCATCACCATCGTCAACAGCCCAGGGACTGTGGATGCCGGCTACCGCGGCGAGATCCGCGTGACGATGCTGAACACCGATGCCGAGCATCCCTTCGCGATCGAGGTGGGGGACAGGATCGCGCAGCTCATCGTCACGCCGGTGTCGCGAGCCAGGTTCATCCCGGTGGAAAAGCTCCCAGGAAGTCATCGCGGCGAGGGGGGCTTCGGCTCCACTGGCATGCGGGTTACCGAAACAACGGAAACTGTAACAACAGAAGCAGGAGTCATATCGTGAGCGACGACCCGGGCGCCCCGGAACTATCGACAGGATCGAATGAGCAGCCGAAGTCGGCGCCGGCCGACCGAGCGACAGCAGGGCCTCTCGACGAGAGCGAGGCTAACGCCGTGCGCCCCTACGTCGACCTTGGCGGGGTGAAGATCCTTCCGCGTGAGGGCCTGCACTTGCGGCTTGAGGTCGAGGAGGGCAGCAAGCGAGTGGTCGCGGTTGGCCTCGACTATGCGGGCTCGACCCTGCAGGTGCAGCCGTTTGCCGCGCCGCGTGGCAGCGGGCTGTGGCACGAAATTCGCCAGCAGATCGTCGACCAGATCCACAAGCAGGGCGGCACGACCCAACTGATCACCGGCAAGTTTGGGCCCGAAGTGCTCGCGCAGATTCCCGCGCCGGCCGGCCAGCCCGGCGGGCCGCGGCTCGCGAGGTTCATCGGAGTGGACGGCCCGCGGTGGTTTTTACGTGGGGTGATCGCCGGCGAGGGCGCTACCAACGCCGAGGCGGCAGCCAAGGTGGAAGACCTCTACCGGTCCATCGTTGTGGTTCGTGGCAACACGCCGATGCCACCGCGTGACCTGATTCCGCTGCACATGCCCGCCACCGGGCAGCCCGCGTGAACGACATCGATCCTTCGGCCCAGGGGCCTGCCGACGATCCGTCGTTGACCGACAATCTCGCCGCGGCAGCCAGGCGTTCCGGCTTGGGCAAGGTCGCACCAGGGGAGACGCCCACCGGCTCGGCGCTCCTGCAAGCGATGGGCGGCATCCGCGGGCTGGCCGAGTCCATCCTTCCGGGCCTGGCCTTCGTCGTCGTGTACACGATCACGGGCCTGTTGCTGCCCGCGGTCATCATCCCGATCGTGATCGCGGTGATCTTCGTCGTGGTGAGAGTGATCCAGAAGCAGCCATACACCTCGGCACTCGTCGGCGTTCTCGGGATCGCCCTGTCGGCCGGGATCGCCCTCATCACCGGTCGGGCCCAAGACAACTTCGTGCTCGGGTTCCTCGTGAACGCGGCCTTCCTGGTGGCCCTGCTCATCAGCCTGGCGGTCCGTTTGCCGCTCATTGGCGTCATCGCCTCGCTGATCACGAGCGAAGGTTCCCAGTGGCGCGCCAACAAGGCCAAGTTCCGGGTGGCGCTCATCGGCACGGTGTTGTGGATCGGGCTGTTCGCGCTGCGCCTCGCCGTCGAGCTGCCGCTCTACTTCGCCGGAGCCACCCAGGCGCTCGGCGCCCTCAAGCTCGTCCTCGGCGTGCCGCTCTACGCGGCAACCCTGTGGGTCACCTGGCTGCTCGTGAGAACGGTTTATGCGCGGCCTGAGCCAGAGTGAGGTAGCCGAGCGGGTCGCGCGCGGCGAGACCAACGCCACGAGGCGCACGACGTCCCGACCGCTGTGGCACATCATCCGGGACAACGTCTTCACCCTGTTCAACGCCATCCTCACCGTCTGTTTTCTTGCGATCCTGGTGTTGGGTGACCTGCGTGATGGCCTGTTCTACGGCATCGTGATCGTCAATTCCGCGATCGGCATCGTGCAAGAACTGCGCGCGAAGATCGCCTTGGATCGACTGGCGCTGCTTTCCGCCCCCGTTGTCGCGGTGCGCCGGGACGGCGTGACGGTGACCATGTCGCCGTCCCAGGTCGTGCTCGGCGACACCGTCGTGCTTCGAGCGGGCGACCAGATCGTCGCGGATGCGACGGTGCTCGACGCCGTGGACCTCACCGTCAACGAGTCCCTGCTCACCGGGGAATCCGAACCCGTGCCCAAGGCGGCGGGCGACCAGGTTCTCTCCGGAGCCCTGGTCGCGGGCGGAACCGCCCAGGTGCTCGTCACGGCCGTAGGTGCAGCATCCTATGCGAACCGGCTCACCGCCGAGATTCGGCGGCACTCGCTCGCACATTCGGAGCTTCGGGCGGCGACCAACCGCGTGCTGGTTTTCATCTCCTGGATCCTGGGGCCGATCATCCTGGTCGTCGTGGGCTCGCGGGTCGTCTCCTCCGGCTTCGATCCTCAGTACTTCACCGGTGGCCGTTGGCGGGGCGCCCTCCTGGATGTCGTGGCGAGCGTCGTCTCGATGATCCCCGAGGGACTCGTGCTTCTGATCAGCCTCGCCTTCGGAGTCGCCGCAATCCGGCTCGCACAGCAGCGCGTGCTCATCCAAGAACTCGGGGCAGTAGAGACACTCGCCAGGGTTGACGTGCTCTGCCTCGACAAGACCGGAACTCTCACGAGCGGTGAAGTTTCGTTCCTCCGAGCCGAGGTGCTCGTGCATCATCCGGCGATGGGCGAGGCCCTCGGGCTTTTTGCGCGGGATGACGCAGCCAACGCCACGGCGCGCTCCCTCGCCCCCGCCTTCCCTGAGGCCGTGGGCGAAGTGCTGTCCCGCGTGCCGTTCGCGAGCTCACGGGCCTGCAGCGGACTGGAGCTCGAGTGGGGCGGCTCGCGCACGGCGTGGCTGCTGGGCGCGCCGGAGCGGGTGCTTGCGCGACATCCCGAGCTGGTTGCGCAGGCCGCCGCGTCTGCGGTCGAGGGGCACCGCACTCTCGCGCTGGCACGGATCAACGGCGCGATGCCCGCGGCCGAGGCACTCGACCCTGACGCGCTGGAACTCGAGCCGGTGGCGATCCTGCTGTTCGGGGAGACCATCAGGCCGGACGCCGCGGCCACCCTCAACTACTTCGCGCTGCAGGGCGTGCGCTGCATCGTCATCTCCGGAGATAACCCGGCCACTGTTGCGGCCCTCGCGGCGGGGCTCGGGATCGGGTCCGGCTCCGTCGACGCCCGGGGGCTCGAGAGCGACGCGGCCATCCGTGCCGCCCTCGCCGAGCACAGCATCTTCGGTCGGGTGGCCCCCGACCAGAAGCGCGCGATAGTGCGGGTGCTCCAGGAAGACGGCCACACCGTGGCCATGACCGGTGACGGCGTGAATGACGCCATGGCCATCAAGGATGCCGACCTGGGCATCGCGATGGGCTCAGGGACCAGCGCATCCAGGGCGGTCGCGCGCGTCGTGTTGCTCGACAACGAGTTCGGGCGCTTGCCCAACGTGCTGGCCTACGGCCGACGGGTCATCGCCAATGTTGAGCGGGTCGCGAACCTGTTCCTCGCCAAAACCGTCTACGGCATCGTGTTCGCGATAGTTTTCGCACTGCTGCTCTGGCAGTTCCCGCTGCTGCCCAGGCAGCTCACCTTGGTCTCGACTCTTACCATCGGCATCCCCGCCTTCTTCCTCGCGCTCGCACCGAACCGGCGCATCTACCACCCCGGGATTCTGGGGCGGCTCGTGCGATATGCCGTTCCGACCGGGCTCATTGCGGCGTCCACGACCTTCGCCGCCAACGCATTCCTGCGCGGCGTCGTCCCAATGGACGAGGCCAGGTCGATCACGACCGTCGCGCTGTGGATCGTCGCCTTCTGGATCCTCTGCGTGCTGGCCCGGCCGCTCGATGGATGGCGCGCGCTCCTGCTCGGCTCGATGATCGCGCTCTTCGTGCTCGCCAACACCCTGCCCATCGGCCGCGACTTCTTCGCAGTACACCTCGCCCTCGATGGGTACCTCTGGGTGGGGTTCACCGCGGGATCCCTCGGTGCGGTGGGCATCGAGGCGGTCTACCGGGTCGCCCGGCGGCGTGGCTTTCTCTACGATCGCGAGTAGCGTAAAGTATCTTGATATCGAGATACTTTCGACCGCGGCATCCGAGTTCACTCGCAGTTCACGGTCTTAGGCTTACCTTGCTGGCAGGTGGTACGACTGGCGGCGAGGATGTGACCAGACAGCCAAGGGAGACAACAGTGTCAGCAGTGAACAGCTTCGGTTCGAAGGACGTCCTTACCGTAGGGACGACCGACTACGAGGTCTTCCGAGTTGACAAGGTTCCGGGGCACGAGACACTCCCGTTCAGCCTCAAGGTGCTCCTGGAGAACCTGCTCCGCACCGAGGATGGCGCGAACGTCACGAAATCGCAGATTGAGGCACTCGGGTCGTGGGTGCCCACCGCCGATCCTGACACCGAGATCCAGTTCACCCCCGCGCGGGTCATCATGCAGGACTTCACGGGCGTGCCGTGCATCGTCGACCTCGCCACCATGCGCGAGGCCATGGGGGCACTGGGCGGCGACGCCAACAAGATCAACCCGCTCGCGCCGGCCGAGTTGGTCATCGACCACTCGGTGATCGCCGATCTCTTCGGCACCGAGAACGCGCTTGAGCGCAACGTCGAAATCGAATACGAGCGCAACGGCGAGCGCTACCAGTTCTTGCGTTGGGGGCAGACGGCGTTCGACGACTTCAAGGTCGTGCCGCCGGGAACCGGAATCGTTCACCAAGTCAACATCGAGTACCTGGCGCGGGTGACCTTCACCAGGACCGTCGGTGGCGTGTTGCGCGCCTACCCCGACACCTGTGTCGGCACCGACTCGCACACGACGATGGTCAACGGCCTCGGCGTGCTGGGCTGGGGTGTCGGCGGCATCGAGGCTGAGGCCGCCATGCTCGGGCAGCCGGTGTCGATGCTCATCCCCAAGGTCGTCGGGTTCAAGCTCACCGGTGCCATCCCGGCAGCCGTCACCGCGACCGACGTGGTCCTGACGATCACGCAGATGCTGCGCAAGCACGGCGTAGTCGGCAAGTTCGTCGAGTTCTACGGGGCGGGCGTGGCGCAGGTGCCGCTGGCTAACCGCGCAACCATCGGCAACATGAGCCCCGAGTTCGGCTCGACAGCCGCGATGTTCCCCATCGACGATGTCACGCTCGACTACCTGCGCCTGACCGGCCGCAGCGAAGATCAAGTCGCCCTCGTCGAGGCCTATTCCAAGTTGCAGAAGCTCTGGCACGACCCTGCGGTCGAGCCGGTATTCAGCGAGTATCTCGAGCTCGATCTCGCCACCGTTGTGCCGTCGATCGCCGGGCCCAAGCGCCCACAAGACCGTGTCGAGCTCAGTAACGCGAAGCACCAGTTCGAGCTCGACCTCGAGGACTACGCGACACAAGACCTGTCGAGGGTGGATGCCGCGATCGAAGGGTCCTTCCCGGCATCCGACCCGGTCGGCTTCACCGCGCAGGATGAGGTGACGGCCCACGAGGTCTCGCACAGCCACGTCAGCCACGCCCCCGCGAGCGTCTCTAAGCCCATTTCTGTCACGCTGCAAGACGGCACGAAGTACACCCTCGACCACGGGGCTGTCGCCGTTGCCGCGATCACCTCCTGCACAAACACCTCGAACCCGAGCGTCATGCTCGCGGCTGGGCTGCTGGCTCGCAACGCCGTAAGGGAGGGCCTGAAGTCGAAGCCGTGGGTCAAGACCACGCTCGCCCCGGGTTCGAAGGTCGTCACCGACTACTACGCCAAGGCGGGCCTTACCGGCGATCTCGAGGCGCTCGGCTTCTACACCGTCGGCTACGGCTGCACAGTGTGCATCGGTAACACCGGCCCGCTCATCGACGAGGTCACCGCTGCGATCAACGAGAACGATCTCGCCGTCACTGCCGTGCTCTCGGGCAACCGCAACTTCGAGGGGCGCATCAGCCCCGACGTGAAGATGAACTACCTCGCTTCGCCTCCGCTGGTGATCGCCTATGCCCTTGCCGGATCGATGAATTTTGATTTCGAGAAGGATGCCCTGGGCGTCGGTAGCGACGGCAAAGACGTCTACCTCAAAGACATCTGGCCCGATTCGGCAGAGGTGCAGAAGACCATCGACTCGTCGATCAACACCGGCATGTTCACCAAGGAGTACGGCGAGGTCTTCGACGGTGACGAGCGCTGGCGTTCGCTGCCCACTCCCGACAGCGAGGTGTTCGAGTGGGATGCGAACTCGACCTACGTGCGCAAACCCCCGTATTTCGATGGCATGACCATCGAAACCTCGCCGGTGACCGACATTGCGGGAGCCCGCGTGCTCGCCAAGCTGGGTGACTCGGTCACAACCGACCACATCAGCCCGGCCGGTTCGATCAAGGCCGAGAGCCCGGCCGGCAAGTACCTGCAGGCTCACGGCGTTGAGCGGGCCGACTTCAACTCCTACGGCTCACGCCGCGGCAATCACGAGGTGATGATCCGCGGAACGTTCGCCAACATCCGCTTGAAGAACCAGCTGCTCGCCGGATTCAATGATGGCGCCGGCGTCGAAGGCGGCTTCACGCGTGACTTCACGCAGGCGGATGCCCCGCAGGCCTTCATCTACGACGCGAGCACCAACTACCAGGCCGCCGGCACCCCCCTCGTGATCTTCGCGGGCAAGGAGTACGGCTCTGGCTCGAGTCGGGACTGGGCCGCGAAGGGCACCTCGCTGCTGGGTGTGAAGGCCGTGATCGCCGAGACCTTCGAGCGGATCCACCGCTCCAACCTCATCGGCATGGGCGTCATCCCCTTGCAGTTTCCGGCAGGCGCGACCGCCGACAGCCTGGGGCTCGACGGCACGGAGGTCGTCTCCATCTCGGGGATCACCGTGCTCAACGACGGCAGCACGCCCAAGACTGTCCACGTCACCGCGAGCCCAAGCCCACAGTCGGCTCCTGGCAAGGCCACTGTCGAGTTCGACGCGGTAGTGCGCATCGACACACCGGGCGAAGCGGACTATTACCGCAACGGCGGCATCCTGCAGTACGTGCTGAGGAGCCTGGTTTAGTCCAACTAGCAAGGCTGAATAATCCGTGTAGCACAGGTGCGGTGTTACACTGATCCGCATGGCCAACCTCACAGTGGCGATCGATGACGAACTGCTCAAGCGTGCCCGCATCCGTGCTCTTGAGCAGGGCACCTCGGTCAATGCGTTGCTCCGCGACTACCTCATCGCCTACTCCGGTACGGATCGTGAGCGGCGCGCTCGGGAGGAGTTCGTCGATCTTGCGCGGAAGTCCACCGCGGCGAGTGGCGATGAGGGCCGCACCTGGACACGCGATGAGCTCTACGAACGCGGCGCATGAGCGATGCCGTTTTCCTGGATACGAACATCCTGGTTTACGCGTTTGACACTCGCGATGCCCAAAAACAGGATCGCGCGCTGACGCTTCTGAGCGAGCCATCGCTTCCGTTCATCATCAGCACCCAGGTGCTCGGAGAGTTCTATGTCACCGTGACGCGAAAGCTCCCACAGGCTTTGTCGCCGCAGATAGCAGCTGCCGCTGTCGAGCAACTGAGCCTGTTCTCGGTGGTCGGCGTCGATGCCGGCCTCGTCACGGCGGCGATCGCAACCTCAAGGACCTCGCAGCTTTCATACTGGGATGCCCTCATCATCGAGACGGCCGCGCTTGCGCAATGTGATCGAATCTTCACTGAGGACCTTGCGGATGGTGCGACTGTGCGCGGGGTGCGGATCGAGAACCCGTTCCGCTGAGGGAGTACATTGCCGCAGTTCACGGCCAGAGCGTTACCCACTGCCGTGATTACAATCGAGTCATGACGCTGCTCGAGGGGATCCACGGCCCGCGTGACCTCGATGGGCTCACCCCCGAGCAGCTGGTTCAGCTTGCTGCAGAGATTCGCGAGTTCCTGGTGCGCGAGATCTCCAAGACCGGGGGACACCTCGGGCCCAACCTCGGCGTGGTCGAACTGACCATCGCGATGCACCGGGTGTTTAACTCGCCACACGACGCGATCGTCTTCGACACCGGCCACCAGAGTTACGTGCACAAGCTGCTCACCGGGCGGCAGGATTTCAGCCAGCTTCGGGAGCAGGGCGGCCTGGCCGGCTATCCGCAGCGCTCCGAATCAGAACACGACATCGTCGAAAGCTCACACGCATCAAGCTCGCTGTCTTGGGCGGACGGCATTTCTCGCGCCTTCACCATGACCGGTCACGCCGACCGGCACGTCGTCGCGGTCGTCGGCGACGGTGCTCTTACTGGCGGCATGACGTGGGAAGCGCTCAACAACATCAGCGACGACAACAGTCGCAACCTGGTCATCATCGTCAACGACAACGGCAGGTCATATGCGCCGACGATCGGTGGCATGGCGCACTTTCTCAATGACGTGCGCACGCGCCGGTCGTACCGCAGCCTCTACTCGACGAGCCGCAATATCTTCTACAAGTTCGGCGCTCCGGGACGCGCCCTGTACCGCGCCATCCGCGGTGGCACCCACGGCTTCCTGGCTCGACTCACGAACAACGAGGCGCTCTACTCGAATCTCGACATCAAGTACCTCGGCCCGATCCACGGCCACGACATCAAGGCACTCACCGAGGCCCTCGAGCAGGCCAAGAACTACGGCGCCCCCGTGATCGTGCACGCCATCACCGAGAAAGGCCGGGGCTACGAGCCGGCCCTGCTCGATACGGCCGACCAGTTCCATGCCGTCGGCCAGATCGATCCGGAGACGGGCGAGCCGGTCGAGACTTCGAGCAATCCGTCGTGGACCTCCGTGTTCGCGGACGAGATGGTGCACCTGGCCGACGCGAACCCGCGGCTCGTCGGGATCACGGCGGCCATGCTGCGCCCCACCGGCCTCAACCGGTTCGCGGAGAAGTATCCGGGCCGCGTGCTCGACGTCGGCATTGCCGAGCAGCACGCTGTCACGTCGGCGGCGGGGCTGGCCTTCGGCGGGCTTCATCCCGTGGTCGCGATGTATGCGACGTTCATGAACCGGGCGTTCGACCAGGTGCTCATGGATGTCGCGCTGCACAAGGCCGGCGTGACCTTCGTGCTCGACCGCGCCGGGGTAACCGGGCCCGATGGGCCGAGCCATCACGGAATGTGGGACCTGGCAATCCTGCAGGTTGTCCCGAACATCAGGATTTCGGCGCCGCGGGACGCCCCACGCCTGCGTGAGGAGCTCGGTGAGGCTGTCGCGATAGAGGATGCCCCGACCGTCGTCCGCTTCTCCAAGGGCAGCGTCGGCACCGAGTTCGACGCCGTGCGCCGCACCGCCGACGGTGTCGACATTCTGCGGGAGGCCCCGCACCGCGACGTGCTCATCGTCACCGTAGGCCCCATGGCGGGCATCGGCCTGCAGGTCGCCGAACGACTTGCGGCGCAGGGGATCGGTGCGACAGTCATCGACCCGCGCTGGGTGGTTCCGGTGGCGCAGAGCGTGATCGACCTCTCCGCTGAGCACCGACTCGTGGTCACGATCGAAGACGGCGTTCGTGTGGGCGGGATCGGCACGCGCATCAGGCAGGATCTTCGCGCGGCAAGCGTCGACACCGCGGTGACCGAGCTGGGGCTGCCCGACCAGTTCCTGGGTCACGGCAGTCGCGACTACATCCTTGAGCAGGTGGGTCTCACTCCGCAGAACATTGCCCGAGACGTGGTGGCCCAGGTGCTGGGCAGCAAGATCCCCGTGGCCAGGCCGCTTCCGGCCGACGCCGACTCGTCGGAGCGGGTAACCGACCGATGACGCCTGAGGTGGCCGCGGCTCGCCGCTATACGGTGAGCGACTACCTGCTGGATCGGTTGGCCGAGCTCGGCGTCGACCGCATCTTCGGCGTGCCCGGTGATTTCACTCTCGGCCTGCTCGACCACATCGAGGACGACACCCGCATCGAGTGGGTGGGCATGGCCAACGAACTCGGTGCCGGCTACGCGGCCGACGGCTACGCGCGCGTGCGCGGCCTGGGCGTGCTCTGCACAACTTTCGGGGTGGGCGAGCTGAGCGCCATCAACGCGGTCGCCGGCGCCTACTCCGAGCATGTCCCGCTGCTCGACCTCGTGGGTGCCCCTTCGACTCTCGTGCAGGCGGCAGGCCGGGCGACGCACCACACCCTAGGCGACGGCGACTTCCTGCACACCCTGCGGATGACGGCAGAGGTCACCGTCGCGCAGTCGATGCTGTCGCTCACCGATGCCCCGGCCGAGATCGATCGCGTGCTTTCCGAGATCATGCGCACCGGGCAACCGGGGTACCTCTGCCTTCCCACTGACGTCGCCGAGGCAGCGACCCAGCCGCCTCGCGATCCACTCGACGTCGCCACGCCGAGCTCGGATGCGGCATCCATACGTGACTTCGAGGATGCCGCTGCCGCCTTGCTGGCCGGGTCTGACGCACCCGTGGTGCTCGCCGACATCCTCGTGAATCGCGTGCACGCCGAGGATTCGCTGCACCACCTGCTTGCCGAAGCTGACCTCGCCTTCGCATCCCTGCTCTGGGGCCGCCGGGTCATCGACGAGAGCCACCCGAACTACATCGGCACCTACATCGGTGCCGCGAGCGACCCCGAGGTCCGCTCGCTCATCGAAAGCGCGAACAGGCTCATCACGGTGGGCGTCTACTTCACCGATCTCACGAGCGGGTTCTTCAGCCAGCACCTCGATGACGCCCACCGCATCGACCTCCTGCCGCACGCAGCGATGGTCGCCGGTCACGCGTTCCCCGACGTGGAGATGCGGGATGCCCTCGACGCGCTCACCAGGGTGCTCGCGACTGGGGCTCGGCGCGAACACACGATGGTGGCCGTGACGCGGGCCGAGGTGGTGCCGTCGGGGGAGCATCCACTCACCCAGGATGACCTCTGGCAGTTGGTCGCCGACGCGCTGCGGCCCGGCGACCTCGTTTTCGCCGACCAGGGCACCGCGTTCTACGGGATGGGAGCGCACCGCCTGCACCACGACGTGCTGCTCATCGGCCAACCGCTCTGGGCATCCATCGGCTACACCCTTCCCGCGGTTCTGGGCGCGGCGCTGGCCGCCCCGGATCGACGACCCGTGCTGCTCATCGGCGACGGTGCCGCGCAGCTCACCATCGGCGAGCTCGGCACGTTCATCAGGCTCGGCATTCCCGCGATCATCCTGATCGTGAACAACGACGGGTACACCGTGGAGCGGGCCATCCACGGGCCCGGTCGTCACTACAACGACATCGCCGAGTGGCAATGGGCGCAGTTGCCGAAGGCCATGGGGGCCGACCCGAGACGAACCCGCGCGCAGCGAGTTGCGAGCGCCGACCAGCTCGCCGCGGCCCTCGCAACGGCTGAACTGGAGCCGGAACGGCTCACCCTCATCGAGGTCATCGTCGACCGCCTGGATGTTCCGCCGCTGCTCTCGACCCTCGCGGCAGCGGCGGCCGCGGCAAACTCGCGCGCGGTGAAATAGTCGGGCAAGATCCGCGGCTATGGGCTGTCTGAGGCGGCACCTGCCACGATCCGTCGGGCGCATGCTGTGCATCCCGTCACCGCCCTGCAGACCGAGTACTCGCTGTGGACCCGTGACCCCGAAGCGGAGATACTGCCGACGGTGCGCGAGCTGGGCATCGGCTTCGTGCCGTACTCTCCGCTGGGCCGCGGCTTCCTGACCGGCACGATCCGCTCGGCCGACCACCTCGGCGACGGAGACTTCAGGCGCACCAATCCACGATTCGAGGGCGACAATCTGGCCGCCAACATCCGCATTGTGGAGCAGGTGGATGCCGTCGCCGCCGAACTGGGCGCGAAGCCCGGCCAGGTCGCTCTAGCCTGGCTCCTCGCGCAGGGGGACGACATCGCGCCCATCCCCGGCACGAAGCGGATCAGCTACCTCGAAGAGAACGTGGCGGCGGATGCCCTGGTGCTGAGCCCTGCCCACCTCGAGAGGCTCAGCACGCTGCAGGCACCAGTGGGAGACCGCTACGCGGACATGAGTTCGATCAACCGGTAGCCGAAAAACCGAGAGGGGCTCCGGCGCAAGCACCGGAGCCCTCTCGGCGTAACGCTAGCGCGTCACGCCCACGATCTTCGGGTGGTGGAAGGTGTCGTGAAACACCCGCTCCGACGCCCCCACGCGATCGAGGTAGGGCGTAGCGCCACCCATTTGGAAGGGATACCCGGCGCCGAGGATCAGGCACAGGTCGATGTCTTCGGCCGCCTCAACGACCTTGTCCTCGAGCATCCGGTGGATCTCGTCTGCCAGACCGTCCTCGATGCGGGTCTGGAGGGTCGCCGCATCCATCGGAGTGGTTCCGCCCTTGACGATCTCGAGGGCCTTCTTGTCGATGCCTTTGATCTTGCCCTTGGCGTCGCGTTCAAAAACATGCCCGAGTTCGGCGAGTTTGTGCAGGTTGGCGCTCTCGAAGAACCGGTCAGGGAAGGCCGCATGATGGGTGTCGAGCACGTGCGCGCCCACCTTGAGCCCGACGAGTTCGAGCAGTTCGAACGGTGTCATCGGCAGTCCGAACGGGCGGGTGGACTCTTCGACCACCTCAAAGGGTGTGCCGGTGTCTACCGCGTGCATGGCCTCGCCGAGCACCTTGGCGAGGATGCGATTGACCACGAAACCGGGAGTGTCGGTCGTGATGACGGCATTCTTACCCAGACCCTGCGCCGTGACCATCGCGGTGGACAGCGCGACGTCGGTGGTTTTCGGGGTCTTGACGACCTCGATGAGCGGCATGACCGCCACAGGGTTGAAGAAGTGGAACCCGACCACTCGCTCCGGATGCTTGAGCGTGGCGCCGATCTGCTCGACCGAGAGCGACGAGGTGTTCGTCGCGAGGATGGCCTCGGGGGAGATGTATTGCTCAACCTCGGCGAAAACCTTCTGCTTGGCCTCGAGCTCTTCGAAGATCGCCTCGATCACCCAATCGCAGTCGGCGAAGTCAGCCTTGTTGGTGGTCCCGCTCACGAGGGCCTCGAGCCGGTTTGACTCGTCCGGCGAGATCGAACCCTTGGCCAGCAGTGCGTGGATTTCCTTGTGGATGTAGGCGACGCCCTCATCCACTCTGGCCTGGTCGAGGTCGGTGATCACCACGGGCACCTGCAAGCGACGCACGAAGAGCAGCGCGAATTGCCGAGCCATCAGACCGGCGCCGATCACGCCCACTTTGGTGACCTTCTGGGCGATCGCCTTGTCTGGGGCTCCTGCTGGTCGTTTGGCGCGCTTCTGCACGAGGTTGAACGCGTAGATCGAGGCGTGGAACTGGTCGCCCGAAACGAGGTCGGCGAGCGCCTCATCCTCGGCTGTGAATCCGACCTCGCGGGGGGAGTTCTTGGCCGCCTTGAGCAGGTCGAGGGCGCGGTAGGGCGAGAGCGCAATCTTGCCGATGCGACTCTGAAGGGTCTTCTCGGCAATGCCGATGGCAATGTCCCACTTCGCGAGCCGCTCCACCGTGCCGGGCGCGTGCTGGCGCTTGACCTTGGTATTGCCGGCGATCACGCCGTCGGCCCACTTGATCGAGTCCTCAAGGAAGTTCGCGGGGCCGAACATCGCGTCGGCGATGCCGAGTTCGAACGCCTGGGGTCCGCGCAGCATCCTGTTGTTCTTCAGCGGGTTCGAGATGATCACTTCCAGCGCGTTCTCGATTCCGATGAGGTTGGGCAGCAGCCAGGCGCCACCCCAGCCGGGGAGGATCCCGAGGAAGACCTCGGGAAGCGCGAGTGCGGGAACCGAGCTGTCGATCGTGCGGTAGTCAGAGTTGAGCGGGATCTCCACCCCGCCGCCGAGCGCGAGGCCGTTGATGAAGGTGAAGGATGGCACACCGAGTTCGCTGAGCTTGCCCAGCGCCCAGTGGCCGAGCTGCGCCAGCTTCTTGCCGGTCTCCCGGTCGGGCAGTTCGCTGACCTTGGAAAGGTCTGCGCCCGCCGCAAAGATGAACTGCTTGCCTGTGACAGCAAGGCCGTGGATTTCGCCCTTCGCCGATCGAGCTTTCTGCTCGTCGAGAGCTGCCGCGAACTCGATGAGGGTCTTCGGCCCCAAGGTGTTCGGGGGGTTGTAGTCCATGCCGTTGTCGAGGGTCAGAAGGGCAAGCACCTTACCGCCGGAGATCGGGATGTCGCGCACGAAAGAGTGCGTGATGACCTCGTCGGGGTCGAGGGAAGCGAGCTGGTCGAAGTCGGTGGCCGTCGTCATCTACTTCACTGCACCTTTCGAAGCGGCCTTGTAGTTCGGGTTTTCCCAGATGACGCTTCCGCCCTGGCCGAGCCCGATGCACATCGCGGTCAGCCCGTAACGAACCTCTGGGTGTTCCTTGAACTGCGCGGCCAGCTGGATCATGAGTCGCACGCCCGAGGACGCCAATGGGTGCCCGAACGCTATCGCGCCGCCCCACTGGTTGACCCGCGGGTCGTCGTCGTCGATTCCGAAGTGATCCAGCAGCGAGAGCACCTGCACGGCGAAGGCCTCGTTGAGCTCGAACAGTCCGATGTCCGAGATCGAGAGCCCCGCCTTCTTGAGGGCCTTCTCGGTCGAGGGCACTGGCCCGATGCCCATGATCTCGGGCTCAACGCCAGCGAAGGCGAAACTGACCAGGCGCATCTTGGGGGTTAGGCCGAATTCCTTGGCGGCACCAGCACTAGCGATGATCGAGGCGGTCGCGCCGTCATTCAGTCCGGAGGAGTTGCCCGCAGTTACCCTGCCGTGCGGCCGGAAGGGGGTCTTGAGGGCAGCCAGACCCTCCATCGTGGTTTCGGGACGAAGGGCTTCGTCGGCGGTGGCCAGGCCCCAGCCGGCCGCACTCTGAATCGCCACGGGCACCAGATCGGGCTGCAGCTTGTTGTTGTCGTAGGCGGCCTTGGCCTTCTGCTGGCTGCGCAGCGCGAAGTGATCGGCGCGCTCCTTGGTCAACTGCGGAAAGCGGTCGTGGATGCGCTCGGCGGTGTTGCCCATGTTCAGGGCTTCAGCGCTGACGAGCTTCTCGGCGAGGAAGCGCGGATTGGGGTCGGCCCCCGAGCCCATCGGATGCCGCCCCATGTGCTCGACGCCCCCTGCGATTCCGATGTCGTACGCCCCGAACGCGATCGCACCGGCGATGGTCGTGACCGAGGTCATGGCACCCGCGCACATGCGGTCGATGGCGTAGCCGGGCACCGACTTGGGTAGCCCAGCTAGGAGCGCAGTGGTGCGCCCCAGCGTCAGCCCCTGGTCGCCGGTCTGGGTCGTGGCTGCCATCGCGACGTCGTCGAAGCGATCCCTGGGGACCTGTGGATTGCGCTCGAGAAGGCCGATCATCGCCTTGACAGCGAGGTCGTCAGCCCTGGTGTTCCAGTACATGCCCTTCTCGCCAGCACGTCCGAACGGAGTTCGTACCCCATCGATGAAAACGACTTCAGCTTTCTCGGCCACAGCGCCACCACTTTCCTCAGGTCGTTGTCGATCCTAGGCTTGTGATTTTTGGGGGCGGAATCCTTTGACTGTTCCTACGAAGGCGATTCCGGGGTCGGTTCGGGCGTTTGGCTGGCCCCCACAAAGGCATCGGCGATTACCTGTGCCGTTGCGTCAACCTGCCACGGCCTGGCCCCGAGGGCGACGAGAGCGTGCGCGAGGTCCGAGGCTTCGGCAGGCTCCGGTGGTGACCAGGCCAGGCGGCGCAGCGACTCGGGGGTGAGCAGGTTCTCGACCGGAAGGGACATCGTTGTTGCGACATCCGTCACCGCAGCGCGAGCGGCCTTGAGGCGCTTGTCGGCCTCGGGATTCTTGTCGGCCCAAACACGCGGCGGAGGCATCGTCTCGCCGGCGGTGCGCAGCACGGGGATGTCTGTTCGTGCAAGGCCGGCGTGAATGGCGTTCCACCACCTGTCGATCTGCGAGCGACTCGCGCGGCCGGTGAACTCCTTGAGCGCGGCGAGATCGCGCTTGGACTCGGGCAGCACGCGCGCCGCCGCGACGAGGGCGGAGTCGGGGACCAGGCGCCCCGGGGCGGTGTCGATCTCGCGGGCGTAGGCATCCCGCACCTCCCACAGTTCACGGGCTACCGCGAGGTTGGGCCCGCCACGGATCGCGTGCACGCCGCTCAGGCGACGCCAGGGCTCCTGGCGCACGATCACGAAGTCACGGACAAGCACCGAGTCGAACTCCTGCTGGGCGATGTCGGTCTTGCCGTCACGGTCGAGTACTTCGGCAAGCGCTTCACGGAGGTCGACCAGCAACTCGACATCGAGCGCGGCGTACACCAGCCACGCCTGGGGCAGCGGTCGGGTCGACCAGTCGGCGGCCGAATGCTCCTTGGCGAGGTGGATGCCGAGGAGATCCTCGACGACGGCACCGAGCCCCACGCGTGGCAGTCCCGCTAGCCTCGCCGCAAGTTCGGTGTCGAAGAGTCGGGTGGGGTCGAGGCCGACCTCACGAAGACAGGTGAGGTCTTGGCTTGCCGCATGTAGGATCCACTCTTCGCCCTTGATGACCTCGTTGAGTTCGGCAAAACTGCCGACGGCGGGCGGGTCAAACAGAAACGTTCCCGCGCCCCGACGGAAGAGCTGGATGAGATAGGCCCGCTGCGAGTACCGAAAGCCGGATGCCCGCTCGGCATCGATCGCGATCGGGCCGGTTCCCTTGGCGATCGCCTCAACCGCCGCGAGGTATTCGGCGCGGTCATCGATCACGTCAACCTGGATGTGTGCCGCCTGCTGGGGTGGCTCAGGAGCGACCTCATCCGCGGGACTCGCGTCGGGGCTACTCACGTCCAACTCGTCGGGCAGACAACAGGCTCACTCCCTCGATCGCCGGCGGGAGGCCGGCAAGCATGCACAACAACTCACCCCAGCCTTCCACATGGGCGGCCAGGTCGGGGCCGTCAGGCGTCCACGAAGCCCTGAGTTCGATCTGGGCACCATCTCCCTGGGCGGCAAGTTCGCCAAAGCCGGTGGAAAGGATCTTCGTCGCGGTACCCGAAGCGTTGGTGTATCCGGCACCACGGGTGTCGAGCGCGTCGACGAGCCATGACCATGCGACATCGGTGAGGAAGGGATCCACTCCCATCTCCATTTCGAGGGGTGCCTGGGCGTAGCAGATGACGCGGAAGACGCCGTTCCAGGCCTCCGGCGCCTCGGCGTCGTAGAGCACCACGAACCGTCCGGTGCCGAGTTCGGAATCGGTGCCGTGTAGGGCGGGCGTGACATCAGCGGCGAGTGCGAACGACCAGGGCGCGAGGGTGCCGGGAGCAGGAATCTCCGTGACGGCGAGTTCCGCGCGCGTCGAAGCCGCACGGATCGACTCCAGCGCGGCTGCGAAGGCCGCGGGAGGTGTTTGGGGCAGCGTGTCGGGCACGAGTGAAGATTAGGCTTTAGGGAGGGCATCTGCCCAGAGGCACGCCGCTTGCGCGGGGCCGCGAGATCGGGGAGCGAATGGCCAGGCACGAGCATCCCGACTCCGTTGCGGGCCGCATCGTCTCTGCGGCGGCCATCGGTGCCGGTGGCATTGTCGCGCTGGGCGCGCTGGCAGCGGGAATTGCGACGGTGATCTTCGCCCGCACGGTGGTGACCCCTCCGACGAAACGGGTAGAGGATGTGCAGATCCTCGCGAATGACGCTTCGACGATCACCCTCTCCGCGACGCTGGATTCGATGACGCCAGGGCGATACAGCTTCTGGTTCAACCAGGAGGGCGGCCACGCCAGGGTCGGCGAGATTCTCTCCTACACGCCGGACACCGTGACGCGCCAGCTCCTCGGCCTGGATTTCGGGGACCTTGATCATGCCAGGACTGGTCGATTCAGCGGATGGTTCTTTCTCACCCCCCATGACCTCGGCCTTACCTACCAGGATGTCGACATCAGCACCGAGCTTGGCCCGGCCCCGGCCTGGTTGGTCCCGGCCGCCGGCCCGAGCGCCCGCTGGATGATCGGGGTGCACGGTCGTGCAGTTCGCCGGCCGGAGACGCTGCGTGCCGTTCCCGTGTTCCACGAGGCCGGATACACCGCGCTGCTGGTCTCGTACCGCAACGATCGTGACGCCCCTTCGACGCACGACAACCGGTATTCGCTGGGCGACACCGAGTGGAAAGACGTGGAGGCCGCGATGCAGTTTGCGGTAGACCACGGTGCTCGCGAGATCGTGCTGATGGGCTGGTCCATGGGTGGAGCCACGGTGCTACAGGCGCTTGCCCGTTCGCCGCTGGCGAGATTCGTGCGGGGCTTGGTGCTCGAGTCGCCTGTCGTGGACTGGGTGACGGCGCTGCAGTTCCAAGGTGTCGTGAACCGGCTTCCGCGTTCACTCGGGCGGGTTGTGCTCCACCTCATCTCGAGGAGGTGGGCCGGCGTCCTCACCGGACAGGCGACGCCGATCGATCTCGAGCGCCTCGACTGGGTGTCGAGGGCGGGGGAGCTGCACACGCCGATCCTGCTGTTGCACAGCGACGACGACGGCTACATTCCGGTGGATGCGTCGCGCGCCCTCGCCCGGGCGCGCCCCGACATCGTCACGTTCGAGGAGTTCACCACCGCTCGTCACACCAAGCTCTGGAACTACGACGCCGATCGCTGGAACGCTGCGATCGCGACTTGGCTCGCCAAGCTGGTCTAAGCCGCGACGCGTTCCCTGACCTGGCGCTTCGCGCGACCAAGCAGGGCTGCCATCCCGCGGATGCGCAACGGACTTACCGCCTCTGTCAGACCGATCGTCTGCGGATAGTCGTCAGGCACCGCGAGCACCTCCTCCGCCGTGAGACCGGCGAGCCCCTGGACGAGGATGGACGCGAAACCGCGGGTGGTCGGCGCTTCTTTGGGAGCGATGGCGAAGAGGTGCACAATGCCCGCGTCATCCACCTCGGTGAAGATGAAGACGGGCGACTGGCACTCTTCGACTCGCTCGAAGAGATCTGGGTGGTCGCGATAGCGCTCGGGCAGCTCGGGGAGTTCGTTGGAGAACTCAAGGAGCAGTTGCAGGCGCTCGCGCACGCCCAGCCCGAGGAAATCCTCGCGGATCTCGACGAGCTGGGCGGGAAGGTTCGCTTCGGTCACAACTCGATGCTACTTCTTCGCGGGAACGGCTCCGGCTTCGGTGCCCTTCACGATCGGAACCCGTACGGTCGATCCCCACTCGGTCCATGAACCGTCGTAGTTGCGCACGCCCTTGAAGCCCAGCAGGTGGGTGAGCACGAACCAGGTGTGGCTCGAGCGCTCGCCAATACGGCAGTAGGCCACGACGTTGTCGCCGTCCTTGAGTCCAGCGCCGTCGCGGTAAATGGCGTTGAGCTCGCTGAGGGACTTGAAGGCGCCATCCTCGGCGACGGCGCGTGCCCACGGCACGCTCTGCGCGCTCGGGATGTGGCCGCCACGCAGCGCCCCCTCCTCCGGGTAGGCGGGCATGTGAGTGCGCTCGCCGCTGTACTCCTCGGGGGAGCGCACGTCGATGAGTGGGCCGGTGCCGAGGTGCGCGAGCACGTCGTCCTTGAAGGCGCGGATGGGCGCGTCGTTGCGCTCGACCACGGGGTAGTCGACGGGTGTCGCAGACTCGGGAGCCGTCGTGTATGCGCGGCCCTCGGCCTCCCACTTGGCGCGACCGCCGTCGAGGAGACGGACATCTTCGTGGCCGAACAGGGTGAACACCCAGAGCGCGTATGCCGCCCACCAGTTGTTCTTGTCGCCGTAGATCACGACGGTGGTGTCGCGGCCGATGCCCTTGGACCCGAGGAGCTTCGCGAAGGCCTCACCGTCGATGTAGTCGCGCTCGACGGGGTCATTGAGGTCGGTGTGCCAGTCGATCTTCACGGCGCCCTCGATGTGGCCGGTCTCATAGAGCAAGACGTCCTCGTCGGACTCTACGACCACGAGGCCTGGTGTGCCGATATGGGCTTCCAGCCACTCGCCTGAGACCAACCGCTCGGGGTGGGCGAACTCGGTGAACTGCGCTGCGGTGTCGACCTCGACGGCCATAGTTACCTCCGGTAAGACTGCGATGGGAAGGGAGCGTCCCTGTGATCGGGTTAGGCTTTCACACGCTCCCTGCAGACGAATCTACGCCGACCGGGCCTACCGGTGCCTGATCCCGTCGTAAGACTTCGACACAAACCGAGGCTGAACCATGAGTGCCGAAGCAATGGCTTCCCCCGGGCGTCTCATCGACCGGAATCCGACCCTGGCAGGCGCGGAGATCGTCGCGCACCTGGTGCCACCCAGGCAGTTCGCCCACGCGACGCTTGACTCGTACCGGCCCGATCGGGACTACCCCTCGCAGGGCGCCGCCGTCGCGGCTATCCGTAATTTTGCGGCGGACTGGCATAGCTCACAAGGCGGCATCTTCTCCCGGAAGAAGGCCCCCGAGTTTCCGGGAATTTACCTCGACGGCGGTTTCGGGGTGGGTAAGACCCACCTGCTCGCAGCGCTCTGGCACCTCGCCCCGGGTCGGAAGTACTTCGGCACCTTCATCGAGTACACGGCCCTGGTGGGAGCGCTCGGCTACGCGCCAGCGGTGCAGTTGCTGAAGGGCGCATCCCTCATCTGCATCGATGAGTTCGAATTGGACGACCCGGGGGACACCCGGCTGATGTCGCGGCTGCTGTCAGAGCTCGTCGCCTCGGGGACGCGGGTCGCCGCAACATCCAACACGCCACCCCATGCGCTCGGGGCGGGCCGGTTCGCCGCGCAGGACTTCTTGCGCGAGATCGATTCGCTCGCCGCCAAGTTCGAGACCGTGCGCATCGACGGGCTCGACTACCGCAGGCGCGACACCGAAGCGCACGCGACGACGGTTCCGGATGTCGCGGCGGCCCTGTCACGAGTGCGCGGCGCCACCACGCTCGACCCGTTCGATGAGGTGCTGCACCACCTGGGGACCGTGCACCCGTCCCGCTACGTCAAGGTCGTGGAGGATCTCGCGGCCATTGGCCTCACAGACGTGCACCAGTTCGCCAACCAGACGGACGCCCTGCGCTTCGTCGCCTTCGTCGACCGGCTCTACGACGCGCAGGTCGCGATCGCCGCGAGCGGGACCCCCTTGGATTCGGTATTCCCGGATGACATGCTGTCGGGTGGCTATCGCAAGAAGTACCTGCGTGCCGTGTCACGCCTGATCGCGCTGACCAACGAAGCCTAGACGGCCAGCCGCCGGTAGTGGTGGCTGCGCAGCGCCGTCAGCGCGCCGCCGATAATCGCGGCGAGCAGTGAGGCCAGCAGCACGGCGAGGGTCACTTCGTCTGCGATATTCCGTTGGTGCGTGAACGCGAGTTCGTTCATGAGCAGTGAGACGGTGAACCCGATGCCACCAAGGCCCGCGACGGCGATGACGTCGCCGACCGGCATCCGATCGGCACCGCGCTTGTGCGCGAGTGAGGTTGCGATCAGCGCGCCGCCGGTGATTCCGACGAGTTTGCCGAGCGGCAGCGCGACGATAATCGCCCAGAACGCCGGGCTCAGCTGCGAGAGGCTGGCATTCGGTATCGCGACGAGCGCCGCAACGAACGCGAACAGCGGGAGCACGATGGCGTTCGACCACGGTTCGAGCGCCCGCCTGGCGCGCCCCGCCACCCCGTCGGCCATGATCAGCCCCAGCGCCACGCCGGCAATTGTCGGATGGATGCCCGAAAGATAGACGAGCACCCACGCGGCGAGCCCGAGCACCACGAGAGCCGCAAGCACCCAGCGTGACCGTGCGACCCGGTAACTCAGCCAGCCGAACAGGCCGACGACCGGCACGGCGAGCAGCAGTGGCAACGGCGCTAGTGACTTCGTGAAGAAGGCCGCGATGATGAGAATTGCGATCAGATCATCAATCACGGCAAGGGCTAACAGGAGCGCCCTGAACTTGGCCGGCAACCCTTTTCCGACGATCGCGAGCACCCCCAGGGCGAACGCGATGTCGGTCGCCGTCGGGATCGGCCAGCCCTGTGCCAGTTCAGGTCCGCGCGCCAGCAGGAGGTACAGCGCGGCGGGAACAATGACTCCGCCCACCGCAGCGACTGTCGGCACGAGGGCTTTGCGTGGGGAGTCGAGTTCGCCGTGGCGCAATTCATGGCGAAGTTCAATCGCAGCGAGGAAGAAGAAGACCGCGAGCAGGCCGTCTTTCACCCAATGACCGACCGAGAGCCTGAAGACACCGGCGCCGAGTGACAGGTCTCGAACTGCGAACGCCCCCGACGCCCAGGCGCTGTTGGCCAGCATTATTCCAGCCACGGCTGCGACCACCAGAAGCAGTGCGGAGAATCGCTCGGAGCGCATCAAAGCCATCCGCCCAGTGTATGAGCCGGTTTTTGAAGAGAATCGTTCAAGGGCGGAAACAGGATGTTTACATAAGCCGATGGCGCGTAACACGCTCGAAACACGCCGACACTCGCCACGTAATCTGTTCCCCCCAAACTTGCCACGTACCCGAGGCACGACTCTGACTGTGCGGTCCCAACGGTGCAATCCTTCGCTGCAACAAAAGAGAGGTACACAATGGATACAGGCAATACAGGATATTTGCTCCTGGCATCTGCCCTTGTTCTCCTGATGACCCCCGGCCTGGCGTTCTTCTACGGTGGACTCGTCAAGGCCAAGTCGGTCATCAGCATGATGATGATGAGCTTCGGAGCTATCGGCCTGATCGGCGTGCTCTGGGCGCTCTACGGCTACGCGATCGCCTTCAGCAACGCAGGCGGACCGGGCTACGTCGGTCTTGATGGATTCTGGGGCATCAACCTCGGCAACATCGGCCTCGCTGGCCCCTACGAGGGGGCCCTTGCTAGCACCGCCGTCGCTCCCGCCAACTGGCCTGAGCTCGCCTTCGTCGCCTTCCAGGCGACCTTCGCGATCATCACCGTCGCACTCATCTCGGGTGCCATCGCTGACCGCGCGAAGTTCGGCACCTGGATGATCTTCGCGGGCATCTGGGGAACTCTGGTTTACTTCCCGGTCGCCAGCTGGGTCTTCAACTTCACCCTCGGTGACAACGCGAACGCGGCGTCGTTCTCGGCGGTCAACTTCTCCGACGGTGGCTGGCTCACGTTCGGCCTGCAGAATGTCTTCGGCGTAGGGGCCCTCGACTTCGCTGGTGGAACTGCCGTGCACATCGACGCCGGTGCAGCTGCTCTCGCACTCGCTCTGGTTCTCGGCAAGCGCGTCGGGTTCGCGAAGGGTCTCACGGTTCCTCACAACCCGCCGTTCGTCTTGCTCGGTGCCGGTCTCCTCTGGTTCGGCTGGTTCGGCTTCAACGCCGGCTCTGAGCTCGCCGCTGATGGCACCGCCTCGATTGCGTTCATCAACACTCTGATCGCTCCGGCGGCTGCCCTCCTGGGCTGGCTCCTGGTGGAGAAGATCAAGGATGGCAAGCCCACCTCGGTGGGTGCCGCATCCGGTGCGGTGACTGGTCTTGTCGCGATCACCCCGGCCTGTGCGTTCCTGAACCCGGGTTGGGCACTCGTGCTCGGCTTCATCTCGGGCATCATCTGCGCGCTCGCGATCGAGCTGAAGTTCAAGCTGGGCTTCGATGACTCACTCGACGTCGTGGGTGTCCACCTCGTCGGTGGTCTGGTCGGAACCCTGTTCCTCGGCATCTTCGCCACCAAGGCCGGCCTCATCTACAGCGGCTCATTCGCGCAGCTGGCCGTTCAGGCAATTGCAGCCTTCTCGGTGATGATCTACTCGTTCGTTGGGGCCTTCGTCATCGGGTTCATCCTCGAGAAGACGATCGGCTTCAGGATCAAGAACGAAGACGAGATCGCCGGTGTTGACCTTGTGGTCCACGGCGAGGACGCCTACGTTCTGGCTGACACCAAGTAGTAAGCAACACATAACGCAGATAAGGGTGCCGTATCCAACGGCACCCTTATCTGCGTGTCAATTTGGTGAAGAGGACTCGAATCGCAAACCTAACCGAGAGGCCCAATCATGAGCGTAAATGTGAACCCGTATCAGGCTGAACAACCGGTTCGTCTCGACTCGGGGAAGGGTCCGTTGTCGGGAGTGACAGTCACCGCCTTCATCCTCGCGATGCTGCTGGTCATCTCATTCACCTCCGTGAAAATATTGTCCGCAGCGATCCCTAGTCAAGAGATAGTCGCAACTATTTTTGGGTGGCTCGGTCTCGTCTCGATTGTTGTGGTCGCAGCGACAATCGTGCTAGGCCATGTGGGGCTGATGAGTACCAGGCTTGCACGCAAGCGCGGCCGGATGTTGGCGATATCTGCGACGACTCTGGGATACTTCTTCCTCCTCCTCTACTTCAACCGCGTCGTTGTGGCGGTGATCGCCCTCGTGACTCTTCCCGGCGGAAACTTCGTCCAGAACTTTTTCTACTGGGTATAGCGACTTCGTAGCCAAACTGGTTTCGGGGTGCCGCTCGCTGTGAGCGGCACCCCTTACTGTTCTGATGGGAGGGGGTGCATTGGCGAACTGGGTTGTGATCGCAGTGGCTGTCGTCGCGAATCTCCTCGTGCTCGGCTCCCTCGCCGTCGTTGACTCAAGAATGCTGCCTTCCGCTGCCTGGCTGCGCTCTGGCCTCATTTCGGTCGCCTGCGCGTCAACCGGGGTCGCCGCCTGGCTTGGATTCGGCCCCATCGTGGCTGGCCCGGTGATGTCGGATCTCTACCTGCCGATCGCCGCCCTCGGCGGGGTCGCAGCATTTCTCGCCACACTTGCTGTTCGCGGGGGCGGCGCGGGTGTGCCGGTCACGCTCGCGTTCGGCCTGCTGTGGAGTGTTGCGGTTTTTGTGCCTGCGGCCGTGTTCTCGTTCTCCTCCGAGCCCGGAGTTTTCGGCCTCGAACCGGTGGACCATGGGGGGTCCCTCGCGGTGAATGTCGCGGGCGGGGCTGCCGCGTTGGGCGTGCTGCTCGCCGCTGGGTCGAAGGCGCGTCGACCGCGTTCGGCCACGATCACGCTGGCGTCTGGCGTCGGTGGGGTAGCGCTGCTGATTGTGGGCTGGATTGGCTGGCTGGCCAGCGCCGAGCTGGCCATAGACGACGTCACACCCTCGATTGTGGTCAACGGTGCCGTAGGCGCTCTGGGCGGGATGCTCGGCTGGCTTGCCGTCCAGCGCATCCGGCACCAGCGCACCACCCTCAGTGCCGTCGCTGCCGGGCTCGTTAGCGGGCTCGTCTCGATCACTGCCGGCGCACCACTCTTCACCCCGGTTTCCGCAGCCGCGGCCGGGGTGCTATCCGGCGCCGCCGCCTGCGCCTTCACCCTCAGTCGAGTGAGCGCGAGCCGCCGGCAACAGTGGTTCATCGTCGGTTCTCACCTCATCGCGGGGGCAGCGGGGGTGTTCCTTTTGGGCCTGCTCGCTAGTGGAGTTGGCTTCGTCTTCACCGGGCAGCTAGGTCTCATCGAGAACCAGGTGTTCGGTGCAGCGCTCGTTGTCGTCTACTCGACCGGGGTATCCTTCCTGCTGTGGTGCGCGCTAAAGAGGGTCGTCGCTTGGGTGCCCGAGCGGTCGGTAGAGACGGTGTGAGCGATCCTGAGCCGATATCCACCGTCGCGCCCGCACTGCGTGGCAAGGTTGTGGCGAGCCAGCGCTGGTCGCGGCTGACGTTCCTGCACTGGCGGGTCGCGGCATCCACTCTGGCTCCGCTGATGCCGGAGGGGGTGCGACCGGATGTCCACGACGGGTCGAGCTGGGTGGGTCTCATCGCGTTCTACCTCGATCGCGCCACGCTCAAGGGCGGCCCTTCGATTCCATACTTCGGCAATTTTGCCGAGGTGAACGTGCGGCTCTACGGGGTGGACGAGAGGGGGCGTCGCGGTGTGGTGTTCCTGTCGCTCGAGGCGTCCCGACTGGCAGCGGTGGTCGCAGCACGCTCGCTGTTCTCCATTCCGTACCGCTGGTCTCGCACTTCGATGCGTGACCTCGACGGGGCGATCGAATACACGGCGACGCGGCACCGTGGTCGTGGTGGCAGCAAGATCGTTGCCCGCCCAGGCTCGACTCCGGTGGTAGGCGACCCGATAGCCGATTTCCTCACGGCGCGCTGGGGACTCTTCACGACGCGTCGCAAAGAGACAGTCTTTCTGCCCAACTACCACGAACCCTGGGAACTGTTCACGGCTGAACTCATCACCCTCGAAGACTCGCTGCTCGAGTTGTCTGGCATCTCCGGCGTCGCCGGGCGCGCGCCGGATTCCGTGCTCTACAGCCCCGGCGTGACGACCCAGTTCGCGGGGCCCCGCTAGCGCGGCAACTCTCTTCGCGGGATGATGGGGCAGTGCCGATCGAAGACGATGGCCCAGCCGCGATGCTTCAGCGCGCGAGCACGGACCCACGGGCCGCCGCGCAACTGAGGGCCGCTTACCGAGGGCGGCATGACGCGCTCGATGCTCTCGCCTGGCGGGTGAGCCCTGGCAGTCGAGGTTCGTCGGGCACCGAGGATCCCGCGGCATTCCTCGCTCGTCTGATGGGCGACCTCGAGCGGGATCGGGTGCTGCTCGACGAAGCGCTTGCGGCAGCCAGCTTCCCCGTTGAAACGCCGCCGCAGGACGAGCCGGAGCTTCCGCGTCCGGTTGTCCGGGTGCTGCCTGCTTCTGGCATCCTCCGCGGTGCGCTTGCGGGCCTGGCCGTCGGTGCCCTCACCGTAGCGAGTGTCGTCGTCGCGGTCGCGCCGACCGACTCCCTCGAGATCTTCGCCAGCCCCGCGGCGGTGGGCGACCCGCTCCCGCCCGGGTGGCTTCTGCAGGCACGCAGTGTCGAGGCATCCGCTGTGCGCTGGATCGGGGATGCCCTCGGCTGGAGCGTCTTCGTGCTGACGGATTCCACCGGTCATCTCTGCATGACCGTGGTGGAGGGCGACCGGGGCTCTGGGTCCTGCCTGACGCCCACGGCATTCGCTGACCACGGGCTCACGGTCGAACTGCCGGTAGCGAGCTCGTCTGGCCTTTCGGGCAGCGGGCCGCACAACTTCGCCAGCTGGGGCCCGGTCGGCGGCCTTCGGGTAGAGGCGAACCTGACCTGCGAGACCCGGAACTACCCCTGCTGAACGGGCGGCGCGCCCACCGTCCGACGGGCGAGCAGCGTCGCCCCGGCCACGGCGGCGGGCATGACGAAGATGGCCCCGAGGGGGATCAGAAACAACAGGTAGGTGGCGACTCCGAACCCTTGCGTGAGCGCACGCCGCGACCGCAGCAGACGTCGTCGCTCGCGCCGACCTATGCCGCGGGCATCGAATGCGAGCCCGGTGAGTTCGATGGTCAGGTACCACCCACCGACGAAGACTCCGAGAACTGCGGTGAGGATTGTCCCCACCAGGGGGATGAACCCGATGAGGAACAGGCCGAGCCCGACCAGAAGCGTCGGCACGAGCATCCGGAGTCCATCGGCGATGGCGCGCCCGGTCGCGCGCCAAAAGCCGGTCGACACCTCGGTGCCGATTCCGCCATTGCGCTCTTCAACGTGTCGCCAGATCAGCTCGTAGAAGGGCTGCCCGACGATGAGGGTGATCGTTGTGAAGGTGTTGATGACGATGAGTACGGCGACGGCAAGAAACGCGAGCCCTGCCACGATGTGGACTCCTGTGCGCCACGGCTCATCCCACCCGCTGGCGAACGGGGTGAGGGCCGCTGCGATGGTCTCCAGGTTGAGGCCGAACGTGATGATGCCGACGGCGAAGGCGGTCGCGACGATGAGCGCGGGAATCAGGCCGAGAACCATGAGCCCGGGCGCAGAGTGCCAAACGGCGAACCCGCGACCGAGCAGGCGCACGCCGCCGAAGAAAGCGCGCACGCGCCCGGTCTTGGTGGGGGCTGCCATCAGCTCACGTGCACCGCTGGCCGCCTCTTAAGATCCTTCTCGGCCTCGCGCAGCACCTCGCGAGTCACCGGTGCGACCTCACCGTTGCCGACGAACAGGAAGCGCATCATGTTGAGCACGGGGTTGCCCTCCGTCCACTCGAAGTAGATGTTCGGCACAACCCCGGTCATGTCGCGGATCTCAAGCAGCACGGCGGCAAGGGTGCTGGGCACATTGTTGCTGCGCACCTTGAGCACGCGGAATCCGTGCAGGGTCTCGCCGGTCACGACAAGGTCCTCCTCGAAGTCGGAGGAGTCGGTCGGGTGAACCTCGAGAAACAGCGTTTTCGAATTGCGCGGGATATGCGAGTAGCGCCGCTCATCGCTGTTCTTCGCCCGGTATTCGGCCGCAGAACCGTCGTCTGGCTCGTTCGCGATGATCCGGATGACGCCGTGCTCAGCGTCATCCCTCACAAACTGCATTGCCGACTCGTCCAGGGTCACCGAGGTCGCCCGCAATTCGAAGGATCTGCGCACCCGAGACACGAGCGAGATCGTGAGGATGCCGATGATGAACAGACCGGCAATGCGGATGCCGTCCGGCCGCTCGATCACATTGAGCACTGTGGTGTAGATGAAGACCAGGGTCACCACCCCGAAGCCGACGGTGCGCGCGACCTGGCGTTTGCGCCGAGCGGACAGGGTCACGGCAACCGACGCCGAGGTGATGAGCACCAGTACGCCTGTGGCATAGGCGCCGCCCTGGGCATCCACGTTGGCCTGGAAGACGACTGTCACGAGGAAGGCGATGGCGGTGAAAACCAGGACGAGTGGTCGCACCGCGCGAGCCCACTGCGGTGCCATCCCGTACTTCGGCAGGTAGCGCGGCACGAGGTTTAGTAGGCCAGCCATTGCCGAAGCGCCCGCGAACCACAGGATGCAGATCGTCGAGATGTCGTAGACGGTACCGAACACCGGGCCGAGGTATTCGTGGGCGAGGTATGCCAGCGCGCGACCATTCGCCTGGCCGTTGCCCTGGAACTCCTTCTGCGGGATCAGCCACGTGGTGATGACGCTGGTCGCGATGAGGAAGGCGCTCATGATGATCGCGGCAGTGGTGAGCAGCCGTTTCGCACCGCGGATGCGCCCGGCGGGGTTGTCATCGGTGTCGGTCACCCCACCGCGGATCTGCGGCATGACCGCGACCCCGGTCTCAAAACCTGACAGCCCGAGAGCGAGCTTCGGAAACACGAGCAACGAGATTCCGACCATGACCAGGGGGTTGGCGTGCTGGGCGGTGAGCGCTGCCCACCAGTCGGAGATGACCACGGGATGCCCGGCGACCTGCCCGACCGACACCACAACCACCACGAGGTTGAGCCCGAGGTACACCGCGACGAGCACGACCGCGATGCCGATCGCCTCCTTGAATCCACGCAGGAACACGAACGCCAGGAGCGCCACGAGGACGAGAGTTATCGCGACCTCGTTGCCGTGGAACCAGGCGGGAGCGAGCGGGTTCGCTATGGCGTGCGCCGCGGCATCCGCAGCAGACAACGTGATGGTGATCATGAAGTCGGTGGCGGCGAAGCCCAGCAGCACCAGGACGAAGATCTTGCCGGCCCACCAGGGCAGCAGTCGCTCGAGCATGGCGATCGAGCCCGAGCCGCGGAAGCTTTCGCGAGCGACGCGGCGGTAAACCGGTAGCGCGCCGAACAGGGTGAGGAGCACGAGCACGATCGTGGCCAGCGGCGAGAGCAGGCCCGCGGCGATGGCGGCGATGGCCGGCTGGTATCCGAGGGTGGAGAAATAGTCCACACCGGTGAGGCACATGACGCGCCACCAGGAGTGCGTCTTCTCCGCCGCGGGGGAGCCGTAAGGCCCCGTCTGCCGACCGCGGGAGTCGATCAGGCCATTCAAGAGCCAGTTGGTCAGGGTGCCGTGCCTGGCTCGTGAAGTCGGGGTGACAGGTTCACTGACCTGCCCGGAGGGATGTGCCACTGTGCGCCTTCGTGCTCGGGAGTGGGCGATACCGGACTCGAACCGATGACCTCTTCCGTGTGAAGGAAGCGCGCTACCAACTGCGCCAATCGCCCGCGTCGACAATCTTGCCACAGGATGCCGAACCGCCCGTAATGCGATTGGCTCCGCCCCGACACATCGGCTACAGTCATCTAGCACGCAGAAATGCGGGCAATGCGGATGTGGCGCAGTGGTAGCGCATCACCTTGCCAAGGTGAGGGTCGCGAGTTCGAATCTCGTCATCCGCTCGAG
>JAYUVE010000032.1:0-23009 GCA_043754275.1 Microbacteriaceae bacterium | reverse complement strand
AACGATGCGAGCGAACCGATCAGGCCGATGTTCGGGCCTTCGGGAGTTTCGATCGGGCACATGCGGCCATAGTGCGAGGGGTGCACGTCACGAACCTCGACGCCGGCACGCTCACGCGAAAGACCACCTGGGCCGAGCGCAGACAGTCGACGCTTGTGGGTCAGGCCCGCGAGCGGGTTGTTCTGGTCCATGAACTGCGACAGCTGGCTGGTTCCGAAGAACTCCTTGATCGCGGCGACGACGGGGCGCACGTTGATCAGGGTCTGCGGAGTGATGGCCTCGATGTCCTGCGTGGTCATGCGCTCGCGAACCACGCGCTCCATGCGGGACAGACCGGTGCGGACCTGGTTCTGGATGAGCTCGCCGACCGCGCGGATGCGACGGTTGCCGAAGTGGTCGATGTCGTCCACGTCGAGGCGCACGTCGACCTTCTTGCCATCGCGGAGACCCTTGATGGTGGCGAGGCTGTTGTCGTGCACCGTCACGTAGCTCGACGAGGTGTCATGCAGGGCGACCAGGTACTTGATGGTCGCGATGATGTCTTCGATGGTGAGCACCGACTGCTTGATGTCGGTGTCGAGACCGAGCTTGCGGTTGATCTTGTAGCGACCAACCTTCGCGAGGTCGTAGCGCTTGGTGTTGAAGTAGAAGTTGTCGAGGAGCGCGCGTGCCGCCTCTGCGGCAACCTGCTCTCCCGGGCGGAGCTTGCGGTAGATGTCCTTGAGCGCCTCGTCCTTGGTGAGGATGTTGTCCTTCTCGAGGGTCAGCTCGATCGACGGGAAGCCCTTGAACTCCTCGAGGATCTGCTCGCTCGTCAGTCCCAGAGCCTTGAGGAAGACCGTGACGCTCTGCTTGCGCTTGCGATCGATGCGCACGCCGACCTGGTCGCGCTTGTCGATCTCGAACTCGAGCCATGCGCCACGGCTCGGGATGATGCGCGCAGAGTAGATGTCCTTGTCGGACAGCTTCTCCGGGGTGCGATCGAAGTAGACACCGGGTGAACGCACGAGCTGGGACACGACGACACGCTCGGTGCCGTTGATGATGAATGTGCCCTTCTCGGTCATGAGCGGGAAGTCGCCCATGAACACCGTCTGGGTCTTGATCTCACCGGTGAGGTGGTTCATGAACTCGGCGTTGACGTAGAGCGGAGCCGCGAAGGTCTTGCCGCGTTCCTTGCACTCGTCGATCGTGTACTTCGGCTCTTCGAGCTCAGGGCCCGTGAAGGAGAGCTGCATGGTCTCGCCGAGGTCTTCGATCGGAGAGATCTCTTCGAAGATCTCATCGAGACCGCTGCGCGAGGGCAGGTCGGTGCGGCCTGCGGCCACTCCGTCTGCTACGCGCTGCTTCCAGATGTCGTTGCCGACGAGCCAGTCGAAACTCTCGGTCTGCAGTGCAAGCAGATCGGGAACCGTCAGAGTGTCGGTGATCTTGGCGAAAGAAAGCCGCGAAGCTGAGCGGCCGTTCTTGGTGGACTTTTTGGTGGACGCAGTGCGCGCAGCAGCCAAGGGATTAACCTCCGTGGACCCCGTCGGGCCCTCATTGTCAGAAAGAACTGACTGTCGGTAATGAAATGCTCACCAGACCCAAGAGATCTGCCCCGCCGCTATACTCGGGGCGCGCCAGCTGTCCACAATATGACGGCATGGGTTGATTGGGAGCGCAAAGAACAACTATAGGGCGGAACGACGCGCCATCGCAAGTTATTCCTTGACCTGATTGCCAGATTCGGCTATAAGCGCGAATCAGTGCCGCTGAACGACCGCCGCCCGCATCAATTCGAGGGGCTTCATGACCTCTGCGACGAACGCATCGTCGACTCCGCGATCGCGAAGGGTGTCAGTCAGATGACCGATCGAGATCGTGTATGCCTCGTCGGTGATCTGAAGTCCGGTATGCGCCGAGCGCATGCTGCGACCGCTGTAGTGCTCGGGTCCGCCGAGACCCACAGCAAGAAAGGCGCGCAGGTGCGACATCAGTTGGGGCAGCTCAATCCCGTCGAACCAGCGCGAGACACGGGAGTCTGCAAGCATGCGCTCGTAGAAGTCGGCCACGGCATCCACTAGGGCCGCTTCGCCGCCAAACCGGTCGTACAGCGACATGAGACTTCCTTCTGACTTTTTGTGAGCCTAACTCCCGGTTGGCGAGCGCCGAAACCACCTAATCGGGGCACGTGAATCTGGGCCAGCTAGGCTCGAGCCGTGCCTGACATCCCCTCGAAAGTACTTTCCTCGAGCGGCTATCTGGCCACCGTCACGCCCGATCGGTGGGTGACCGGCGCATTCACACTCACTGTGGATGGAACGCCGCAGTCGCATGTCAACCTCGGCAATCCGGCTGAGTTGTTCTTCGAGTATGTGCAGCGCATGGGCCACGTGATCGACCAGCTCGGGATGCCCGGCGAACCGATCACGGCGGTGCATCTCGGCGCGGGTGCACTGACCCTGCCGCGCTACGTCGAGGCGACCAGGCCGGGATCGCGGCAGCAGGTCATCGAACTGGAGACGGATCTCGTCGACCTCGTGCGTGCCGAGCTGCCCTGGCCGAAGGGGGCATCCATTCGCGTCCGGCACGGCGATGCGCGTGCGGTCATGGAGAAGTTGCCGCCGGGCCTGCGCGGCACCGTCGACCTGCTCGTGGTCGACGTGTTCAGCGGGGCTCGAACTCCAGCGCACGTGACGACGATCGAGTTCTACCGGGCCGCGATCGCCCTGTTGTCACCGCGCGGCATCGTTCTCGCCAACGTCGCCGACGGCCCGGGGCTGCACTTCGCCCGCGGGCAGGCCGCCACGATGCAGGAGGCAGTCGGCCACGTCGCGATTCTCGCCGAAACGCAAATCCTCAAGGGGCGTCGCTTCGGCAACCTCGTGCTGGTGGGTTCGACCGCCTCGTTGCCCTTCGAGTGGATGCCACGGCTCCTGGCCGCGGGCCCGCACCCCTCGAAGGTCGTGGCAGGCGCCGAGCTGCGCGAGTTCATCGCGGGCGCTCCCGTCGTGACGGATGCCACGGGCATCCCGTCCCCGCCCCCGTCGAAGGGCATCTTTCAGGTGCGGGCTGGGGCCGACTAGGGGTTCTTCGTCGGGGGAACCTGCGCCGAGAGGGCAGTTTCGACGTGTCGCCCCGCGTGCGGCGTGCGTGTCGCCCTGCGCGCGGCCCTGCGCGCGGCCCGCGACTTGCGCCGAGAGGGCAGTTTCGACGTGAAGGCCCGCGCGCGCCCCGCGACTTGCGCCGAGAGGGCAGTTTCGACGTGAAAGCTGGGGCATCGCGCAACAACTCCCCTTTCGACGTCGAAACGTGGTCGGATGGTGCATGACGAAGATCGCCAGACTCGGAACGCAAACAGCCGCAGTCGCCGTGGCGCTTGTGCTGCTGGCCGGATGCACGGCCCGGCCGGAACCCGTGCCGCTGCCGACCATCACCTCAACCCCCACGCCGCCGCCGCCAATGGCGATGGCGCCGGTCGGTGACCCCACGGTCGTCGTCACGGGCCTGGCCGCGCCATGGTCGATGGTTCGGCTGGCCAGCGGCTCGACGCTCATCAGCGAACGAGACTCCGGGATGATCAAGGAACTCGAGGCGGACGGCGCACTGCATGATGTCGCCACCGTCCCGGGCGTGGTGCACGGCGGGGAGGGCGGTCTGCTGGGGATCGAGTTTGTCGACGCCGACGGGGCGTGGCTGTACGCCTACTTCACCAGTGACGCTGACAACCGCATCCAACGGTTCCCGCTGCGGGGCGGCCCCGGCAACTATTCGCTGGGCACCGGCGAAGACATCCTGACCGGGCTTCAGAAGGCGAACAACCACGACGGCGGGCGCATCAAGCTCGGCCCCGACGGCAAGCTCTATGCGACGGTCGGCGACGCGGCGAACCCCGACAACGCGCAGGACCTCAACTCCCTCAACGGCAAGATTCTCCGGATGAACCTCGACGGGACGGTGCCCTCCGACAATCCGTTCCCGGGGTCACTGGTCTGGTCGTGGGGCCACCGCAACCCGCAGGGGCTGGCCTGGGATGCGACGGGTCAGCTCTGGGCGGCAGAGTTCGGGCAGGACACCTGGGACGAGTTCAACGTCATCACCGCAGGCGCGAATTACGGTTGGCCCATCGTCGAGGGCAGCTCCGACGATGGGCGGTTCGTGAACCCCGTGTTGCAATGGCCGACGGATGACGCGAGCCCCAGCGGTCTCGCGCGCATCGGCAGCACGTTCTTCATGGCGGGCCTGGGCGGAGAACGCCTCTGGGCCATACAGGACGCGGACAGTCAAGGTGGCCCGGCGACAGCGACGGCGTTCTACGCCGGGACCTATGGCCGCATCCGCGATGTGATCCCCGGACCGGCGGGCTCGCTGTGGATGCTGACCAATAACACCGACGGCAGGGGCGACCCCAGGGATGGCGACGACCGCATCCTGCAAGTGACGCTCGCCCCCGTGGGGTAGCAGCGCCGCGGGTAGAAGCACCGCGGGGTCCGGCCCAGCGCCGGATGCTGCGGTTAGCCTTGGGCTGTGGCTGAACTGGCGAGGGTGAGAACGTGGGCCGCGGCGCTCATCACCCTGCACCTCGACGATTCCTGGTCGTTCGCTTTCGACAACGCCAAGACGCGCGCAGGGCTGTGCAACTACACCGAGCGTCGCATCTCGGTCTCCCGCTATCTGGCCGCGCGCTATGAGGATGACGAGATCCACCAGGTGCTGCTGCACGAGGTCGCACACGCCATCGCCGGCACCCGCGCCGGGCATGGTCCGAAGTGGAGGGCCGTCGCCGCAGGGCTTGGCTACGAGGGCAAGCGCCTGCACGGCGGAGAGATCGCCAACGAGTTCGCCCCCTGGGTCGGCACCTGCCCGGCCGGACACGTGCACTATCGCTATCGCAAGCCGGCCCGTGCCCTCGCGTGCGGGCAATGTTCGCGGCGCTTCGACGCGGCCCACCTGATCGTGTGGCGAGAGCGCGCGGTCGCGCGACGACGCTAGTTGTCGAAGTGTGCGGCTATTGCGGCTGCGACGTTCTTCCAGTGGCCGAGCATGAGCTTTCGTTCGCCGCGATCGGCGAGCCTCTCGTGGTGGAAGCCGACCGTGGTGCCGGTCGCGGCCTCTTTGACGGTTACCTGCAGCGTGGTGTCGTGCGGCCAGTCTTCAGGCTGCCAGCCCAGGCGCACCCGGTAGTTGTCGGTGAACGAGCGGATCGTGCCGCGGACTCCGTCGTTCGTGGCGTAGCCAGCACCCTTCTCGGTCGGCAGCGCGTCGATCTCCCCGAGCCACACCGGTAGGCCATCGCCCAGAAGGTAGGCCCAGACCTCGGGCAGCGGTGCCGCGACGGTGTGGCGCACGCCAAGTTCCCAGCCCGCGTCTTTGGTGAGTCCCGTGATATCGGGGCTTGTTCCGTTGGGCATGTAACTGACTATAGTGGTTACATGCGACAGACGGTAGCGCGCCCACAGGGTCAGTGGCTCACCGGCAGCGATGGCCACACCTGGTGGTTCGATTCTGGCTCGCTTGCGCTCGACTTTGCCTATACCGGCGGATTGGGCAAGCGGCAACAGTCGGAGCAGTGGCACGCGCCATCCGACGCCGCGACCTGGCTCGCGGGTCGCTTCGCCGAGGTTGACGCAAGCGCCCTCGGTGACCGGGAGTTCGTCGACGCGAAGACCCTCCGAGATGCGATAGCCAGTGCTGTGCTTGCGGCCAGCCACGACGAGGGGCCGAGCCCCGACGACGTCGACGTGATCAACCTGTTTGCGGCGACCCCAGACATCCCGCCGTCGCTGGATGGGGGCAGGATGCAGGCCGGGCGCTCCAGGGCCAGGGTCGGCCAGGCGCTGTCGGTGCTTGCCCGCGAGGCGGTGGATTTGTTCGCGCCCGCCGAGCGTGAGCGAATCCGGGAGTGCGCAGCCGACGACTGCACGATCGTCTTCTACGACGAGTCCCGATCCAACAACCGCCGCTGGTGCTCCATGCAGCGCTGCGGAAACCGAGCGAAGGTGCGCAAGCACCGATCCAAGGAGGAAGCATGACCATCATCCACGTGAACCCCGCGACCATGTCTGGGGCAACCACCCGACCGCAATCACCGTCGTGCAGGTGCACGCCCTCGGCCGGGAGGGTGCCCTCGTCGGCATCGAGGCCGTGGCGTTGCTCCCGTAGCCACGACGGCTAGTCGGGACTCCCATCCGACCCCTGACGCGCAGGGCTGAAAAATTGGGATACGCGTCGCAGTGGTGCGGTTGCACGCCAGGATGTGCTGGCAAGAAGTACATCGACATGGTTTCTCAACTCATCGCGCTCGATAGTGAGCTGGTCGAGACGGTCATAGAGCGCTCGATCGCTGGTCTGCCAACCCATCTCGGTTCTCGATTTCCGGCCGCTGACGACCGGCCATTCGTGCATCGGAGATGAGTGGTTATCTAGGGCGATCCGATTCACATCGACTCCGGTCGCCGCGATCGAGAAGTTGATGGAGAGTTGGTCGCGGCGTGAATAGCGCAGCACGTGCATCATCCACAGGGCCATCGTGGCTTCAACCTCAGGCACCCGCTGGCGGCGGGCGATGAGCGCATTCCAATAGGGCGCTTGGGTGAGTACTTCCGGCTTTTCGCGCTGGTAGTGCCGCCGTTGCTCATCGATCCGTTCTAACGAATCAAGCTCCAGCGTGCGCACTGCATCGAATTCGTCCGCGACAGTCTCTCGATAGCTGTGGCCCGGAATAGCGAGGTCGCCGTGTTCGAGCCAGCTGTCGAGGATCAGGTTCGGGTTCACTCGGAGACGGACGGAGTTGTCGATATAGAGCGTCTCATCGAAGGGGTCGAGTTCAGGATGCCCGGTGATCTTGATCACTCGCTGGCTGCGCATCGGATCGCTCGGGAGTGCTAGTGGTGCGTGCACGATCCGCCACGTCGAGCTAGTGAGAGTTGGGTCATCTGTGAAGCAAATGCGTTCGACCGAATCGTCAAGGTCTCCGTCGAACTCGTTGAGTGTCTCGTAGGAGCCCGTGAGGTAAGTGAATAGGGCGCGCTTCTTAGCCACTCAGGGCGGCCTCACGCTCGTAAAGATTGCGGAACCACGATGCCTGAGACGCGAGTCCGTCACCAATGGCGGTCAGCGGCGACCACCCGAGCACGTCACCCGCGCGGGCGGTAGAGCCATTCGTTGAAAGTTGGTCGCCCGGCCGCGCGGCTTCGAATGTGAGACGTGGCTCGACCCCGAGGATGCTGGCAAGGATGTGGATCGCATCGAGAAGCCGGATGGATTGATTTCCCGCAATATTCATGGTGGTAGGCGGGCGCCGCTCTGCGCTGAGCCGAGCGGCTCGTGCCACATCTGCAACGTATGTGTTCGACCGCGTCTGTGAGCCGTCACCGAAGATCGTCATCGTCTGGCCGGTGAGCAATGCTCGACAGGCTTTCGCGTAGGCCATGTCCGGCCGCTGCGCCGGCCCGTACGCGGAGAAGAGGCGCAGAATCGTCGCGGTCACCCGGCCATCGTTTTGATAGCCCTCGATGAGCTTCTCGGCTTTCACCTTGCTGCTCCCATATGCCGACGTCGGAGCCAGCGGCGCCGATTCGTCCCCAAAGGCAACGCTGCCGTAAACGCTCGAGGTCGAAGCGTGAACCAAATGAATTCCGCTGCCCGAGATCGCGTCAAGCACGTTTCGTGTCGCGTCTACATTGTGGCCGGCGTAAGCGGCCCGATCTTCTGCTGAGGTGAGCAGACCAGCCAGAGCGGCGAAGTGGAGAACTACTTCGACTCCGTCGAGATGAGGGGCGATCGAATCATGGCGCAAATCTAGTCGCCTGAACTCGAATCCTCCGTCGGACTGCAACTGCCTGACACGGTCCAACTTCTGTGCGGCAGGGTAAAGCTCGGTGGCGAAGGAATCGACTCCGACCACTTGGTGACCGTGCTTGACCAGGTCGCTCACCGTGTGACTACCGACGAACCCCGCGCATCCGGTGACCAGGAGCTTCGTCATAGCGTGCAAGCTTTGCACCCAGAATCGTTTATGCGAAGTTGAGAAGTGCTTGCCAAGTTTCTCAATGTCAGTGTTACTCGGTGACCTTCACTTCTTTCCAGAAGGCGACGTAGTTCGAGTAGTCCTTGCCGACCCGATCGAACGAGCTTGCGTAGGGGGTGGGGTAGCTCCACGCGCGATCCTGCAGCAGCTTGTCACCGTCTTGTACCGAGAAGTACTGGCACTCGCCCTTCCAAGGGCAGGTGTAGGGGGTCGCGCTCTCGACGAGGAAGTCGCTTGTCACGCTTGCGGGAGGAAAATACCAGTTGCCTTCGATCGAGATCAGGTCTTCCTTGGGGGCTTCCGCGAGCACAGTGTCGCCGAGCACAGCCTTCATAGTTCTTCCTCCATAGTGATTCTTCGGGGAGAACCTCGTCAGGGTCGCGCCAATTCCCGACGGGCGTTCATCGGGCTGGCAATCACCTGAAAGTCGTGCTGGCCGAGCTCGACCTGCCCTCGGCGCATGATGAAGCCCCAGTTCTTCAGCGCAGCACCGACGCCACGGAGCCAGATTGGCGCGAACTCCTGCCAATAGCGGACTCCGAGGGTGTGCTGGCCTTCCATCGCTGGCACTCTCGAGGCATGCCACGCACCTCCGAGCTACACGACGCTGTCGACATCTACTTCCGTGCGCTGTACAACTGCGACGCGCAGCTACTCGATGCGGTGTTCCACCCCGCAAGCTCGCTGTTCGATGTTGACGAGGGAGCCGTGTTCGCCGAGCCCTTCGCCCAGTGGCGGGAGGTCGTGGCCCATCGCAAGTCGCCGGCGTCGGTGGACCAGGAGCGAAACGAGGAGATCCTCGCGATCGACTGGCTATCGGATGCCGCGGCCGTCGTCAGGGTGCGTCTGCAGGTGCTCGACAGCATCTTCGTCGACCACCTTTCGTTCGTCGACGGTCCGGATGGCTGGCAGATCGTGGCCAAGGTGTGGCACCTCGAGAGCACCATCGCCCCACTCTGATAGGGTTGAGGCACTTGCGAAGCTAAGACAGCTTCCCTGCGTCGTAGAACGCTTCCTCTTCTCCCCGGTTGCAAGCAACACAGCATCGGGTTGTAGATACTTTCACGGCGAACGCGCGCTGGAGCTCAGACGATTGCATCGCAATCGCGCGACGCCAGCGCCGATGAGGCTCGGCCTCATCGGTTTGCGCGGCACATCCGCCCACTCACTCTTTGCCCGAAAGGCAAACTTTCATGACTGAATCAACTTTCGGCACGCTCGGCGTGCCAGCCCCTATCGTTGCCGCGCTCAGCGCCAACGGCATCACCGAGCCCTTCCCGATCCAGGTCGACACCCTGCCCGACACCCTGGCCGGGCGCGACGTGCTCGGTCGCGGCAAGACCGGCTCTGGCAAGACTCTCGCCTTCGCCATCCCCATGGTCGCTCGCCTCGGCGGCACCCTGGCCGGCGGCAAGCGTCGCTCCGGCCGCCCGCTCGGGCTCGTGCTCGCCCCCACCCGCGAGCTCGCCACCCAGATCACCGTCGCGATGGAGCCACTGGCCACCGCCTACGGCCTCACGATCACGACGATCTTCGGCGGCGTCAGCCAACAACGCCAGGTTGCCGCGCTCAAGGCCGGCGTCGATATCGTCGTGGCCTGCCCCGGCCGCCTCGAAGACCTCATGAAGCAGGGCTTCGCCCACCTGGATGCCGTCGAGATCACCGTGCTCGACGAGGCCGACCACATGGCCGACCTCGGCTTCCTTCCCGTGGTCACGCGCATTATGGACAAGACCCCGCAGACCGGGCAACGCCTGCTGTTCAGCGCCACGCTCGACAACGGCGTGGACAAGCTCGTGCGCCGTTACCTCCACAACGAGGTGCTGCACTCGGTCGACGAGGCCAACAGCCACGTCGCCGCGATGACCCACCACGTCTTCGAGGTGGCGGGCGTCGACGAGAAGAATGACCTAGTCAAGAAGCTCGCCTCGGGCACTGGCCGTCGAATCCTCTTCATGCGCACGAAGCATCACGCGAAGAAGCTGGCCAAGCAGCTCACCGATGCGGGCATCCCGTCGGTCGACCTGCACGGCAATCTCTCGCAGGTCGCGCGTGACCGCAACCTTGCCTCGTTCGCCTCGGGTGAGACCCGGGTTCTCGTCGCCACCGATGTCGCCGCTCGCGGTGTTCATGTGGATGACATCGAGCTCGTGATCCACGTCGACCCGCCGGCCGAGCACAAGGCGTACCTACACCGCTCCGGTCGCACAGCGCGTGCTGGCAAGGAGGGCGAGGTCGTCACGATCGTGCTGCCCGCCCAGCGCAAAGACACCGCGGCCCTGCTGCGCAAGGCCGAGATCACGGTCACCCCGCAGCACGTCACGGCTTCCTCAGACGCGGTCAACGCCCTGGTCGGGGATGTCGCGGCCTACGTCAAGCCGTCCCCCCGGGCAGCGACTCCCGATCGTGGCCCGTCGCAGGGCCGCTCGCAGGGCGCGAACGCCCAGCGCAAGCGCGCTAACCGCACAGAGGGAGCGTCTTCGGGCGCACCTCGTCGCGACCGCTCGGGTCGCCCGGCTGCTGCCACCGGCGGCGGTCGTGCCGCGGTAACCGGCGAGCGTCGCTCCTCGCAGCCGCGCACAGATGCGCCACGCTCACCACAGCCGCACGCCCAGTCTTCGCACGCCCAGCCGGCCCGCGCCGAGCAGGCGCCGTCGCGCCCGCGCGGTGGTAACGGTCGCGCCCAGTCCGGCGGCGGCCCGATCCGCGTCGGCCAGGTCGTGCGCGCCAACGGGTCGCATCGCAGCCACTAGGCACCTCTTCGAAGGGCATCTCGTTCACGCGAGGTGCCCTTCGTGCATTCTGCACGGAGTTGGCGAACGCCGGCGGATGACCCTTGCCCAAAGTCATACTGGGTGGTATGACTGATACGATCGACCTCATGAGCCACTCCGTGGGGACCAAGGGCCAGGTCGTCATCCCCAAGCACATCCGGGACGAACTGCACATCCTGCCCGGCCAGGAGATGTTGTTCGAGACTCGCGGTGAAGAGATTGTGCTCCGCAAGTCCCCCAGGGATTCGCTCAAGGGGCGCTTTGCGGGCAGTGCCCTGACCGACATCCTGATGGATGAGCGGCGCAAAGAGCGGGACCGCGATGACCGTCGTCCTTGACTCGTGGTCGATCATGCGACTGCTCGAGGGTGCGGAACCCGCGGCTAGTCGCATCGAGGCCGCGCTGGACTCCGGTGACGCAGTCATGAGCTGGCTCAACCTGGGCGAGGTCTACTACGTCCTTCGTCGCGCCATGGGCGAGGATGCCGCAGCGCGAACCGTGCGCGACATCGAAGCACGGGTGCGCGCCATCCTCCCTGATCGAGCGATCGTCGTCGAGGCGGCGCGGATCAAAGCCGACCATCGGATGTCGTACGCGGACGCGTTCGCGGCGGCCACCGCGATCCAGTTCTCCGCGCCGCTGTGGACGGGGGACCCAGAACTGCTCGTCGCGGGTGCGCCGTGGCAATCGGTCGACCCTTCGGTCGATCCGTGAGTCGCTAGCGCGGTTCGGCCTTGACCCCAGCCGTTCTCCCCGACCCCCTACACTCACCCCGTGTCGAAACAGCGGTGGACCGACCTGGCCTTTGGCATCGGAATTCACCTCGCGCGGTTCGGGGTCATCATTCTTGGCCTGTGGCTCGCGCCGCTGATCGGGATCACCGGCTGGTACGCGGGCCTCTTCGTCAACGTGCTGTGCGCGGCGTTCGCCGCCGGGCTGGTGACCTGGTTCGGGCTGTGGAAGCGGATCGGCTTCACGACGCTGTGGCGCGGGCGCACCGCCCTATTGCTGTTGCTGGTGCCGCTCACCGAGGCGCTGCTCTGGATGCTGCCCCACGGCCTGGTCGAGCAACCCCCCGGTTTCGGGTTGTGGGCTGTGACCCTCCTGCTGGTCGGATTCAACGAGGAACTGTTCAGCCGCGGCGTCGTGCTCGAGCGGATGCGACGCAGCTTCGGCGCCTACTCCGCGGTGGCGATCACCGCCGCGCTGTTCGGGCTGCAGCACCTGTCGGCGTTCGCGACATCGACGCGGGACCCGTACGACATCCTGACCAACGTCATCGTCTCCGCTTGCTACGGCTTCGCGCTCGCGGCCTTCCAGTTTCGCTTCGCCTGGATCTGGCCGCTCATCCTCATCCACGGACTCGCCGACTTCACCACGATCCTCACCAGCGGGGGGCTGCCGGATGCCGCGGTCGTCGCGACCCTCGTCGTGTTCCTGGTCTACGGCATCCTGCTGCTGCGCTGGCGCAACACTGGCAGCTACGGCAGCACACCCACCGACGCCAAGGCAGCCCGCAGCAGTGACCCGCGGCCACCCTCCATGTCGGCCGTCACCGATTCGGATGCCGCCTCGGCGGGCCGCAGCCAGGTGATCTCGAGCGCGTCCTGGCGGGGCTCGCAGGTGCCCGTCACGGGGACGACGTAGGCGAGGGACACGGCGTGCTGGCGAGAGTCCATGAACTGGCTCGATCCCGGCCACGGGAAGTACTCGGCGACGGAGAACGGCGTCGGGTTCGTCGGCAGCAGCGGGAAAGCCATCGGCCCGAGGTCTTTCTCGAGGTGGCGAAAGAGCGCGTCGCGCAGGGTCTCGCCGTACATCACGCGACCGGAGACCAGGGTGCGGGTGATCTCTCCGTCGTTGGCGCGCAGCAGCATCCCGACTTCGGTCACGCGCCCGAGACCGTCGACGCGCACCGGGACCGCCTCGACGTAGAGCAGCGGCAGCCTACGGCGGGTCTCGGCGAGCTCCTCTTCAGACAGCCAGCCGGAGTTCGGGTCGGGGGTGCCTACTGAGCTCATGCTTCATTCTTACGCAAGGATTGGCATGTGGAACTCGACCCGGTAAAACTCGACACTGACGCGATCATCTGGTCGGCACCCGAGCGCGAGCGCGCCGGCCGTCCGCTTCTGGTGCTTCTGCACGGGTATGGCTCCCACGAGGGCGACCTGTTCGGGATGTCGCCGGGCCTGCCCCTCGCGCCGGTCGTGGCATCCCTCCGCGGTCCCATCGCCGAAAGCGGCGGCTTCGCCTGGTGGAGTCGCGGCGCGGGCTCGCCCGCAGGTGGCCCTGATCCGACCGCGGTGGATGCCGCTGCCGCCGCCGTCCTCGCTTGGCTCGACACCCTCGGCAGCACGAGCGTCGCGCTCCTGGGGTTCTCGCAGGGGGCGGCCCTGGCACTGCAACTCAACCGCGCTGCGCCGGGACGGTTCGTCGCCACCGTCTCCCTCTCCGGTTTCGTCGCCCCTGGCGAGCACCCCGGCGACCCCGAACTCCAGCGGCTGCGACCGCCGGTGTTCTGGGGGCGCGGCACGGCAGACGCGATGATCCCCGCGTCCGCCATCGAGCGCACCGCCGAGTGGCTGCCGACCCACGCCGACGCGACGATCCGCATCTACGAAGACCTCGGCCATTCGATCTCGTCGCAGGAACTCGGCGACTTCGTCGGGTTCCTGCGCGAGCACGCGACCTAATGGTGACACTCGACGAGTCGAAGATGATCTGGTCCGCGCCGGTAGGCCAGCGCGCGGGTCGGCCGCTGCTACTCGCGCTGCACGGACACAATGGCGACGAGCAGCAGCTCGCCGTGTCATCCGCGACCCTCCCGCGTGAACTCGTCGTCGTGACGCCGCGCGCGCCATTCCGCGAGCCCGGGGGTTGGTCGTGGTTCGAACTGACCGAGAGCGGGCGGGATGCCGCGGCGCAGGTCACCACCCAACTCCTGCGCTGGCTCGACCGGCAGACGGGTTACAGCTCGGTCGGACTGCTCGGACTCTCGCAGGGCGCGGCCATGGCTCTCTCGCTCCTGCGGCGCGATCCGACCCGGTTCGCCTACACCGTGCAGCTCAGCGGTTTCGCTCTCGACACTTCGCCCGACCCCGAGCTCGCACGGCTGAAGCCGCCGGCCTTCTCGGCGCACGGGAGCCTGGACGATGTCATCCCAGCCGATCGGGCCACCGACACCCTGCGCTGGCTGCGCGGGCACACGACGCTCACCGAGATGAGCTACCCGGACCTGGGGCACTCGATCGCGCCCGAGGAGATCCTCGACGTCTCGCGGTTCATCGCGCAGCAACTTCGCGGATAGCGGGCCGGACTCGGTTACGCGGGCCGGGCTCGGTTACGCGGGCCGGGCTCGGTTACGCGGGCCGGACTCGGTTAGCGGGGAGAGGGGCGCCCCTTGTCGAGAACGTATGGCACCACGCCATACGTTGCTGCGCGAGACATCCCCCGCCCATCCGTCGGTAGCGCGGGGGAGGATAGGGGGATGGTGCTCGAACGTTTCTCCCCCGCGACCCGGGAGTGGTTCACGGGCGCCTTCGCGGCACCGACGCCCGCACAGCTCGGCGCCTGGGATGCCGTCTCTTCGGGCTCACACGCGCTCGTCGTCGCGCCGACCGGCTCCGGAAAGACTCTCGCGTCCTTCCTGTGGGCGATCGACCGGCTGATAGCGACTCCACCGTCGGACAATCAGTTACAGCGCACTCGCGTGCTCTACATCTCTCCGCTCAAGGCGCTCGGCGTCGATGTCGAGCGAAACCTGCGCGCCCCACTCGTCGGCGTGACCCAGACCGCGAAACGGCTGGGGCTGGTAGCTCCCAACGTGACGGTGGGGGTGCGGTCGGGAGACACGACGACTGGGGACCGGCGGATGCTCGCGCGCACGCCCCCCGACATCCTGATCACCACGCCCGAGTCGCTGTATCTCATGCTCACCTCCGCGGCCAGGGAGACCCTGGTCGGCGTCGAGACGGTCATCGTCGACGAGGTGCATGCGGTCGCGTCCACGAAACGCGGCGCGCACCTCGCACTCTCCCTCGAGCGGCTCGACCTGCTGCTGCCGAAACCCGCGCAGCGCATCGGGCTTTCCGCGACCGTCCGCCCACTCGAGGAGGTGGCGCGCTTCCTTGGTGGCCGGGCACCGGTGACGATCGTGCAACCGCCCGCCACGAAGACGTTCGACTTGAGCGTGGTCGTGCCCGTCGACGACATGACTGAGCCCGGAATGCTGCGCGCCCCGGAGGGGTCTGCGGCGGGGCCATCCGGGATGCCGGCCGAAGCCGTCGGCTCGATCTGGCCGCACGTCGAAGAGGCGATAGTCGACCGCATCCTCCAACACCGGTCAACGATCGTGTTCGCGAATTCGCGACGCCTGGCCGAGCGGCTGACCAGTCGGCTGAACGAGATCTACGAAGAGCGAGGCGAAGCCTCGCTCCGAGAGAGCACCGTCGCTCGCGGTGGCGCCCTCGAGGCGGCACTTGTTGCGACACGCAATGGCCCCGCCCGGGTGATGGCCGGGGCGCCGACCCAGATCATGGCGCAAGCCGGCGCGACCGCAGGTGCGCCGCCCCTGCTCGCGCGAGCCCACCATGGGAGCGTAAGCAGAGAACAGCGCGCGACGATCGAAGATGACCTCAAGTCCGGGCGGCTGCGCTGTGTGGTGGCGACGTCATCCCTTGAGCTCGGGATCGACATGGGGGCCGTGGATCTCGTGATCCAGGTCGAGTCGCCGCCGTCCGTGGCATCCGGGCTCCAACGCATCGGCCGGGCCGGGCACCAGGTTGGGGAGGTGTCGATCGGAGTGATGTTCCCGAAGCACCGCACTGATCTCATCCACACCTCGGTCGCCGTGGACAGGATGCTGAGCGGCCAGATCGAGGCGATCGCCGTACCCGCCAACCCGCTCGACGTGCTCGCGCAGCAGACGGTCGCCGCGGTCGCGCTGGATGCCGTAGATGTGGAGGAGTGGTTCGACACAGTACGGCGCAGCGCCCCGTTCGCGACGCTGCCGCGCTCGGCCTACGACGCGACGCTCGACCTGCTCGCCGGGCGCTACCCGAGCGACGAGTTCGCCGAACTGCGTCCACGGATCGTGTGGGATCGCGTCACGGGCACGATCACCGGCAAACCCGGGGCGCAGCGGCTGGCCGTGACCTCCGGCGGCACCATCCCCGACCGCGGCCTGTTCGGCGTGTTCATGGTGGGTGGCAGTGGTCCAGGCCGTCGCGTCGGCGAGCTCGACGAAGAGATGGTCTACGAGTCCAGGGTCGGCGACGTCTTCGCGCTCGGCACCACGAGCTGGCGCATTGAGGACATCACCCACGACCAGGTGCTCGTCTCGCCGGCCTTCGGCATCCCGGGCAAGGTCCCGTTCTGGAAGGGCGACGGCCTGGGTCGGCCCGCGGAGCTCGGCGAGGCGATCGGCGCGTTCCAGCGCGAGATCGCCGGCGCTTCGCTGAAGGATGCCCGCGAGCGGGTCTCCCGCATCGGCCTCGACGATCGCGCGGTGGCCAACCTCGTGGCGCTCATCGAGGAGCAGAAGCTCGCGACGGGCGTCGTTCCGACGGACACCACTCTCGTCGTGGAGCGCTTCCACGACGAGCTGGGCGACTGGCGCGTGGTGCTTCACTCGCCCTATGGGATGCCCGTGCACGCACCCTGGGCCCTCGCGATCTCGGCGCGTGTGCGCGACCGGCTGGGCGTCGACGGCGCGGCGATGGCCGGTGACGACGGCATCGTCGTGCGCATCCCCGACACCGACGCCGAGCCGCCGGGCGCCGAGCTGTTCGTGTTCGAGAACGACGAACTGCAGCAGATCGTGACCGAGGAGGTCGGCGGGTCGGCGTTGTTTGCAGCACGGTTCCGCGAGTGCGCTGCCCGGGCTCTCCTGTTGCCGCGCTACAACCCGGGCAAGCGGTCTCCGCTGTGGCAGCAGCGGCAGCGGGCATCCCAGCTCCTGGATGTCGCACGCAAGTACCCGACGTTCCCGATCGTGCTCGAGACCGTGCGCGAGGTGCTGCAGGATGTCTACGACCTGCCCGCCCTGACGAAGCTCACGGCCGACATTGCTGCCCGCAAAATCCGGGTCGTCGAGACCGAGACCGAGATCCCCTCCCCCTTCGCGCGGAGCCTGCTCTTCGGCTACGTCGCAGCCTTCATGTACGAGGGGGACTCCCCGCTCGCCGAGCGTCGCGCGGCGGCACTCTCGCTCGACCCCGCGTTGCTTGCCGAGCTGCTCGGCCGCGCCGAACTGCGCGAACTGCTCGACCCCGCGGTCATCGACCTCACCGAGCGCGAACTGCAGCGCCTCGTGCCCGAGCGCCACGCGAAAGATGCGGAGGGCGTCGTCGATACGCTCCGGATGCTCGGGCCGCTGACCACGGAGGAACTCGCCCACCGCTCCACCGACGACTTGCGGACTTCTGCACCTTTGGTGGCGTCCACACCGGCAAAAGTCCGCAAGTCAGGGGTTGAGGGCGCGCTCGAGGACCTGGCACGCGCCAACCGCGTCCTCAAGGTCACCATCGCCGGAGTGCAGCAGTGGGCGGTCGTCGAGGATGCCGCGCGCCTGCGCGACGCGCTCGGAGTCCCGCTGCCCATCGGGGTGCCGACCGCCTTCATCGAACCCGTCGACGATCCCGTCGGGGACCTGGTCAGCCGGTACGCGCGCACCCACGGACCCTTCACGGTGCAGGATGCCGCGACCCGCTTCGGCCTGGGAACAGCCGTCGTCCATGACACTCTCCGCCGCCTCGCCGCCGACCGCCGCGTCGTGGATGGGGAATTCCGCCCCGGCGCCACCGGCACGGAATGGATCTCGGTGGAGGTGCTGCGCCGCCTTCGCGCGCGGTCGCTGGCGGCTTTGCGTCAGGAGGTCGAGCCGGTCGAGACGGCTGCGTTCGGCAGATTCCTTGCGCAATGGCAACACGTTGGCGGAACCCTCCGCGGGGTCGACGGCCTCGCACAGGTGATCGACCAATTGGCCGGGGTCTCATTGCCGGCATCCGCTTGGGAGAGCCTCGTGCTGCCCGCTCGACTCGCCAACTACTCGCCAGCCTGGCTCGACGAGCTGACCGTGTCGGGCGAGGTCATATGGTCGGGCAACGGCGTGCTGCCGGGCGGCGACGGCTGGGTGAGCCTGCACCTCGCCGAGACCGCCCCGCTCACGCTGCCCGAGCCCTCCGACACGGAAACGACCGAGCTGCAGCGCGAGATCCTGGCGACGCTCGCGAGCGGTGGGGCGTACTTCTTCCGCCAGCTCGGCCAGGCCGTCGGCAGTCTCGACGACAAGTCGCTCAACGATGCCATCTGGGAGTTGGTCTGGGCGGGGCTTGTCACCAACGACACGTTCTCCCCTCTTCGTGCCTACTTGGGCGGTCCGGCCGCACCGCGCCGTGCGCCGCGCACCCGCAGCTACCGCAACCGGTCGCTGGCCGTCTTGCAGGGCGGCCCACCCACGGGCGGCGGGCGATGGTCGCTGCTCCCGCTCGCAGAAACCGAGACAACGGTGAGGGCCAAAGCCATGGGCGAGCTGCTGCTCGAGCGGCATGGGGTGGTCACGCGCGGCGCGGTCGTGAGCGAGGGCATCCGCGGCGGTTTCGCCCTTGCCTACAAGGTCCTGAGTGGATTCGAGGAGACCGGGCGTGCCCGTCGCGGCTATTTCGTCGAGAGTCTCGGTGCCGCGCAGTTCGCCACGACCGCAACCGTCGATCGTCTACGCAGTTTCGCGCGCCAGCCCGAGGAGGCGCCGCGCTTCGAGGCGATAACGCTCGCTGCGACTGATCCGGCAAACCCGTATGGCGCCGCCTTGGCATGGCCACGCGAGGCCGAAGAGCTCGACGCCAAGCGCGGCCACCGACCGGGTCGCAAGGCCGGCGCGATCGTGGTGCTCGTGGATGGCGCCCTCGCGATCTACATCGAGCGCGGCGGCAAGACTGTGTTGACCTTCACTTCCGAGCCCGAGGCCCTCGCCGCCGCGGCCAGCTCGCTCACCCGCACTGTGCGCGACCGTATCGGCAAGCTGAGGGTGGAGCGCATCGACAGCGAGTTCTCGATCGGCACACCCTTCGGTCTTGCACTCGCCGAGGCCGGCTTCGTACCGACGCCGCAGGGTCTCCGACTGCGCGGGTAGATGTCTACCATTCCAAAGTAGAATGGTAGACATGAGTCTCAACATCAAGAACGAACGCACCCACGCGCTCGTGCGCGAGCTTGCGACACTCACGGGTGTGAGCCAAACCGAGGCGGTCGAAGAAGCCGTCCGAGCGCGCCTCGCCGAACTGAACGCCGAGAAAGAGGCGCAGACGCGGTTCGAGCGAACGATGGCCATTTCGCGCGAAACGGGAAAGATCATCCGCGACACCGGTGGACCGCTCAACTTCGACGACCTCTATGACGAAATGGGCCTGCCCAAGTGATTCTCGACCCGTCGGCGATCGTGGCAATTCTCGAAGAAGAAGCCGACTACGTGACCCTCGTCTCGCGGCTGAGTCAATCGAGGAAAAACCGCATCTCGGCCGCCAGCTACTTCGAGGCATCGATCGTCATTGACGCTCGACGAAACCCCATACTCAGTGGGCGCCTCGATGAACTCCTCGGTACCCACAAGGTGATCATCGAGTCGGTGACCGAAGCGCAAGCGCGAATCGCCCGTCAGGCGTACCGCGATTACGGTCGTGGCAGCGGGCATCCCGCCGCCCTCAACTTCGGGGACTGTTTCGCCTACGCCCTCGCGAAAGACCTTGCCGAGCCGCTCCTATACAAAGGCGATGACTTCTCCCGCACCGATGTGCGCAGCGCCCTGGCCTGATGCCCGAGGGCGACACGGTCTACCGCACGGCCCGAAGCTTGGATGCCGCGCTCGCCGGCACCATGCTCACGCGGTGCGACCTGCGGGTTCCCGCTTTCGCGACGGTGGACCTTGCGGGCGAAACGGTTGAGGAGGTCATCAGCCGCGGCAAGCACCTGCTCATGCGTGTCGGGGCATATTCGATCCACAGTCACCTCAAGATGGACGGCTCGTGGCACATCTATCCGCATGGTGCGAAGTGGCGCCTGCCGGAATGGCAGGCCCGCGCGATCCTCGCGAATGCCGACTGGGCGACCGTGGGTTTCCAACTCGGCACCCTCGACGTCATGGCACGCGACGCCGAAGCAGATGTGGTGGGATACCTCGGCCCCGACCTCCTCGGACCTGACTGGAACCCCGAACTCGCCCTGGTCAACCTCCGTTCCGAGCCCGAAAGGCCGATTGGGCTCGCCCTGCTCGATCAGCGGAACCTCGCCGGTCTCGGCAATGTTTATCGCAACGAGCTGTGCTTTCTGCGTGGGGTACTACCCACCCGACCGGTTGGCGATGTGCCGGACCTCGAGCGCATGGTTGCCCTTGCCAAGCGTCTGCTCGAAGCGAACAAGGATCGCGTGCAGCGCACCACGACCGGCAACCTCCGGGGCGACACGGATTGGGTTCATGGTCGCGAGGGCAGGCCATGCCTGCGCTGCGGCACGCTGGTCTCGCGCGGCGAGCTCGGTGATAGCGCGCTGCAATTGCGAGACATCTACTGGTGCCCCCACTGCCAGCACTGAGTCGCTAGGGTGACGATATGACCGAGTACAGCGCACAGCAGGCCACCGAGAATGTCGCGCGAGGAGCGCTACTAGCGCTCCTCACGATTCCGGCAGCAGTCATCGCTTTCGCCGTGGTCGGCAGCATTTTCGGCGGCATCAGTGGAATCGCGGCGATCGTCGTGCCCTACATTGCCGCGTTCCTCTACCGCGTCGGGGCCGGCGCCCCGCTCTCCCGCGCGGGCTGGGTACCATTCATCGCAATCAGCGCTGTTTCAATCCTCGTCGGCACCTTTGCCGGCGTCGCGTCGAGCGCGTGGAGTGCATTCAACTCGGTGGGTGGCAAGAACGCCCTCGTGAACCCCGCGTTCTGGCGAACCGTCGGCAACCAATTCACCACCAACTTGAGCGACAACCTGGTCGCGATTCTCATCGGGGTCGTGCTCGGCACGATCGGCATCGTCAGCATCGTGCGTGGTCGCGGCATCGGCTCCCGCTTCGGAACACAGGCCTCCGGCCGGATTTCACCCGAGGATGTCGCGGCCTACGAAGAGCCCACCCCGACCGCACCGACACCACCGGCACCACCCTCGGCCAACACTCCCTCGCCGGGGATCATCCTCAACGGCATGCCGCTGGACCCCGACAAGAAGTAGCGAATGGACGCTGGATATTCGGGCACTCCCCAGCTCAAGAAGCTGGGGATCGGCCCGGGTACCCGCCTCGATGTCATAGGAGCGCCCGACGGCTGGGGATTCGAATCCGAGCCGGCCGCCGTCGAGCTCCGCGACGCAGGTCCGGTCGACGTCATAGTCGCTTTCGCCCGCTCGGCAGCGGATGTCGAGCGGCTCATCCCCCTTCTCGGAGAGCGCATCCGGCCAGCGGGGTCGCTGTGGATCGCGTGGCCGCGCAAAGCCGCGGGGCACGTCAGCGACGTGACCGAGAACCTGCTCCGGGATGTCGCGCTGCCCCTCGGTCTCGTCGACGTCAAGGTCGCGGCGATAGACGCCGACTGGTCGGGGCTGAAGATCGTGTGGCGGAAGGAATTGCGCTAACGCGCTGCGCGAATCAGCGCGAGCCATCCCACCGGATCGAGTACACGAACAGCACCCCGATCACGGTGGCGACGCCAAGGCCGATCGCGATCGGTGCGGCCCCGATGAGCACCTGCAGGGTCACGAAGTCGAAGTCGGTCGAGCTCTGGGTGTTGGCGAACAGGTCGCGCATCCGCACCACGAGATACAGGCCCCCGCCGATCAGCACCGCGCTGAGCGCGAGCAGCGCGATGAGGAAGGGGTTGCGGCGGCGGGCCGGCTCCTCGCCGTGGCGGGCGACGGGGGCTGCCGTGGCCGGCTCGTCGGCGGGGACCGCGCTGGGCAATGGCTCGTTGGGGGCAGCCGCGGACGGGGTCGTGCGCCCGGGTTGTGGGGCGGCATCCACGACGCCGTCGTAGCCGCGCTGGAATGCCGGATCGAATCTCGGATCAAAATCCCTGTCGTCGCTCATGGTGCTCCTTCGCTACCCGCCGCGCTCCCTCTGAGCGTAATCGCCTCGACCCCGATCGGACCCGGGGTTCACGGCCGGCGCCGCGCGGCGCACCCGGGATGGACCCCCGAGTTGGGGGTAGACCCTTCGGTCGACAGCGTGGAAGCATTGAGGGCTCAGACCGCGCAGCGCGGAAAGATCCTGATGTCGGTCGCCGCGGTTCACGGATCCCCGCGGCGACCGGCTTCAATTTTTTGCTGCCTGCCGCGGCACGAGGCTACTTCTGGCCGACCCTGATGATCAGGGCGTCGCCCTGGCCGCCGCCGCCGCACAAAGCCGCGACACCCACCCGCGGTCCGCCGAGGCGGCCCAGTTCGAGAGCCAGCGAGAGCACAAGCCGCGCTCCGCTCATGCCCACGGGGTGGCCGACGGCAATAGCTCCACCGTTGACGTTGACCTTGCCCAGGTCGACCCCGAGTTCTTCGGCGGAGGCGAGCGCAACGCTCGCGAACGCCTCGTTGAGCTCGAACAGGTCGAAGTCCTCCACGGCGACGGTGCCGTCTCGGCGCACGGCATCCCGAATCGCATTCGCGGGCTGGTGCAACAGGGAGGTGTCCGGGCCCGCGACAGTGCCGTATGCGCCGATCTCGGCGATCCAGGCCAGGCCGAGCTCCTTCGCCTTCGCTTTCGACATCACCACCACTGCCGCAGCGCCATCCGAGAGCTGGGATGCCGAACCCGCCGTGATCGTTCCCCCTGGCGAGAATGCGGGCTTGAGCTTGCCCAGCGACTCGACCGTCGAGTCGGGACGGATGCCCTCATCCGCAGTGATCACGACACCCTTGCGGGTCGTGACCGGGGTCACCTCGTCATCGAAGCGCCCTGCCGTTGTCGCGGCATGCGCGCGACGGTGAGACTCGGCGGCGAAGGCATCCTGCTGCTCGCGGGTGAGCGTGAACTTGGCCTGGTCTTTCTCCGTCGCGGCACCCATGGTGATGCCCTCAATGGCGCCAACCAAGGCATCCCGATCCAGGGCGTCCTCGAACTGCCCGCTGCCATAGCTGATGCCCCTGCGTGCGCCACGCACGAGATGAGGGGCGTTGGTCATGGATTCCATGCCGCCGGCGACCACCACGTCGTACTGCCCGCTGGCGATGGCCTGGTCGGCCAGCGCG
>JAYUVE010000031.1:0-230576 GCA_043754275.1 Microbacteriaceae bacterium | reverse complement strand
CTTCGAAAGGCACCTCGGGGTCGTCGATGTGCAGGTAGAGCAGGTCGATGTAGTCGGTCTTGAGACGTTCGAGGGACGCATTCACCGAGCGACTGATCGCCTGGGCTGTCACCCCAGGGTTGTTGGCACTCTTGCCCACTTTGGTCGCGACGACGATGCCGTCGCGCACCCCTCGATCACGCATCCAGTTGCCGATCATGGTCTCGCTTCGACCGGCGGCATAGGAGTCTGCGGTGTCGATGAAATTTCCGCCATGATCGAAATACGTGTCGAGAATATCGTTGGTCGCGCCGCCATCCGCGGTCCAACCGAAAACGTTGCCTCCGATAGCGAGGGGAAAGACCCGCAGCGCAGACTGGCCGAGCGGCCGACGAATGGGCAGTGAAACCTCGAGTGTCGGGAGGTCGCCGGAAGACACTGCGTTCGTCAGCGATACCTGCGCCATGACCATGCCGGATCTCTCTTTCCCACTCTGTGCGATTTCACTTCGACACTAGAGGCGAGTGCTGAGAATTCACGGTCCCACACGTGAAATCTCACTAGCGTCGAGCCAATCGTTATCTGCCCGAGACCGGGCGATAGATGGGGCGACGATTGTGACGAACGATTTGCGCTGGAGACTCCTCGGGGTGACGAGAAAACCCCGCCCCCACGACTGTGGGAGCGGGGTTTTTTGTGGTCTCGATGCGGCCGCGAGCGGCCGACTCGACCAGCGGCGCTAGACCTCGGTCGAGCCGCCTTCTGACAACGTGTCGACGCTTTCCGCGCCGACATTGCTGCCCTGGGTGTCTGCATCGTCAGCCTCGACCGGAGCGAGCGAGAGCTTTCCGCGGTCGTCGATCTTGGTGATCTCCACCTGGATCTTCTGGCCGACCGCGAGCACGTCTTCGACGTTCTCGACGCGCTTTCCGCCGGCAAGCTTGCGGACCTCACTGATGTGCAGCAAGCCGTCCTTGCCAGGGGTGAGCGAGACGAACGCACCGAAAGTCGCAATCTTGACGACGGTTCCGAGGAACCGCTCGCCGACCTCGGGGTTCAGCGGGTTTGCGATGGCGTTGACCGCCGCGCGCGCCGCTTCAGCCGACGGACCATCGACAGCGCCGATGTAAACCGTTCCGTCATCCTCGATCGAGATGTCGGCTCCGGTGTCATCCTGGATCTGGTTGATCGTCTTGCCCTTCGGGCCGATCAACTCACCGATCTTGTCGATCGGGATCTGCACGCTGATCACGCGCGGCGCGGTGGGCGCCATCTCGTCAGGGGCGTCGATCGCCGCGTTGATGACGGCGAGGATCGCCGTGCGGGCCTCCTTGGCCTGCTTGAGCGCACCGTCGAGCACGGAGGACGGGAGACCCGCAAGCTTCGTGTCGAGCTGGATCGCGGTCACGAACTCGGAAGTGCCCGCGACCTTGAAGTCCATGTCGCCGAGGGCGTCTTCGGCGCCGAGGATGTCGGTGAGAGCCGCGTAGCGAGTCTGGCCGTCGACCTCGTCGGAGATGAGACCCATCGCGATGCCGGCAACCGGAGCACGCAGCGGCACACCGGCATTGAGCAGCGACAGGGTGGATGCACACACCGAACCCATCGACGTCGAGCCGTTCGAGCCGAGCGCCTCAGACACCTGGCGGATCGCGTAGGGGAACTCCTCGCGCGGCGGGAGCACGGGCACGAGGGCGCGCTCGGCCAGGAAGCCGTGCCCGATCTCGCGGCGCTTCGGCGAACCGACGCGACCCGTCTCACCCGTCGAATACGGCGGGAAGTTGTAGTGGTGCAGGTAACGCTTCTTGGTGACCGGGTTGAGCGAGTCGATCTGCTGCTCCATCTTGAGCATGTTCAGCGTCGTGACACCAAGGATCTGGGTCTCACCACGCTGGAAGATCGCCGAACCGTGCACGCGCGGGATGACCTGAACCTCGGCATCCAGCGCACGGATGTCGCTGAGCCCACGGCCATCGATGCGGATGCCCTCCGTCAGCACGCGGGCACGCATGACCTTCTTGGAGACGGATTTGTACGCCGCGCTCACCTCGTCCAGGGCGGAGCTGGGCAGCTCTTCGGCCTCGACCTTGGCGGCGATGGCCTCCTTGACGCGAGCCTTGAGCGCGTCATCCGCATCCTGGCGCTCGATCTTGTCGGCGATCTGGTAGACGCCCTTGAGGTCGTCGTACGAGATGCCGGCGACGGCGTCGTAGGTCTGCTGCGCGTAAGGCGGGAACACCGGGTAGTCGGCAATCGGCTTTGCCGACTGGGCGGCGAGCGCCTGCTGGGCCTTGATGAGCTGCGTGAGGAACGGCTTCGATGCCTCGAGGCCCTGTGCAACGACTGCCTCATCGGGCTTGGTCGCACCGGCCTTGATGAGGTCCCAGCTGCCTTCGGTTGCCTCTGCCTCGACCATCATGATCGCGACATCCTCTTCGCCCTTGTCGTTGGTGACGAGGCGGCCGGCGACGGTGAGGTCGAACACGGCCTCGGCGAGCTGGCTGAACTTCGGGAATGCGACCCACTGGTCGCCGATCAGTGCGAGGCGGATGCCGCCGACCGGCCCGTAGAACGGCAGGCCGGAGATCTGCGTCGACGCCGATGCCGCGTTGATGGCCAGCGCGTCGTAGAACTCATCCGGAGCGATGGACAGCACGGTGATGACGATCTGGACCTCGTTGCGGAGCCCCTCGACGAAGGTGGGGCGCAGCGGCCGGTCAATCAGGCGGCAGACCAGGATGGCCTCGGTCGACGGGCGACCTTCGCGGCGGAAGAACGAACCGGGGATCTTGCCGGCAGCGTAGGAGCGCTCTTCGACATCCACGGTGAGCGGGAAGAAGTCGAAGCCTTCGCGCGGCTGCTTGCCCGCTGAGGTCGCCGACAGGATCATCGTTTCTTCGTCGAGGTATGCGGCGACGGCACCCTGTGCCTGCTGCGCGAGTCGACCGGTTTCGAAACGAACCGTGCGCTTGCCGAACTTGCCGTTATCGAGAACGGCTTCGGCGAACTTGATTTCTGGACCCTCCAAGGGGTTTTCTCCTTTGTTTTACGTCGTCTCCCCGTGTGGGAGGCGACAGCTTCTGCGTTACTTCTCGAACGCGGAGCAGGAGCGGGCAGAAAGGGGCGCAGTTCTATGAACGCGCTTTGGCAACGCACGTTGAAGGTGCTGCTCTGGCCAACAGTAGAAAGTCACTCACACCACGTTGAGTAATTCACCACCGGTGACCAGCTTCTTGCCAGCCTGCTCCGGCTGTGTTCGCGGATAGCCGCGAAACAACCTCGTACAGACTACCAGCACCCCGCCGGCGTCGCCTAGGAGGCGCGCGGTCAGGGGTGCCGCTGCCCGAAAACTTGGGTGGGCAGCGGCGGGCACTGGGCGTCGATGAAGTCCCAGGCGTGACGGCCCGGCGTCGGGTGCACGTTTTCGTACGGGTCCCAGCTGGCGCCGTTGTAGGTGGCGCGAATGAACTCCTGCCTGCCAGGCGCCGCCGGCACGTCGTAGCCGAGGGCACGCAGGCAGGGCGCAAGTCGTTCCTGGTAGTAGTCGAACATGTAGCCAAGCTGGGCGTCGCTGAGAAATCCCACGGCGATCGGGTTGACCGGATGTTCGGCCACGCAGGTGTAATAGGCGATAAAGGCCCGGTCTTGCCCCGATGGGTCGGTGTTGTAAGTGCCGAATCCGTAGATGTACTCGGGGTCGACCCCTGCATCTGCGAGGCACCTTTTGTACATGGCTGCGGACCCGCTGGGCGACACGTAGTCGATGCGGGTCACCCGCGGTTGCACGACCTCTGGGCGATCACCGAAGAAGAACTGCCAGCGGGCGTCGTTGTCACGCGCGAGTATTGCGTCGACCTGGGCCTGGCTCAAGGGCTCTGGCAGCGGTGTGGACGCGCATCCCGTGAGCAGGGGAGCGGATGCCGCGAGCCCAAGCCCCACTGCAGCGCGCCATCGAACCTGCATACTCAAGTGTCCCACCGCATCCCTCCGGCGACCATGGTGGCCGCGCTGGAGGACGAGCCCTCCCGGTGGCCCCGGGGCTACTTCGCGGCGGTGACGGCTTTCTCGAGGGCGAGGGTCTTGTCGAGCAGCGTGCCGATCGCGGCATCCTGGGCCTTCAGGTGCACCTGGATCTTGTTCGCCTCGTCGAGGATCGCCCCGGCATCGGCGTAGGTCGCCGCCGATCGAGCATCAGACGCTGCGGCCTGGATGTTCTGTCCGACGATGATCACCGGCAGCAGCACGAGCTGCAGGAACGTCTGCGCAATCCAGCCGATGATGATGATCGCGCTGCCGCTGGCGATGGCAGCGGGAAGGCTGACCAGGGCGAGTAGCGCGAAGGCGTAGGCGCACCACATCGTCCCGACCGAGGTCGTGATGCCCAGACCGACCTTGCGATTGAACCGGGTTACTCGCGAGCCGGGCAAGTCTTGCGCTGTCGTGCGCACGGTGGGTGCTCCGTGGTGCGCACGCTCTGCTACGCGTGGATGCTGAACGTATTCGTAGGTGTCGGTCATTGTTGTGCTTCCTGGGTAAGAGCGCCTGTCGGCGTTGGTGAGCCACAGGCTATGCCCCGAGACCGCATGTTGGCTCAAACCCGCAAGCCACGCGCCACGGGCGAACTACTGCGCCCCGAACCCACCCACCGGGCTGAAGCCTTCGGGCAACGCGAAGGGGTCACGCACCTGCTGGCTGCGCTCTGAATCCCTCATGAGCGACGCCAGCTCGGACGCCGCGCGATCGATTCGCCCGGCGAGCTCGCCTTCGCTGCTCCCCGCCCGCACGGCCGTCACGTCGCTTCGCGACGCGTCGGAACCGGCGTGCGTGGGCCCACCCCAGTCGCTGGACGCCGCGTACACCCCGGTCGGGACAGCAACGGCGTGCAGGTAGCTGAACAACGGACGCATGGCGTAGTCGATCGCGAGCGAGTGTCGCTCCGTGCCACCGGTTGCGCCGAGCAGCACGGGTAGCTCGGTGAGCGACCGCGGATCGAGCACATCGATGAACGACTTGAAGAGGCCGCTGTAGCTGGTCGTGAAGATGGGCGTGACCGCGATGAGTCCGTCCGCTGTGGTGACCTTCTCGATCGCCGCCTCGAGACGCGGGCTCGGGAATCCGGTGAGCAGATTGTTCGCGACATCCTGCGCCACATCGCGAAGCTCGATGACGCTGAGCTCGACCTCGATACCTTCGTCAGCAAGGCGCGCAATCGTCGCCTCGGCCAGACGGTCGGCGAGCAGGCGGGTGGATGACGGCTGGCTGAGGCCCGCGCTGACCACCGCGAGCCGTCGCAACGTCGAAATCGACGGAGATCCGTTCGCCATGGTCAACTCCTCGCCGATTCCACTGGAGCCGCAGTTGCCAGATCCGTCGATTTCGACGCGGCGGGCACCTGGGCAGCCACTCGCGCCGCGTGCGTGGGGCCGTCGGGCACGTCGGCCGGACGGTCCTTCGCGAACTCCTTGCGCAGCACCGGCACCACCTCTTCGCCCAGGATGTCGAGCTGCTCAAGCACGGTCTTCAGGGGCAGGCCAGCGTGGTCCATGAGGAACAGTTGGCGCTGGTAGTCGCCGAAATGCTCGCGCATCCCCGCGTAGCGGTCGATGACCTGCTGCGGGCTTCCGACGGTGAGCGGCGTCTGCTGCGTGAAATCCTCGAGCGAGGGGCCGTGCCCGTAGACCGGCGCCTCGTTGAAGTATGGGCGGAACTCGGCCACCGCATCCTGCGAGTTCTTGCGCATGAAAGCCTGGCCACCGAGACCGACGATCGCCTGGGCCGCCGTGCCGTGCCCGTAGTGCTCGAAGCGCTCGCGGTAGTAGGCGATGAGCTTCATGTAGTGCTCCTTGGGCCAGAAGATGTTGTTGGCGAAGAAGCCGTCACCGTAGAACGCGGCCTGCTCGGCGATCTCAGGAGACCGGATGCTGCCGTGCCAGACGAACGGCGCGACTCCGTCCAGCGGCCGCGGGGTGGACTGGAAGCCCTGCAGTGGCGTGCGGAACTTGCCCTGCCAGTCGACGAAGTCCTCGGCCCAGAGCCGGCGCAGCAGTGCGTAGTTCTCGACGGCGAGGGCGATGCCGTCGCGGATGTCTTTGCCGAACCACGGGTACACCGGCCCGGTGTTGCCGCGACCCATCATCAGGTCGACGCGGCCGTCGGCGAGGTGTTGCAGCATCGCATAGTCCTCAGCGATCTTCACCGGGTCGTTGGTCGTGATCAACGTGGTGCTGGTGGAGAGGATGAGGTCGGTCGTCTGCGCCGCGATGTAAGCCAGGGTCGTGGTCGGGCTCGACGACACGAAGGGCGGATTGTGGTGCTCCCCCAGCGCGAACACCTCGAGGCCCACTTCCTCGGTCTTCTTCGCGATGGCCACAAGGGCTTTGATGCGCTCGTGCTCGGTGGGCGTCGAGTTGTCGGTCGGGTCGGTGGTGAGGTCGCTGACCGTGAAGATTCCGAATTGCATTTTTCCGCTCCTGGTTGTTCGTTCCGCCGAGCTTTCGCCTCGGTGAACTCTATGCGTTTGCATGGATTTGGTACAACGCAGGAGGAGCGGCGCTATTCCCTGCCGATGAGAGATCTCATGAGCCGAGGCTATCGAACGACGAGGCAGGGCGCAGGGCGCACCGCGCGAGCTCGTAGAGGCGCTGCGGGCTGCGCTGGGTCTCCGGCAGCACGAGCCAGGTGTACCGCGACACCGAGGAAAAGTCCCTGAGGATCGGCGGCCGAAGCAGCGGTTGCCCGCCCAGCCGCAGGCAGGGCAAGGTGGCGGACTGGTAGCTCGCATAGATGCGATCGCGCAGCTGCTGCGAGTAGTCGAGTTCGAGCCCGCCCCCGCTCGGATGCTCCATCTCACAGGTCAGCTCGCCAATGTCATACAGCAGTCGGTCGCCGCCCGGCAGACGGAAATCGGCGTAGCACGCGAGCACTGTCTGGACCCACTGCGAGTCGGAGACGGCCGGCCCCGCGATCAAGAACGGCGGGATGAAGTCGGGCTCCCGAGCCTGGATGTCGGCCCAGCGGCGCTGGTAGTAGGCCTGCAGCTGGTCGGGATAGGGTGGCGCGGCGGTCGCGACCTGAACGCTCGGCGCGCAGCCCGCGAGCAGCAGCAGCACTGCGACCGCCGCCAGGCCCCGACGCATGCCTTACCTCGTCTGTCCGATCAGCAACTCGACGCGAAACAGGCCCCCCTTGCGGACGATTTCGACCGGGATGCGTTGCTTGCGCCCCAGCGTGTCCAGTCGACCCAGCGCCTCGTCCACGACCGACTCGAAGCCGCGCGGCACTAGCCCGACGACACCGCTCACGCGTGACCCGGTGAAAAGGCGAACCTGGATGGAGGCATCCACACCCTCTTCTTGCTGGGTGCGCTTGCTGATCGCCGTCTCGAGCGGGCTCGCGCCACTGTCGAGAATGGCCTGCAGTTCTTCTTGGTACGGATTGCTGCCGGCCAGACGCAGCCGCACGCGGGCGTTCGCTGGGACCAGTACACCTTTGTACTGGCCCAGCGAACCCTTGCCCAGGTCGTTTCGGTCGAGTGTGATGTCATCTGCGGCCATAAACGGATGGTACCGCTGTGCCCGATCGTGCGAGCACTCGTCGAGGTCGCGGCTGGAACGCACGGCACATACCTGCGCGCCAACTGGGATGGCGCGCAGCGCAACAACCTCGTGGATTTGCCTGACGCCTAGCAGGTGTTCGCGCGGCCGGTGTCCACGGTCGCGATACCCAGGGCCGACCACGCTGCGAGTAGGCGGAAGTCGCCGCTGACAGCCACGAGCTCGTCGGATGCCGCGATCATGGCCGAGGCGCATTGCACCGCGTCGTAGCCGCGCAAAGACTGGGTATTGGCAAGCCCAGCGGCCAGACGACCGAGGTGCTCGTCGACTTCCAGGACGTTCGCATCCCAGAACAGTTGCTCGAGATCGGTCAAAGCCGCCGTGTGCTCTGCCACGCCAATGCGACCCGTGCGCGCGGCAGCTGCGAGCGCGGCCGCGGCTTCGACATAGCTGATCCGCGACGACAGCACGCGATCCGCAGCATTCCACAGCTCCCGACAAACCGGGCTCGATGGCTCCTCGATGAGCAGTGGCACGAGTGCTGATGTATCGAAATAGGCGATCAACGCCGTTGCTCGTCGATGAGGTCACTCACCATCGCCGTAATCGTCGATGGCATCGCCACCTTCTTTGGATGCCGCGCCGGGGTAACGCGCCCCTCGGCAATAAGTCGATCGAGCACGGAATTGCCGGCTGGGGCAATGCGAGCAATCGGCCGTCCGTGTTCCGTGATGGTGAGAGTCTCACCCTCCTTCACCTGGGCCAGGTATTTGCTGAGGCCGTCGCGAAGTTCGCGCACTCCTACGTTGATCATGACAGTCATTGTGGCCTCTTTCTTGGATGATTGTGGCCACAACATCGAAGCAACGACGCATTCACGGAATCTTGTTAGAACGGGTGGACAGACCGGACTGCACTCAGATGTGAGCAAGCGGCTCGGGCACCGTGACCAGTGCCTCGACCATGGCGCTCGCGTATCGCACCTTGCGGCCGTCGATCGTACCCATGAACTCCCGCATCGACCAGCCCCGCAAGCCTCTCGCCCCGGAACCGTTCCACATACCGCCCCACATTCGTGGCGCCGCCCATGGCGACGAGCTGATGGCGTTCGAGCGACACACCCTCGCGCTTCGCCAAAGCCGAAACCGCGGCAACATCGCTCACGCCCTCGATCGCACACGACTAGCTCGTCACCTGCCATGCCAGGTATTCGCTGGCATGCAGACCCTCCGTGTCCCGCGTTTCAGTGCCGATTTGCCTGACGAGCTGGCGATCGGCGCGGAACGACGGCCACCCTGGGTCGCCATCTCTCGCGAATCTGACCCAGGTCGCGTGCATCTGCGTCACGAGTGCCTCCGGCGGCGGCTCGGTTCCGAGTAGCGCTTCGGGCCCGTGCAGCCCGGCCAGCCCGGTGCGCTCGAACACGAACGGCAGCTCTATGAGGTGGCTTGCGCCCAGGCGTCCGTCGAGCGCGTTTGAGCGCCAACCGAACTCGTAGACGAACGTCGACGTCCCGGTGCGCGAGTGCGCCTCGGCGTAGTGGCGGGTGCCGAATCCGAACAGTCCGTCGCCGTAGATCGCGGAACGCAATTGGCCTGCTGAGGCCGTCGGGCGGGCTTCACGGTAGGTCGCGATGAGCGCCGACGGGCGCCGGAAGCGCGCGGCCGCGTCAATGAGATCGCGCTCGCCGGTCACCTCAAGCGGCGGGAAGTACAGGCTGCTTTCATCGAGGTTTGACCCGGTCAGCAAGTCGGGCGTCTCCGTCCGACGAGCGAGCGCATCGGCGGGCTGTTCATCCTGCACAAGGCCGAATGGCGTGATCCCGCCCAGGGGGTCGTGTGCACTCGTGGTCCCGATGTCGGTTCCGGTGAGCCGTGGAATGACCTCAATCAACCGCTCATCGTCGATGTCGGCCAGGCTTGTCGCTGTGGGGGCGATGCCGAGTTCACGACCCACCGCGCCGGTGATGAGTTGAGCCTGCTCGGGTAGGAATGCCCCCACGCCCGACCCACTGGCCACGATCCCCCGACGCAGAAGGCCGTCTGCCGCAGCATCAGCGAGGATCGACGCGACAATGATCGCCCCCGCCGATTGCCCTGCCAGCGTCACATTCAAGGGATCGCCGCCGAACGCCGCGATGTTTTCTCGCACCCAGCGCAGGGCGGCGATCACGTCAAGCCGCCCGCGGTTGTCGGGAGCATCATCCAGGTGCAGGAAGCCCGGGATGCCCAACCGATAGTTGACCGTGACGAGCAGCACCCCATCCCGCGCGAACGACTCGCCGTCGTAGACCGGTGCGTTAGTGGATCCGGCGATGAATGCTCCCCCGTGCACGAACACGATCACGGGGGCAGCCTCCGGCCCCGGCTCCGGTGCCCAGAGCGTCAGCGTGAGATAGTCGTCACCGCGCTGCCAGCCCCGCCCGAAGAACGGCGAAACGTCGAGGCGACCGAAGCGGCCGCGCGGCGGTTGTGGCGCCGTGGGGCCTGGTTGCGTGGCATCCCTGACCCCGACCCACGACGCGTGCAGCTCTGGTTCGGCGAACCGCAGCGAACCCACTGGCGGCGCAGCGTACGGAATGTCCCGAAATTCGGTCCCATGCGGCCCCGCCACTCCTCGAACGGCACCCGACGAAGTGACGACGAGCAGGTCGCTCACAGCCGGTCGAAGGGAGCCCACTGGCGAATGCCGAAGCCTCCGTCGTGGGCGTCCACGTGGAGGGCACCGTGACCACTGAAGTGCGCGGGCAGGACGAGGGCGTCGTGCTCGACCGCCCAGCCCAGCACCGAGCGGCGGGTTGCCCGCGCTCCGGCCGGATCCTCGCAGAAACAGCTGTCGTGGTCGACGTGGCCGACCTGAATCGGGGAGTGCATGAGGTCACCCGCGAACACCGCGTACAGCCCGTCCGAGACGAGCTTGATGACGCTCGAGCCAGGGGTGTGCCCGGGAGCGGCTTCGAGCACGAGTGCTCCGTCGATCGCGTGGGAACCCTCCCAGAGCTGCACCTGCCCGGCATTGGCGACCGGAGCCACGCTGTCTTCGTAGACGTTCTCGTTGACGCCGCCAACGACACTCGGATTGTTCGCCGGGTTCCAGAATTCGAAATCGGCTTTGGGCATCAGGTAGGTCGCGTTCGCGAAGGTGGGGATCCACACGCCGTCGCGCAGCACGGTATTCCAGCCGACGTGATCGACGTGCAGGTGGGTATTGACCACGACGTTCACCTCTTCGGGCTTCACCCCCGCCCGCGCCAGTGCGCCTAGGTAGTCGAGGTCGAGGTGATCCCAGACGGCGACCGCTGGCCGAGCCTTATCGTTGCCCACACCGGTATCGATGAGGATGACCTTGCCCTCGCTGCGCACCACCCAGGTCTGCATGGCCACCTGGATCATCTCGCCAGCCTCGTCGAGGTGATCGGGCACCAGCATGTCGCGCTCCTGGGTCCAGGCCTCCTCGGGCACTGTCGGGAAAAATTGCGCGGGCGGCATGATCGGCCCGTGCATCTCCTCGACGCGGGTGACGCTCACATCGCCGAACTTCAGTGTGTCCATAGGATCTCCTCGTGGTCGGCCCTCGACCTCGGCCTGAGCCTGCGGCCTACGGCAGGGCGGCACCAGCCCGCGCTGTGGCTAGCCCCGCTGGTGATAGGAAAGCCATGGGAGACGATGCCACACTTGAGAAATGAACCGACTTCCCGAGCTCGGCACGCTGGGCGAGTTTCTTGCCGCGCATCGCGCGCGTCTGGCTCCCGAGGCCGCCGGCGTGAGTTACCCGGGATCGCGCCGCCGCGTGCCGGGCCTGCGCCGCGAAGAGCTCGCCATGCTGGCCGGGGTGAGCGCGTCGTATTACACGCGACTTGAGCAGGGGCAGGCAGCTCACGCCTCCCGCCAGGTTATCGATGCCATCTCACGGGCGCTGCGCCTCTCCGAGACGGAACGTGAGCACCTGCACATGCTCGCCGTCCAGGGCGAAGAACGGCCCGCGACCGTCGAGCCTGACGCGGAATCCATCGGCACCGGGCTTCTCGAGTTGCTCGACAACATGGGCGACACGCCCGCGATCGTCTTCGGGCGGCGCCGCGACATCCTGGGCTGGAACCGCATGGGGCACGCGCTGCTGGCCGGCCACCTCGACCGGGACTCCGTTGACGACCCCGCGTCACGGCCGAACGCCACCGAACTGGTGTTTCTCGACTCGCATACCCGCGAGCTCTACGTCGATTGGAATGACAAGGCCCTCGCGAGTGTGGGACATCTGCGGATGCTGGCGGCCCAGTTCCCAACGGATGCAAAACTTCTCGAACTGATCGGTCGACTCACCGTTGCCAGTGCGGACTTCGCGACGATGTGGGCGAGCAACCGCATCCGCACCTCCAAGTCGGTGACCTACCGGATGCAGCACCCACTGGTCGGGCTGCTCACCCTCAACCAGCAGCTACTGACCAGCGCGCACGCGCCCGGCCAGACCCTCGTCGTATGCACGACGCCGTCAGGGGCGTCATCATCCGAGGCACTGCGGCTGCTGGCCCAACTCTCCGACGACTGAGCTGTCGGCATGGACGAAAAACGGGCCGCCACCCGAAGGTGACGGCCCGTCGTCAAGTTCGACGCGATAGCGACTAGCGGCGCAGTCCGAGACGCTCGATCAGCGTGCGGTAACGCTCGATGTCGATGTCCTGGAGGTAGCCCAGCAGGCGTCGGCGCTGGCCGACGAGCAGAAGCAGGCCACGACGTGAGTGGTGGTCGTGCTTGTGCTCCTTGAGGTGTTCCGTGAGGTCCTTGATGCGGTGCGTCAGCATCGCAACCTGAACCTCAGGGGAACCCGTGTCACCTGGGTGGGTAGCGTACTCGTCGATGATCGCCTTCTTGACACTGGCTTCTAAAGCCATAAGGTGATCCCCTTTCTCCTCGTTGCGCGGTGCCCGCAGCAGGATGCTCGAGCTCTCTTTATCCGCGGCCGTTAGACGGCAACCTTGGGAGTTTAGCAGACGTGCCACTGTGAATCTCAGGCGCGCGAAAGAGGCGCCCGCTCTTGCCAACGGGTGCCTCTTTCTTTCGTGCGACCGGCTCTAAGCGGCCGGCCCTTCGCCCAGGGTCACTGCTACCTCCTGGGCGGTGCCACTGGAATCTGTGAAGGTGAGGGTGACGCTGTCACCGGGCTGGTGTGCCGAGATCGCGCTCGACAGTTGGTCGCCGGTCGTCACTGTCGTGTCGTCTACCGCCGTGATCGTGTCACCGGCGACAAGGCCCGCGGATGCCGCGGCTGACCCCGCCACGGTGCCCGTGATCGTCGTGGTCGAGGCGCCCTGGCTCGCGCTCGGCTGGCTAGCGCCCGGCTGGCCAGCGCCCTGGGGGGCACCCGTGTGGCCGAGCGTCACCCCGAGGAACGCCGGGAGCCCGATCGTCACGTTTCCGCTTTCGGTGCCCGCCTCGATCTGGTCGACGATTTTCAGCGCGTTGACGACAGTGATGGCGTATCCGATCACGTCTCGCGAACCGGATGACGCAGCGGTGACGATCCCGACTACCCCGCCGTCGGCATCCAGAAGTGGCCCACCAGAGTCACCTGAGACGACGTCAGCGCTTACCTCGATGAGGTCTGACAGGTTCTCGGGGTCGCCCGTGACGTCGCTCTTCACGGTGATCTGCTGGTCAAGCGCCGCCACGGGGCCTTCGGCCGCAGCGAGATCGCCGGTGCCCTCGGCGTTGCCGATCGAGGTGACAGCGTCGCCGACGGCGACCGAGCCGCTGCTGTCGAGGGTCGCCGTCGAGAGGCCGGATGCCCCTTCCAACTGCAGCACGGCGATGTCGTCAGTCGTGTCTGAGCCGACCACGTCGGCGGTGTAGGTCTGACCGGTGGATTTCACTGTCACCTTGATCGACGTTGCGCCCTGGATCACGTGGTTGTTCGTGAGGATCTCGCCGCTCGAGCTGAGGATGATGCCCGTGCCCGCAGCCTGCGCGGCATCGTCGTAGTAGAGGGTGGTGAGGATAGTGACGACGCCGAGCTGCTGCGCCTTGGTCGCGGCGGTCGCGCTCGAGGTCGGCCGCGGCCGGTAGACACTCGGCTGGTACTGCTGCTGGGTGGATGACGCGCGCTCCTGCGACGCGATGCCTGCACCCACCGCGATTCCGCTGCCGGCCAGGACGAGGGTCAGCGCCGCGGCTCCGCCGATGATCATGCCGTCACTGTGACGGCGGAAGAAGCTCCGGCCGTCGGTGGATTTTGTTGTCGGGGTGAACTCGCTCATGAAGTGATGAAAGCCCCGCTAGCTGTGGCCCGCGCAAGACCAAGCCGAGAGCGAGCCGAGAGTTGGCAGTAGGCCTTTCGGGCGGGCGAAGATGGTACTTTCGACCCTGCCGCCCGGGCACGCGCCACTGCTTCACTGACTGCATGACATTCTTCGAATCAATCAAGACAGTGTTCGCCAAGTACGCCGACTTCACCGGGAGGGCGACTCGACCCGAGTTCTGGTGGTTCACGCTGTTCAGCACGATCGTGAGCTGGGCGCTCGGCTCGCTCAACATCACCACGAGTCTTAACGCCTTCTCTGACAACCCGACCACCACCAGCATCATGGTGGGCTCGAGCCTCGCGGGGCTGTGGAGCATCGCGGTGCTGCTGCCGAGCCTCGCCGTGGGCGTGCGCAGGCTGCGGGATGCCGGCTACCGCTGGACCCAGCTGTGGTGGATCCTTCTGCCGATCGTCGGCATCATCGTTCTGATCATCCGGTTCACCGAGCCGAGCATCGCCGCGGCATCAACCGAGGGCGGAGCCGAGGTCGGTAAGGCCGAAGTCGTCGCCGACAAAAAGTAGCGAATCTTGGGCGATCTTCGCCGCCGCATACGACATGCAGTCGCCGAAGTTCAGTCGCGCGGGATGGTTGCCGCGACCGTAGAGCCGCCAGGCTTGAAGCGCGACCCTGGCGTGTTCGGCGGTGAAGGTCGCGACATCCACCCGAAACCGATCGGCGAAATTCTCGAGGAATTCCTCCGCCTTCGTCATGCCTGAGCCGAGGAGCACTATCGAGGTCTCAAGCCAGACCGGCGCGATGATCTGATTCTGCGGGGATGACAGCAACGCACGCACGATCTCGGGCGTGGTCGGCTCGTTGAAGGCGACGGCCACGATTGCCGAAGAATCGACGATCACGGGCGGTCGTTGTCGTCGTAGCCGAGAAGGTCGTCTTGCTCGGAGCTGCTGAGAGGCGTCAACGCGGCGGTTTGCGGCCAGACTTCGGCGCGCAGCCACTCGGTGACATCGCTTTCGCGCCGGTCACGCTCTGATTGGTTCGTGAGATCGAGCTCAGCGAGGCGCTGGCGTGCGAGTTCGCGCACCGCCCGCGTCTTCGTCACGCCCATCCTGCTGGCGACTTCAGTGACGAGCGCGACAGTCTCCTCGTCTTTCAGGTTCAAACCCATGGTCATGATTCTACCTTTGATCGGCGTGAGGTAGAAAAGTAGCAGAGCCTGGGCCAAACGCGACCGCTTTGGCGGCATCTGTGCAGCGATTCTTCAGGCGACCCAGTGCGCGCACGCAGTGCCGTCCCGCTTAGGCTCTAACGCATGACTGAGTCGCTGGTGCTGGATGTGCTGCTCGTGATCATGCTCATCGGCTACGTGGTCTACGGCATTCGTAACGGGCTGTCGAGCGCGGTCTTCGCGATCGCTGGCGTCGTGCTGGGCGTCATCGCCGCCTTCTTCCTCACGCCGCTGGTCAGCTCGTGGGTGCCGATCCCGATGCTGCGCCTGGTCGTGACGATCATTGCGGCGGTCGGCCTCGTGACGTTGGGGCATGCGCTGGGGGCTGCGATCGGGCGCGGCATCCGGCGGGGTATCGCGCGCAGCCCGTTGAGCGGGCTTGATCGGTTTCTTGGCGCCGTAGTCACCGGGGTCGCGGCGGCCCTCATCGCTGCGGTGGTCTCCACGAGTGTCTCGCAGCTCGGTGTTCCCGTGCTCTCGAAGGCTATCGCTGGCTCGAATGTGCTGCGCGTCATCAACCTGCTCACCCCCAACCCGGTCGAGGCCTGGCTGGCGCAGTTGCGCAGTACTGTCACCGACAAGGGCATCCCGATTTTCGCGCAGGCCTTCGGTGGGGCGGCTCCGGTCATCCCGCAGATCGACACCGGAAGTGCCGCACTCAACGCCGCCGCCCAGTCGGTGGTGAGGATCACCGGCAACGCCTATGCGTGTGGCCAATCGCAATCCGGCACGGGCTTCGTGGTCGCCGACGACCGCGTCGTGACCAACGCGCACGTCGTAGCGGGAGTGTCGGAGCCGGTCGTCGAGGCGCCCAACGGGCAGGCGCTGCAGGGCTCGATTGTGTACTTCGACCCCGAAATGGATCTCGCCGTGATCCTCGTTCCCGGGCTGTCGGTGGCTCCGCTGGCTCTCGCCGACACGCTGGCACCGGGAGCGGATGCCGCGGTCGAGGGTTACCCCTACGGTGGCCCGTTCACCGCGGGTGGGGCATCCGTGGTGTCGGTGTCAGAGGCGAGTGTGCCGGATATCTACGGCGACACCAAGACGCAGCGCGAGGTGTACACCCTGGCCGCCGATGTGCGCGAAGGCAATTCGGGCGGACCGCTGCTCACCGTCCAAGGTTCTGTCGCCGGGGTCGTTTTCGCGCGCAACGCCAAGACCGCGAACGTGGGCTACGCCTTGACCATGGCCGAGCTCGACCCGGTCGCCGCAGAAGCCAGCGGTCTCGACAACAGCGTGTCGAGCGGCGACTGCATCCGCGGGTGAGGCGCGGTCAGCCCTGCCCCGGTTTGTCGGTGTTGCCGTCGCCGGAATCGGTGCTGTCATCGAAGGTGAGCGTCTGAAAGCTGAGTGGGTCGCCGGGGCAGGCGTCAACGTCGGAACCCCCCGCAGTGCTGAACGCGTACCAGCTCCACCCCGCGCCCAGGCTGCGCACGACGTCGTCGGGGAACGCCGCGGTCACCGTCGTGCCATTCCAGCTGATGTCGTGTGAGCTCAGCTTGGTGTCCTTGCCGGTCGCGAAGTTGTGCACGAAGAACCTGTCGAGCTCACCGTCGTTCCAGGTGGCCGCGAGCTGGTAGGAGCGATCACCATCCTTGCTCTGCGCGAAAATGCCGAGGGATGCCGCGCCGGCGGGCAGCGGCGCGACAAGCTGGAACCGCGCCACGAGGCTGCTCTTCTCGAGTGACAGGCTCACGGCATCGAGGTCGACGGACCCGCCCTCGCCCACGGCATCCACGCACTCGTTGGGGCCGGCGGCACGCCTCGGGGCGGCGGCGACCGTCTCGGATGGGGCAGGTGCGGCCGCTGCCACCGTGGGGGTCGAGGAATGCGACGTCACGGCAACCGGTGGCGCAGACTTGCCCGCGACTCCGATGAGCACAGCCGTCACCGCTGCGACGACCACAATGCCGAACAGCGCGAGCGCGATCGGCACGGGAGCGAGCCGGCGTTCTTGGTGGAATGCGGGCTCGTCGGGAAGCATCGCGGTCGGGTTGTCTCCCGTCGCCCGCCGCCTGGTGGGCAGTTCGGTGGTCTCCTGGCTGTCCCTGGCGCGCTGTTCGCGCCGGGTCGGCGGGTCGGTCATGCCGGAATCCTTTCCCGGTGCGGCGACGCGGCGGCCACGTTGGCGCGCGCGTGCAGGACGGTCCCCCAGATGATCAGCCCCTGCCCGGCGAGGTAGGTGAGCATGATGATCGCGTCCTGTTGCCAGAGCAGAAATCCCGGGTAGAACAGCTTGAACGCCAGGATGGTGTCTGACAGCAGAAAGATCAGCGCGCCGACGGCGACGATGCGGTTGCTGCCGAGGGCGGCCGCTGCGGCCGCTCCGAGCACGAGGCCGTACACCGCGACGGGCACCAGGAGCATGCCGAGGTGGGGCGCGAGCAGGACGAGCAGAGCCGCCCACCACAGGATGTAGAGGGCGGCGAGCCGCGGAATCCGATGGTCACCGAGCGGGCGCAGGAACAGCACTAGGTACGCGAGATGGGCGACGATGAAGAACCCGAGGCCAACGATGAAACCGGTGTCTCCCGGCCTCCCCAGCAGCACGTCACCACCCCACGACAACAGGAGCGCGAGCACCGCCCAGAGCGTGGTCTCGGTGCGTCGAGCGGGTAGCAGCACTAGCAGGGCTAGCAGAAGGGTCGGCATGAGCATCACCTTGGTGGGGCCGGAGAGCCACACGGCTCCGACCGCGAGGCTCGCGATGTGCACCGTCGCTACGACAACAAAGGGCACGAAGCACCATAAGCGACTCACCCGTCCAGCGTACGTGCAATGCCCGTGCGAGCGTATCTTGGGGCCATGGCTGCGAATGCACCCTGGCGAATCCTGTCCTCGGCAGTGCTGCGGGCAGTGGCCTACGACGAAAGCGTGCACGTGCTCCGCGTGCGATTTCCCGCGGGAACCGTGTACAGCTACTACGAGGTGCCGCCTGAGGTCGCAGAGGAGCTGCTCGACCCACCCGGCGGTTCGCACGGGCGCTACTTCAACGAGAACATCCGCGACTCATACGACTTCGACGAGGAACGCTGAGGGTCTGTCTCAGCGGATCAGAAGCGAAACGAACGACGCGACCAGCGACCAGACGCCGGCATAAGCCACGGCGATGCCGAGGACGCCCCAGAGCACTCGACGAACCAGGGCCCTGCGCACCTCATCCCGGACCACAGCGAACTGGCGGTGCAAGCCCTGCACATCGAGGGTGGTTGTGGCGGCCGGCGGCCAGGTCGCAGCGAGGTCGGCAAGGTCTGAGATGCGCGCCACCTCGTCACCACTGAGCGTGCGCGGGGCGCGTGACAGGAAGCGCTCGACCTGGGACGACGGGATGACGCGCACCGCTGATGCGGCAACGCGCACGCTCAACCGCCGCGGGTTCACGACGACCAGCAGCGGACGCACCTGCACGGGCGACCCGGATGCAGCGCCGAGGAGTCGAGACGCGGCATCCGCTTCCGCCTTGGCATGCTGGATGTCGTCGAGTTCTTCACCTCCGACGATGAGACGGTCGGCGCCGATGACCACGTCGCGATCGGTGTGGTTCGTGACATGCACGGCGAACACGCCGGCCGGGCCGATCACGAGATGGTCGAGCACGCGTTCGGTCTGATCGATGTCGCCGAGCGGAATATCATGCAGCACGTCCCAGGTGCCGCCGAGGTTCTCGAGCACATCGCCCACCAGGAGTTCGCCAAGAGCGCCGTCGTACGACACCCGGCTCCCCGGGGTCAGCGGGCTGGCGCCAAAGATCCGGGCAGCACGTCCGCGGGGGGGCGCGGTGGCCTGAGCGAGCACGACGTCGCACATGGCCGACTGGCCGGCAATCCGTTCGCGGAGGCTGCGGTTGTCCGACATCCTTACCCCCTGCTCTGCATGGTCTCGCTGGCGGAACTTGTCGGGTCGGAAAAAAGGAGGGGCCGGAGACACCCCCGCCTCCGGCCCTTATCGCTGCGTCAGACGCATCCGAATCGAACTTTTCCTCCCCCGAGGTGCGGTTCGATAGGTACATCATGACGAAGCGACGGTTGCCCCACAAACCCCCAGTAGTGGGATGCCCCGGGCGGGGGTAACGCGCATCGCTAGCGCTCTGGGCCGCGCAAGTGCGCCACGGTGAGCGCCGCCATCTCGTCATCGCTGAGCTCGTCGAGTGACCTCGCCTCCCTGCGCTCGATCCGATTCCAGCGCACCACCAGGATGATGAGGATCGGCACGTCGAGGATCTCTGCGATGAACCACAGCAGGTCACCAGAGAGCTGCTGGTCGCGCAGCGGGCTCGGGAACCATGCGGCCAGCTGTCCGACCGGAGACGCGACCTGGTCGAGCACTGTCCCGCTCAGTCGAAGCAGGATGCCCGGGATCGGGTCGAACAGCAGCGCGGCAAACGCGAGCACGAATTCCGTCATCACGAAGAAACTCGTGTGCTGGGTGGTGTTCTCGAAAATGGGGAGGATGGTCATAAGCCCGATCAGCGGGATGAGCGCCGAGATGATCCACTGCGCGGGGGTGCTCACCCGCACGAGTCCCGAAAACGGGGTGAGGAACAGCAGGAAGAGGCCCACACCAAATAGCGGCTCGAAGACCGCATTGCCGGTGAAGCGAACCAGGCGGGATTCGAGAAACCGATCCAATCGCGCGACGCCACGATCAGACATGACCGCCCTGGCCAGCACCAGGGGGCGCCCGAGGCTGATCAGAGCCGGCACCAACAGCAGCAGCAGGGCGATGCGAGTGGTGAAGGCCCATCGAAGTTCGGTGCTGTAGGCACCGAGGAATCCGAACGAGACCCAGGCATATGATCCCAGCCCCAGCGCGAAGAAACCCAACGAGCGACGCACCGGCCAGGCCGTGCCTCGCCGGCGAAGGAGGAGAACTCCCGCTGCGTAGAGACCGAATGCCACGGTGAGAGCGCAGCCTGCGACAGGGTCGAATCTCCAGCTGCTGAAGAACAGCGGGATGGGAGGCATCAGATGCCCGCCGGCAGCGGCTCGGTTGCCACCAGGTGCAGGCGCTGGGTGGGCCTGGTCATTGCGACGTAGAGGGCTGCTGCACCTCGGGCGATTTCGTTGATGATCCGTTGGGGCTCGAGCACGATGACCGAGTCGAACTCCAGGCCCTTCGACTCCTGCGGCGTGAGCACGGCAATGGCTCGGGCAAGCCCCATCGCGCCACGCCCTACGGCCGCCCCGAACTGGGCCACGAGAGCCGGGTAGACCTCCGGCAGCAATGATTCGCTCGCGATGACGGCGATCGTGCCCTGATCCTCGAGCGCGGGATCGTCGAGCACCGCCTGCAGCACAGCAGCTGACAGGGTGTCGGTTCGCACGACATCCACCGGCCATTCGCTTTCGCGCACCGCGCGAGATCGCGTGATGTTGACGCCGTGGGCGAGCGCCATGGCTTCGGCCACCTCGCTGATCTGGGCAGGCGTGCGGTAGTTGACGGTGAGCTCTTCCAGCCGCCACTGCTTGACGTGCGGGTCGAGCGCTTGCGCCCAGCTCGCTGCGCCCGCGGCAGCCGACGCCTGGGCGATGTCGCCGACTATCGTGAACGACTTGAGCGGGTTGCGGCGCATGAGCAGTCGCCATTGCATGGGCGACAATTCCTGTGCCTCATCCACGACAACGTGACCGTAGGCCCAGGCGCGGTCGGCGGCGGCCAGCTCGGCCGTGGTGCCCCGCTCCACGGCCTGCTCGAAGCCGTCGGCGAGTGTCTTCGCGTCGACGAGACCCTCGACATCCATGTTCCGGATGGCCTGCTCCGCGTTCTCGATGTCGCGCTTGCGCTGCTGCTTGGCTTCGCGCTTCTCGGCGTCGGATGCCGCCTCCGCCTCGCCGAGCAGTTCGGCCGCTTCGTCGAGAAGCGGTACGTCGCTCACGGTGAACTGCCGCTCCCGCTCACGGGCCAGCAGTGCGCGCTGCTCGGCGGTCCAGTCGGGGGTGAGCGAGGCGAGCCACTGCGGCCGGGCGTACAGGTCTTGCAGCAGCTTCTGGGGTGTGAGCGGCAGCCACGCGGTGTTCAGGGCGACCTTGACGTCTTCTGAGGTGCGCAGGTCTTCGCGCAGCCAGGCCTGGTCTGACTCCTCGATGGTGTTGCCGTGGCTGCGCAGCTGCTCCGCGAGCTGTCGGGCCAGGGCGGTGAGCGCTGACTTGTTGAACGTCACGCGCGCGAGGTTGTGTGGCTTCTTGGTCTCCCAGGCGCGCTGCATCGCCGCATGGATCAGTTGCGGGTCAACAGTGAGGTACTCGCCGTTGACGTCGAGCACCTGCGGCTGGGTCGGCACGACCTGCCGGGAGCGCACGGCTCGAGCGATGAGCTGCGCCATCTCGAGCGAGCCCTTGAGCGCCGCGACATCCGGAGCGTCATCGGCCGACGTGTCGACACCGGGGAAGAGTTGGCCCACGCTGGAGAGCACGACTCCGGTCTCGCCGAGGGAGGGCAGCACTGCCTCGATGTACTGCAGGAAGCTTCGCGACGGCCCCACGATGAGGACTCCGGATGACGCGAGCCGATCCCGATGCGAATACAACAGGTAGGCCGCCCGATGCAACGCCACCGCCGTCTTGCCCGTGCCCGGACCGCCCTGAACCACAAGCACCCCGCCCAGCTCGGAGCGGATGATCGCATCTTGTTCGGCCTGGATGGTCGCGACGATGTCGCTCATCCGCCCCGTGCGCTGCGCGGTGAGCGCACTCAGGAGCGCCGCCTCGCCCTGGAGGCCCGACACATCTCCGTCGAGCAACTCGCGGTCGAAGATCTCGTCATCGATGCGCACGATGTCACGGCCCTGCGACTGCAGGTGCCGCCTGGCCCGGGCGCCTAGGGGCGTCGCCGCGGTCGCCTGGTAGAACGCGCGCGCCTGGGGCACCCGCCAGTCGAGCAAGATCGGCTGCTGGTCGTCATCGCGCAGGCCGATGCGGCCGATGTAGCGATACGCCGGGTCATCCCCTTCGGGCACGAACTCAAGCCGCCCGAACGCCAGTCGCTCGTCGATCTGGCGCAGTTGCGAAACTCGGTCTTCATAGATCCGCGCGAACGAGTCGCGCTCGGAACGGTTCTGGTGGGTTCCGCCCGGATTACTCCTGCGCACCGCCTCCAGTTGCAGCTGGGCCTCATCGCGCAGCGCGTCGAGCCTGGCGTAGAGGGTGCCGACGTACTCGCGTTCCCTCGACAATTCGCTCGACATCCTGCACCCACCCTCACGCCAGCCAACGAAAACCGGCTATCTATTGTACGCGCGCGCTCGATCGGCTCTTGCGCGAGCGATCAGCGGGTGGCACGCTGTTGGGCAGGACAACTCATCGCCCAAGCCGAGTCGCAGGCATTGCCGCACCGCTAGGGCGATGAGTTTTTTGTGCCGTCTAAGCCGTCACCAGCCCGCCGGCGCTACGCCGACGGGGTCGAGTCGGTCGTCACCGCGGCGGCGGGAGGTGCACCCGTGACGGCGGATCCGATGCCGACGAGGTTCTTGCGCGACTCGACGATGGCCCCGAGCAGCGCGGCCTCGTCGGCTTGCGCGCCGACCTTGTCCCGCCCGATGATGATGCGCTGGCGAGCAAAGGCGAGGCTCGTGGCGTCCCGGATGTAGCGGCGCATGGCCTTGGCCTTGCCATTGCTGCGCGCCCAGGCGATGGCCTGGCGCCGACCCTGCCCGGTGGCGAGAGCGGCGATCTCGTCTTGCTTGAACCAGCCGGCCGTGGCGTATTCGGTGAGCCGGTTGAAGGTGAGCTTGGCCTCTTGTCGCCTGAGGAAGAGCACGATCACCACGGCGACCACGAACAGCGGGAACTGCACGATCGCGTAGTAGCCGAAGAAGTCATAGACGAAGTACAGGGCACCATTCCACAGCGCGTGCAGCAGCACCGCCGGAATCAGCCCGATCAGGAAGAACAGGATGCCGCCGAGTGGCCCGTAGCCGCGGCGGGCAGCGAATCCGATCGCAAGCCCCGTGCAGGTGGTGAACATCACGTGGGCGAATGGCGACATGATGCCGCGGATGAGGAAGATCTGGCCGACATCCCCATCGAATCCGCCCGAGTCGAGCAGCTGCCCGCCGAAGTAGAGGATGTTCTCGGTGAACGCGAACCCGCCGGCGACCCAAGCGGCGTAGACAACCCCGTCGATCGGGCCGTCGAAGTAGCGGCGCGCGAGCAAGAAGATCAGGAGCACCCCAAGGCCCTTGCCGCCCTCCTCCACCAGCGGCGCCTGCACGGTCGCGCCGAAGAAGTCGTAGGCGTCGGCGCCCGGGCCACTTGCCGAGTTGACCCAGTCGCTCACCCGATAGTCGACGAGCAGCGCGATGACCACCGCGGCCGCCGCACCCCACAGGAAGGCGAACAGCACCGCCAACCGCGGCTCTGGCTCCCAGCGGTCAATCCAGCGGACGCCGAAGAACACGATCGTCAGCGGGACGAGCGCCATGATTCCTCCGAGCGCGAAGGCATCTGGGCCGAGCCCGTTGATCAGGTAGGCGACGACGACCATTGCCAGCAGCGCGAGCACGATAACTCCCACGATGAGGACGACCCTGAATCCGGTGCGGCGGCGGGGTGCGCTCGTCAGGCCGACTTGCGCGGTCTCGTGGGCGTGGGTCTTGATATCGGCCGGCGCGAGAGCTGGGGCAGCAGGTGCGACACCGGCGGCAGCGGTCAGATCCGGCGTCGTCGAGGTGGGGTTCGGGGTCGTCATGCCCAACACCCTAGCGGCTGGGGATGCCTCACCGGGAGGCAGTTCAGCCCTGTTGTTCGCGCAGAATCTGCAGGGCCCGCGCGACCCGGTCGCCGAGACCGGCCACGGGTTTCTTCGCGGAGCGTTGAGCTTCGGCTAGCAGGTGCTCAACGTCGGCCCGATGACCCACCTGCGTCTCGCGCACGGCCGCGACGAGAGTCAGGGATGCCCGCGCCCCCGCGACCGCAAGCCCGCAACTCACACCGACGCCGACGGCCGCCAGCACAATCACCCACTCGTGCCCCGGACTACCCGCAGCGGCAATCGCGACGAAGACCAGCAGCACCACGGCGAAGGCGGGCGGGAGGACGCGCTGCGGCCGCCTAAACACCCAACCGAGAGCCGCGCGCAGGGTCGGCGCTGGCAGGAGCTCACCCAGGTCGCCCTCCCGATCGAGCGCGGCCACGCGCGCCCGCACACCGTCGAGCCATTCCTGGGCCACCCGCGTGCCCGCGAGGTCGATGAGTTCGTCCCTTATCGCCCGGTAGCTGTCTGCGGCCGGCCTGGTCACAGCGACCGTGATGACCAGCCAGGCCGCAACGACCCCGACCACCAACAGGAAGCCGACGAGGATCGAGGGCACCACCCCTGCACCGTCAAACAGCAAACGGGACGCGAAGTCGAGGCCGAGCCCGAGGCCCACGATCGTGGCCGCCGCCACCGGGATCACCCAGGCCACCGGATGCAGCCGCACGACGGTCCGCGCTCCCCTGGCCAGGCGCCGGGAATCGAACCGCGCGGTGCCGAGGTCGGCCAACTGGAGCGAGAAGGCCCCGAGCCAGGCCGCGGCGGCGATGGCGGGAGGCATCCAGGTCAGGTCCACCGCGGTCATGATGTGCGGGTGTCGCCCGGCTTGCGGTAGTCGTAGAGCTCCTCGTCGAGGGGTACTCGTCCGACGGTGTTGAACAGGTTAGTGGCCACCATCTGGCCGGCGAACGCCAGCAGAAGCACGCGCAGCTGCGGGTTGAACGCCTTCTCGAGTTTCGCGTAGAACTCGGCTGTGATGCCGCCGGGGTTCGAGGCGATGAGCCGACCCCAGTCGATCAGCAGTTGCTCTGCTTCTGTCACCTGCGGGTTCTCCGGGTCCTCCCCGTTGTCAATCAGGACCCGGCGGAAGTACACCGAACAGACCAGGCAGTCGTTCTCATCGGAAATCGCGTAGCTGAACAGCGAAACTGCGCGCTCGCCGATGAAGGGCACCAGCTCGTCGTAGAGCGTGTACCACTGCATATAGGCAGTGAAACTCGGCACGTGCCCGAGCAGCGTGGCCTTCATGTTGGTGATCGTGCCGCCATGCAATTCGAGTTGGCGATCACTTGCCGCCTTGCCCTCTGGGCCCAGCTCTTCATAGGTCGTCAGCGGCAGGAAGCTCATGCTGCCAGAGTACCGGGGGCGCACAGTGCGAGGCGCTAGATGACGCTCGGCAAAAGAGCTCGTTAATGCACGTGCTCGTTAAAACACCTTGCCGGGGTTGAGGATGCCCAGCGGGTCGAACACGGCCTTCACCTGGCGCTGCAGGTCGAGCTGGTCGTCGCCGAGCTCGTCGCGCAGCCAACGGCGCTTGAGCAGCCCGATGCCGTGCTCGCCGGTAAGCGTGCCACCCAGTCGCAGCGCGGCGAGGAATAGCTCGTCTGCCGCTGCCCAGATCTCAGCGGGAACCTCTGGCCCCTCGAAGATGAAATTGGGGTGCAGGTTGCCGTCGCCCGCGTGTGCGACCGTCGGAATCGAGATGCCGTAACGCTCTTCGATGGCTCCGATCGCCGCGAACATGGCGGGCAGCTGGCTGCGCGGCACGCAGACGTCTTCGATGAGCACGGTGCCGAGGTCCGCCATCGCCGGGTGGAGGGCGCGGCGAACCGCGAACAGCGCTTCACCGGTGGCGAGGTCGGTGGAGAGCTCGGCGGTGCCTGCCAGCGAATGGATGATGGCGAGCGCGGCATCCGCTTCGGTTGCCGCCCCCGGGCCGTCGAATTGCAGGATGAGCTGCGAACCACCTGGATGCTCGAGACCCAGGTGCTTGGCGATGCCGGCCATCGCGCTCTCGCCGATCAGCTCCATCATCGCGGGACGCAGCCCTGATGCGCTCACCGCCGCGGATGCCCGTGCCGCAGCCTCGACGCTCGGAAAGTTCGCCGTGATCACCGCCACCGGCCCGGTCACGACCGGGCGCAGCTTGAGGGTTGCCTCAACCACGACCCCGAGTGTGCCTTCGGAGCCGATCATGAGCGCCGTGAAGTCGAGCCCCGTCACACCCTTGACCGTGCGGTGCCCGAGCTCGATGAGCCCGCCATCGGCGAGCACCACCTTGAGCCCCAGGATCGCCTCACGCGTCACGCCGTACTTCGCGCACAGCAGGCCGCCCGCATTGGTGGCGATGTTGCCGCCCACCGTCGAGATGGCGCGGCTGGCGGGGTCGGGGGCGAACCAGAGGCCGTAGGGCTCGAGTTGGGTGTTGAGCTGCGCGTTGATGATGCCGGGTTGCACCACGGCGAGTTCGTCGTCGGCCGATACCTCGAGCAGCCTGTCCATCGCCAGGGTGGAGAGCACGATCTCACCGGGGCCGGCGATCGCGGCACCGGCGAGGCCGGTGCCTGCGCCGCGAGTGACGACCGGGGTGCGCGTTGTGGTGGCGATGCGCATGACGGCCTGGACATCCGCGATCGAACGCGGCGTCACGACGGCCAGCGGTCGCCCGGCCGAGACGTACCCTGACTTGTCGGTTATCGCGGCATCAAGGGCACCGGAATCGAACGACACCGCGTCACCGAGCGCCGCTACGAGCTGCTCTCCAACGTCGACGGCGGCCACGGGATCAGCTTAGGAGCTTCGGCGATCTCGCCGGGCAGGCCGTGTCTGAATTCCGCTAGTGGATGTCGCCGGTCGCTGGCAGGCTTGGCTCATGACCGCGAGCGCAACCGCCGACCCGCGATTCGCGGAACGCTATCGGGCGCTCTCGTCGCGCGACTCCCGCTTCGATGGCCAGTTCATCGCCGGGGTGCATTCCACCGGCATCTACTGCCGCCCGAGCTGCCCCGCCGTGACGCCGCGAGAGCGCAATGTGAGCTTCTACCGCACCGCGGCTGCGGCCCATGAGGCGGGGCTTCGTGCCTGCAAACGCTGCCAACCGGATGCCGTGCCCGGCTCCCCCGACTGGAACCTCAGCGACGACCTGGCCTCGCGCGCGATGCGCCTAATCATCGACGGTGTCGTCGAGCGCGAGGGAGTTCCGGGGCTCGCATCGAGGCTCGGCTACACGCCGCGCCATCTCACCCGTGTGCTGACCACAGAGCTGGGCGCGGGCCCGCTTTCGCTCGCGAGGGCCTACCGCGCGCAGTCGGCGCGCACCCTGCTCGCCTCGACGGAGTTGAGCATCGCCGACGTCGCCTTCGCCGCCGGGTTCTCGAGCATCCGACAGTTCAACGACACCATCCTCGCCGTGTATGAAACGACACCCAGCGAGCTGCGCGGCCTCGCCCGGCGACGTCATCCGGGGCAGCCCAGGGCTATCGCACCCGAAGCCGGTTCCACCGTCACGCTTCGGCTCCCCGCCCGCGCACCATTCGACGGCGTCGGCCTCATGCGGTTCTTCGCCGACCACGCGGTGACAGGGCTCGAGGCCGGCGACGAGACGTTCTTCGAGCGCAGCGTTCGGCTACCCGGCGGTGTGGCGCAATTGCGCCTTGTCCTCGACGGCGCGGCGGGCATCACCTGCACCGCGCGGCTGGAGAGCATCGCGGATGTGGCGCCGCTCGTGTCCAGGGTCCGCCGCCTGTTCGACCTCGACGCGGACTCCGTCGCGATCGATGCGGCGCTGGCAGCTGACGCGGTGCTGAGCCCACTCGTGGCGGCCCGGCCGGGCATCCGGTTGCCTGGTGCCATCGACGCTGAGGAGGCGCTCTTCCGCACTCTTGTCGGCCAGCAGATCTCGGTCGCTGCCGCTCGCACGGTGCTCGGCACGCTCGTACGCGAGCTCGGCACCGACGGGATGTTCCCCACCGCAGTCCAGTTCGCCGAGCGCGGCCGCGAAGTGCTGCGCGGGCCCGCGAGCCGTGTCTCCACGATCGTCGGCACCGCCGAGGCGATCGCGAGCGGCGACCTGCGCCTTGACCTCGGGATGCCCGCCGAAGAGTTCACCGCCAGGCTGACCGCCATGCCGGGCATCGGCCCGTGGACCGCGGGCTACCTGGTGATGCGCGTGCTCGGCAACCCGGATGTCATCCTGTCGACGGATCTCGTCATGCAGCAGTCGGCTGCGGCGCTCGGCCTGCCCTCGACCGCCGGCGGTCTCGCCGCCCACGCGTCCCGCTGGGCGCCCTGGCGGTCATACGCGGGCCTTCAGCTCTGGCGCGCCAGGCCTCTCGCGAAATAGTTGGCCTGAGTAGCATCAAACCGTGACCAACTCCGACCACCGTGACGCCGATCCAGGCGATGGACGTGATGAGACCGAGCAGGAGCGGCTCGACCGCAACTGGACTGAGATCCTGCAGGAATTGCGCGTTATCCAGACCGGCACGCAGATTCTCACCGGGTTCCTGCTGACGATCCCTTTTCAGCAACGCTTCACGAGCCTGGACGGCTACGAGGTCACGACCTACCTCGTACTCGTGGTCGTCGCCGCGACGGCGACGGTGCTCGCGCTGGCTCCGGTCGCACTTCACCGCACCCTGTTTCGACACAAAGCCAAGGGCGTGATGGTGGTGATCGCCAACCGCATGCTCAAGATCACGCTCGCGACCGTCGGAGCCACCCTGACCGGCACCGTCGTGCTGGTCTTCGATGTCGTGCTCGGTCTCGGCCCTGGGCTGGTCGCCGGGGCCGTCGCGCTCGTCGGCGTGCTCGCGGCGTGGCTTGCGCTGCCCCTGGGTGTGCGCCGACGCTACCCCCGCGGCTGACCCGCGCTAGGTCCCTGCGCGGCAGCTAGGCCGACGCCTTCTTCTTGGCCGCGGGCTTCTTCGCGGGGTTGCTCTTGGCGGGTGCTGCAGCCGCCCGGTTCTTCTCGACGCTGCGGCGCAAGGCCTCCATGAGATCGAGCACCTCTCCCCCGCCATCGCTCTCCTCTGCACGATCGCCGAAGGTTTCTGCGGTATCTACAGCGTCGCCCTTCTCGAGCTTCGCTTCGATGAGCTCTTTGAGCTGGTCCTGGTAGTCGTCGGTGAACTTGCCAGGCTCGAAATCGGCCTCGAATGACTTCACGAGCGCCTCAGACATCTCGAGTTCTTTGGCGGTGATGCTGACCTTCTCGTCGAGCGACGGGAATCGAGCCTCTCGCACCTCGTCCTCCCAGAGCAAGGCCTGCAGCATGAGCACGTCACCGCGCACGCGCAGGGCGCCGAGCCTGGTCTTCTGGCGCAGGGCGAACTGCACGATCGCGGTGCGGTCGGTCTCCTCCAGCGTTCGACGCAGCAGGGCGTAAGCCTTGAGCGACTTGGAATCCGGTTCGAGGTAGTAGCTCTTCTCGAACATGATGGGGTCGACCTGGTCACTCGGAACGAATTCGACCACGTCGATCTCGCGGCTCTTCTCGGCCGGCAGTAGCGCGATGTCGTCCTCGGTGAGGATCACCGTCTTGTCGCCGTCGTCGTAGGCCTTGGCGATGTCGGCGTACTCCACCACCTCGCCATCGAGTTCGCAGGTGCGCTTGTAACGGATGCGCCCGCCATCGGCCGCGTGCACCTGATGCAGTGCCACATCGTGGTCTTCTGTCGCGCTGTACACCTTGACGGGCACGTTGACCAGCCCGAAGGTGATGGCACCCTTCCAGATCGATCGCATGGCGCCTCCGTTCGAATGTGTACTTCGTACACATGCGTCTAAGTCAACACCCTCGTGCAGGCGATGTCACCTGCGCGAGGATGGGGGCATGGCCCAGCCGAACCCATCCGACGAGCAGACGGTCACCATCGATGGCCATCGGCTCAAGCTGACCAACCTGTCGAAGGTGCTCTACCCGGAGACCGGCACCACCAAGGCCGACGTGATCGACTACTACGCCCGGGTCGCCGACGTGCTCATCGCGCACGCCGCGAACCGTCCCGTCACGCGCAAACGGTGGGTGCACGGCGTGGGCACGGCCGAGGCCCCCGGCGAGATGTTCTTCCAGAAGAATTTGGATGAGCGGTCGACTCCGCAGTGGGTGCGGCGCCGCGACATCCAACACTCCGATCACGTGTCGAGCTACCCGCTCGTCAACGACCTCGCCACCCTGACCTGGCTCGCGCAGATCGCAGCCCTCGAGCTGCACGTTCCGCAGTGGCAGTTCGGTCGCACCGGGGCGCGCAAGAACCCCGACCGGCTGGTGCTCGACCTCGACCCCGGCCCCGGCGCTGGCCTCGCGGAGTGCGCCGAGATCGCGCGTTTTGCGAGGGTGATCCTTACCGACATGGGCCTCGACCCCATGCCGGTGACAAGTGGCAGCAAGGGCATCCACCTGTATGCGGCGCTAGATGGCAAGCAGACCAGCGACGAGGTGTCGGAGGTGGCACATGAGCTCGCGCGGGCGCTAGAAGCCGATCATCCCGACCTGGCGGTGAGCGACATGAAGAAGACCCTGCGCGAGGGCAAAGTGCTCGTCGACTGGAGTCAGAACAACGGGAACAAGACGACGATCACGCCCTACTCGCTGCGCGGGCGTTCACACCCCATGGTCGCGGCCCCCCGCACCTGGAAAGAGCTGGCGAGCAAGGATCTGGCCCAGCTCGACTATCGCGAAGTGATCAAGCGGGTTGCCAAGAGCGGCGATCCCCTTGCCAACCTGACTGCCGGCCATCTCGCGTCCCTCGAACCGACGCCGCAGCGGATGGCCGGTTTCCAGCACGCCGACGGCGCGGATGACCGGCTCGCCAAATACCGCAGCATGCGTGACGGGTCGGTCACCCCCGAACCCGTCCCGACCGGGGTTGCACCGCCGACCGCGGGCCAGACCTTCGTCATCCAGGAGCACCACGCGACCCGCCTGCACTACGACTTCCGGCTGGAGCACGACGGCGTTTTGGTGAGCTGGGCGCTGCCCAAGGGCGTGCCAACCGACACCAAGAAGAACCACCTCGCCGTGCAGACCGAAGACCATCCGCTCGAGTACGGCACCTTCGAGGGCACGATTCCGGTCGGCCAATACGGCGCGGGCGAAGTCACCATCTGGGATCGGGGCACCTACGACCTGGAGAAGTGGCGCGACGGCAAGGAGGTCATCGCGACCCTGCACGGCGAGAAGCACGGTTCGCACCGCTACGCGCTCATCCAGACTGGCGGCAGGAACGGTGACGGCGGTGCTGATTCAAGCAATAACTGGATTATTCACCTCATGAAAGACGTCTCCGAACAGCCCACCCGGAACGCCAAGGCCGACTCGCGCAAGCGGGTGAACCCGGTGACGCCCGAAGAAAAGGCGGCCAAGTTATCTCGCAGCTCCCTCGGGGGTGCCGGCGCAAGCGCCGGAACTCCCTCGGCGCGAGGTTTGCGCCTCGCGCCCATGCTCGCGACCCCCGGCGCCGAGGGGGAACTCGGCGACACCACCCAGTGGGCGTTCGAGATGAAGTGGGATGGCATCAGGGCTATTGCAGAAGTCCGTGACGGCGAGGTGCGCCTGGCCAGCCGCAACGGAATCGACATCACCGCCGGCTACCCCGAACTCGCCGACCTCGCGGATGCCGTCGACGGCGACGCGATCCTCGATGGCGAGATCGTCGCGCTCAACAAGGCGGGCCGCCCGGATTTCGGGCTACTGCAGAAGCGCATGGGCCTCACCCGCAAGGCCGAGGTCGAGAGGCTGGTCGGCTCGACACCGGTGCACTTCATGGTGTTCGACATCCTCGACGCCGGCGGCACCAGCCTCGTCAAGCGTCAGTTCACCCAGCGGCGCGAGCTTTTGGAGTCGGTCGTCAAGTCCACGGGCGCAGTGCAGGTGCCGCCGGTATTCGAGGGCGAGGTGAGCGCCGCGATGTCCACCAGCAGGCAGCTGGGTCTTGAGGGCGTGATGGCCAAGCGCCGCACCAGCACCTACCTGCCGGGGCGACGGTCGGGATCGTGGCTGAAGGTCAAGCACCACCTGACCCAGGAAGTGGTGATCGGTGCGTGGAAACCTGGCGCGGGCAACCGGGCGCACAGGGTGGGGTCGCTGCTGATGGGCATCCCGAATGAAGACGGCCTGCAGTTCGTGGGGCGGGTCGGCACCGGGTTCACCGACCGTCAACTCGACGACATCGCGGGCAAGCTGCGGCGACTCGAACGCAAGACGAGCCCGTTCGCTGAGCTGGCCGGGCCGGATGCCGCCGATGCCCACTATGTGAGCCCCGTGCTGGTGGCCGAAGTGGAGTTCGCCGAGTGGACCCCGACGGGCAAACTCAGGCAGCCGAGCTGGCGCGGCTGGCGACCAGACAAGTCGCCTGACCAGGTGTTGCGCGAGAGCTCCTGACCTGTCAACCCCTGCACGCTCACGGCGAGGCCGCCTAGGCTGGTGGGCATGAACCCCAGAATCCTGATCCTCGCTGTCGGTGTCGCTGTCGGTTACGTGCTCGGAACCCGCGACGGTCGTGGTCGCTACGACGCCATGAAGGCAAAGGTGACCGCCCTGTGGGAGGACCCCAGGGTGGCCAAGGCGCGCAAGGACGTGGAGTCCTACGCGCGCGAACAGGCCCCCATCATCCGCGAGCGTGCAGAGGCGGCCGCGAAGGATGCCGCAGCCAAGACCGCCGCGGCGGCAAAGGATGTCGCGGGCAGAACCGCTGCGACCGCCAAGGACGTCGCGGCCAAGACCACGGCCACCGCGAAGGATGTCGCGGGCAAGGTCACCGAGGTGGCAGGCGACGTGCGCGAGCAGGCCACCAAGGTGGCCACCGATGTGAAGCAGCAGGCCACGAAGGTGGCCGGGGACCTGCGCGGCCGGGGCGAGGCCGCCGTGGACACCGCCGTGGCTGCAGTAGGGAACGCGCGCGAGGCCGCGCTCGACGCGGTCGACACCGACGAGGACGACAAGCCCGCCTCGAACGCCTAGCCCTGGGGCGGCCGCGCCGTCGAGGGCAGGATCAGCGGACCGGGCAGTGTCAACTGCCCAGTGAGGGGCACCATCCCGCTCAGCCGCTCAGGCGAGAGCACCTGCTCGACCTTCTCCTTGGTCATGAGCCCCGCCTCGATGACGAGATCGGCGATCGACGCATGGGTGGTCAGCGCGGTGTGCGCGAGGGTCGCCGCCGCCGCGTAGCCGATGTAGGGCGTGAGGGCAGTGACGACTCCTACGCTCGTCTCGACCTGCATCGCCAGTCGATCGACGTTAGCGGTGATCCCGTCGACGCAGTTCACCCGCAGCGTGTAGCAGGCGTTGGTCATCCAGGCCAGTGACTGCAGGATCGAGTGCGCGATCACGGGCTCGAACGCGTTGAGCTGCAGCTGGCCTCCCTCCGCGGCCGCCGTGACCGTGGCATCCGCCCCAATGACGCTGAAGGCGACTTGGTTGACGACCTCGGGGATGACCGGGTTGACCTTGCCTGGCATGATCGATGACCCGGCCTGGCGAGGTGGAAGGGTGATCTCACCGAGGCCAGCCTGCGGGCCGCTCGAGAGCAGCCGCAGGTCGTTGCAGATTTTGGAGAGCTTGACGGCGGCCCGCTTGAGCGTGCCGCTGAGGGTCATGAAGATCCCGGCGTCCGATGTGGCTTCGATGAGATCGGGGGCCGTCTCCATGTCGATGCCGGTGACCTCCACCAGGTGGCGACGCACGGCCTCGGCATACCTGGGGTCTGCCGTGATCCCGGTGCCGATAGCTGTGGCACCCATGTTTATCTCGTTGAGCCACGGGACAACCTCGCTCAGCCGGTCGTAGTCTTCGGCGAGGGTGTGGGCGAAGCCCATGAACTCCTGGCCGAGCGTCATCGGCACGGCGTCCTGCAGCTGGGTGCGCCCGATCTTGAGGATCGAGGCGAATTCGTGCCCCTTCGCGGCGAACGCAGCGGTCAGGAGCTTGTGCTCCTCAAGCAGTCGCACGACGCCGAAGACCATGGCCAGCTTGATCGCGGTCGGGTACACGTCGTTCGTCGACTGGCTGCGGTTGACATCATCGATGGGGCTCAGCTGGGCGTAGTCGCCTTTGGCATGACCCATGAGCTCGAGGCCGCGATTGGCGATGACCTCGTTGGCATTCATGTTTGTCGAGGTGCCAGCACCGCCCTGGATGACACCCACCCTGAACTGGGCGTGCAAAGCGCCGTCGACGATCTCCTGGCAGACGCGATCGATGATCTCGGCCTTGTCGGCGTCGAGCACCCCGATCTCAGCGTTCGCGCGCGCCGCGGCCTGCTTGACCCTTGCCAGGGCCCTGACCAGGTCGGGATAGTTGTAAATCGCGCGGCGGGTGATGGGGAAGTTCTCCAACGCACGGGCCGTGTGGATGCCCCAGTAGGCATCAACCGGAATCTCCATCGACCCGAGAGAGTCGGTCTCCTCGCGCGTCCCCTCGGTCAGCTCAAGAGCTCTTTCGTAGGCCAGGCGGGGGGAGTTCTCGTCCCCGGCGATGACCTGGGCAGCATCGGTACTCTCCACTCGCACAACACTACGCGGGTAACGGGTGAACCCCCTGGCTGCACAGAATGCCCTCAAGAACGATTGTTAGGGTCGAGGGATGCATCGCCGACTCGCCCCCGTCGCCACCGCGACCTTCGCCGCCGCAGCGCTCGTCATCTTTCTCGCCGGATGCACGTCCACTAGCGGCACCGCCGCGAATCCCGTGATCACGGGCGCCTCCTCTGCTTCCCCTTCGCCGACCGCCGCCCCCGCGGGTTCCACCCACCTCCCCACCTGCGAAGCCGTCACGACCGCTCTCGCCGGACTCCAGGGAGACCTGGCGTTCAACGCCGACGTCTCCGCCACACAGACCAGCCAAGAGACCTACGAGCAGCGGGTGTGCGTGTACACGACCCCCGACAAAGTGACCCAGCTCGGCGTGACAATCGCCAAGATTCCATTCCAGCAGTCGGAGATCGACGGCTACGCGACCCTGCCAAACGCACTCTCCGACCCCCGACTCGCCCAGTACAAAGCGGTGCTGCAGACCTTCAAGGCAGGCGACGGCGACGACGGACACCTTGACTCGGCGCTATACCTTTTCGACACCGCGATCTCGGTGACGATCCAGGGTGTTACGACGGGCGGATCGACGGTGACCACCCTGCCGCAGTTGACCCTGCCGGCCGCCGTGGATGCCGCGTTTGCCGTGCGTGCGCTCGTCAAGTAGCACACTCGTCAAGTAGCCCGGCCGCTTCACGACGCCAGACTACCGAAGGCGGCATCCGGCAGCGTGGCTGCGCTGCGTGGCTATGCTCGGTGACATGACGCGCGTCTGTGTGGTGATCCCGGCCCTCAATGACGCCGAAATGCTCGCCGGATGCCTCGAGGCTCTCGCCCACCAGACCCGGCCCGCCGAGCGCATCATCGTCGTCGACAACGGGAGCACGGATGCCACGGCCACCGTCGCGCGCGCGGCGGGCGCGCGGGTCGTGACCGAACCCCTGCGGGGCATCTTCCCGGCCACCGCCGCGGGATTCGACGCCGCAGTGGCAGACGGCGCCGACATCATCGGGCGCCTCGATGCCGACTCGGTGCCGCACGCCGACTGGATCGAGCGGATGCTCGGCGAGTTCCAGGCTGATTCTTCCCTCTCCGCGGTCAGCGGCGCCGGCGATTTCTACGGTTCGACCCCGCTCGTGCATTGGCTTGCCGAACACGTCTACATCGGCGGCTACATCTGGTTCGTCGGCTGGCTGCTCGGCCAGGATCCGCTGTTCGGATCGAATCTCGCACTCAAGGCGGCCGCCTGGACGCGAGTGCGCGGGCAAGTGCATCGCGGCATGCGTGAGATCCACGACGACCTCGACCTCAGCATCCACCTCGAACCCGACATGGTGACGCGGTTCGCCCGCGACCTGCGGGTGGGAGTTTCGGCACGGCCCTTCGAATCGTTCTCCGGGTTCGCCCGCCGCATCGATTGGGCATTCTCGACCATGGCGCTGAACTGGCGCGAGCGCTCGCTGCTCGACCGGCGTGCCGAGCGCAAGGCTTGGCAGAAGCTGCGCGCTTCACGAGCCTTCGGCTAGGCGATAGCCCGAGCGTAAATGGCCACCAGGTCTCGCACCAGTTGGTGGGGTGTGGTCTCGCAGGGGCTGTGACCGGTGGGATAGACGACGAGGGATGCCCCGATCGCCGCCGCGAATTCCTCGTGCAAGCTCAACGGCCACAGGTCGTGCTCCCCCACCGCGACCAGCTTGGGCATAGCCGACGCGGCAAGCACCGGTCGCAGGTCGGGAGCACGCTTCATGAGTGAAATGATGTCTGCGACGCTCGAGCGTCTGGTCAGGGTGAATCTGTCACGCACGAACCTGAGGCGGCCCGGCGGCACGTGGGTGAAGTTGCGGCGCACCCCCCAGATCATCAGCGCCGCACCGACGCTTCCGGTCGTGAAGCGGGAGATCGGGCCGATGCGCTTGACACCCCGGAACCCCTGTCCCGGCTCCGGTGGGCAGCTGAGCAGCGTCAGGCTGGCGAACAACTCCGGTCGCTCGCGGAAGGCGAGCTGGGCGACCGTGCCGGCGAACGAGTAGCCGAGCACGTGCACGGGCGTCAGCCCAGCCAGCAGCACGGAGATCAGGTCCGCTACGAAAAGGTCGTGCGTGTAGTGCCGCTGCGGCGGGGTCAGGTTTTCGGGGCCGGCGGCGGCCGACTCGTACTGGCCAGCCATGTCGTAGCTCTCGGCGCGGTATCCGGCTGCCGCGAGCAGGGGCAGCATGAGCGCGAAGTCTTCTTTGGATCCCGTGACCCCCGGCACGAGTACCACCCGCGGATCGCCGAGGTTGCCCATCGCGATGAAGGCGAGCTTTCCGCTCGGCGCATCGAAATGCCCCCGCTGCGCGCCCTCGGGCAGTGCGGTCCAGTCGAAGTCGGGAAGCGCAGCATCGAGTCGCATCGCCTCCGTACGCATCGCCTTCGCGCGCGCGGGGTCGATTTCCTCACCGGGCGACTCGACAGAATCGTGCACCCGATCACGATAGCGCGCGAACCGAAGGCCACTGGCCTCGTGGCTCAGGCGGTCGTCGTGGCGGGTTCACCGACTTCCCATACGAAACGCTGCAACCGGCGATAGACGTCGAGAGACGCGGGATGCCACGAATCCTGCTGCCAGGTGTGCTGGGCCTCCTCGCTCACGAACGACTGCACGGGCACGCTGTGCCGCCGCAGCGCCGCGATGAAGTTGAGGTTGGCCCGGTAGAAGAAGTCCTTGCGTGAGGTGGTCACGAGCACCGGTGGATAGCCCGATCCCAGCCATTCGATGGGTGACAGGTACCGCGCGGCCGGCAACAGGTCGACGCCCCTGCCCCGGCCCGGCAGCAGCATCCGCACGAAGCCGAGGCTCAGGATGAAACCCTTCTCGAAGATCACCGAGAAGTCGACGGCGCTGCAGTGCTGCACCACCCCACGGATCGCTCCTGCCGCGAAGCCGGGGGTGAGTTCGTAGTGGGCAGCCAATTCAGGTTTGCTGCTTGCGGCGGCGAGTAGTGCCGAGATCTGGCCACCCGCAGAGTCTCCGCCCAGCACGATCGCGCCGGGGTCGCCGCCGAAGCGCGCGACGTTAGCGACCGCCCACGCGACTGCGGCGTTGGCATCCTGCAGCATGTGTTGCATGTGATGGCGCGGCGCCATCCGGTAGTTCACGTTCAGAACGACGATTCCCCCGAGCGCCTGGCTGGCACAGTAGCGGGTGAGGGCGTCCTTGTCGCCCGAGGTCCAGCCGCCACCGTGGAAGTAGACGTAGACGGGCAGCGCCCCAGAGGCGCCCTTCGGCGAGATCACGTCGAGTCGATGCTGCCTGATGCCATCGCCGACATAGTCGACGTCAAGCAGGTAGTCGACTGCCTGGATCGGTTTCGCGTTGAAGCGACGCTTCTCGTGAGGGCCGAGCTGGGCCATGAGGGCGCGCCATACCCAGACGGGGACCCGGGAGAGCCGGGGCAGGCGGAACAGCATGACAGCGACGATAGGTCTGCCCGCTGAACACCGGCTGCACATTGCACAAGCGCTTACCTCGTTTTGTTGACGAGGATCGCATACCCGTGCCTAGTCTGGACAATGACAATGTCGCCGGAGTTGCTCGGCGAATGGATGATGGGCCAACGCTGGTACGCGAACAAGGGTTCGCGGCCCGTGCTCGAAGAGATCGGCAGCTGGTCGCTCGACAGCGGGGAGCCGGGTGTCGAGATCGTCACCCACCTGCTTATCGACCACACCGTGGGCAAACCGGCGCTCTACCAGGTGCCCCTCGTCTATCGCACTGCGTCGCTCGTCGACGTTGCCGCGGTCGGACGCACGGGCACGACCACCGCTTATGACGGCCCGCACGACCCGGCGTTCACCGCTGCGCTGCTGAAACTCATCACCGGGGAACTCGAGGTGAACGGCGACCGGGTTTGGGTGCGTGGTCAGATTGTGGATCGTGAACTACTGATAACGGGCACGCTTGTCTCCCGAGTGCTCACCGGTGAACAATCGAACACCTCGATCATCTTTGAGCCCACCGGCGCCCCTGGCATTCCGATTATCTGCAAGCTGTTCCGCGCGCTGCATGACGGCGACAACCCCGACGTCGAATTGCAGACTGCGCTTGCCGTCGCGGGGTCTGAATCCGTGCCCCGCCCGCTCGGGCAGGTTGTCGCCGATTGGGCCGACCGGGGAACAGCCACCGGACGTGCCCGCGGACACCTCGCGTTTGCGCAGGAGTTCTTGCCGGGAGCCGAGGATGCCTGGCCGGTGGCCCTTTCGGCGGCCCGGCACGGCATTGACTTCGCCGACCAGGCGCGGGCGCTCGGCATCGCGACCGCGGGCGTGCACGCGACTCTCGCCGCGACGATGCCGACGGCGGTGACGACCCAAGACGAGATCGAGGGAGTCCTGCGGCAGATGCGCCTTCGGCTTGCGGCGGCGGTCGTCGAAGTTCCGGGGATAGCCGACCAGGCGGGGGCGCTCGAGGAGGTGATCTCTGCGGCCGCAACCGTGCAATGGCCGGCGCAGCAGCGCATCCACGGCGACCTGCATCTCGGGCAGGTGCTCTCTGTTCCCGGCCGCGGCTGGGTTCTCGTCGACTTCGAGGGTGAACCGCTTCGCCCCATGCGCGAACGCAGCAGGCTCGACAGCCCGATGCGTGATATTGCCGGGATGCTGCGCTCCTTCGACTATGTCGCAGGCTCACTGGGACTGCCGGGTCCACACCGCCTGCAAGCCGACCGCCTGGGCGCCGCGCAACAATGGGCCGCGCGGGCACGGGACGCGTTCGAAGCGGGCTACAGCCAGGCGTCGGGTTGCGATTTCGCCCAGAACCGCGCGCTCGTCGACGCCTTTGAGATCGACAAGGCGCTCTACGAGATCGTCTACGAGGCGCGCAACCGGCCCGACTGGCTTGGGATCCCGGTCGCGGCGATCGAACGGCTCTCCCAACGCGCCGCGAGTGCCTGAGGGCCCGCGACATCCACTGTGGGAATCGCCGCTACCCCATTTCTGGGAATCGCCGCTAAAGATGCCGTCGCAATAGCGTGGTAACTGCTCGACTTCACTACAGTTGGTGCGTTTGCATCGATTGCTAAACTAGAAGCAGTTCTAACCCGATTGGCAAGGCTCGTGAGCATCCGTACGGCCGAGTATCCCCGGCCGGACCACTTCATTCTCCACCTCAGCGACACCCACATCCTCGGTGGTGGTCGCCACCTCTACGACTCGGTCGACTCGACCGACCACCTCGCACAGCTGCTGGCCGAACTCGAGTCGTCCGAGGGTCGTCCCGAGGCCATCGTCTTCACCGGGGATCTTGCCGATCGCGGCGAACCGGATGCCTACGACCGCCTACGTCGGATGGTCGAGCCGGTCGCAGCCCGCCTCGGTGCCAGGGTGATCTGGGTGATGGGAAACCACGACGACCGCGGTTCGTTCCGCGAGGGTCTTCTCGCCGAGCAGGCGAGCGCCCGACCCATCGACCGCGTCTACGACGTCAACGGGCTGCGCATCATCACCCTCGACTCGACGGTTCCGGGTGAGCACTGGGGCGAAGTCACCGACGCCCAGCTCGACTGGCTCGCCGAGGAGCTGTCGGTGCGCGCCCCTCACGGCACGATTCTCGCCATGCACCACCCGCCGCTGCCCAGTGTGCTCGACCTCGCGGCTGCGGTCGAATTGCGCGACCAGGCCGGGCTTGCAGAAGTTCTGTTCGGCAGCGACGTGCGCAGCATCATCGCCGGCCACCTGCACTATTCCTCGACCGGCACCTTCGCCGGTATCCCGGTCTCGGTGGCCTCCGCAACCTGCTACACGCAAGACCTCAACGTGCCGATCGGCGGCACCCGCGGGCGCGACGGCGCGCGCGCCTTCAACCTTGTTCATGTCTACGGCACCACCGTGTTGCACTCCGTGGTGCCCGTGGGGCAGTACGCGGCCCTGGACTACATCGACGCTGACGAGACACGGCGACGGCTTGCGGCATCCGGAACCCGAATCGCCGAGGCTGCCAACTCGCGCGTGGCACCCGAGCCGCCGATGACCATGCCAATCACACTGCCGGTCTAAGCGCTGTCGGCCTCCGGACCGGTCAGCTGGGTGCCGTCCTCCGGCCACGTAGGGCATCGTGCCCTACGTCGCGAGAACGGCCCCCGTCGGGCTCCGGAAGCCGACCCGGCGGTGCCCGCCGCCCAGGTCAACCGAACTCGTTCTCCACTGGGACAGGTTCGGCGACGGGCAGCTCCCATGGCGCAGGGATCGAGAAGTAGTTCTCCAGGAACGAGCTCACTGTCCTGGTGCGCCGCGCTACCGAGATCTCGGGGCGACTGCCGTCGTTGAGGCAGAAGAAGTCGTAGTCGCGCTCGCGCAGCAGGTTCTCCATTTCGGCGGCGGCGGTGGCGAGGGTGGTCTCGATGTACTTGACCTTGGCCCGCTCCTGCACGACCGCGCGCCCGGTCATGAGCGCGTAGTAGTGGTACAGCGAGTTGGTCACCGAGATGTCAGAGCTGGAGCGGAAGGCGCTCGCGGCGGTGCGGGCGAACTCCGCCGGAAACTGACGCTCGAGCTCGGCCAAGACGCTGCGCCGCAGCGGCGTCGCGGCGTGCTCGAGGTGGCGGGTCGTCACGCGCCCGAACCTTTCGTAGAGCAGCCCGCGATTCACCCGCGCCGCATTCTCAAACCCGCTGCGCGCCGGGTTCGGCTCCCCCAGCCCGATCCGAGTGGTCGCTTCGATGAACTTGGTGATGCCGCCCGGTGAGAAGAACATCTCGGGCCGCACCGGACACCCGAAGAACATGTCGTCGTTGGAGTAAATGAAGTGCTCGCTGAGGCCCTCGATGTGGTGCAGCTGGCTCTCCACCGCATGCGAGTTGTGGGTGGGCAACACGCTCGGGTCGGCGAAGAACTCCTCGCTGCGCACGAAAGTGACCGCGGGATGCTCGGCGAGCCAGGTGGGACGTGGCGAGTCGGTGACCACGAAGATGCGCCGCACCCAGGGGGCGAACAGCCGAACGCTGCGCAGCGCGTACTTGAGTTCGTCGATCTGGCGGTATCTGGCCTCGGAATCGTCGCCGTCGCCGACCACGTAGGTCTTCATCCGCTGCGCCCTGGCGCGCTGGAACTCCGAGGAGGTGCCATCGACCCAGGAGAAGACCATGTCGATCTCAAAGGTGACGTCGCTGGCGAGGGTGTCAAACATCCCGGCCAGCGTTGTCCAGGTGCGGCCATGGTGTTCGACGGTGGCCTCGATGGCCTCGACCCGTGGCAGCCGTCGACGCATGAGGGCATTCTCCGCTGGAGCGGTGATCTCGTCGGTGCCGAACTCCCAGAACTCCAGCCGCACGGCCGTCGATGAGCCGTAGCGCAGCTTGCCCGAGGTGGAGAAGCGCGGCCGGTAGAGGCGCAGCACCGTGGGCTGGCGGGAGAGCGCTATAGCGCCGTCGGCAACGAGCAGTGCCCGCTCAGTGCCAGCGCGCGAATAGAACGGCTCGCGTGCGAACGCCTTGACCAGGGCCGCCTCCACGGCGGCAGTCGCGGCACGATCCACCGCGATGACCGCGAGATCGTCGTCGCGGCGCACCAGGAGGTGCTCGATGTCGGCGGCATCCAGGGCGTCGTGGATTGCGACGAGGTCTGCTGCCGTGGCATCCCGTGGGGAAAGCAGGTCATTGATGAGGGCAAAACGACCCTTGCGGATTGTTACATCCGGGCGGGCGCTTAGGCGTGGGTGTGCTGCGGGGCCGACGATTCGTAAGGAGGGCTTCACTCCGTGCCAGTGCCGGACAACGCGTCTCTCAGCAGGCTCGACAGCGCCTCGAGCTGGATGTTCGACTCGGCCGCCACCTCGACATCAGACCCGTCGAGCGCGCGAGCCGCGAGGCCCGCCTTGCTGTCGATGAGTTCGGCGATGCGGGCGTCGATCGTGTGCGCGGCGATTATCCGCCACGCCGTCACCGGAAGCTCCTGGCCGATGCGATGCACGCGGTCGATGGCCTGGGTCTGCTCCGCGCTGGTCCAGCTCAGTTCGGCGAGCACCACGTTCGAGGCGGCCTGCAGGTTGAGACCGACACCAGCCGCTGTGAGGGATGCCACGACAACAGCGACCTCGGGGTCAGACTCGAACGAATCGATGGCGTTCTGCCGTGCCTTCGCCGACTGGTCGCCGCGGATCGAGACCGACTTGAGCCCCGCCTTCGCGAAGTGCTCTTCGGCGACATCCATCACGTCGATGTGCTTGGCGAAGAACACCACCTTGCCCACGGCGCGAGCCAGTTGGGCGGTGTAATCGGCCGCGAGGGTCGCCTTCGCCTGGCCGATCTTGCGGACCATGGTGAACACGTTCTCGCCCGTGGTCGCGCCCTTCGACTCCTCGAGCTCTGCGTGCGCGACGACGCGAATGAGTTCGGCGTCGGTGGCGTCGGGCTTGAGATCGCGGACCCGGTTGAAACGCTCCACGAGGCGGGCCGTGAGCGCCGCCTCTGCGGCCCGGATCGAGCGACCGAGATCGTCGTCGAGTTCGACCGGGATGTCGGCGATGCGTCGAGCGGGGATGTCGGCCGCGACATCCACCTTCTTTCGCCGCACGATGCCCATCTCGACGACGGCGCGCCTCGCCTCGGCGAAGAACCCGAAATCGGCCGGAGTCAGGCCGGTCTCCTCAAGCTTCTCCATAAGGCGGGGCAGCGGCTTCTTGTCGTCGATCCAACCGAGGAACTGCCAGATCGCGCGGAAGTCTTCGATCGTGTTGATCAGCGGGGTACCGGTGAGCGCCATGAGCAGCGCCTTCGGATATGCCGCGCGAATACTGCGGGACAGGGCGAGCACGTGCTTCGAACGCTCGGACTTGAGGTTCTTGATGAAGTGCGCCTCGTCGACGACCATGCCCTTGAAGCCGAACCGGCCGAGCCAGCCGACGTGCCGGTCGAGAATCTCGTAGTTCACGATCACGACATCGCTGAATGCATCGACGTCGTGGCCATCACCGTGCACGACCGTCGCCGTACGCCCGGGGGTCCACAGTTCGACCTCGCGCGCCCAGTTGGTCTTGACGACGTTGGGCACCACCACGAGGAGCGGATAGGCGTTGGATGCCGCGGCCGCAAGCAGCGCCTGCGCGGTCTTGCCCAGCCCCGGCTCGTCGGCCAGCAAGAAGGTGCGATGCCCCTTCTTGACCTCTTCGACAAAACGCGCCTGGTGACGCATCATGTCGAGATCGCCCGCGGTGCGCAGGCTCGTCGCCTCGGGGAGATCCATCGTGGCGGCGCCACCGCCGGCCCCGTATTCGAAAGAACGGAACAGCGGCTCGATGAGCTCCCAGTTGCCGAGGTGATTGACCGAAGCCGGTTTGGCCGCGACGGCGCTGAAATCTGGTGCGAGGAACGGGTTCGACATCTGCATCGCGCGCACCGATGCCGGAACCACCTGCTTCTCGACCTGCTTGTCCACGGGTTTCGGCTCGGTCGTGATGATGAGCTCGTCGGGGCTTAGCTCGACTCCAGCGGCGATGAGCAGATCTCGCCTGAGGGCACGTGCTGCGGCGGTTACGGGTGCGTCATCCGCAAGCATCGCGATGAGGCTCGTGTCACGCGCGGCGGTCTTCGCGAGAATTCCGGCCAGGCCATCGAGGCGCTTCTGCTCGTTGGAGCGTTCGGCGTCGGTGAGGTTCTTGTCGCCCTTGACCCGGGTACGCTCCTCACGCAGCAACAGCGCCGCGACCTGGAAACGGGCGCGATTGGCCGACTTGAGCGGGCCTTTCTGCACTGCCGTCTCGACCTCTCGAGCCGCGCGGGCCAGCACAGGAATCACTCCGGTGTCATCGCCGGGGTGCACCTTGCGGCGCTGGCTCGATGACTGCCTCTGCGCCGAGGGTCGCTGTCGCCTGCGCTGGCCGGGCTCTACTTGCCCCGACTGTGCTCTCTCTGGGAGGGCCAAATTAGTCTCCTAGTGCCGAGGCCCTGGCCTGGCACGGTATGCGGGTCGAAACCACCGAATTGAACATGCTGGGTGAAGCCATCCGGGCGATGGACCGGGATGACGGCGCTTGCCTGAGGGATCCAGACCCCGTCGCGATGCGACAAGTGGGCTCTGCGTGCGTTAGTGACATTCTACGTCGAAACCGCCGACGTCGTGCGCGCGACCCCGATCAGTGGCCGTTCCGCAGCGTGCCATTGTCACGGTCTGTCACCTTGATGAGGATGCCGGCGGGCAGGAACACCAGCACCGCAAGGTACTGCAGCCCCAGCCACAGGTCAGGCTGGCCGAGGTCGATAGGACTCAGATCTATTACATACACCGGGTTCCACAGCACCGCGATCGGCGCGAGCCCGATGATCCACCACCATTGACGCGACTGCCAGGCGAACACGGCGACGATGAGGGCGAGGATCGAGACCAGGTACCTGATCACGATGAAGCCGCCCGAAGAAATGATGGCGACCCCGATCAACAGGGTGATCGTGGCGAGGATGGCCGGAGCCAGGGCAGTTCGGCGGGATCTTGTCGGGTATGAGGCGCTCATCGCCCACGAGCATAGCTCGCCCCTACCGCGCCCGCGGCGGCGGTACTACGCTGTGCGCGACGGCGCTGGACCGCCGCTATCCGCAACGAGAGGGCATGACGATGGGCTTCTTCGACGAACTCAAGCAGGGTTTCCAGCAGATGACGGGCGGGGTCGACAGCGCGCTGCTCGCGACCGGCCTGCTCGGCCGCGGCGAGATCCTCGGTCTTTCGCTATCCGGAACCACCGTCTCGATCGGCAACGGATTGACGGAGCGAAACTGCACCTTCACCCTCAACGTCATGCTGGATGGCGAGAAGCCGTACCAGGCGACCGTCTCGCAGCGGGTCCAGGAGATCAGCATCCCGCAGTTGCAGCAGCCGGGGGTCACCGTCGCCGTTCGGGTCGATCCCGCCGACCACGCTCATGTTGCGATCGACTTCGCGACCGAGCCGCCCGAGGTGCGCATGCCGGAGTCCACCGGCCCCAACAGCGCGGCCGACATCCTCGCAACCGGCAAGCCGATCGTCGTCGTGCTGGTCGCCGACCAAGCGATCGGTATTAAGAACTTCAAGGGCGATCCGGTGCATGCACTCACCCTCACCGTCGCCGAGGGGGTGGACACGCCGTATCAGATCCAGGTCGGCAACGCCGTGCCCGCGAGCGCACTGCCGCTGGTCTTCCCCGGTTCGAAACTGCACGCGAAGCTCGGCTCTGGGCCGAATGATGTGGTCGTCGATTGGGCAGCCGGAGCAGCGAAGTAGCGCCCTAGGCTGGGCACATGTCCCTCAACCAGAACTTCTCCGGCGCGGCACTCATGTCAGGTCGACGGAAGCTCGAGGGCCCCGACCGCGGCCTTGACGCCCTCGTCGGCGTGGTGATCTTTGTCGCCGAACTACTCATCGGCTTTCTCGTGGTCGACACGCTCTACCTGTATGGCGTGGATGCCGCCAAATCGGCGACCGGGTCAGCTCTCGACAACATCCAGGGCGGGTTCGCCATCGCCCTGATCGGGAGCGCAGTCGTGGTGGGCATCACGACGCTCATCTTCCTGGTGCGACTCGCGCGCGGACGCCGAAGCTGGCCCGCGCCGCTGTGGGGGCTGATCCTGCTGAGTGCGGCGACGATTTTCGGATACCTGGTGATGAGCGGCTAAACGCCGCCACCGCCTCCCCCACCGCCTCCCCCGCCGGAGGATCCGCCGCCGCCTGAACCTCCGCTCGAACTGCTCGAAGAACTGCCCGAGTATGAAGTCGCCGCGGTGCTCGACATCGAACCGATGCCTGAAGCGAAGACCGCGGCGTTGAATGCACCCGAACCCGAATACCAGTCGGGTGACTGGTCGGTGTAGTACTTGCCGAGTTCGGCCGCCCACTGCTTCTCGAGGCTGAACAGCACCGCATAGGGCAGCAGCTTCTCGTAGATGTCGATGACCTGGCGTGCGTCGCTGGTCGAGACGGGCTTGCGCAGCGCACCCGTCGGGCTTTGCAGCATCTGCAGGCGATCGGCTTCGGCGAGCCTGATGTACAGCTCGAGCCCCTTCAGGTCGTCGCGCAGTTGCGCACCCTGGTCAGAAAGCGGCGAGCGAAAGACCACCCTGAACACCGTAAACAAGGCGATCCCGACGGGGACGAAGAGCAGGAACGGGATGACGCCGCCGAGCGAGTCGTTCAGCAGGGTCACCCCGAACCCAAAGGTTCCCACCGCGCCCAGCACCGTCACGAGGGCCACCAGCAGGCTCCGGCCAGAGCGAGGCTTCTTGCGCAGTCCCTGCGGGGTAGTGCGCACCGTCGCCGCCTGGATGATCGCGCGGACCTGCTGGCTGAGCACGACATCCTTGCTGCCCATGAGATAGCCGGTGCCGACCACGAGTTCATGCCCAAACAAAGCCTCGGCGAAGGATTGCGCCGACCCGGAAAGACCGCTCGAATCGACGAGCTCGAGCAGATACGCCTTGCCGCGCGAAAAGAAGCCCGCCTTCTCGGTTTCGACGATGCGGATCTTCCGTTTGATGGCGAGGTCGACGAACTCCGCTGCCGCTGCGCGGGTCGTGCGCTTCAGGATCACGGCCGCCGTGACGATATCCAGCCCTTCGGGCGGGGTGTATTCGGCGATGACGGTGGGGCGGCCCTTGCCGTCCGCGAGGGACGTCGCCCTCAGGTAGATCGCCCAAACGAGGCCGGCGAGCGCGAGTAGCACGCTCACGAGCTGGAAGCCACCGGCGGATGACGCGAAGTACGAGTCATCCCGCGCCGTGAAGGTGTGCGGCGCGAAGCCCAGCACCACCGTCACGTTCTGGTACGGGGCGAGGTCAGTGACCGATGCCGTGTAGACCGTGCCCTGGGCGGCGGTCGCTTCGGTCAATTCGCACTTCGTGTTCGCCCCGTTGGTGCCCTGGTAGCAGGCGTTGTCGCCGCTCAGCGATCCGGCGAGTGCCGCCGGAACGTGGACGTGGGCGGTGACGCTGCCGAAGTTCTGCGCCCAACCGGTGCCCACCGTGTCCCAATACAGTTCGTCGTCGTTGGTGTCTGCGAAGTAACGCGTGACGTTGTGCTGGGTGTAGGTGAACACATAGGTCTGGTCGCCATGAACGAAGTCGTTTGCGGCGCTCGTGACTACGAGGAATCCGTTGTCATCGATCTCGGAGGTGAATGGTCTCGGATTGCCGTTGCCGTCTGTGACGCCCTGCACCTCGACATCGGTGGGTACGCCCTGGTAGCTGCCGGGAATCGCCCGCTTCATGCCGTGGTTCTGGTCGGTGTCAGGAAACGTCGCGACGAAGGTCTCCACCGTCTTGAGGGTCGAACGACCGGCTTCGTCCACGTCGAGGTAGTAGTCGGCGGTGAAGCTCTTGAACGAGAAGTCATCCACGCCGGCGGGCACGTTCGCGGGGCCAGCGGAGGCCGCCGAGCCGATTCCGAAGAGCGGCAGCAGGGCAAACAACGCGACCGCAAGCACCCGAAGGATTCGTTTCATAAAAGGCCCTGGCTCCTCATTTTTCGGGGACTGCACCCACAAAGCTACGGGATACAGTCGGAGCATGACCACCGACTCCCTCGCGAGGCTGCGGGAGCTCATCCGCATCCCGACGATCTCGCGGCTCGAGGTCGACGAGACGCACTGGGAGGCCTTCGACGGCTTCATCGCGGCGATCGAGCGGCTCTACCCGAGAGTGCATTCCGCCCTCGAGTTCGAACTCGTGGCTGGGCGCACGATGCTGTTCCGCTGGCCCGGAGCGCAGGCGGGTGAGCCCAGTGTGCTCATGGCGCACTACGACGTCGTCGCCGCAGAGGATTCCGGCTGGGAGCACCCGCCGTTCGCGGCCGAGTTATCCGGTGTGGGCGACGAGCAGATCATCTGGGGGCGGGGCACACTCGACGACAAGGGCGCGCTGGTGGCAATCCTCGAGGCGGTGGAGCGGCTGCTGGGCGAGGGCCACACGCCGTCGCATGATGTCTACCTGAGCTTCGGCCACGATGAAGAAACCCACGGCAGCGGGGCGAAGGCCGTCGCGGCGCTCTTGGGGAGCCGGGGCATCCACCCGTCCCTGGTTCTCGACGAGGGCGGCGCGATCGTCGACGGTGCCTTCCCGGGAGTTGCCGGACCGGTCGCGGCGATCGGAGTGAGCGAACGCGGCAGCGCCGTCGTGCGCCTGGTCGTCGAGCAGTCGGGTGGGCACGCCTCGACCCCGCCGAAAGTGACGACGACCACGCGTCTCGCACGAGCGGTCGTGCGCGTCGGTGACCGTCCGTTTCGCGCGGGCTTCAATCCGGCAGTCATGCGGATGTTCGAGGTGCTCGGCGGTCACGCCACGGGCGCGCTGGGCGTCGCGTTCCGCCACGCGAATCTCGCGAGGCCGCTGCTGCTCGCCATCTTCACGAACCGGTCTGACGAGACTGCAGCCATGACCCGAACCACTGCCGCAGTGACGATGCTGGATGCCGGGCTGGCGGCCAATGCCCTCGCCGAGCGCGCGACGGCGACCCTGAGCGTGCGGGTCGCGGTGGGCTCGAGTGTCGGCAGCGCGGTCGAGCACCTTCGTCGTGCCATTCGCGACGACCGGGTGGCCATCGAGGTGTGGGGCGCGACCGAGCCGTCACCGATTTCGCCGTCGGAGGGCCCCGCCTGGAACCGGCTCGCGGCCGCGATCGAGCGCAGCCATCCGGGCACGGTGGTCACGCCCTACGTGCAGAACGGGGCGACCGACAGTCGGCACTTCAGCGGCATCAGCCGACACATCTACCGGTTCACGCCGTTCGAGATGTCCAAGGCAGAGCGCGACACCCTCCACGCCGTGGACGAGCGGATGCACGTCGCGACGTTCCTGCGCGGCATCGAGTTCTACGCGACCGTGGTCGCGACGCTCTAGCCGATCCGGGCCGCGTACAGCTAGGCCGCGTGCCGCTAGTCCCTGCTGATGGCCTGGATCGGCCGGCTCATGGGTGGCGCATCCTCGAGGCGCTCAAGAGCCGGTCGAAGCTCGCCGAGCCAGGCCTGGTAGCCAGCTTCGATGAGGTGCAGGCGGTCGTCGGAATAGTCCGGGTTGAGCTCGCCATCGTCTTGCGCGAACGCCGACCAGAGATCCAGGTATTGCGCGTTGACCGACGAGGAAAACTGGCGCAGGTGCCGATTGGCATCCTGCAGCTGCTCCGCGAACTCACGACCCCTGGGCATGATCGACTGCACGAGCATGCGGGTCCCCGGTAGTTCACGGCGCAGGCTCACCAGCAGAAACTCGACGTTGCGCACGAGGTGTTCCACCGAAAGGCGGTGGCCGAGGTCGTTGGTGCCGATCAGAAGGGCGATTGCCGACGGACGTGCGGCGACCACCTCATCCATGCGTGCGATCAGGTCGTCAGTCGTGTTGCCGCTGACCCCGAAATTGTGCACTTCCCGACCCGGAAACCAGGCCGTCCAGTCGCCGTGCGCGGTGATGCTGTCCCCCACGAACGCAATGCTTTCCAGCTGGTTCATCTGTCAATCATGCGCGCATCCGCTGCGGGTTTCCACTGAACGGGGTATGAACGAGAGACCGACCTAGGGTTCGGATGCAATCGCGAGACGTTTTTCGATCGCCTCGCGTGCGGGAATCGACGGCATGGCACCGGCCTTTTCCACCGACATCGATGCTGCAACCACGGCGAACCAGAGGGCGAGTTCGAGCGACTGCCCCTCGGCCAGGGCGGCGGCGAACGCCCCGCAGAACGTGTCACCTGCACCCGTGGCATCCACGGCTCTCACCACCGGTGCGGACACCCGCAGCTCGGCGACCTCCCGCTGCTGCAGCAGGGCACCATCGGCGCCCAGGGTCACGACGACCACCGGGACCAGGTCGGTGAGTGAGACCTCCGGCCGGGAGGCCCGGAGGTGGGCGGCCTCGTGCTCGTTGACCACGAGGATGTCCAGTGCCGCGAGCAGGGCGTCCGGCAGGTCGCGGATCGGGGCGGCGTTCAGCAGCACCCGCGTGTCGGTTTTGGCGGCGGCATCCGCTGCTTCGATCACGGTGTCGAGCGGAATTTCGAGCTGCATGATGAGCACCGCGGCACTCGCGATCGCGAAACGATCCTGCGCGGTGAGGCTCGTGAGCAGGGCATTGGCACCCGGCTCGACAATGATCGTGTTCTCCCCCGAATCGTCGACGGCGATCAGGGCGGTGCCGCTGGGGCCGGGCTCCGTGCGCACCAGTGCGGCATCGATGCCGTCTGCGGTGAGACCCTTGCGCATTGCCGCCGCGGACGCATCGGAGCCGACCGCGGCGATCAGAGTGGTGGGTGCGCCCGCCCGCGCCGCCGCGACCGCCTGGTTCTGGCCTTTGCCGCCCAACGCCGTGGTGAACCCGCTCGACAGGACTGTCTCGCCCGGAGCCGGGATGCGAGTGACGCGATACACCTGGTCGACGTTCGCACTGCCGACGACGACAACGCTGCCGAGGGCTGTCACTAGATGAGGGACTTGGTGTGCCAGACCGTCTTGGTCTCGGTGAACGCGACGATCCGCTCGAGCGAGGGCGCAGGCGTGCCGCTTTCCGGCGCGAGCACTCGCTTGAGAGTGTCGGCAGCAGTCACCAGCAACTCGACCCAGTCGAGGGCTTCGGCGCCGGCGAGATCGAGCGCGTTCACGTCGGCATGGCCGGCCAGCCAGGGAGCAATCTCCTTCGGCGACCCGGTGAGGATGTTGACCACACCCCCCGGGACGTCGCTCGTCGCGAGCACCTCGGCCAGGCTCACCGCCGCCAACGGAGCAGTCTCAGACGCGATGACGACCACAGTGTTTCCGGTCAGGATCGCTGGCGCGATGACACTGACCAATCCGAGCAGTGAGTCACCGTCTTGTGGTGCGACGATCGCCACGACCCCGGTCGGCTCCGGGGTGGAGAGGTTGAAATACGGCCCGCTCACGGCGTTGCCGTTGCCTGCCACCTGCACGTACTTGTCGGCCCAGCCCGCGTACCAAACCCAGGCGTCGATGGCCGTGGCGACCTGTTTCGCCGCGGCCGCCTTGGAGACGCCTTCGGTCGCGACGATCTCCTCGACGAACTGGTCCGCTCGCCCTTCGAGTAGCTCGGCGATGCGGTAGAGCACCTGGCCGCGGTTGTAGGCGGTGGCACCCGCCCAGCCGGGCAGGGCCGCGCGGGCCGCGACCACGGCATCCCGGGCATCCTTGCGGCTCGCCAAAGCGGCGTTGGCCAGGAATGCGCCCTTCTTCGAGAGCACCTCGTAGGTGCGACCGCTCTCGCTGCGCGGAAACTTGCCGCCGATGTAGAGCTTGTAGGTCTTCGGGATCGCAAGCCGTGTCACTGTCATGTGGTGCGCCGCCGCTCCTGCGGCCCACGCCGCTCCGTGGGCGCGAGCGCGGTCGCGCCCACTGCGCGAGCACTCCAGCCTGCTGACTGAAGGTAGGCGGCCAGGCCGTGCCTGCCGCCCTCGCGGCCGTAGCCCGACTCTTTGAACCCGCCGAACGGGCTGGCCGGATCGAAGCGGTTGAACGTGTTCGCCCAGATCACGCCGGCGCGCAGCTGGTCGGCAACGGCGAGGATCTTCGATCCCTTCTCGCTCCAAATCCCGGCGGAAAGCCCGTAGGGCGTGTTGTTGGCCTTGGCGATCGCCTCCGCGGGGGTGCGGAAGGTCAGCACCGACAGCACTGGGCCGAAGATCTCCTCACGGGCGATGGTGGACGAGGTCGAGACGTTGTCGAAGATGGTCGGGGCGAACCAGAAGCCCTTGTCGGGGATGACGCAGGGTGCCGTCCAACGCTGCGCACCCTCCTGCTCGCCGATGTCGCTCAGCTGCCGGATGCGGTCGAGTTGCTCACGCGAATTGATCGCCCCGATGTCGGTGTTCTTGTCCAACGGGTCGCCCAACCGCAGGGTGGCGAGCCGTGTCTTCAGCCGATCAACGACCTCCTCGTGCACGTTCTCCTGCACCAGAAGGCGCGACCCCGCGCAGCACACGTGGCCCTGGTTGAAGAAGATGCCATTGACGATGCCCTCGACCGCCTGGTCGAGGGGAGCGTCGTCGAAGACGATGTTCGCGGCCTTGCCGCCGAGCTCGAGCGTGAGCTTCTTGCCGCTGCCCGCCGTGGACTTGGCTATCGCGCGCCCGACCGCTGTGGAACCGGTGAACGCGACCTTGTTGACGTCGGGGTGGTTCACGAGGGCCTGCCCGGTGTCTCCCGCGCCGGTGATGATGTTGACGACTCCGGCGGGCAGGTCGGCCTGCTGCAGGATCTCCGCGAAGATGAGCGCGCTCAGCGAAGTCGTCTCGGCGGGCTTGATGACCACGGTGTTGCCGGCGGCGAGCGCCGGCGCGATCTTCCAGGCCAGCATGAGCAGCGGGAAGTTCCAGGGAATCACCTGGGCGGCGACGCCCAGGGCGCGTGGCGAAGGCCCTAGCCCCGCGTAGTCGAGCTTGTCGGCCCAGCCCGCGTAGTAGAAGAACCAGGCCGCCACCAGGGGCACATCGACGTCGCGCGACTCCTTGATCGGCTTGCCGTTGTCGAGACTCTCCGCGACGGCGAGTTCTCGAGCGCGCTCCTGCACGAGCCGTGCGATGCGGAACAGGTACTTGCCGCGGTCGGCGCCCGAGAGTTTGCTCCAGGTGCGGTCGAAGGCTTTGCGGGCGGCTGCTACCGCGGCATCCACGTCTTTCGCATTCGCGTTGGCGATCTCGGCGATCTGGCGCTCTGTCGAGGGCGAAATCGTCTGGAACGGCTTGCCGTGCCCGGTCACGAAGGTGCCGTCGATGAAGAGGCCGTAGCTCTTCTTCAGGTGCAGGATCGAGGTCGACTCGGGAGCGGGCGCGTAGTCGAGGAAGCTCGGGGCTTTGGTAACTTCGGTCATCTCAATCCCTCCGAAGCGCAGCTTCGTCGGCGCTGGCGTCGCAGCGACGCGATGCGACGCTCATAGCTCCAGCGCGCATCAGTCAATCGTCACGTAATCGGGGCCCGAGTAACGGCCGGTGGTCAGTTTCTGGCGCTGCAGCAGCACGTCGTTGAGCAGTGATGACGCTCCGAACCGGAACAGATGCGGTTGCAGCCACTGCTCCCCCACTGTCTCGGCGACCGTCACGAGGTACTTGATCGCGTCTTTCGAGGTGCGGATGCCTCCGGCCGGCTTCACGCCGACTCGCTCCCCCGTGAGTCGGTGCCAGTCGCGCACGACCTCGAGCATGAGCAGCGTGACGGGCAGCGTCGCGGCCGGGGCTACCTTGCCGGTCGAGGTCTTGATGAAGTCACCGCCCGCGAGGATCGCGAGCCATGACGCCTTACGCACGTTGTCGTAGGTGTTGAGTTCACCGGTCTCGAGGATGACCTTGAGGTAGGCGTAGCTGCCGTCTGGGCGACGGCAAGCCTCCTTGACCGCGACGATCTGATCGAACACCAGCCCGTAGTGGCCAGCGAGGAACGCACCGCGGTCGATGACCATGTCGATCTCGTCTGCACCGGCGGAAACGGCATCCGCCGTGTCTGCCAGCTTGACCGCGAGGGATGCCCGCCCGCTCGGGAACGCCGTCGCCACCGCAGCCACGCTGATGAGCCCCTGGTCAGGGTCACCATGGGATGCTCCGAGCGCCTCGACCGCGGAGGGCACCATGTCGCCGTAGACACACACGGCCGCGACTCGGGGAGTTGCAGGATCGGTCGGGTCTGGATTCATCGCTTTGGCTACGAGCGAGCGCACCTTGCCCGGCGTATCGGCTCCCTCAAGCGTCGTGAGGTCGATGAGCCGGATGATGGTGTCAAGGGCCCGAGCCTTCGAGGTGGTCTTGATCGAGCGGGTGCCGAGGTCGCCTGCGCGCTGTTCGAGACCGACGGCATCCACTCCGGGAAGGCCCTCGAGGTGAAGCCGGAGGCTCTTCTCTGTGAGGTCAGGGCCGATGAGGCCGACTGCCCGCTCCGCCGGCGCGAGCGCCTGGCTGGTTGGTGCATTCACCCCATGAGTCTACCGGCGAGTGCCTTCAGGCGGTCGAGCCTGATCCAGTCGGAGCAGTTGCCTCGCCGAGGTGCCGACGCCAGGACTCATACCTGTCCCTGTCCCAGTTGGCCCAATCCACGGGATGCCCGCGCAAGAGATCATCGAGCTGGTCGAGATTGGTGAGCCAGTCGGCCATCACCCGCGGGTCGGTCGCAGGGCCGTCCACCGTCGCGCGCAGGCGCGTGCTGGTGCCTCTGAGCCCGGTCGGCAATTCGCGCAGCTCGAACGTGACGCGCACGGAGTCTGAGGTGTCGACGGCCAGGCGTTCGAGCGGTTGCAGGTCGGTGATGCGACCGAAGGTGTCGGGCCGCCCCATCCGGTGCACCCAGCGCAGGTTGTACTCACCGCCGACTTCCGCAGTGATCGCGGCTTCGGCCAACCATCCCGAGACGAGGTCGGGATCGACGAGGGCATCCCACACGATGACGCGCGAGAACTCGTAGTCGGACTCGAAGACCAACGCAGATTCGCCCACGCCGACACTGTACGTCTCGCGCCCGACCGAAAGCCCGTGACTCGCTGGCTCGGGATGCCGCCAATAGGCTGTCCGAATGACGACACCGTGGTGCCCATTTGCCGGGTCCGCTGCCCCGTGAGCGAAACCTACGCGCTCGCGGTCGACCTGGGCGGAACGAAGGTCGAGGCGGCGCTCGTCGCCCCCAGCGGGGTGCTGCTGACCGGCAGCCGATTCCGCGCCCCCACCGGGCGCACGGCGACCGGCGAGCAACTTGCCGCAGGCACCGACACGGTCGTGGGCCAGGCGCTCGCGGCACTGCCGCCCGGAGCAACACTTGTCGGTGTGGGGATCGGAAGCGCGGGACCGATCACGGTCGCCCGTGGCCTCGTCTCTCCCCTGAACCTCCCCGCGTGGCGTGACTACCCCCTGCGCGAGCAAGTTGCCGCCCTCGTGCCCGCGGTGCCGGTCACCCTGCGGATGGACGGGGAGTGCATTACCCTGGCCGAGCACTGGGTCGGTGCGGGGCAGGGCCAGGACAACCTCATGGGCATGGTCGTGTCGACCGGGATCGGCGGCGGGCTGATCCTCGGCGGGCGGGCGGTCGCCGGCCCCACCGGCAACGCTGGCCATATCGGGCACGTCGAGGTGGGCGGGTTCGATGAGCCGTGCCTGTGTGGTGGCACGGGATGCGTCGAGGCCGTGGCATCCGGGCCCAATACCGTGAACTGGGCTCGCATGCAGGGCTGGACGGGAACCACCGGCGAGGAGCTCGCGGCCGACTACGCTGCAGGAAACCCGGTGGCGGTCAGCGCAGTCGAGCGGTCGGGTCGCGCCATCGGGCAGGCGATAGCGTCGGCGACCGCGCTGGTGGACCTCGACCTGGTGGCGATCGGGGGCGGGTTCTCGCACGTGACTGCCGACCTCTTCGGCTTCGTGCGCGAGGCAATCTCCCAGCGGACTCCGTTCCCCTTCGTGGCCAAGGTGCAGGTAGTGCCGAGCGGCCTGTCCGGTGACGGCCCGCTCATCGGGGCCGCCGCGCTCATCTACCGGGCAGGCTTAGTGTCTGGGCTGCTGCCCTAGGCGCCGATCTCGTCTTCGACGTAGCTCGGTCGACGCAGCAAGACCGTCGGCACGATCCCGACGGCGCTCGTGCCAAGCACGAGCAGCAGCGGAACCGTCCAGCCACCCGACACATCATGCAGGATGCCCAGCAGCAACGGGCCGAAAGCACCCGACGCGTAGCCAATCGCCTGCACGAACCCGCTGAGAGCCACGGCACCGTCGTGGCTGCGGGCTCGCAGGCCAATCAGGGCGAGGCACAGCGGGAAGATCACCGCGCCCAGGCCGACCAGCACGACCCACAACCAGGTCACGACGGTCGGCACGAAGAGCAATCCGAGATAGCCGGCGACAAAGAGGGCGACACCGACGCCCACCAGTGCACCGACGTTGCGCACCCTGGTCGCGAGAATCGGAGTCACGAGGGCCAACGGAAGGCCCATGATTCCGAGCAGGGCGAGCAGGGCTCCCGCTTCTGCCGGCGTCGCTCCCGCCCGTTCCCGCAGCAGTTCGGGCAGCCAAGCGAAGAACGCGTAAATGTTGAAGGCGGTCACACTGAAAGCGATCGCTAGGGCGATTGCGGTGCGCGAGTGGATCATCCGGCCGAGCAGCTCGGGCCGGGGCCCAGCCACCGACACCACGCCCGCCGTCTCGCTGCCTTCCGCCCGACGGGCCTTGGCCAGCACGACGATCCATGGCAGGAGTGCAGCGACGGCGAGAAGCGCCCAGCAACCCACGGCTACGCGCCATCCCGCGGCCGCCGCTACCGGCGTCGCTATGAGGGGAGGCACGGCGATACTGATCGCCATGAGGGTGGCGTAGGCAGCGGTGAGTTGCCCGATGCGATCAGGGAAATACTTCTTGATGACGGGCGGCAGCATGATGTTGCCGAAGCCCATGCCGGCCAACGCAACGACGCTTCCTGCCAGCAGGACTGGATAGTTGCCGGCGACGGCACGCAGCAGTGGTCCAAGGATCATCGCCACACAGGCCAGCACGAGAGTCGCCTCCAGACCGATGCGACGGGACACGAGCGGCGCAACCAGGCCAGACAGCGCGAATGCGACCGGTGGCAGGGTGCCCAGTACCCCGAGTGCCACAGCACCCAACGGGATGTCTGCCGACACTGCGGTCACGATCGGCGAGATCGCCGCGACGGCCGTGCGCAGGTTGAGCGCGATCAGCAGAATGCCGAGAATCGCGGCCGTGCGGCCGGCCCACAGCGGCCGCGACCCGACGAGACTCACCCGCCGACCCTCACGCACTCGACGCTCATGTGGTCACACCCGCTTGTTCACGCCGAGGAGATCGCGGATCCAGAGCTCGTCGATCATCATCTGCGAAGCGAGGGCGGCCGTATCGGGAAACTTGCGCATACCCCGGATGTATTCGACAAATGACACCTCAACCCTGCGCCCGTAGAGGTCGAGCGACTCGTCGAGAACGTGCGCTTCGATCTGCTGGTCGGGCACGCCCTCGAAGGTCGGGTTGTTGCCGATCGAGACCGCCGCCGGGTACCTGTTGCCGTCAACGGTCAACCACGCCGCGTACACCCCATCGGCGGGAACGAACCCCTCAACGTCCCGTGACAGGTTCGCGGTGGGGTACCCCAGGGTGCGACCGCGCTGCTGCCCCGGCACGACCACGGCCCTGACGCTCGGCAGGCCGCCGAGCAGGTCTGCCGCCTCGACGATACGACCCTGAGAGAGCAACTCCCGGATCCAGGTGGATGAGGCCCTGCGCTGGCCGTCTGGCGCGACATCCTCCACCACCACCACCTCGAACCCGAGCGCCCGACCGTCGGAACGGAGGCGCTCGACGTCGCCGGAGCCCTGGGCGCCGAACCGGAAATCCGTTCCGACGAGCACCGCTTTCGCGTGCAGGGCGTCGGCGAGGATGGTCGTCGAGAAGCCCTCGGGCGAGAGGGCGGCGAGGTTCTCATCGAAGGTCAGCATCAGCAACGCATCGGCACCCGTGCCAGCAATGAGCTCGAGCTTCTGGGCATTGCTGAGCAACGCTGGCGGGCACTTCTCCGGCGCCAGCACGCTGAGCGGATTGCGATCGAAGGTCACCACGACACTGGCCAGCCCGCGGGCATGAGCCTCGGCGCGCAGGCGCTTGATGACGGCGCGATGGCCGGTGTGAACGCCATCGAACTTGCCGATGGTCACGGCACTCGGGCCGAATCCGGAGGGCACTTCGGCCGGGGAGGTGAAGATGAGCATTGTGGACGTCCGTCAGGCGATCGGGATGACGCGTGAAGGGCGATTTCGATAGAGCCAGAGCATCCCGAGCACGGGCAGCACGAGCGGAATGAACAGGTAGCCGCTGCCGAAGTATGACCACACGGTGGCGGCGTGGGCGGGGAAGAGCGCCAAGTCGAACAGGCTGAGGGCGCCGACCGTCAGCACCCCCACGAACTCGAAAATGATGGTGACCCAAGCCACCCGGTACCAGATGTCCCCGCGCCCCAGCAGCGCAACTGTCGCGAGAATGTACACGAGCCCGGCCACCCCAGACAGCAGGTAGGCCACCGGTGCCGTGTCGAACTTCGTGAGCACCTGCACCACCGATCGTGCCGTCGCGCCGAGCGCGAGAATCGCGTACACCGCGATGAGAACGCGGCCAACCCCGACCGCCCGTGAAGAACCGCTATTTGTCATCCCCACCAGCCTAGGCGAGAGCGTCAGGCGCCTTGAACGAACCAGATCTGGCCCATGCGGTATGCCATCACCGCTATAGCGAAACACGCGACCGCCAGCACCACAGTGCTCCAGCGACTGCGATCGATGAGTGCCCAGAAGACCGCGGCGGGCGGGATGAGGATTGCCGAGACGAGGTACACCCAGTATTCGAGCAGGCTGCCGCTGGGCGTGTTGCCGACGGCGGGTGCGACGAGCGAGACCACCACCTGCACCACCAACAGCACCTCGACCAGCGCCGTCGCCCCGAGCGTGTAGTCGTTCGGGACGCGACCGGCAAGGCCTAGAACCAGGCACAGCAGCCCCGCGACGGCCGCGATCACCACCTGCGCGATGGTGAACCACTCGATCACGCGGGCACCGGATCCGCGGGGAAATTCACGAGCACGTGGGCGCGTCCGGCGATGACCTCGACCAGGCCGACGAGCCGGCCGTCGGGCGCGACGGCGGCGAGGGGGCCAGATTCCGCGGCATCCAGCGCGATGCGCTTGCCGTTGCCGAGGTCGACGGCCTGCTCCGCGGTGAGCTCTACCCGGCCGAACAGGCTCGTTGCCACGGCGGCTGGCGGCAGCAGGTGGCCCGCGACGTGCTCGTCAAGCGCCGCGGCATCCGCGACCCCCAGCGGACCGACTCGGATACGGCGCAGGGCAGTGAGGTGCCCGCCGGTGCCCAGGGACTCCCCCAGGTCGCGGGCTAGCGCGCGGATGTAGGTGCCGGACGAACATTCGACCCGCACCTCGAGGTCGATCCACTCGCCCCTGCGCAGGTCGAGCAGCTCGAAGGCCGAGATCGTCACCGGCCGCGCCTTCAGCACGACCTCCTGGCCCTCGCGGGCGAGGGTATACGCGCGCTTGCCGTCGATCTTGATGGCACTCACTGAGCTGGGGCGTTGCAGGATAGGCCCGGTGAGGGCGGCGATCCCGGCTTCGATTGCTGCGTCGGTCACCGCCGAAAGGTCGGCACCCATTGGGGCCAGCTCTCCCTCGGCGTCATCCGTGTTTGACGACGCCCCGAGGCGAATGGTCGCGGTGTACTCCTTGTCGAGGCCGACCACCCAGGTGAGCAGCCTCGTCGCACTGTTGACGCCGAGCACGAGCAGGCCGGTCGCCATCGGGTCGAGCGTGCCGGCGTGGCCGACTCTTCGGGTGCCGACGAACTTGCGGGTGCGTGCCACGACGTCGTGGCTGGTCAGCCCCTTGGGCTTGTCGATGAGCAGGATGCCGCTAGCCGGGTTCTGCGGTGCGCCCCTCACCTGGCATCCGCCCGCTGGCCCTTGCCGAGCCTTTGCTCTTTGCCGAGGTCAAGCACGAGCTCGAGTTTATCGGGGAGCGCGTTGACCAGGCACTCCTTCGCGAGCGCACTCGTGTCGTACTCGTCGCTCATGCGCAGGCCCACCATGGTGTTGATCAGCATGCCCTGCGCGAGGAAGGCGCGCACCTCATCTGCGGTGAAGCCTGCCTCGGTGCGCAGCAGTTCGTAGACATCGAGGAATCCCCTGCGACCCGCCTTGCCGATCACGGGATCGCTACCCATCACGAACGCCTGCATGAGGGTCAGGAGCAGGCCACGATCCTCGAGCAGGGTTACGTACGCGACGCCGAGACGCCCCATGAGATCCGGCCCCTTTCCGCTCGCGATGACGAACCTGAACGTCGCGAGAAGGGTGGTGAGCGAGCGCTCGAGCACTTCGAGAAAGAGCTGCTCCTTGGTCCCGAACATCCGTGAGACGTAGGGCTGGCTCACGCCCGCGGCCTTCGCGACCTGGTCTGTGGTCGTGCCGAAATATCCGTAGTCGCCGAATACTCCCGCCGCGGCGGCGAGGATCGATTCGCGGCGGTCTTCGGCCTTCATTCGTGGCTGCGGAGCGTGGTGGTGCAAGTCGTGCAAGTCATGCAGGTTCACACTTGACATGTTATCAGGCGATTACTAAAGTCCACTAAGTAATCATCCGATAGCTACAAGTCCTCATCCACGAGCCAGGAGAACTCCATGACAACCACTCTCGATGCGCCGGTGTCGGCGCGCACCCGTCGCCGCATCCCGATCTGGCTTGCGATCATCGCGGCCTCGCTCCCGATGTTCATGGCGACGCTCGACAACCTCGTCATGACCAATGCGCTGCCCTCCATCCGCCTAGACCTCAACGCGACAGTGGAAGAACTGCAGTGGTTCGTCAACGCCTTCACGCTCAGCTTCGCAAGCTTCATTCTCATGGCGGCCGCCCTCGGCGATCGATTCGGCCGTCGCAACGTCTTCGTCACCGGAATCCTCGTATTCACGGCCGCGTCGGCTCTCTCCGCGCTGAGCACCGAACCGTGGATGCTCATCGCAAGCCGCGCCCTGCAGGGCTTCGGCGCCGCCGCGGTCATGCCGCTCTCGCTCACCCTGTTGGTCGGATCGGTGGAGGAGCGCTTCCGTGCCCTCGCGATCGGAATCTGGGGCGGGATCACCGGCCTGGGTGTCGCCCTCGGCCCGCTCATCGGGGGCGCGGTCGTCGAAGGCTGGAACTGGGAGGCGATCTTCTGGATCAACGTTCCGGTGGGATTCATCGCGATCCCGCTCGCGCTCTACGCCCTGCCCAACACCTTCGGAGCGAAGGTCAGAGCGGATGTTGTCGGTGTGCTGCTCGTCGGCGTCGGCGTGCTCGCCTTGGTCTTCGGAATTGTGCGCGGCAACGACGCCGGCTGGGACAGCTTCCAGGTCGACGGTTCGCTGGTCCTTGGCGCGGTGCTCATCGGCGCGTTCATCTGGTGGGAGAACCGCACTGCCGCCCCGCTGCTGCCGCTGCGACTCTTCCGCGACCGCAGCTTCTCGGTCGCCAACATTGTCGGTCTCACCTTCAGCTTCGGCGTGTTCGGCTCGATCTTCATCCTCATCCAGTTCCTGCAGGTCGTGCAGGGCTACACCCCGCTCGGAGCGGGAGTCGCGACGATGCCGTGGACGTTGGCTCCCATGGTCGTTGCGCCCCTGGCCGGGCTCATCGCGCCGCGCGTGGGAACCCGGCTCCTCGTCGTGGCGGGGCTGACCCTGCAGACCATTGGAGTCTTCTGGCTCGCGGCGGTGATGTCATCCGACGTGGCGTACACAACCTTGGTGCCGGGATTCATTTTCGCCGGCATCGGGATGGGGCTGGTCTTTGCGCCGATCTCCACCGCCGTGCTCGCCACGATGAAGTCAGCGGACCATGCCAAGGCCAGCGGCACCAACTCCACTGTGCGTGAGATCGGCGTCGCCCTGGGCATCGCGGTCTTGACCGCGGTCTTCGTCGGCGCGAAGGGCTCTCTCACCCCAACGGGCTACGTGGATGCCGCGATCCCCGCCGTCTTCGTCGGTGCCGGCGTCCTCGCACTCTCCGCGCTCATCGCCCTTGCCCTCCCGGCCGGCCGCGCCGCGCGCCCTGTCGAGATATCCCCAGCGACGAGGGTGGCTGCGCCTAGTATCTGAGCATGCGGGTTGGGGTCATCGGGGCGGGTGCGGTCGGCGGTGCCATCGCTGCCGCACTCGCCCGGGCCGGCGACGAGGTGGAGGTGACCGCCCGTGGGGCGCACCTCGAGGCGATCAGGGAGCGCGGCATCCGACTCTCCGGCGCTTGGGGCGACTACGTCGCCCATGTCGACGCCAACGAGGTTCTTGAGCACGGCCCCGAGCTTGTCATAGTCGCGACCAAGGCACAGGATGCCGTCGCCGCCCTCGAAGAGAATCGGCGGGTGGTGCGCGGCGTGCCGCTTCTGGTCGTGCAGAACGGCCTTGAGGGCATCAACAACGCCAGGCTCGTGGTCCCCCGAAGCGATATCGTCGGTGGGCTCGCGGCGTTCGCGAGCTCATACCTCTCCCCAGGCGAGATCACCGTGACGACGGCAGGCACGCTCTACGTCGGGGTCGACCGTGAAGACGACCTACCCGCGCGATACGTCGTCCGTGCGCTGGCAGACGCACTGCCCACCGAGCTCTTGCAGAACTTCCTGGGCGCCCAGTGGACCAAGCTCGTCATCAACCAGGTCAACGCGCTCCCCGCAATCACCGGCCTGAGCGTGCAGGAGGTCGTCGGCATCCCGGCCCTTCGCCTCATCATGACCGCGAGCATGCGCGAGAACGTCAGGATCGGCTTCGCCAACAAGGTGCGATTCGAGAGACTGCAAGGGCTCGGCCCCCGCAGCCTGCGGCTGTTCTCGATCCTGCCGCTCTGGCTCGGGCAAGCCCTGCCCGCGCTCATGTCCCGACGGATCGGAAAGACGCCGAATCCTGGATCGACGCTGCAGAGCATCCGTAGGGGCCAGGGCACGGAGATCGACTACCTCAACGGCGCGGTCGCCAACGCTGCGAAGCAGGTCGGTCGCACCGCTCCGGTCAACGCGAAGCTCGTCGCGCTCGTGCATGAGGTGACGGACTCGGGGGAGTTCCTCACTCCCGAGCAGGCGGCCGCGCGGTTCTAGCAGCTGTCCGTTCTAACAGCTATCCGAGAAGACCCTTCGCGGGTGGTCGACGTCGGTATTGTCGACGATCGCGGATGCCGCGGCTCGCGGGTCCGCATCCTTCAGGTAGAGCGCCCGCCCGCCGCTGTACCGCTCGCTCGGCGCTGCCGCACCGTCCCGGGCCTCGAGGCGAGCCGCGAAGGGCTCCCCCTCAAGCCAGATCGAGTAGTTCCACAGCCCACGCAGTGCGGGCCGGTTCAGGAAGATGCCGTCGACCACGAGGGTGGCATCCTGCGGACCGGTCTTCCAGTCGCTCTCCCACGGCACGTCTCGGTCGAGATCGAAGCCGGCCGTCACGAAGCCCGTGCTGCCACCCATCTTGAACGGGTTCACCAACACCCGGCGGAACAGGTCGTAGTCGTAGGAGTCGAGGTAGAAGCCTTCGGCCGAATCCCTCCCTCGCGCGTAGCGCAGGGCCCGCGGGCGGTGGAAATCATCGATCGAGGCACGGAACACGGCGTGGCTGCCCTTGCCCAACCGCGCGGCGAGGTCATCGGCGAACCGAGTCTTACCCGCGCCGTCGACGCCGTCGACCGCCAGCAGGGTGCGACCCTTGCCATTGTGCTGGAGAAACTCGTCAGCGATCGCGTCGAGCAGATCGCGCCGCTGCACAGCCCAAGTGACCATGCGGCAAGTCTAGGTTTACAAAGTCTAGGTTTGTGGTGTGCCAATCGCCCCCGCGATTACTGACTGGTTTGCCGCCCATCGTCGCGACCTGCCCTGGCGCCGTGACGGGTTCGGGGCTTGGGGCATCCTGGTCAGCGAGATCATGCTGCAGCAGACCCCCGTGGTTCGGGTGATCCCGCGGCTCGAGCAGTGGTTGTTGCGCTGGCCCACACCGGCTGCGCTCGCGGCATCCCCTCCTGGCGATGCCGTGCGGGCGTGGGAACGGCTCGGCTACCCGCGGCGTGCCCTGCGGCTGCACGAGGCGGCGGTCGCCATTACCGAGCGGCACGGCGGCGTCGTGCCCTGGGATGTCCCGTCGCTCAAGGCCCTCCCCGGCATCGGCGACTACACCGCTCGCGCCGTCGCGGCGTTCGCCTACGGCCAGCGGCATCCCGTCGTCGACACGAACGTGCGCAGGGTCATCGCGCGCGCGGTGAACGGCGACGCCGAGGCGGGGCCGCCCTCAACGACTCGTGACCTAGCCGCCATGGAGGCGCTGCTGCCAGAGGACCCGGCGGATGCCCGGCTCTTCAACGCCGCGGCGATGGAGCTCGGCGCCGTCGTCTGCACCGCCCGCGCACCACGCTGCTCCGCCTGCCCTATCGCCGACCTCTGCCGCTGGCGGGCGGAGGGCTACCCGGCCTACGACGGGCCGCGGGCACCCGCGCAGAAGAGGTTCGAGGGTTCCGACCGGCAGGTGCGCGGCCTCATCATGCGCGAACTGCGGGGCAGCGACATCCCGGTCACCGCCGCCGACATCGCCACCCTCTGGCCGGATGCCGCGCAGCGCGACCGCGCCCTCGCCGGTCTCCTCGCCGACGGCCTCGCGGTGGAGGTTCCCGGCGGCTACGAGTTGCCCGCCTGACCCGCTCGACGGCGGGGCGCTCCCTGCCGCAGACTTGAGCCATGCCCGAACTCCCCGAGGTGCAGGCCCTCGTCACCGACCTCGGCGGCAGGCTGACCGGGCGCGTCATCGAGAAGCTCGCGCTCGTGTCGTTCGCGGCGCTCAAGACCTTCGATCCACCGGCCTCGGAGCTCACGGGCAAGACGATCGATGGCGTCGAGCGGCACGGCAAGTACCTCGACATCCGGGTCGCATCTGACGGGCCCGGCGGCCTACACCTCATCACCCATCTCGCGCGCGCGGGCTGGATCCGCTGGCGAGAGACTAGGCCGCCGCCGACGAGGCCGTCGAGCAAGAACCCGATCGCCGCGCGCTTGGTTCTGGATGACGGCTCCGGCTTCGATCTCACCGAGGCCGGGACCAAGAAGAGCCTCGCCATCTGGCTTGTGCGCAACGCCTGGGAGGTGCCGGGTATCGCGCGCCTGGGGCCGGACCCGCTCGGCCCGAAGTTCACCGAGGAGGCATTCGCCGCCATCCTCGCCACGCAGGGGCGGGCGCAGATCAAGGGCGTGCTGCGCAACCAGTCCACGATTGCGGGCGTGGGCAACGCCTACTCCGATGAGATCCTGCACGCGGCGAAGATGTCACCCTTCAAGGCGGCGGCCATGACCGCCGAGGAGGTGTCACGGCTTTACGTGGCAATGCAGGAGACGCTCAGGTCGGCGGTCGCGCGGGCGGATGGGCTCGCGGCATCCGAATTGAAACACGAGAAGAAAACCAACCTGCAGGTGCACGGTCGCAAGGGCGAAGCCTGCCCGGTCTGCGGCGACACCGTGCGCCAGGTGCGATTCGCCGACTCGACGCTCGAGTACTGCCCGACCTGCCAGACCGGCGGCAAGCCGCTCGCCGATCGCGTGCTGTCGAGGCTGCTGAAGTAGGCCTCCCGTCGCTAAGATCGTCGCCACGAGGAGGTCACCCGAATGCCTGACACAGTCACCGCACCGCGCGGCAGGATCGCCGCCGTCATCGCCCTGGTTGGGCTCGCCACGATGCTCGTGCTGAGCGTGCTCGAGGTCGAGTCGTGGACCCGCGAATCCGGCGACCGACCGCTCTACCTCAGTCTCGCGACGGCGGCCGTCGGCCTCGTCACCCTCGCCGCGGCGATCACGTGGGTCGCGCGGGCGCGCCGGAAGGCCGGTGCAATCGTGGTGCTCGTGGCGAGCATCCTGCTCAATCCGACGCCACTGCTCGTGGCCATCAGGATCTTCGGCTAGTCCTCATCATCATCAACGATGACCCGCGGCTTGACGTACGGGTCTTCATCCCCTGCGTACTGGGCGGTCTGCTTGAGCGACTCGACCTCGGCATCTCGCGCGGCGGCCTCGTTGAGCAGTGACTCGATGAGCGCCGCATTCTCCGGGATGCCGTCGGCAATGAACTCGAGGCTGGGCGTGAGCCGCGCGGTGATGTTCTTGCCCACCTCGCTGCGGAGCATGCCGGTGGCGGACTTCAACGCGGCGGCGGTATCCGCGCGCTCCTCATCGCTGCCGTACACGGTGTAGAACACCGAGGCATGCTGCAAATCACCGGTGACCTTGACGTCGGTAATGGTGACGAACCCGAGCCGCGGGTCCTTCACCCCACGCTCGAGCGTCTTCGCGACGATCACCTTAATGCGGTCGGCCATCTTCGCCGCGCGTGCTGCGTCAACCATGTTTGCGTTCCTCTCGCCCCGCTAGTCGAGCCTGAATGGGAGGCCGATGCCCTGGAGAGGCGGGTTTCGGCGTCGGGCTAAGAGAAGTCGGGGAAGGGGCCCCGTTTCTCGTGCCCGGCGGCGAAACCCGCCGTCACCACGCGACTAAACGCGCGCCTTCTCTTTTAGCTCGATCGTCTCAATTTCGTCACCGATCTGGATGTCGTTGAACTTGCCCAACCCGATACCGGCTTCGAAGTCGGTGCGAACCTCGGTGACGTCATCCTTGAACCGACGCAGCGAGTCGATGGCCAGGTTGTCCCCGACCACGACGCCGTCGCGGATGACGCGCGCCTTCGCGTTGCGCGTAATCGTTCCCGATCGCACGATGACACCGGCGATGTTGCCGAGCTTGGAGGAGCGGAAGATCTCGCGAATTTCCGCGACACCCGACTGCACCTCTTCGAACTCCGGCTTGAGCATGCCCTTGAGCGAGTTCTCGATCTCCTCGAGCGCCGCGTAGATGACGGAGTAGAACCGCACATCGACGCCTTCGCGGGTGGCACGCTCACGGGCCTTCGTGTCGGGTCGCACGTTGAACCCGATGATGATGGCGTTGTCGATCGTGGCCAGGTTGACGTCGCTCTCGGTGACGGCACCCACACCGCGGTGGATGATCCGCAGCTGCACGGAGTCGTCGACCTCGATCTTGAGCAGGGCATCCTCGAGCGCCTCGACGGCACCGGAGACGTCACCCTTGATGATGAGGTTGAGCGCTTCGACCTTGCCATCTTCGAGGGCCTTGGTGAAGTCTTCGAGGCTGATGCGCTTGCGGGCCTTGGCCAGCAGGGCGTTGCGCTCGACGGCTTCACGCTTCTCGGCGATTTGGCGGGCGGTGCGGTCTTCCTCGGTGACGATGAAGGTGTCGCCGGCGCGAGGCACCGTCGATAGTCCCTGCACCTGCACCGGGCGGGAGGGGTAAGCCTCCTCCACAGCGTCGCCGTTCTCGTCGTGCATCGCCCTGACTCGGCCGTAGGCGGTTCCCGCAACGATCGCGTCGCCGACACGAAGTGTTCCCGACTGGATGAGCACGGTCGCCACGGCGCCGCGCCCCTTGTCGAGCTTGGCTTCGATGGCGACACCGCGAGCGTCTTTGTTGGGGTTGGAGCGCAGGTCGAGCCCGGCATCCGCCGTCAGAAGCACCGCGTCGAGCAGCTTGTCGATGCCGATGTTGTTGAGCGCCGACACGTCGATGAACATCGTGTCTCCGCCGTACTCTTCTGCGACCAGACCGAACTCGGTGAGCTGCTGGCGCACCTTGGCGGGGTTTGCCCCCTCCTTGTCGATCTTGTTGACGGCCACCACGATCGGCACGCCGGCCGCCTGGGCGTGATTGAGCGCCTCCACCGTCTGCGGCATGATGCCGTCGTCTGCGGCGACCACGAGGATCGCGAGGTCGGTCACCTGGGCACCACGGGCACGCATAGCCGTGAAGGCTTCGTGGCCTGGGGTGTCGATGAAGGTGATGGCGCGCTCGATGCCCTCGTGCTCGGTCCACACCTGGTAGGCACCGATGTGCTGGGTGATACCACCCGCTTCACCGGCGACCACGTTGGCCTGACGGATCGCGTCGAGCAGCTTGGTCTTACCGTGGTCGACGTGGCCCATGACGGTGACGACCGGGGGCCTGATTTCCAGGTCTTCATCGCTCTCGTCTTCGAGCTCCTGGTCGAGATCGAGGTCGAAGCCGGCGAGCAGCTCGCGGTCTTCATCCTCGGGCGAGACCATTTCGATCTTGTAGTTGAGCTCGCCGGCCAGCACCTCGAAGGTGCCCTCGTCGAGGGATTCCGTTGCCGTGGCCATCTGGCCCAGGTGGAACAGAGCGGTCACGAGAGCGCCCGGTTGGACGGTGTAGCCGGTGATCGTCTCGAGCTTGTCGGCGAGGTCGGAGATCGAAGCGCCGCGACGCAGTCGGATGATCGTCTTGCCGTCACCGCGCGGAACACTCACGCCGCCGAGCGAAGGTGCTTCCCTCAGCTCGAACTCGGCGCGCTTCGTGCGCTTCGACTTGCGTGCCTTGGACTTGCCCCCACCGCGACCGAACGCGCCAGCGGTTCCACCACCGGGGCCGCGACCGCGACCACCAGCGCCACCGGCCGGCGGCCGGTTCGGTCCGAAGTTGTTTCCTGGTGCGCCACCGGGCCCACCACCCGGGCGGGCACCCGCACCAGCGGGGCGACCCGGGCCGCCGGGGCGCTGCTGGAAGTTTCCCGCCCCTGCAGGCCGTGCGCCGAAGGCCGGCGGGCGCGTGCCCTGGCCGGGGCCGCCGGGGCGGGGAGCGCCAGGGCGAGGGATTGCGCCGTCAGCACCTGGGCGCTGCATCCCCTGGTTGGATGCGAAGGGGTTGTTGCCCGGGCGCGGGATGCCGGGTCGCGACATGCCCTGGTTCGACGCGAAGGGGTTGTTGCCGGGGCGGGGAGCGCCGGGGCGCGGGATTCCGGTCGCATCGGCTGCGGTGGCATCTACCGTGGCGGCGGGTGCCGCCGGGCTCGCCGCGGCGGCCTGGGCCTGGGCCTGGCGCTCCGCGACAGTCAGTGGGGGCGCGGCGGGGGCGGGGGCGTCGTATTCGTCATCCACCGGGGCGGCGACAACGACGGGCTCGCGCGCGGGCGGCTTGGGGGCCGCCGGAGCAGCAGCTTTCGGCTTCTCACTCGAGGGCACCGGCTTGATGCCGTCGGCCTCGAGGGCGGCCTTGAGCTTTCGGGCCACTGGCGGCTCGATGCTGGATGAGGGGCCCTTGACGAACTCGCCCATTTCCTTGAGCTTCGCGAGGGCAATCTTGCTGTCGATGCCGAGCTCGGCAGCTACTTCGTGTACGCGTGGTTTGGCAGCCACAATTCTCCTGTCTGAGGTCTACCCAGACAGGGCAGACCGTTAGTTACGGACGGAACTCATTTCGAGCCGCTCATTAGTTGTCCATAGGTCAATCAGCCTGTTCTTTGGATGGAGCCGGCATGGCCCCGCCTGTCATGAAACGCACTGCGTCGAAAATCGCCTCTGTTCCGAGTGGAGTGTTCACCCTGAGCGCCCGACTGAACGCCCTGCGCTTGGCAGCTTGTTCGAGACATTGGATGCTGGGGTGAACCCACGCACCTCGACCGGGAAGTGTCGCGGACGGATCCGGGATCACCTCGCCACCCTGGGCGACAACCCTCACAAGAAAGGATGTCTCCGCGCGCGTGCGGCAACCGATGCAAGTTCTTACGCCCCCATCCTAACCCTTCACGGCCGTAAGGGGGTCAGCGAGCGGATACCCTCGCCACTAGTGTCGTGCCATGAGCCAGTTGGGCGGTCGGGATGCTGCTGCAGTTCTCGACGCCGTCTATGAGCTCGCAACGATCCGCTACCTCGATGCGCTGCCCCGTGAAGTCGCCAGGCTGGCCTACGAACTGGTGCCCGTCGACCGCTCCGGCTGGGTCATCATGGATGTCGGCGCTGGCACCGCGCAGGGCATCCACTGGCCCGGCGACATCCCCCAGCTGCTCGGCCTCATGCCGCACGACCTCGCCGACGTGCCCCTTGTCGCCCCCCTCATCAGCTCCCGTTCGACAGACGTGCTGTGCATCAGCGACCTGTGGTCGACGACCCAGTGGCACAGCTCGAAGATCTACTCGGAGCTCTACGGTCCGCTGGGCGTAGAGCACCAGGCTGTCGCGATGGTGTCGGCGTCCGGCACCCTCGACGGCACAGTCCGTGGGCGCATGGACAGTCTTTCTCTCGTTCGTGAAGACCGCGATTTCTCGGAACGCGAACGGGGAATGATTGCGGAATTCAGCCGCCATGTGCGGGCCACCGCACGGCGCCTCAGGGCGCCCGCCGACATTGACAGGGCCATGCGGGTCGGCCTCACCCGGCGCCAGGCGCAGGCGATCATGGCGATCGCCGATGGGGCGACCATGCAGGTCGCGGCATCCCGGATCGGCGTCACGGCGAAAACGCTCGGAAACCACCTGCAGGCCGCCTACGAGCGGCTGGGAGTCAACGGAAGGGTCGCGGCCCTCGCCCGGCTTCGGGGCGACAGCGAGTCCCGTTTCGCGGTCGGGGAAATCCCGCGCTGACCGCTGAACTCGCCTTTGGGTGAAATCCCCTATTGAGAGGCGGGATGCTTGCCGCTGGACTGGCAACGACCTAGCAGTACCCCCACAGCACCCTGGAGAGCCATGTCCGCACGCCACCGCATTCTGCCCACCCTGCTCGCTTCGGGAGCCGTCGTGCTCGCCACGGCCCTTGCTGGCTGTTCGACGCCAGCCCCAGCGCCAGCGCCCGACGGTGGCACGGCGTCGGATGCCGGAACTGCCCCGTCGGAGGCACCTGCGCCCGCGGCATCCGGGCCCGACGCCTGCGCCCTCGTCACAGCGGCGGTGATCCAGAGCGTGCTCGGCGTGGATCCTGGGGCTGGCACCTCGACCGCCGGGTTTGGCGGTGCGGGCAGCACCACCTGCCACTACGCGTCATCCGACCTCGTCACGCAGGTCTCGCTTGACGCCGACACCTACTACTCGGCGACCATCTATGACAAGAGCCAGGTCTCGGGCGCCGTCGATCCGACTTCGGGAAACCGCGGCTACGTGGCGCCGGGGGCGATGCTGGTCGTCAAAGGCAAGGTCGGAGTGTTCGTCACCGGCAGCGCCATCACGAGCATCGACCAGGGGCAGGCACTGGCGGCGGCACTGGTTCCGGGGATGTAGTAACCCGGCTCACCAAAACGGCTCAGGGCGCTCAGGTACCGAGAGGTTCCGGCGCGAGCCAACGCTGACGCGTCGTCCCGGCCGCGCGAGAATCGATATCCAGCAGTAGTTCTAGTCTTCGAGTATTGAGTCGGGCTGGATATCGATTCTCGCGCCCGTCAACTTGGCGGCGAGGCGGGCGTTCTGGCCCTCCTTGCCGATCGCCAGCGACAGCTGGTAGTCGGGAACCAGCGCCCGCACGGCTTTGGTCGCCTCGTCGATCAGGTATGAGCTGGTGACCTTCGCCGGCGAGAGGGCATTCGCAACGAAGGTTGCGAGGTTATCCGAATAGTCGACGATGTCGATCTTCTCGTTGTTGAGTTCGGCGGTCACCGCGCGCACGCGCTGGCCCAGCTCGCCGATGCAGGCACCCTTGGCGTTGACTCCTGGCTCCATCGCACGCACCGCCATCTTCGTGCGGTGGCCGGCTTCCCGGGCGATCGAGGTGATCTCGACGATGCCACTGGCGATCTCGGGCACTTCGAGGGCGAACAACTTGCGCACCAGCGACGGGTGGGTGCGGCTGACCGTGATCTGCGGACCCTTCAGGCCCTTGCTGACCGACGTGACGTAGACGCGGATGCGGTTGCCGTGCGTGTAATCCTCGCCCGGCACCTGTTCCTCGGGCGGCAGGATCGCCTCGATCGTGCCCAGGTCGACGTGGATCATCCGCGGATTGGGCCCCTGCTGGATGACGCCGGCCACGATGTCGCCCTCGCGCCCCTTGAACTCGCCGAGCACCTTGTCGTCACCGATATCGCGCAGACGCTGGTTGATGACCTGCTTGGCAGCGAAGGCCGCGATGCGACCGAAGTCGCTCGGGCTGTCTTCGGCCTCGCCGACGACTGCGCCCTCCTCATCGAGTTCCGGAACGAAGATGGACACCTTGCCGGTCTTACGGTCGAGCTCGACGCGGGCCTTGGGCGCTGCGGCATCCGGTCGGGGCTCCCCCGGCTTGTGGTCGCTTTCGCCGGTGTGCTTCAGGTATGCCGTGAGGATCGCCTGCTCGATGATCTGCACGAGTTCTTCGAAGGGGATTTCGCGCTCGCGCTCCATGAGGCGCAGCACGCTCAGGTCGATGTCCACTGAGGGCCTCCGGTATTGGGTTCTTGGTTGAGTAGATACAAGCGCGCACCCTGTGCGCGACGTCGTCCCCCCAACGGTACCGGATGCCGCGACTCGCCGCCCCTGAGCCATACTGTGGCCTCATGGCCAAGCGCATCCTGATCGTGGTTCTGTCGCTCGTAGTCCTCGCGGGTCTCGCATTCGGTGGATTTGTCGTCTGGGGGTACTTGGCCGCAGGGAGCGGCGCTGCCGTCAGAAGCCCCACGACCGAGGAGGACGACGACTTCGGCACGGTGAGTATCTACTCGGTGCTCGACGACGGCACGCTCGACCCCGCAGCGGACGGCCTCACCCAACACGTCTGGGACACGTTCACTCGGGTCGCGACACCCGCCTTCGCCTCGGAGGTGATGACGCAATTCCGGGTAGGGGATGCCGCCAAGAGCGACACCCTCGCCTACGTCTACCAGGACGATAACCCCGACTACTGGATCCTCGCGGCGAACCTCGCGACCAGCAAGGATGATCCCGACCTGATCGCGACCTTCGTGCACGAGTACTCGCACATCCTCACCCTCGACGAAACCCAGATGGATCAGACGGCGAAGTCCTGCGAGACGCTGGATCTCGACGAGGGTTGCGCGCTCGGCGACTCCTACCTGTGGAGTTTCGAGGAGCAATTCTGGTCGGCTTACCCTGACGCGCCCACCGCCGACAACACGGATGAGGATGTCGCCTACAACTTCTATCTCGCCCACGGGGACGACTTCGTGAGCGACTATGCCGCAACGAACGTCGTTGAAGACATCGCGGAGAGCTTCATGACTTTCGTCCTGGAAGACCAGCCGGACGGCGAGTCGGTCACCGCCCAGAAGCTCGACTTCTTCTGGAACTACCCCGAGTTGGTGGCGATCCGGGAGCGCATCCGCGCCGAGTTCGCGACCGAACTGGGCCTGGCCGACTAGTCCCTACTGGGCCAGCAGCCCCGCAACAGCGTCCAGTGCGACGCTTGTGCGCTCGCCCGTGGAGCGGTTCCAGAACTCGACCTTGCCATCGGCGGCATCCCGGCCGACGATCACGATCAGCGGCACGCCAAGCAGCTCGGCGTCGCCGAACTTCACCCCGGGCGAAACCTTCGGTCGGTCGTCGAACAGCACGTCGAAGCCCTTGCCCTCAAGATCGGCGGTGAGCTTCTCTGCGACGTCGAAGACGACCTCGTCGCGCCCAGCCGCGATCACGTGAACGTCGAAGGGCGCGACGTTCTTGGGCCAGATGAGGCCCTTCTCGTCGTTGTTCGACTCGGCGATGACCGCCAGGATGCGGGTGACGCCGATGCCGTAGGAGCCCATCGTGACCGTGACGAGTTTTCCGTTCTCGTCGAGCACCTTGAGCCCGAGTGCCTCCGCGTACTTGCGCCCCAGTTGGAACACGTGGCCAATCTCCATGCCCCTGGCAAGCTCGACCGGGCCAGACCCGTCGGGTGCGGGGTCACCGGCCAGCACCTCGCCGACCTCGATGATCCCGTCGCCCGCGAAGTCGCGGCCCGCGACGAGGCCGAACACGTGCTTGCCGTGCTCATTCGCCCCAGTGATCCACCCAGAACCTTCCGACACGCGGGGGTCGAGCAGGAACCGGATGCCCGTGCTCGACTTCTCCCCCAACACCGCCCCCGCCGCCGACCACGGCCCGATGTAACCCTTCACCAGAGCGGGGAGCTTGGCGAAGTCCGCCTCCGAGGCGGCCTCCACCTCGGCGGGCGCGAAGGCGACCTCGGCGCGCTTGAGGTCGACGTCCCGGTCGCCGGGCAGTCCGACCACGACCAGCTCGCGGGTGCCGTCGAGCGCAGTGAGTGCAAGCACGATGTTCTTGAGCGTGTCGGCGGCCGTCCACGCGCGCCCGTCGGGGCGCGAGTGCTTCTCATTGGCGACCGCGACGAGGGTCGCGATGGTCGGGGTGTCGGGGGTGTCCAGCACCTCGGCCGGCGTGAGCCCGTCGAACGGACGGGCGGGAGGTGGCGCAGTGGTGAACGCCTCGACGTTCGCCGCGTATCCCCCCGCGGAGCGCACGAAGGTGTCTTCGCCGATCGGGGTCGGGTGCAGGAACTCCTCGCTCTTCGAGCCGCCCATTGCGCCGGCATCAGCCTTGACGATGACGTACTCGAGGCCCAGGCGCCGGAAGATCCGCTCGTAGGCGTCGCGGTGCTGCTGGTAGGAGACATCCAAGCCCGCATCGGTGTAGTCGAAGGAGTAGCTGTCTTTCATCGAGAATTCGCGACCACGCAGCAGGCCCGCGCGGGGTCGCGCCTCATCGCGGTACTTGTCCTGGATCTGGTAGATCGACAGTGGAAGGTCTTTGTAGCTGGAATACAGGTCTTTCACCAGCAGGGTGAAGACCTCTTCGTGGGTCGGGGCGAGCAGGTAATCCGCGCCCTTGCGATCCTTGAGCCGGAAGATGCCGTCACCGTATTCCGTCCAGCGGCCGGTGATCTCGTAGGGCTCACGTGGCAGGAGCCCGGGAAAGAGCACTTCCTGTGCACCGAATGCCTCGAGCTCCTCACGGATGATGTTCTCGATCTTCCTGCGCACCTTGAGCCCGAGCGGCAACCAGGCGAATACGCCGGGCGCCTGGCGCCGGATATAGCCCGCCCGCACGAGCAACCGATGGCTCGTCACCTCAGCGTCAACAGGATCCTCGCGGAGAGTACGGACGAAGAGCTGGGAAAGGCGAGTGGGCACTGGCCAATGCTACCGGCGCGCCGGATAGGCCCAAGCTGGGGTGGGTGGTCCGCGAGCGCAATCAAGGGGGGCTTGATGCGCTCGCGGACCGTTTATCCCGCCTCGAAGGCCGACAGTGCGGATCCGTGATGCACTGTCGGCGTGGTTACCGAGACGGAACCGTGAAAATTGTACCCCGCCCTTGAGCATCTTGCTGAAGGAAAGTCAGGAAGTTTTCCCCACTCAGGCGGTGACGACCTGAGGTGAGCCAACCGCCCCCGGCATTTTGGCGGCGAGTCGGTTGGCCTCCTCGATCAGGGTCGCGACGATCTCGGCCTCCGGCACCGTCTTGATCACTTCACCTTTGACGAAAATCTGGCCGCGCCCGTTGCCGCTGGCGACCCCGAGGTCTGCTTCCCGAGCCTCGCCGGGTCCATTGACGACGCATCCCATCACGGCAACGCGCAGCGGCACCGTCAGCTTCTCGAGACCGGCTGTGACGTCGTTGGCTAGCTGGTAGACATCCACCTGGGCTCGCCCGCAGCTCGGGCAGGAGACGATCTCGAGCTTGCGCTCACGCAGGTTGAGCGACTGCAGAATCTGCAGGCCCACCTTGACCTCCTGCACCGGCGGGGCCGAAAGCGAGACGCGGATGGTGTCACCGATCCCCTCAGAAAGCAGGATGCCGAAGGCCGTCGCGCTTTTGATCGTGCCCTGAAACTCGGGGCCGGCCTCGGTCACACCGAGGTGCAGCGGCCAGTCACCGCGCTCGGCGAGCAGCCGGTAGGCCTTGACCATGATGATCGGGTCGTTGTGCTTAACCGAGATCTTGAAGTCGTGGAAGTCGTGTTCTTCGAAGAGACCTGCCTCCCAGACAGCGCTTTCCACGAGCGCCTCAGGCGTTGCACGCCCGTACTTTTGGAGCAGACTGGGCTCGAGGGACCCCGCGTTGACTCCGATCCTGATGCTCACGCCGGCCGCCTTGGCGGCCTTCGCGATCGCCCCGACCTGGTCATCGAACTTGCGAATATTGCCGGGGTTCACCCGCACCGCGCCGACCCCGGCGTCGATGGCCGTGAACACGTAGCGCGGCTGGAAGTGGATGTCGGCGATCACCGGAATCTGGCTCTTCGCCGCGATGATGTGCAGCACATCCGCGTCGTCCTGGTGTGGCACGGCGACGCGCACGATGTCACAACCGGTGGCGGTCAACTCGGCGATCTGCTGCAGCGTCGCGTTGATGTTCGTGGTCTGCGTCGTGGTCATAGACTGCACGCTGACCTGCGAGTCGCTTCCTACCCCCACCTTGCCGACGTGAATCTGCCGGGTCTTGCGGCGGGAGCTAAGTACTTCGGGTGTTTTCGGCATCCCGAGATTGATTGCTGGCACGACTCCAAGCTTACGCGCGGCGTCCGCGCGATCCTTGGGCCCTCGCTGAGGAAGGCGGACCGCCGCGATGCAGCGCGGTGGGCAGGCGCCTCAGTAGGGGACTACTGGAGGGTGATCGGGTTGACGATGTCGGCGTAGACCAGCAGTGCGCTCATCCCGCCGAGGAGGACGACCACGACCAGAGTCAGCGGCAGCAGCTTGCCGATGTCTACCGGCCCCGGGTCGGGGCGCTTGAACAGTTTCGCAATGCTGCGCCGCAACCCCTCCCATAGGGCACCCGCCACGTGGCCGCCGTCGAGGGGCAGCAGCGGGATCAGGTTGAAGACGAACAGGGCGACGTTGAGGGATGCGATCAGCCCGATGAGAGCGCTCGCGCGGTCGGCGATCGGCACGGTGTTGATGCTCGCAATCTCTCCAGCAAGCCTGCCGACACCGACGACACTGACCGGGCCATTCGGGTCGCGAACACCTGATCCGAATGCGGCGTTGGCTACCGCGACGAGACGCTGGGGCAGGTTGATGATGATTCCGGCGACCCGGGTGATGTTGTCGCCCACCGTAGGCAGCACCGCTGTGATGGGCTGCTGCACGACCTCGGTCGCGGGGCCAATGCCGACGAAGCCGACATCCTGGGTCCGTGAACTGCCGTCGAAGTTCTTCACGATCTCGCCGGTTTTCGAATCGACGACATACCGCTCGGTGAGCAGGGGTGTGATGGTGAGCGTCTTGTCGCTGCCATCGCGCACGACCACGAGATCGAGCGTCTTTCCGGGGTTATCGCGAATGATCGCTGTCGCCTGGTCCCAGCTGGCAATGGGGGTGCCGTCGAGCGACGTGATCCTGTCGCCGGGCAGCACTCCCGCGGCGGCGGCCGGAGCGACCGGATCATCGTTGGCACAACTCGTGCGGGTCTCCGATGCAGAGATCACGCACTGCGAGACACTGCCGACCGTCGTGCTCGCCTGTGCGATACCGAACCCGCAGAGCAGAACCGCGTAGAGCACGATTCCGATGAGGAGGTTGACGGTGGGGCCGCCCAGCATGATGACGACGCGCTTCCACACCGAGAGGTGGTAGAACGAGCGATCCGGCTCATCCGCGGTCGCTCCGGCCTGGTCGGGGGCGGCCTGCTCGACCATGCCGCTGGCCGCGATCGCTGGCGGCGGGGCATCCTGGATGAGGGTCTGCATGAAGCCGGTGCTGGCATCCCGAGCTATCTCGCCCTCGTGCTTGGGCGGGTACATGCCAGCCATCGAGATGTAGCCGCCGAGCGGAATTGCCTTGAAGCCATACTCGGTCTCGCCGCGACGCCGCGAGAAGATCGTCGGGCCGAAGCCGATCATGTACTGGCCCACGCGCACCTTGAAGAGTTTCGCGGGGATGAGATGCCCCAGCTCGTGCAGACCGATCGAGAGGGCGAGACCGACGACGATGATGAGCACGCCAAGGATGTAGAGCAGGACAGTTTCCACCCGCCCATGGTAGCCGTGACCCTTTGGACTAGCTGGGAAGGGGTTGTCTCGAGGTGGTCAGCCGATCAGTTGCTCCGCGGTGGCGCGGGCCCAAAGCTCGGCCTCGAGCACGGCATCCAGGGTGTACTCCCCCGGCTGATGCTTATCGACGACCCCTTGCACGGTGTCGAGAATGTCGAGGTAGCCGATCCGCCCGGCATGGAACGCGAGCACGGCCTGCTCGTTTGCCGCGTTGAAGACCGCGGGGAAGGTGCTGCCCGCCTCCCCCACCCGCTTGGCGAGCGCGACAGCCGGGAACACCTCGGCGTCGAGCGGCTCGAATGTCCACTGGCTGGATTTCGTCCAGTCGAGCGGCACACCAACGTCCGCGACCCGGTTCGGCCAGTCGAGCCCGAGCGAGATGGGCAGCCTCATGTCTGGCGGGCTGGCCTGGGCGATCGTTGACCCGTCGACGAACTCCACCATCGAGTGCACTATCGACTGTGGATGCACGGTCACGTCGATCTGGTCATAGGGCACCTCGAACAGGTGGTGCGCTTCAATCACCTCGAGGCCCTTGTTCACGAGAGTGGCTGAGTTGGTCGTCACCACAAGCCCCATGTCCCAAGTCGGGTGGGCCAGCGCCTCGCGCGGGGTGACGTCGCGCAGCGACTCACGCGTGCGCCCGCGGAACGGGCCGCCGGATGCCGTCAGCACCAGTCGCCGCACCTCACGCTGAGTGCCAGACCGCAATGCCTGCGCGAGGGCGGAGTGCTCAGAGTCCACCGGCACGATCTGGCCTGGTTTCGCGCGGGAGGTGACCAACTCGCCGCCGACGATAAGGCTCTCCTTGTTGGCAAGGGCGAGAGTGACGCCGGCGTCGAGCGCGGCGAGGGTGGGGGCCAGCCCCACGGAGCCGGTGATGCCGTTGAGCACGACGTCGGCCGCGACATCCCGCACCAGCTGGCTGGCCTCGTCGGCCCCGAACGCGGTGTGTTCGACCCCAAAGGCCGCGGCCTGGGCGGCCACCGCGTCGCGATTGCTGCCCGCGGCCAACCCGACCACCACGAAGCGATCGGGGTTGGCCGCAATTACCTCGAGCGCCTGGGTGCCAATCGATCCGGTCGACCCAAGAACGATGACCCTGCGCATGTGTTCAGGCTACTGGCACCGGCAAGCGGCGGTGACTTGCGGGAACATGCCCGTCCAGCTGTAAGAGATCGGGGCGAAAGTCCGCAACTCAGCCGGCGGCGATTCCCAGGATGTCGATGACGAACACCAGGGTGTCGGTGCCGCCGATGTCTGGCGGACTGCCCGCCTCACCGTAGCCCTCGGCGGGCGGGATGATCGCGATCACCCGCGAACCGACCTTCTGCCCGACAAGTGCGGCCGTGAAGCCGGGGATCACCTGTGCAGTGTTGAAGGTGGCCGTCTCGGCGCGCGCGAAGCTGGAGTCGAACACCTTCTTGGTGTTCCAGTTCATCCCGACGTAGTTGACGATCACGTTCTCCCCGGCTTTAACCGTGGCGTGATCACCCTTCTTGAGCAGGGCGATCTTGAGCTCGGTTGGCGGAGCCGAATCCGGAATCGTTATGGTGGGCGCATTGTCAGCACCGACCACAACCGTCGGGAACCCGTTGGTTGGTGACTGGTCTTTGCCGTCCGGCGCGGTCAGCGGGGCTGCGGTCGGCGGGGCAATCGAGACAACATCGACGACGAACACGATGTCCTGGCCGGGCTGGACGCCCAACTGCGACGAGCCGGCTTCGCCGAAGGAATCGTCGGGGGGGATGACGCCCACCACCCGCGATCCGACCTGCGAGCACTCCAGGGTCTTGACGATGCCGGGCAAGAACTGTGTCTCGTCGATCGGAATCGTGGTGGTTGATCCCTCGCCGTAGGCGGTGCTCGTCAGTTCTGCACCCGTGGCGCCGTTGTAGAGGGCGAAGTCGACATCGACGACATCCTTCTTCTGAGCCACCGCGCCCGTGCCCTTGATCACGACCGTGCGTTGCGTCACGTCTGCGGCGGTGGGGAAGGCGATTGTCACCTTCGGCTTACTCCCGAAGTCTCCCGACACCTTGACGGCGTCGGAGATCGCGCCGGATGCCGTCGGGGTGCAGGCCGCGGCGGCACCCGTGCCACCCCCGGTGGCCGAGCATGCGGCGAGAGAGGCGAGGAGGCCGACCGCGAGGGCGAGCGAAGCAGCAGTGCGCACGAGTGCACCTTTCAACTGGAAGAAGTTCAGGCAATCCTTCCGCATCGATCCTGTGCGAAGGGTGGCAACGCGCCCCGCGCCTCAGAGCGGGTCGTCGGCCAGGAGAATCGTCGGCTCATGGTGCACGGGGAAGTTCACCGATGCTGCGATGAAACACTTCGCGTTCGCCGGCACGTGCAGCGACTCCGCGAGCGCGGGGTCGCTCGCCGCGATCGTGACGACGGGGTGCAGCGTCACCGAGGTGAAGTGCCCTCCGCCGTCGCTGGTCTGCCGCATGGTTCCGGTCGCGGCATCCGAGTAGGCGACCACGACCACGCCATGGGTCGCGGCCTCGTGCAGGTAGCTGAGCATGTGGCACTGCGCGAGCGCCGCGACCATGAGCTCTTCGGGATTCCAGCGCTCCGCTGAACCGCGAAACGCCCTGTCGCTCGAGCCGTCGATCGGCGGATTGCCCTCTGCTGTGACCAGATTGTCGCGGCTGTATGCCTTGTAGTCGCTGGTGCCGACACCCAGGTTGCCCTGCCACTGGACGGTGAGCGCGTAGTGGTGATCGATGTCCATGGCTCCCACTCCCGGATAAACTCCCATTATGACCGACACGCTCGCGCCCACGATCTCATCAGATTCCATCCTGCAGGAGCGCCGCGTGGTCACAGCAATCCCCGGTCCGAAGTCGGTGGCGCTGCATGAGCGTCGTCTCAAGGTCGTCCCGGTCGGGGTGACGGCGACCCTTCCGGTCTACATCGAAAGGGCACACGGTGCCATCGCCGTCGATGTCGACGGCAACCAGTTCATCGACCTCGGGGCCGGCATCGGTGTCACGACGATCGGCCACACCGACGATGCCGTAGTCGCCGCAGCGACCGAGCAACTGAATAAGCTCACCCACACCCTGTTCACGATCACGCCCTACGAGAGCTACGTGCGCGTCGCCGAATATCTGGCGCAGCACACCCCCGGTGATTTTGCCAAGAAGACCGTGCTGGTCAACTCCGGCGCAGAGGCGGTCGAGAACGGTGTGAAGATCGCCCGCAAGTTCACCGGTCGCAACGGCGTAGGCGTACTCGACCACGCCTATCACGGTCGCACCAACCTCACGATGGCCATGAACTTCAAGGCCGCGCCCTACGCGACCGGCTTCGGCCCACTCGCCGGTGACGTCTACCGAGCCCCGAACTCCTACCCCTACCACGACGGGCTCAGCGGGGCGGATGCCGCGGCTCGCACCATCTCATACCTCGAGAAGACCGTGGGCGCCGCCGACCTCGCCTGCCTCGTCGTCGAGCCGATCCAGGGCGAGGGCGGGTTCGTGGTGCCAGCGGAGGGTTACCTCCCGGCCCTGCAAGACTGGTGCACAGCCAACGGCGTGGTGTTCATCGCGGACGAAATCCAGAGCGGTATGGCCCGCACCGGCAAGTACTTCGCGAGTGAGCACTTCGGTCTCGTGCCCGACCTGGTCCTCTCGGCCAAGGGCATCGCTGGCGGGCTACCGCTGGCCGGTGTGACCGGGCGCGCCGAGATCATGGACTCCGCGCAGCCGGGCGGGCTGGGCGGCACGTTCGGTGGCAATCCCGTTGCTGCGGCGGCATCCGTCGCGGTGTTCGAGCAGATCGACGCCCATAACCTCCTCGCCCAGGCGACCCGAATCGAGGGCGTGCTCAAGCCGGGCCTCGAGGCCTTGCAGAAGAAATACCCGGTGATCGGCGACGTGCGCGGCATCGGCGCGATGATCGCCATCGAGCTCGTCACGCCCGGCACGATCACACCGGATGCCGCCGCAGTCACTGCCGTCGCCGCGTACGCGGCCCAGCACGGCGTGCTCCTGCTCACCGCAGGCACCTACGGCAACGTGCTGCGCTTCCTGCCGAGCCTCGCGATCAGCAACGCGTTGCTGGAGGATGCGCTCGGAGTGATCGACGAGGCGTTCGCTACGCTGCCGATGTGATTGGGCCCCCGCTGAGCAGCGCGGCGGAGCTAGGACAATCGCGCCAGCGATTGCGCGACCCCAGCGCCGACCGAGCCAGCGCGGGAGGGTGCGGCGATAGGCGTCAGACAGTAGGGGACTGCATCTTGTCGATGTAGTCCTTGATCGTGGGCATCGCGACCAGCTTTTCCCGGTAGAACGTGTTCACCAGGTTGACCACCTGCGCCTGCGCGCCCTCCACTTCGGCGGTTCTCGCTTCGCCGGTCTGCTGGCTCTCCAGATTCTGCCTGAGCTCGATGAGGGCCTTCACGATGGCGGACTCTTCTGCACCGTCGAGCGCCCCCACGACATCCAGGATGAGGGCGTCGGCCTGCGCTCGCACCGCCTCGATCGGGATGGCCGACCCCGGCTGCGTGGCGTTCTCGAGGGTGACGATGAGTGACCAGACCTGGTACAGGATCGTGGCCGGCTCGTCGAACAACTCGCGCACAAACGCGGCATCGAGGTGGCGCCCTGACAGCCGGAACACGTTGTACATGCGTTTGGCTGCCTTGCCGTAGTTCAGGTGGTCGGTGAGGTACTTGTGCACCTCACCTTCGATCCTTGCGACATAGTCATCGAGCGCGTCATCCGAGACGAACTTCACGACCTTGAGAAACTCGGGCGCGTCTTCGGCGTCGAGGTAGACCTCCTGGAAGTAGGCGTCGAGGTAACCGTCGAGCGACACGATCGTGCCATCGGGTGCCTCCCAGGTGACGTCGATGACGTTGCTGGCGTTGGAAAGTTGCTTGCGCTCGGGGTCGGTGACCACCCAGTCGAGCTTGACCCACCCGGGGTCCAGGGCCATCTCATCCCACTTCAGGATGACCGGCTCGCCATCACGCACGACCTCCAGCTGCCCGGCCCGCACCTCGTCCACGGTCCAGGTGACCGGGCTGCCCTTGCGGATGTTCCAGTGCCCGTGCACGCAGTCGAACGGGTAGGTGCCGAGCTTGGCCTCGAGGAACTGGTAGGTGGGCCCACTCACCGTAGCCAGGATGTGGTCCTTCAGCAGCCCGGCCATGATCGCGCACGCCTCTGCGCGAGTCGGAGCCTTGATGTTGAGGCGCTCGAAGAAGTCACAGTCGCCAGGAAAGCTCTGGATCTTGGACTGCGCGGCGGATCCCGAGATCGCCAGGGCGCTCTCTGCGACGCCTTCCGGCCCCGCCACATCGACGATCTTGCCGATCCTGCGGAAACGCTCGACGGAGCCCGGGCTAAAGTCGAGCATCGACAGGCGATGCCCGAAGGTGCCGGCGGCCGCGTCGACCACCACATTGTCGTCAGTCTCGGGTGCAGAGATCGCTGCCAGCCACTGTTTCGTGGCCGCTTCATCCAGCTCCACACCGAGTCGCTTGGCGGATTCGATGATGCTGCTGATGTCGGCCGAGGCCTCGGGCAGTGCGGTGGTGGGCTCGGTCATGGGTCGCGCTCCATCTGCTCTAGTGTCGCGCGGCGGCCTCCGCGCGCAGGGCCCGGAACAGCTGGGCCTGGTCTCGCGCGTCGCCGAGCGCGTTGTGCGACAACTTACTCCCGTCGAGATACAGCGGCGAGAGGAACCTGAGACTCGTTCTGGCCCAGGCAGACCCGGAGAGGCCCATGTAATACGCCTTGATGTCGACAGCGGCGTGCCCGAAGGGGTTTCGGCCGAGGAAGCGACCGAAGTAGTCGGCCACGAACATCCAGTCGAAGGGTGCATTGAAGCCCACGAAGACCGGTGTGTGGCCCGCGGGAACGGTCGCGGCCAACCACTGCTCGAACTGCTCCATCGCCGCCGCAGGGGCCACTGCGGTGGCCGCGAGGTGCCCCATGGAGAGCCCACCCACCGCGAGCGAGCTTTCGACGACGGCATCGCCCACGGGCTGCAGCTCGATGTAGAAACCCTGATCGGGGTCATCCACGAGGCACGCACCGATCGACAGGAGTGAATAGCTGCTGGGATTCGGCCCAGCGGTTTCGACGTCGACGGAAATGAAGGTTTCGGGTGGTTCTCTGTCAGGCATAGAGGCTAACGATAGCCTCGCGGAATGCCAGGGTGTGGCGCTCCACGTCTGCTGCCGTCGTCGCCGGGCACATGAGGGCCATGTTGTGGAACGGTGTCATGAGGATGCCGCGGTTGAGCGCGTGCAGATGCAGGTACTGCTGCAGCTCGAAGTCGTCCGCTGCTGCGGCCTCTGCACCGTCGTGCGGAGCGGTCGGCCTGAAACTGTATTCCGCGCGAGCGCCGAGCTGGGTCACCTGCCAGGGCACCTCGAACTCGTCGATCGCGGCCTGCACCCCGGCCGTCCATTCCGTCGACCTGTCGATCATGCCCTCGAATGCGGTGGGGGTGAGCACCTCGGAGAGCGTCGCCCGGATGCCCGCGAGCGAAACCGCGTTGCCGGCCAGGGTGCCGCCCACTCCCCCGACGTCGATGTCCTCAAGGTCGAGTGACTCGCGCACGGCCAGCGCGAACTCGCGGGTCATGCCGTATGCACCCGCCGGAATGCCGCCACCGATGCTCTTGCCGAGCACGACGGCATCCGGGCTCAAGTCGAGCGCCTCGACCATCCCGCCGGGGCCAGCGCTAAAGGTGTGCGTCTCGTCGATGATGAGCAGGGTGCCGTACTTCGTGCACAACTGCCGCACGGCCTCGTGATAACCGGGGTCGGGCAGAACGATCCCGATGTTGGTGAGCGCCGGCTCGATGAGCACCGCGGCGATGTCGCCGCCGGAGAGCGCGGCCTCGAGGCCCCCGATGTCGTTGAACTGCACGACGGCGGTGGTCTCGACCAGGGCGACCGGAGGGCCGATGTTGCCGCGCCTGGACACCACCTCCCCCGCCTCGTCGAGGGTGGCGTATGCCTCGTCGACGGTGCCGTGATAGCTGTGGTCGTGCACGAGAATCCGCGGCCTGCCGGTGACCTGGCGCGCGTAGCGGATGAGGCTGCGGTTCGCATCCGTTGCCGAGAGCGCGAATTGCCAGACCGGCACGCGGAACCTGGCGGCCAGCAGTTCGGCGGCGGCAGCGGCATCCCGCGTGGGCAGCATGAAGGTCGAGCCCTTCACGAGCTGCTCGGTTATCGCTCGCACCGAAGCCTCCGGCGCATGCCCGCACATCGCCCCGGTGTCGCCCAGGCAGAGGTCGACGTGGTCGATGCCGTCAACGCACTCGAAGTGTGCACCGGATGCCGCGGCCACATACACCGGCCACGGCCCGGGCCACTTCGCCATCCACAACATGGGAACGCCGTCAGGCATGTGCAGGATCGCCCGCTCCCACTCGTCACTCGACCGTGGACGCTGCGCGCGGAACACCTCGAGTTCGCTTTCCCAGAGTGCCGCGAGCCGCTCGCGGTCGTTGTACCGGGGCGCGTCCGACATCAGGCGAGCCGAGCAAGGCGCTTGCGCCGAGCCGCCGCGGACGCCTGGCTGGCGATGACCACGACGAGGGCGAAGACGAAGACCGCCGAAGCCACCACGTTGGCTTCGGCGGGAACGCCCTTTGCCGCCGCGGTGTATACGAACATCGGGAAGGTCTCGACGCCACCGTTGTTGAAGCGCGTGATGATGAAGTCATCGAAGCTCAGCGAGAACGACAACAGCGCTGCGGCGAGAATTCCGGGCAGCAGCAGCGGGAAGGTCACGAGCCAGAAGACCTGCCAGGAAGATCCGTAGAGATCGCGTGCGGCCTCCTCAAGTGCAGGGTCGAGACTCGCGACCCTGGCCTTGACGGTCACGACGACGAAGCTGATGCAGAACAGCACGTGGGCGATGATGATCGTGACGATGCCCTTGCCGAATCCCACCGCGAGAAACTGCGCCGCGAGCCCCGCGCCGAGAACTACCTCGGGGGTTGCCATCGGCAGGAACAGCAGGATGTTCACGAGCGCCCGTCCACGGAACCTGAACCGCACGAGCGCTATCGCCATGAGCGTGCCGATCGCGGTGGCGATCACAGTCGCGACGATGCCGATGATGAGGCTGTTGCCCACCGATGCGCAGACTCCACGCTCGCTGCAGACGTGGGTCCAGTTGTCGAGGGTGAAGCCCTTCCAGAGGATGTTGGATTTCACCGAGGCGTTGAACGAGAAGACGATCGTGTAGACGACAGGCACGAGCAGCAGGATCAAGGCAAGGGCGCTGTAGAGCGGAAGCAGCCAGCGACCAAACAACGAGCCCCTCACAGCAGGTCCTCTGTGCCGGTGATCGCCACGTAGCCAGCCACGAGCAGCACGATCACCAGCATGAGGATCACCGAGAGCGCCGCCGCGGTGGGGTACTGCAGCGTGTCGAGGAAGTTTGACTGGATGACGTTGCCGATCATCTGGGTCTGCACCGACCCTAGGAAGCTCGAGCTCGCATTGATGTAGTCGCCGGAAGCGGGGATGAAGGTCAGGAGGGTGCCCGAGACGATCCCCGGGGCCGAGAGCGGCACCGTGACCCGCCAGAAGGTGGATGCCGGGCTCGCGTACAGGTCGGAGCCAGCCTCGAGGTACCGCAGGTCGAGTCGCTCAAGTGACGCGTAGATCGGCAGGGTCATGAAGGGAATGAAGTTGTAGGTGAGCCCGAAGATCACCGAGAACCAGGTGCCGGTCAGATGACCGTCGGCGGGCAGGACGCTCACCACCTTGAGAAAGCCGACCAGCGCGGAGTCGTCTGACATGAGCGACTTCCAAGCCAGGGTGCGCAAGAGGAAAGACACGAAGAACGGCGCGATCACGAGGGTCAGGAGCACCGCCTGAACCGCCGGCCATGGCCGCGCCTTGACTCCGATGAAGTAGGCGAGCGGATAGCTAATGAGCAGGGCGAACAGGGTCGCGAGAGTCGCGAACAGGGCGGCACGACCGAAGTGCGGTAGGTAGTCGACTGCAGACTTGGCGAAATTCTGGAGGTTGAATGCGAGCTGGAACTGCCCGACGTCGCCGAACGGCACCGGCTCCTCGAACGCAGTGACCACGAGCGAGACCAGCGGCGTGAGGAAGAACAGGATCAGATAGGCCAGGCCAGGCAACAGCAGGAGCAGAGCGACCCGGCTCTTCTTGAGGGGTGCCGCGTCGACCCTTCCTGCGCCGGGGGCTACCGCGGTGAAGGCCATCAGGCCTCCTCGAGCTCGGCGATGAGCTCTCGACGCACCTGGGCCGCGATAGTGGCCGTGTCGGTTTCCGGCTCGAACCGGGGGGCGGCGGGCTCATCGAGAAGGCCGAAGCCGTGATCGACACTCCAGCTCACCCAGACTTCGGCGCCGACATTCACGACCGGCCCGAAAACCATATTCTGCGCGAACACCGTCACGAGGCCGCACGCGGGTATCGCGACCTGGTACTGGGTGCTGACCCCGCTGAAGGATACATCCGTCACCCGTCCAGGACCGAGGATGTTCGTCCCGGCCGACTTCTTCGGCTCGACCGGGTGCAGCATCAGTTTCTCGGGTCGCACCCCGATCGTGACCCGGCCGGCATGACGCTGGGCACGCTCTTTCGGCACTTCCAGCATGGTGCCGGCCGCCCGCACCACTATCGACGAACCCGAAGCGGAGACGATCTCGCCCGTGAAGAGGTTTGACTGACCGAGGAAGTTCGCCACGAACGCCGTCCGCGGCAACTCGTAGAGCTCCTCGGGTGCACCCATCTGCTCGATCGCACCCTTGTTCATCACCGCGACGGTGTCGGCCATGGTCATGGCCTCCTCCTGATCGTGCGTGACATGCACGAAGGTGAGGCCGACCTCGTTCTGGATCGATTTAAGCTCCAGTTGCATCTGCCGACGGAGCTTGAGGTCGAGAGCGCCGAGCGGTTCGTCGAGCAACAGCAGCGAGGGGCGGTTGACCACGGCACGGGCGAGCGCGACGCGCTGCTGCTGTCCACCGGAGAGCTGCTGCGGGCGGCGGTTCGCGAGATGGTCGAGCTCGACGAGCTGGAGGGCTTCGTGGGCTTTGGCCGCGGCATCCGGAATCCCGCGCCGTTTCAGTCCGAAAGCGACATTGCCCAGAACGGTCATGTGCGGAAACAGGGCATAGCTCTGGAACACGGTGTTGACCGGGCGCCGGAAGGGCTTGGCGTTGGTGACGTCTTTGCCGCCGATCAGGATGCGGCCAGCGGTCGGCTGCTCGAGCCCCGCCACGAGGCGCAGGGTTGTGGTCTTGCCGCAGCCCGAAGGGCCGAGCAGGGCGAAGAACGACCCGGCCGGGATCCGCAGGTCAAGGTCTTCGATCGCGGTGAACCCCGGGAAACGCTTGGTTATCCCGACGAGTTCGAGATCCGCCCCGGCTTCGGCGAACCCCGCGACCATCAGGCGCCCAGCTGCACGCGCTGGAACTCGGCGTTGAACGCCTGGTCATCTGCGGAGTTGAGTCCGCGGAAGATGTGTGCCTTCGAGAGGGTCTCCTGGCTGGGGAAGATGAGCTGGTTGTCGGCGATTTCGGGGTACTTTTCGGTTGCGACCTCGTGGGCACCCACCACCGGGGTGATGTAGTTCACCCAGGCGGCAACCTCGGCGGCGACCTCGGGCTCGTAGTAGAAGTTCATGAGAGCCTCCGCGTTCTTCTTGCGCGGTGAGCCCATGGGCACGACGAACACGTCACCCCAGAGTGTTCCGCCGGAGGCAGGAAGGGCGAACTTCCACTTCTCGTAGCCGGCCTCGGCATTGAGCACGGTGATGTCTCCTGACCATGCGATCGCCGCGATCGCGTCGCCAGAGACGAAGTCTTGCATGTACTCGTTGCCCTTGATCCCGAAGATCTGGCCAGATTTCACCTGTTTCTCGAGCACCTCGATGGCCTTGGCGAACTCATCGCTGCCCCAATCTTCTTTGGAGATGTCCACGCCTTGGCTGAGCAAGATGAGACCCATGGTGTCGCGCATCTCGCTCAGAACCGTAACCTTGCCCTTGAGCTTCGGGCTCCACAGGTCGTCGAGTTCGCGAAGGCCGCCGGGCACCTCTTCGGTGTTCCAGGCCAGCCCAGCGAATCCGTTCTGCCAAGGCAGCGACTTGGTGCGGCCGGGGTCGTAGTCGGGGTTCAGCAGCGCTGGGGCGAGGTTCTTCTTGTTCGGGATGTTGGCCGCGTCGAGTTCCTGCACGTAGCCGAACCGGATGAGCCTGGCGATCATCCAGTCGGTGAGGCAGAAAGTGTCTGCGCCGGTCGCCTGGCCCAGTGCGAGCTGATCTTTGATCGTGCCGTAGTAGGTGTTGTTGTCGTCAATGTCGATCTTGTACTCGACCTTGATGCCCGTCTTGTCTTCGAAGGCGACGAGGGTCGGATAGGTGCCGTCGTCATTCTCATCGATGTAGCCGGGCCAGTTCGACCAGGTGAGGGTCTTGTCGCTATCTGATGTGTCGGCGGCGGGCTTCGGCGCAGAGGAGCTTGTCGGCGCGCAGGCCGCCAGCGCGAGTGCCGACGCGCCGATGCCTGCACCCTGGAGAAGATGCCGCCGCGAGAGCTGAGATTGCCGTGCCTGGGCGACAAGTTGGCGGATCATCGGGTCCTGGGGCAGTTGGCTGGGCATCATGCAACTCCTTCGGCAGGGGTGTGGTCTCGCGTTGGTTGATCCTGACACAGGGACACGGGCTCTTCACAGGGTCACGAGCAAATGGCTCACTTTGTAACATGAAGTTCACGAAATCAGTTGCCAAAGCCCCGCATTGCATCCGGAATCGCCGGTGAGCTGGGCGAAGGCAGTCGCGCGCGACTCGCAGATCCGTCGTCGTTCAGTAGCCAGCACAGTGTGGGATCGGCGGGGTCGAGGGGTGGCGGAAGTTCGCGTGAGCGGGTCAGGGCACGGAAGTCGGCGATCGTGCACCCCTCGAACAAGATGTCGGCGACCGCCCGCAGCGCCGCGATCGCGCCCCAGCGGGACTGCCACTGGTCAACGTCCCCCAGCACGATCGGCGCGTTGGGGCTGGACAGGCTTGCCGCGAGGTCGGGGCCGAGGTCTGCAAGGCGTACGACGTGCCCGAGTCGGCTCGCGAGTAGCCCCACTGTCGGACTCACTATGGCGAGCGGGCGATCCCGAGGCTCATCGACTATTGCAGGCGCATCGGGTGGGCGGCGGGCGGCACCCGAGGCAAACTGCATGCGTTTACCTCGCCAATGGCCGCCACCCGGAGCAAGCCTGTCGAGATAGTGGGCTCCCTCGCCCCCGGCGAGCACGTGATCTTGGCGGGATGCTTGGCCGAGCAGCAGCCGCGCGGGTGCGAGGCTCGCGAGCGATTGGGCGTCTGCCGTCAGACGCTGGGCCGCAAGAGCCACCCTGATGCCGCGCGAAGGGCCATCGCGCAGCACCCTGCCCAACCTCTCGACGAACACCACCCTGTGGTCGGGCGAGAGCCTGGACAGCAGCGAGTCGAGGTCGTCGACGATGACAAGGCGTTCGTCCGCCGATCTGCCTTCGAGGCGAGCAAGGGCATCCCAAGCGGCGTCTGGGGCGGCGGGTATCCACTCGACGAGTGGCTCGCCCGCGCCCGCGGCGATCGTCTCGAGGGCGGTGGACTTGCCGCTGCCCGGGGCGCCGAGCAGCAGCAGGTGCCCGTCGCGCGCCGGGTGCCAGGTCGCGGTGGCGATGCGCTGCTCGTCGGGGAGGTCGGCTAGCCCCAGGGGAATGCCCGCCGAGTCAGGGGCAAGTGTGTGCACCGGCACGAACGGGGGCAGTGGCTCGCACCAGGGCCGCCGCGCGGGGCCGGAGTCGGGCCAGCGGCGCGCGACAGCCTCCACGTCGTCGGGGCTGGCGATGGCGAACTGCACGGCACGGGGCGGCCCGTCGGGCAGGGCCAGGATGCCGCGTCCGCGGTGCCGCGCGGGGATGGCGGCCGCGGCATCCGACCCGACCACCGCCGAGCTGTCTGCCCGATTGTTGACCCGCAGCGAGACGCGCAGGTCGGCGTTGGCAAGCACCGCGTCGCGGACTACCCCGGCCGGGCGCTGGGTGCACAGCACGAGATGAACGCCGAGCGACCGACCCCTCGCGGCGATGTCGGCAAACAGCGCGTGCAGGTCGGGATGATCGGCCAGCATCGCCGCGAACTCGTCCACGACGATCACCAGTCGCGGCAGCCCGGTCGCGCCGTCGATGTCGCGCGCGCCGAGGGCGGCAATCCGGCGTTCGCGGTAGCGCAGTTCGGCGCGCAGGCTCGCGAGGGCGCGCGCCGCCTGGGCGGCATCCAGGTCGGTGATGATACCGACGGTGTGCGCAAGCGCCGCGAGGGCAGCGAACGCCGACCCGCCCTTGAAGTCGATGAGCAGGAAGTTCACTCGCTCGGGCGGATGTGCAGCGGCCATCGCGATCACCCAGGCGAGGAGCAGTTCGCTTTTGCCGCTGCCCGTCGTGCCGCCGATCACAGCATGGGGGCCGTGCGCGACCAGGTCGAGTCGAACCGGGCCGGACGCATCCACGGCGACCGTGCAGGCGAGGGAGCGCTCGTCACCGTCACCCCTGTTGTCGAGATCACCGAGTGCCACGACGGTCGGGATGAGCGAGTCGGCCACCACGAGCCCCTCGCGTTCGGCATCGAGGGTCACCGCCGCGGCCCAACCGACGGCCTCATCGAGCGAGACGGTCTCGATGCGGATCGGTCGACGCTCGGAGCGCTCCGGGTGCTGCACAATTGCGGGGCCGCCCTCGCCCCCCGCACGAATGACGACCGAACAGCCACTCGGCAGCTGCGGTTCGGTCTCTGCCACGCTGACCGTGACGATCGGTGCGTCCTCCCCGACGCGCCCGAACTCGGCTCCGGCACCCGGTCGTGGGCCGCGCTCACTGGGGGGATGGGGCAGCAGCGACATCCATTGCGCCTCGCGGTCGGCAGCCGAAAACCAGTGCTCTGCGGGCGACAGCGACCACGCCAGTTGGAGGGTTATCGCTCGGGCAGCGGCGCAGGCGAGCCGGGGCGGGCCGATCACTCCGACCCCTAGCCGGGCATCGACCACGACCGGCGCTGCTTCTAGCGTGGATGTCGCGGCGGCGAGCCGATCGAGGCCCGCCGTCACTGCTGGCGGATCGCCGGCCTGCCGGGCGGCCTGCTCTAGTCGGAGAGCGCTGATCACAGCGCCGGTGCCGACCGCGACAGACACCGCAGCATCGGCTCGCGCCCGCCAGCGATATGGGTCGGCGCCCGAGCGCAGGATGATCGACCTTGCCGCAGGGGTGGCTTCGCTGCTCGCGAGTCGTTCGGCGGCGTGCGCGGTTTCGATGTCGACGAGCAGTGCAGCAGTGTCTCGTTCGAAGCGCGCTAGCTCGCGTTTCGCTCTGCGACGCGACCCGATGCGCGAGTCTGCGAGACTCGCGAGCGCGGTCACGGGCCCGAGGGCCGCGAACATGAGGGCGAAGGGTGAGCTCGTGATGAGCCACATGGCCAATGCCGCGACCATGGGAGCGATTGTCGCAAGCACCGGCAGTCGGAAGGGCGCTGTCGGCTCGGGTGGGCGCGGCGCGACGACGCGCCCCTGCTCGATGTTTGCCACTCGGCTAGGAAATCAGAACGCCGTCGCAATGCGTCCCCCACGGTGCCCTCCGTGGACTCGGTGCAGCGGCGGTGCCTGCGGTGGAGCCGTCAGCGGCGCGCGGGAGGCAGCCGTCAGCTGACGATGAAGAACTGCTCACCGATGTCGATGCGAGTGCCGCGCACGATCCGGTAGCGTTTGCCCGCGTCACCCCTGCGCACCGGGCGGTCGGGCTCACGCAGCACAGTCCCGTTCGCGGAATAGCGGTCGCTCACCCAGAACGCACCGGCATCCTGCCCGAATTCCAGGTGAGTCTTCGACACGGACTTTCCCGGGTCGACGATGGTCACGAGTGAGTCGAAGTACTCCCCCGGCTCGGCGACCGGATTGCGACCGATGAGCCCGGTGCCGGCGACGCTCACGCTCTCCCCCGTGCTGAACTGGAGGACGAATCGATCACCCCGCCCCGTGCGCGCCACGACGCGCGTCTGCTCCACGTCCGAATCGTCGTCATAAGTCGGCTCCGGCGGCGGAGCTGGCGCGAGTTCTTGCGGCTCGATCTCGGTCGCCCGCGGAACACCCCAGGGGAATGGGTCGTAGGCTGCGGTGTCACGTGGTCGCGCTGGCCCGGTCGCGGCCGCAGTCTTGCGCACGAATCCACACTCCCCGCAGAAGATGTCGGATGCCGCCAGCGGCGCCCCACACTGGGCGCAGGTGTCCCCGCTCGCGGACGCGTCGACAAGCTCCTCCACGGCAGGCTCGAGGATCTCGGCATCCTGCCCCACTGGGTGCGGCTGCACCTCCAGCCCTGGCAACACTGCGGCCGGTTCGGGCTGCTCCTCGGGCTGCTCCTCGGGCTGCTCCTCGGGCGCGACAGCCGGGACGACCACGGCGGGCTCGTCGGGCGCGGCTGCCACGGCGACCACGGCGGGCTCGTCAGGCACGGGGGCGGCCGCTCGGGGCGGCTCGACGAGGGCGGGGCCGGGCGGGGCATCCCCGGATTCCCTCAGCGGCGCCTTGCGGTCGGGCGGGGCCGCATCGACGGCATCCTCGGCCCGCGGTGGAGAATCTGCCTGGTGCTCGGCAACCGCCGCCGGCCAACGGGTCGATGCCGTCGCCGCCGCGGATGACACAGCTGACCTGGTCTTGGATTCGGCCCGAGTAGTGACGGGGCGCCCGCACTCACCGCAGAACATCGCCCCGATGGGGAGATCGGTTCCGCAGTACGAGCAGATCACTTTCAGCGCTCCTTCTGTCTCTTGAGCAGCGTCCTGACACTATAACCACCAAGGGAACGCAGTGAGACCCGCACCCTGATGCGCTGCCAGCGCGTGAGGCCGGCGTCGAGGGAGGCCTCGAGTTCGTCAACGGCGCGCCAAACGCTGTCGGCGTCCGCCGGATCTGGCTCGTTTGGCGAGAACACGGCGCGGTCGGCGACGGCCGCGAGCACCTGGGATTGCACCCCGCCAGCGATCGCCGCGACCTCGCTCCTGGTGGAGGATGCCGCGGGGCTGAGCCCGTGGTCCACCACCGAGTCCTCGAACTCCTGCCAGCCTCCACTGATCCGGTCGATGAGGTTGGGAGCCGCTCGCCGCAGGCGCCTGCGGCGCAACTTCGCGGCAATGATCACGATGAACGGTGCGAGCGCAATGGCCACGAGCACGAGAATCCACGCTGCCACCCGCAGGATGGCAAGCACGAGCAGCAGCACGGGGTTGAGATCAGGGGGAAGTGCCTGCTGGCTGTCCGGAGTCGATTGTCGATTGAACGTCTCGGACTCGGTCACGGGTGGGGGCACGATGGTCTGTGGCCGGGTGACTTTCGTGGTGTCTTGGGGCAGCTCATCCGGGATCTGGCGAAACGGCGGTGCCGGGTCGATAGTCACCCAGCCGTACTGGGCGGTGTCGACCTCGATCCAGGCGGAGACGTCTGAGCCGGTCACGGTGCCGTTGGTCGGCGCAAATCCGAAAACGACGCGAGCGGGAAATCCCAGGTCCTGGGCCATCAGGGCGGCCGCCACGGAATACTGCTCGGCGTCACCGATCATCCTCGGGGCTGTCAGGAGCTCGGTGATGCGATCCGCGGCGTGACCCGATCGGCTCGGCGGTTCATCCTGGCCGATCCCGTGGCTGATGTAGCCCTCCTGGGCGAGCCCTGCCAGCATGGCCGCGAGGCGAGCTCCAGCCCCCTGGGTATTGCCGACGTACTCCTCGAGCTTGGCGGTCAGGGCGTCAGGCACATTCTTGGCAGCGGGGACCGTCGCCGAGCCCGGCTTGAGAGTGCTGATTTCACTGGTCGACGGCTGCACGGGTAGCACTGCATTGAGCGTGTACGAATCGCCCGACTCGAGGCCCCCGATGACCGCGGCGGTGCCAGACACGTTGTTGTAGTAGAACGCGTCGCGCAGTGCGCCGGCCCGCGAACCGGCGAATCTCACCGACTCAAACTTGCCGACGGTGGGCAGCCACACCCCCGAATAGCCGTCGATAGTCACAGTCACGGATGCCTGGACGCCGTTGACCGCCGACTGGTCGAACTCGGCCGGCACGCGAGTAAATGACCCGGACTCGCTCGTCGCGAGGCTGCTGCCGACCGCGTAGACCACACCGTCGTAGGTGTCCATGGTCGCTATCCGGATGCGGTTGTTCTTGGGTAGTCCGGTCACCCGGAAGAGCACGTCGTCAACGCTCGGGGACTGTAGGTACCCGCGGAATCCGGCCAGCGGGCTCACGTAGTCCCGGGGATCGAAGGGCTGTTGGAGCGCCGTGCGCAGTACCGCCCGGTCGGCAGTGGGCGGCAGGGCGTTGGCGGCGAACACAGCCCCGGTCGATGCGATAGCGAGAATGAGCGCTGCACTGACCGCCGTGCGCAGCCCCGCAGAGCTCGGCTCGGCGGCGCGGGGGCCCGCGGCGCGATCGGCGACGAGTAGCGACTCGGCCGCCAGCAGCCGGATCGCCGCGCGCCGACGGTACCAGCGCATCCACACCAACCAGAGCAGCACGACGACGATCAGCCCGATCGGGGCGTCGAGGGGCCGACTGGGGTAGTTCGGTCCAAACGCCGTCGCGAGGATGAACAGCACAATCGGGGCGAGCACGGCAGGTTCACCTTGTCGGGCGCGGAGCGCGATCGACAACCCGATCACCACAGTGCCGAGAACGAGAACCAGCGCAGGCACCAAGAGCGCCTGGTAGTCCCCCACCGGAAGCGAGATGGTGAGCAGTTGCTTCCAGCCCAGTGCGACCCCGGTCACGAGGTCGCGCATGCCTTCGAAAGTGGGCAGCACCGTGAACTGCGCCTTGGTGGGCACGGCGACCGGCACCCCCACGGCGAGGAAGGTCGCAATCGTGACAAACATCACGATGGGCGAGCTCCAGCGGAATGCGGCTCCGAGGACTGCGATGGCGGTTCCTGCGACGAGGGCCACGGCCACGAGCACGATCAGGCTCGTGCCGCGGTAGATCGGCCACAGGGCCAGGGTGGCGATGATCGTCGCCAGCCACAGCATCCCCGTGTTGACGACCACGAAGGGCAGATTGAGGCGAGCGCGAGATCGCAAACGGCCGGGCGTGCGCCTCTCGGTCGGCCGAGCGGCGGTTCCGTTTGCTCTGCGGGTTTCGCCCTGGCCGAGATCGATGGCGCTCATGCTGCCTTCGACCGGGAAAGCGACTTCTGCAGGTCATCCAGGAAGCCGATTGTCAGCACGCTCAGGCCGGCAACGCGGCGCAGCCCCGGTGGCCGCTCCGGGTCGCACACGACGGCAACCACCTCGACCCCCAGCGGGAACTTTGTGGATGCCGCACGCAACTCCTGCGCAGTCACCCCCGAACCGCAAACCAGGAAGGCCACAGACACACCGCCGGCCTGCTCGCCGGTCACTCGCGCGACATCGGTGATGCTCAGCGCCGTCTCGGAGTGCTCGACGACGGCGAGATCGTCGAGCAGCCGCGCGCGGGAGAGGGTCGAGAGCAGCCTGACGGCGAGCACCTTGCGCTTGGCGAACTCCGGGGTGAACTCGCTCGCTACGACCGTGACGGTTCGCGCATCCTTGATCGCCCTGGCGCCGAGCGAACCGGCAACGCTGACCGCCATCTCGAACTCCTCCTCGGTCTGGTAGTCAGAGCTCGCCAGGCTCAGGGCGATCACCAGGTGGCTGCGTCGGGTCTCCTCGAACTGCCTGACCATGTAGGTGCCGGTGCGCGCCGTGGACTTCCAGTGGATGTAGCGGCGCTCGTCACCGGGCACGTATTCGCGCAGCGCGTGGAAGGAAACGTCGTTGTTCGACAGGTCGCGGGTGGGGTTTCCTTCGAGGTCGCGAATGAAGCCGGTGCTCATGCTCGGGATGCCGATCGTGCGTGGATGCACAAACAGCTCTTCGGTGCCCGTCCAGACCAGTTCGCGGCGTACCAGTCCGACGGGGTCGGCGCGCACCGTGCGCACCGGGCCCACCGTGATCACCCCGCGCCGCAGGGTGGGAACCACGAACTCGTGGGCAAGCTCGGCCCCGCCCTTGATTCCCGGCAAGGCGACTTCGGCCAACCCTGCCCCGACCGGGATCTCGACGGTGATTCCGAGAACCCTGGTGCGACGGGGGTTGGTCACGACTATCTCGCCAACGGCGCGCTCGCCGACGACCACCCTGTTGTGCCCGACCCGCAAGTCAATGGCGATCGGGCTGCGGCCGATGAGATAGATGACCGCGATGATCACGAGTGCAATGCTCGCGAAACCCACGGCGACCAGTTCGAGCCAACCGAGCCCGTAGCCAAACCCCAGCGCCAGAGGGATCAGGGCGAAGATCACCCAACCGAGCCGGGTGACCACCGACGACACCCGGCCGAATGCCCTCGCCGCGATGACGCGTGCTGCCGTGACAAAGCGAACCATCGCGATGACGGCATCCGCGAGAAATCCGGTGCGATCGCCCACGATGCGGGTGCGAGCGTTGGTGAGGCCCTTGCTGCCGGTGCTGAACTGGGAGTCGAACCTGAGGTTCGTGCCCGATGATTTGGCCACGGCGGCTTTCGGGCTCGCCGAGGTCCGAGCCGACCATCGGGACGGTTTCGACTCGGTCGGGGTGGGCCCGATAGCCATCACACGGCTTGCCGTTCACTCGGCGGCGGCGTTTCGATCAGGATCTGGCCTACGATGCTCGACGCGGTCACCCCATCGAACTCAGCCTCTGGGTCGATCACCAGCCGGTGCGCGAGCACCGGTTCGGTCAGGGCCTTGATGTCGTCGGGGATGACATAGTGCCTCCCGCTCGCTGCGGCCAACGTCTTGGCCGTGCGGATGAGAGCCAGGGCCCCGCGCACGCTCGCACCCAGGCGAACCTCGGCCGTGGTCCTGGTGGCTTCGACCAGCCGACTCACGTAGTCGTTGATGGTGGGGTCGACGTGCACGGTCCTGGCGAGCTGGCCCATTTCGACCACTACGTCTGCTGTGACGATCGGCGGCACGGTCGTCTCGTGCGCCTTGGTGCCGGCACCCTCAAGAATCCGCAGGGTTGACGCGTGGTCGGGGTAGCCGATGGATGCCTTCATGATGAACCGGTCGAGCTGCGCCTCGGGCAGGCGATAGGTTCCGGCTTGCTCAATGGGATTCTGCGTGGCGATGACCATGAACGGTGCGCCCACCCGATGGGTTACACCGTCGACGGTGACCTGCGCCTCTTCCATGACCTCGAGTAGCGCCGATTGGGTCTTGGGGCTGGCACGGTTGATCTCGTCGGCGAGCACGATGTTCGCGAAGATCGGCCCCCGGTGGAACTGGAACTCTTTTTTGCCCTGGTCATAGATGCTCACCCCGGTGATGTCGCCGGGCAGCAGGTCGGGCGTGAACTGAACGCGGTTGCTCGTCCCCGCCACACTCTGTGCCATGGCCCGCGCGAACGAGGTCTTGCCCGTGCCGGGGAAGTCCTCCAAGAGCAGGTGGCCTTCACTCAACAGCGCGGTGAACCCCAGCCGGATGACGAAAGTCTTGCCCAGAAGCACCTGGTCGACATTGGCGACGAGTCGGTTGAAGATGTCGGCGAACCAGGTGGCCTGCTCGGCAGTCATGGTCATACTGTTTCCCTCGTTCAGTTGTTCGCGTAGGTGATGTCGTAGGCCTGGCCACCGTTGGCGATAACCCGGATTGTCAGGTGCATGACCAGCAGGCCGCTTGCGGAGCAATGGCCGGGCTGGCTGGTGTCGGCTGTCGTGAACCCACTCTGGCCATCGCAGGTGTACTGGATGCTCTCGTATCCCGGCCCGGACGGCCAGCCTAGCCAGTCGAAGTCCCCGCTCAGGGGCCCGGTGGAGGTGAAGACCGGCTGCTCCCCACCCGGAAGGCTCGGGTTCACCGGCACATACCCCGTGGCGAACCCGCCTGAGAGCGCGGGCTGGCACACCGGCGACGAATCGTAGGTGCGGCAGGCGAGCGCTTCGACCACGACGTGCTGGCCGTATTGGCTGCCATCAGCCGTTAGGGGGTCCCCGAGCTCCACCGGCCCGCGCAATCCGCCCGTCGTGTTATCGCCCGAGAGCTGGTAGTAGATCGAGTAGCTCCCGGTCAGCGGATCGCCATTCATCGAACCACCGGTAATCGCAATGTCCCAGTTACTGCCGTTCTGCACCAGGCCGAAAGTGAGACCGGTGATCACGCCGGGCGGCGTGTGCGCGACGACAGGCGAGCTCGCCGCGCAGCCCTGTGAGTTGAACGCGAAGACGATCAGCGAATACGTCCCATTCGGCGACAGCCCCGAGAACTGCGTCGAAGTAGCCGTGGTCGTGGGATCGGACGGGCACGACGGCACCGCGCCGGTGTAGGCGATCGGTGCGAACCCCGTGATGGGCCTGCCGTTGTCGGCGAACACTGACGTCCAGTCGAAATCCACCGCCGTGTCGCTCACGGCTGTCGCCACGGGCGTTCCGGTAGCGATGGGCGGCCCGGCAGGCACATCCGATCGCGGATCACTCGTATTCCACACCGAAAGGGCGGTGTAGGCACCGTTGCGCGGGCTCACCGTGTAGCTCACGGCAACGCCGTTGTCCAATGGCCAGCCGACGGCGGTGGTGTCGAAAGTGCAGGTTCCACCGCTGCAGATGCCGGGGCCGAAGTCGCCCGAGTAACCACCGACCGCGACGTGGTAGCGGTCGACCGGTGATCCGCCCGGTGGCGTGCTCACCGCATTCCAGGTGATCAGTAGGCCGTGATCGAGCGGTGCGGAGCTGAACACCGTGGGGGCGGGCGGGATGATGTCAGACCAGACCGGGTCGGCGAGCGTGACAGGGTCGGAGTCCCCGATCGCGTTTGTCGCCACTACCGTCACGAGCACCGCGTTTGACGGACCATTGCCATCCGTGGAGATCGAGCAGGTTGTGCCGGTGCAGAACTCGGTGTCGACGACGGTGCTGCCCGCTGTCGCTGTCACCTTGTAGCCCAGGATCGGGGAGTTGTTGAACGAGCCAGCATTCCAACGCATGGTGAGCTGGCGGTCGCTGAAGCCACTCGGCGCGATGTTGGATACCGGGTCTGGGCGATCCTGGATCGAGACGGTGATCGTTCCCCAGACGTAGCGGTCTGGGTCGTTTGTCGCGTCGGCCACCTGGTATTGCAGAGTCACATCCCCCGGTGCCGCGGTCCCATCGACGGTCGCCGTGATTGACGACTTGTCGGCGCTCGGCACGATGTTGACACCGGCGGGCAGGCTCGCGCCATCGAGTCCGCGGATGTCGACTACCTTGAGTGGCTCGCCAGGGAACGGATTGGTGGCTTGGTCGTTGTCGAGCACGTTGATCGTCGTCGTGCTGCCGCGCTTGGCGATCGCCGAGTCATCCGCCGGTTTCAGCAGGGGGCGGGTGGACTGGACGACCGAGAGTTCGATTCGCCCGGCCTTGCCATCAGAGATCGCGTCGCGCACCGAGAGCGCCATCGAGGTGGAGCTTCCCTTGGCAGCGTCGTCGTCGGCCTTGAGGGTGAGCAGGCTTCCGCTGAGCGTTTCGCTGAAACCGACCGGCAGCGGGGCGAGCTCCGAGTAGACCAGCTCCTTGAGGTCTTTCGGGTATGGGTAGCTTGTGAGCTTGAGTAGGTCGATGACCTTCTCCTCGCCCGGCTCGAATGCGATGACCGCGCCATTGAATACGGGAGGCTGGTTGTCGCGCGGGTCCACAGTTATCGGCAGCACCAGGATGGCTTTCCTGCCGTTCGGATCCGTCGCAGAGGTGCCGTCGGTGACCTCGAAGGAGATGGACGCGGGGCCGAAATACTTGTCGGCCGACGTGAAGACCAGCGTGTGGTCATCCTGCACGAGATTGTCGCCGTTCGAATGGGTCGCAGCTACGGTGCTCGGGTCGGTGATGTGCACCTGCTTGCCGCCGACCGCGATCACATAGTTGTTGAGGTCGATCACCAGCTGACTCTCACTGTTGACCCGCAGCGGCGCGGCTCGACGATCGAGCTGCGGGAGGGCGTCGTCAGTTCCCGGCACCCGGATGAAGCCGTAGGTGTAGATCGAGCTGTCGTCGGGGTTGGAGACCTTGAAGGGGATGATCTGGCTCTTCGGCCCGATGGTCACCTCGATTCGCTTGTTGCTGGTGACCTGCGCTACCCCGCCATAGCCGGGGTAAACGCTGAGCCCGACCGAGCGGGTGTCACCATCGGCGAAGAACACGTTGGCGAGCACGTCGACGGTCACCTTCGGGCGATTCAAGATGTCCGAGAGTGTGAGCACCGAATCCTTCGCCACCGGGCGGGCCAGCGGCGCATTCGGGTCGACGGTCACCCTGATGAAGTTCTGGCTGGTGCCACCCGTGTCGTTCTCGATCGTATAAATGACGCCGTAGCTGCCCGGGGTGCGGGGCGGCGTGACATCCACGACATCGCCCACGATCTTGGCGGTCGTCACGGCGTCATTGGGCACGGCCGAGGTGATCGTCAAGGGACTGCCATCCGGGTCGGAGTCGTTGGCGAGCACCTGCACTGACACTGTCACGCCAGGGCGCACGGTCACCTCGTCGACGATCGCGACCGGGTTTCTCGCGCCTTCAAGGCGCGGGCTGATCCCGATCCGGATGGTTCCGGTCGCGCGGGCTCCGAGCGAGTCGATGACGCCATAGGTGAAGGTGTCGGTGCCGGCCGAGTATTGGCCCGCCTGATACACGATCGTGTCGGACTGCAGATCGATGACCGACCCCTTCTGCGGGTTCGACGCCTGGCCGAGCAATTGCACCGAGTCGCCATCAGGGTCGGTGCCGGCCAGCGGGATCTGCACCCGCACCGTCTCGCCGGCGATCACCCGTGCCGTCACGGTTGGCGGAACCGGTGCATTATTCGTCGCAACGTCTGCCTCACGCACCGCGATGTGCACGAGCGCCGTGGCGGCCTGGCCGTCGGGCCCAGTGACCGTGTAGGCGGCGGTGAAATTGCCGGTCTTGTTCGGCGCGAGATAGCGCAACACATTCGCCGAAGCGAAGAGCAGGCCCGAATCCGGGGGCAACTCTTGGGCGAGTACGGGCTGCAGGGTCAGGTCGAGACCGTCGGGATCCTCGTCATTGTCGAGCACCGGGATGTCGATCGCCTGCCCCACGCGCACCGTCACGCTGTCGTCGTTCGCGATCGGGGGCTGCGCCCGGGCAGGGGTCGGGATCTCGATGACGGTGATCTCGCCCTCGGCATCGGCGAGGCCGTTGCTGATGCGGTAGTTGAAGGTCACCGGGCCGTTGTCGAGCGGTTTGTCGAGACTCACCCTGACAATGCGCTGCTCGAGCACTTCGGCACGAACACCGGAGTTGACCGGAAGGTTCGTCACGCCGGTCACGAGCAACACCCCACCGGCCGGATCGACATCGGTGCCCGCGACGTCGACGCGCTCACTGCGCAGGGTCTGCACAAACACCGTCTTGGGGATGGTGATCGGCTTGGTGTTCGCGTCCGGCGGCGAGGCGACATCGATCCGAACAAGTCCTGTGACAGTTTGCGTGCCGTCGGTCACCACGTATTCGAGGTAGTGGGTGCGCACCTGGTCACTCGAGAAGCGGAACGTGCCGGTTTCGTAGCTGGGGGTGATCGTGACATCGGTCTTGGCCGGCACACTGTTCAGCCGCAAAGTTCCGGTGCCGCCGCGTACGTGGTCGAGGGGCGATACTGTGACCTCTTGCCCCGCATAGGTCAGCACCACAAAGGGGTCGGCGACGATCGGCACCTGGCCAGCCGGCTGGACGTTCACCAGGACGCTTCCCGATCCCTCCGACTTGCCGTCGGAGACTACGAGCGTCACGAGCTTCAGGTCGCCCCCACGGCCGGAGTCCGAATAGACGATCGATCCTTCGGGCTTGTAGCTGACCGTATCGGGCTCCGCGACGGAAGCGCTTATGAGGTAGAAGGGATCCCCGTCGGGGTCGACCCAGTCACTCAGTACCTGGGTCGTAACCCTCCCACCAGCCTGCACAACTGTCTTGGTTTCGCGCACCTGCTCTGGCGGCGAGTTCTCGTTGGCCGTGCGCACCGTCACCACGACGTTGGCCGACGCCGTGCCTCCCCTGCCATCGGTGATCGTGTACGAGAACCGAACCTGGCCGGATGCCGCGGCAGGAAGGGTCAACTGGATCTGCTGTCTCTCGTTGATGAGGTCGATCCTTCCGACCGACTCGTCCAGCGGCGCTAGGTCACTGATGACCAGAACATCTCCGTTCGGGTCATAGTCGTTGAGCAGCACAGGAAGCACGGTGGCTCGACCCGGGCGTGCGCCGAACGCATCGTCGATCGCGACCGGCGGCTCCTGCACTTTTTCGACCTCGGGCGGAGTGTCCTGGTTGTTCTGCTGCTCCTCCGGCGGTTTGTCATTCGCCACAATCAGGTCGTTCCAGTTGTCGATCAGCTGCCCGGAGCGCTGCACGGCCCACGTCGCACCGGAACGTCGGTCGTTGAGCACGGCCCTGTCACCGTTGGTCACGAAATTGAGCTTGGCGTTGCCCACCATCCTGGCCAAGCTCAAGGTGGTGCCGCCTCCCCCGTCTCCGTCGCAACGCCTCCAGCTATGCCCGTCACTCCACGCGCCAAACTCGCAAGCGCCAATGGCGAGCGGACGGGCAGCGGTGCCCGACCTGCCGTCGACAAGCGCGACGGCAGCGGCACCACTGAGCGGCACGCTGATGAGCCCGCCCGAATACCCGACGAGCAGGCGCTCGCCGGTGCTGCTTGCCCACTGCAGCACTGTGCCCAAGCCAGTCCCGACGATTGCCGAGAGGTCCACGGTTCGGCCGTCGAGGTAGACCTTGTCAGCTCCGGCATCCAGCACCGCCCACTGTCCCGCGGCGGAGGTGATGCTCAGGTCAGTTGCGGCCGGGGGGATACTCACGCGCTGGGTCGACTGCACGGAATCGGAGGTTGCGGCATCCACCCGATAGACGAGACCGGTCGACGGCGCGTAGGCGTAGAGCAGCCCGTTGGGATCGACACTGACTACCGCATCGGTGCCAAAACTCAGCGTGGAATCAGACTCGGCGTCGAAGGTGGCCAGGTCTGACTCCGCCACGATCCACACTTCGCCGGTGCCCTTTTCCAGGATGACAACGTTGTCGCCGGCGAGGAACACCTCGGGCTGGTTGGGGGGAAGGGGCACACTGTCGGTGATGGCCGAAGTCGCGGGATCAACGATGTCGAGCTTGGATTCGGTGCGATCGAAGAGCAGCACGGTCTCGCCACGCTGCAGCACGTCGAGATCGCTGCCGGTGCTCGCCACCACCGAATTGAGTTCGAGCACTTCGGTGTTAGCCCGACCGATCGCCTGCTGGTGGCTGTTGGCGACCCAGACCGAACCGTCGCCCAGGTCGACGTGCTGCGCGGTGTATCCGGTCGAGGCGATCGCAACGGTCGTGACCAGGGCCGCGATGACTGTGCCGCTTGTCGCGCTAACGACAAGCGAGCGATGGGTGGCCAGCCACTTCCTAAACACGGTCAACCATCACGCAGGAACGTCTGCGCACTTCTCGCTGCTCGGGCTGCCCGTCTTGCCCTCGCGATTGACCGAAACGGTGATGCAGACCCGTTGGCCGGGCGTGGCATCCACGACAAAACTGCTGCCGCGCTGCTGCACCGCCGGGGTCGTGCCGGTGGCGATCTGATAGGTGTCCGTTGAGGTGATGCCGGGGTCGCCCCAGGTGAAGGTGACCGTTCCATCGGCGATCGTCGCCGAAATGTCGCTGACGGTCGGAATATCGCTGCTGGATGTCGCGCGCACCAGCACCACGGTGGTGGCAACACCGAGCGCCACGAGTATCGCCGCGGCACCAGCCAAGATCCAGGCAATGGCCCGGACGCCCCTGTCCTGCAGCACCGGGCGCGTGCCAGTGCTCCTCGGAAGATTGCGCGAATCCCTGAGCGTGCCGATCCCGCTGTATGCGACATCGTCGACCGCGCCCCGGCGGCGACGACGACGCTGGGCGACAGAAGACACCGCGGCCTCGCTGCCGCGGATGTTGGTTCGGTCCTCGAGGTCGGCGACCGTCGAGAGTGCCCATTCGTCGACAGAGACTTCCACGGGGGTCTGCGGCACCCCCAGCTCGGTCTCGACCGCCTGGAGCTCGTGGACGAGCTCAACCACGCTCCCGGGCCGGTTCTTGGGATTGCGCGACATCGCTCGCGCCAACGCTTGCTCGAGACTCGGGGGCACATCGGGGCGATCGATTGGTTGCGGGCGAGCGCGGCTGATCCGCCCGATCAGGTCGGCCGACTTGTTGGATTCCCCTGGCACCTCGAACGGCGAGCGTCCGGCCAGCAGCGAATACACGGTCGCCGCGAACGCCCAAACTTCCGACTCGATCGAACCTGCCGTCTCATCCATGAGAACTTCGGGGGCAGACCACGGAATCGACATGCCCACGGCCTCGCGATCGCCGGACTCGCTGAGCGTCGCCGCGATACCAAAGTCAGAGAGAACGGGATGACCGTAGGCGGTCAGCAGGATGTTCGACGGCTTGATGTCGCGGTGCAGCACCCCTGCCCGGTGGGCTGTCTCGATCGCGCTGCCAATCTTCACCGCGATGCGCAGCACCTCGGCGACCGGCAGGCGCTCGGCGCGATAGCGCTGGCTCAGCGCAGACGAACACAGTTCCATCACCAGAAAGGGTCGACCATCGGATGACACGCTCGCCTGGTACACGGTGAGGATCGACGGATGCCCGCTCAACTGCGCCATGAGGTTAGCTTCGGCCTGGAACATCTGCCGAACCTGGTCGTTGACGACCTCACTCAGCATGACCTTGACAGCGACCTGGCGGCGCGGCATGTTCTGTTCGTAGAGGAAGACGTCGGCGAATCCGCCCGAGCCGAGAATGTGAATGTGAGAGAAACCGGGCAGCGTCGGAGGTTGGGATGGAAGTCGGCGCGCCACGAACACCCCCTTGGGACTCTGTGCGGATTTTCCATTGTAGGCAGGAATGTACCCCGAAACGCGGGCGTCACCCCCTATTGGGGGGTGGTAGTGATACCCCCAATACGCTGGGAGCCACAAGTCACCACAGGGTGCGCAACGCTCACGCGTTGCGCCCAAAACGCTGGGAGCCAACAAGTCACCGCGGGGTTCGCGTTGCTGCCACCACTACGCCCGCTTCGAGCGGGGCTCGGTGTCGTCGGTTTCGAGGGAATCCGGTGCCTCAAGCACGTCAATGACTATTGCGGAGACGTTATCGCGTCCGCCGGCGGCGAGGGCGGCGTCGATGAGCGCCCCGGCCGTCTCGGCTGGCGAGAGACTTGCGGCGAAGTGCATCCGGATCTTCTCGTCGCTGACCTCCTTGGTCAGCCCATCGGTGCAAATCAAGAACCGCAGGCCGGCGTGCAGTTGCACCATCCAGAAATCGGGCATCGGCCGGGCATTGAAGCCGACCGCGCGCGTGATGACATTGCTGTCGGGATGGTGCTCCGCCTCATCCTTGGTGAGTGCGCCAGCCTCGACTAGCTCCTGGACGACCGAATGGTCGACGGTGACCTGGAATAGTTCGTTGCGATCGAAGCAATACACCCTGCTATCACCGATGTTGAACACCGCGAAATACGGCTCGCCATCCTGGAGGGTGAGTGCTGCCCCCGTGACCGTGGTTCCCACCCCGAGCACACTGTCTGCTGCGATCTCGGCGATATCGGCTGTCGCTTCCTCCAGTGCGTGCTCGATGCCCTTGGGCGTCAAAAAGTCATCGGTGATGATCTCGGCCAGACGCTCGACGACTGCGGCGCTGGCGAGGTCACCAGCCGAATGACCCCCCATGCCGTCGGCCACCGCGAAGAGGGGTGACTGCGCAACGTAGCTGTCCTCGTTCGCGGCTCGCTTGCGCCCGGTGTCCGTTCCGGCGAACCACGCAATCCGCACGACCGCATCGCGACCAGGAATGTCGATGGTGAAGTTGCTATTGCCAGTGCCGATCTCGGTCACGGCTGCCTTCCCTGAGTTGCCATGTTCGCCCTACCCGACACGCTGCATGGGAAGGATCTGGAGCACGTTGTCGTCGCCGATGTCGACGAGGGTGCCGGGGGAAACCACGACGGACTCACCCTGACGCAACTTTCGCGGCACGCTACCTGGAACCATGACTACTGAGCCGTTGGTGCTCCTGAGGTCGGTGACGATGACCGACGAGCCCATCTGACGCAGCTCGAGGTGGGTCGCCGACACCTCCTTGAGCGGGGAAGGAACGCGTAGCAGGCGAGGAGCCGTGCCGCTGATAATGCGGGGTGAACTCGGCCGCCGACCGACGAAGCAGGGGCGATCGAGGGTGATCGGCTCCGTTTTCGACCCGACCCTGAACTGGTAAAACTTCGCGACGGCCGCGTCCGGCTCGGTGAGCATCGGGCCCTCCGACCGGGCCGCTGTGGCAGGCGGGATGACTGTGGCGTCGGTGTCCGGAAGCGCAGATGCCGCAGCCTCGCCGAGCGGGCGCACGAGCGGCACCACCGTCACGTCGAAGTCGTCGCCCACCGTTCAAGTCTAAGCACCGCAGCATCCACGCTCCCGAAGCCTCGCCGCCGCAGGGCGCGCGTCTGGCTCATACTGTGCCTATTGGCGATGAGCTTCATCCTATGAAGGCTCAGCCTATGAAAGACATCACGTGCTTGACGCGGGTGTAGTCCTCGAAGCCGTAGCTGGAGAGGTCCTTGCCATAGCCGGAGTGCTTGAAGCCGCCGTGCGGCATCTCGGCGACGAGCGGGATGTGCGTGTTGATCCACACGCAGCCGAAGTCGAGGTGCTTGGCGAAGCGCATCGCACGCGAGTGGTCTTTCGTCCAGACGCTCGACGCGAGTCCGTATTGCACGCCGTTGGCCCACTCGAGGGCCTGGCTCTCATCGGTGAACTTCTGCACCGTGATGACCGGGCCGAAGATTTCGTTCTGGATCGCATCATCCGTCTGCTTGAGGCCCGAGACCACGGTCGCTTCGTAGTAGAAGCCCTTAGAGCCCTGGCGTTCGCCGCCCAACTCGACCTTCGCGCTCGACGGTAGGGCGTCGATGATGCCCGACACCCGCTCGAGTTGGTTCGCGTTGTTGAGAGGTCCGAACAGAATGCCGTCGGCGTCTGGGGCCCCGGTCTTCGCGTTCTGCTTGGCGTAGGCCGCGAGTGCGGCCACGAACTCATCGTGGATGCTCGCGTGCACGAGCACCCGGGTGGCGGCGGTGCAGTCCTGGCCGGCGTTGAAGTAGCCCGCGATAGCGATGCCCTCGACCGCCGACTCGATATCGGCATCCTCGAAGACGATCACCGGCGCCTTGCCACCCAGCTCGAGGTGTACGCGCTTGAGGTCGGATGCCGCCGCTCTCGCCACCTCCATGCCCGCACGCACCGAGCCCGTGATCGACACCATCTGAGGTGTCTTGTGGTCGATCATCAGCCCCCCGGTCGTGCGGTCACCCGTGATGACGTTGAGGACACCCTTGGGCAGAAACTCGGCCGCGACCTCGGCGAGCAGCAGCGTGGACGACGGGGTGGTGTCTGAGGGCTTGAGCACGGTGGTGTTTCCCGCGGCGATCGCCGGCGCGATCTTCCAGACCGCCATGTTGAGCGGGTAGTTCCACGGGGTCACCTGGCCGATCACCCCGATCGGCTCGCGACGGATGAACGAGGTGTGGTCTTTCAGGTACTCGCCGCTCGCCATGCCCGAGAGGTGCCGTGCCTCGCCCGCGAAGAACCGGATCTGGTCGACCGAGAGCATGATCTCGTCGCTCACCAGGGATGCCCGCGGCTTACCGGTGTCCTTCGACTCGAGGTCGGCGAACTCCTCGGCGCGGGCCTCGATCGCGTCGGCGATGCGGAAGAGCGCGAGCTGGCGCTCGGCAGGTGTGGTGTCGCCCCATTCCTCGAACGCGGCGGCGGCCGCGCCGAACGCGGCATCCACGTCAGCGGCCCCCGAGACGGGAGACTTCGCGTAGGTCTCCTCGGTGGCGGGGTCGATCACGTCGAAGGTCGAGTCACCCTTCGCCGATACGTACTCGCCGTTGATGAAGTTGCGAATCTCGGTAGCAGCCATGGCACTAACTTACCCACGGAGGCTGGCACGCGGCCACCCAGTGTGCTGTTGATTTCGACAGTATTTGCGTGCCGCGAGTGCGGAATCGCTTGTGAGAGCGACACTGCACTGACACAATCGAGCCATGAGTGCCCCCTCGCGACCCACCGGAGCCAAGCCCGTGCAGCTCGATGACGTCTCCAAAGCGATCATCGAACAGCTGCAGGGCGACGGCAGGCGCTCCTATGCCGAGATCGGCAAAGCAGTGGGCCTCAGCGAGGCAGCCGTCCGCCAGCGCGTGCAGAAGCTCACCGACTCTGGGGTCATGCAGGTCGTGGCCGTCACCGATCCGATGCAACTGGGCTTTTACCGCCAGGCGATGATCGGCATCAGGGTCACCGGCGACACGACAGCGGTCGCGCAGAAACTCGGAGCGCTCTCCGCCGTCGACTACGTCGTGCTCACGGCGGGCAGTTTCGACATCCTCGTCGAGGTCGTCTGTGAGAACGACGAAGACCTCATTGATCTACTCAACAAGCAGATCCGCGGGATTGACGGCGTGCAGTCCACCGAGACCTTCGTTTATCTGCGGCTCGTCAAGCAGTTCTACAACTGGGGAACAAGGTAAATTATGACCTGGAACGATGCCGAGCTGCAGCAAAAGGCGAAGGACCATCTCTGGATGCACTTCGCGCGCCAATCCGTCATGGAAGACGGCCACGGCGTCCCGATTATCGTCAAGGGCGAAGGCCACCACATCTGGGATTCGAAGGGCAAGAAGTACTTCGACGCGCTCAGCGGCCTCTTCGTGGTCAACGCGGGGCACGGTCGCAGACGCCTCGCCGAGGTGGCCGCCAAGCAGGCGGAAGAGCTCGCCTTCTTCCCGATCTGGTCATATGCGCACCCCCACGCGATCGAACTCGCCGATCGGCTCGCCCACTACGCGCCGGGCGAACTCAACCGGGTGTTCTTCTCCACCGGCGGCGGCGAGGCGGTCGAGACCGCCTTCAAGCTCGCCAAATATTTCTGGAAGCTGCAGGGCCGCCCCACCAAGCACAAGGTGATCTCGCGCGCGGTCGCGTACCACGGCACGCCCCAGGGTGCGCTCGCGATCACGGGCATCCCGGCCATGAAGGAGATGTTCGAGCCGGTCACCCCCGGCGGCTTCCGGGTGCCGAACACGAACTACTACCGCGCCGGCGAAATGGGCTTCGAGGGGACCGAGGAAGCCTTCGGCCAGTGGGCCGCGAACCGCATCGAGGAGATGATCCTGTTCGAGGGGCCGGAAACCGTCGCCGCCGTCTTCCTTGAGCCGGTGCAGAACTCGGGGGGATGCTTTCCGCCACCGCCCGGCTACTTCGCACGGGTGCGGGAGATCTGTGACCAGTACGACGTTCTGCTGGTTGCCGACGAAGTCATCACGGCCTTCGGTCGGATCGGCAACATGTTCGCCTCGACCACCTACGGCTTCGAGCCGGACATGATCACCTGCGCGAAGGGCATGACCAGCGGCTACTCCCCGATCGGCGCGACGATCGTCAACGAGCGGGTGTACGAACCGTTCAAGCACGGCACTACCGCGTTCTATCACGGGTACACCTTCGGCGGGCATCCCGTGTCGTCAGCGGTCGCGCTGGAGAACCTCGACATCTTTGAGGAGGAGAAGCTCAACGAGAATGTGCGCACGAGCTCACCGCTCTTCCGCGCCGCCCTCGAGCGTTTGAAAGACCTGCCGATCGTCGGGGATGTGCGCGGCGACGGCTACTTCTTCGGCATCGAACTCGTGAAAGACAAGGCGTCGAAGCTCACCTTCACCGACGACGAGTCCGAGCGGCTGTTGCGCGGGTTCCTGTCCAAGGCGCTGTATGACGCGGGGCTCTATTGCCGCGCCGACGACCGGGGTGACCCGGTTATCCAACTTGCGCCGCCGCTGACCGTCGGGCCGGCCGAATTCGATGAGATCGAGGGCATCCTGCGTTCGGTGCTGACCGAGGCCTGGACCAAACTCTGAGCTTTCACTATTCAGGACTATGTGAGGTGGATGTTGCGCACGGGTCTCATGGGACCACAGCGGTGGACGCCTGCCCCATCCGTCACACTGTGTCCTGAATGATGAAGGGCGACGAGTACCGGGAGTTGAGCTTCTGGCACGACAGCGTTCGGGATGACCTCAGCCCCCGCCCCGCGCTGGCCGGCGAGCTCGACGTTGATATCGCGATCATCGGTGCTGGCCTCACCGGGTTGTGGACGGCGTGGTACCTGCTTGACCGTGACCCGACGCTGACCATCGCGGTGCTGGAGAAGGAGATCGCCGGGTTCGGCGCGTCGGGGCGCAACGGCGGCTGGTGCAGCGCACTCTTCCCCCGATCGACCGCCTCGCTTGAACGCGCGCACGGGCGCGACGCCGCGCTCGCCATGCGCCGGGCCATGATCGACACGGTCGACGAGGTCGGCGCGGTAGCGGCACGGGCGGGGATAGACATCGACTACGCGAAGGGCGGCACGCTCGCGTTTGCCCGCTCGACGGTCCAGCTGGCTAGGGCACGCGCCGAGGTGGCCGAAGCGGCGAAGTACGGCGTCGACCCGATCGAGCTGCGCGGGCCGCAACCCGCGGCAGGGTCATTGGGCGCCTCGTTCGATCCGAACTGTGCCCGCATCCATCCGGCCAAGCTGGTGCGAGGCCTCTCGCGCGCGCTGGAGAAGCGCGGCGTCACCATCTATGAGCAGACCGAAGTGCTCGACTACTCGCCGCACACGGTCGTGACCACGACGGGTACCGTTCGCTGCGAGAACTTCGTGGTCGCGACCGAGGGCTATGGTGCCGCTCTCAGGGCCACGAGGCGTCGGGTGTTACCGCTCTACTCCCTCATGATCGCGACCGAACCGCTTCCGGATGCCACCTGGCAAGAGCTCGGGCTGGAGCACGGTCACACCTTCACCGACTACCGCCACCTCCTGGTTTACGGCCAGCGCACGGCAGACAATCGTTTCGCGTTCGGCGGTCGGGGCGCGCGGTACCACTGGGGCAGCGCGATCAAGGCGGAGTACGACCGGGTGCCCGCCGTGTTCGAACACCTGCGGCGCACTCTGGGCGAGCTGTTTCCCCAGGCGGGCAAGCTCGAAGTCTCGCACCGCTGGGGAGGCCCGCTGGGCGTGCCCCGCGACTGGCACGCGACTGCCAGTTACGACCCGAAGAACGGAGTCGCCTGGGCGGGCGGTTACGTCGGCGACGGACTCAGCACCACCAATCTCGCCGGGCGAACGCTCGCTGACCTCGTCACCCGAACGCCGTCCGATCTGGTGCGCTTGCCCTGGGTCAATCACTCCTCGCCGGCCTGGGAGCGCGAACCGCTTCGCTTCGCGGGTGCCAACGCAGGCCTGGCCGCGATGACCATCGCCGACGCGGAGGAGAGGATCACGCGCCGCCCGTCGCTCGCCGCAAAGCTGATGGGACCGCTAACCGGGCACTGAATTGTTGCCGTCCGGTGAATTTAGTTGATGGATCCACTAAATCGGGAATGTAGTCATGATCCATGCGCTTGCATCGATCATGACAAACGCAACCAGCATCCACCCCGATTACAAGGTCGGCACCTGGAAGCTCGACCCCACCCATTCCGAGATCTCCTTCACGGTCAAGCACCTCATGATCGCCAAGGTGCGTGGCACTTTCGAGACGTTCGACGTGACGATCGTGACCGCCGAAGACCCGAACGACTCGACGATTGAAGCCACGATCGATGTGGCATCCGTCAAGACCGGCGTTGAAGCACGCGACAACCACCTGCGCACGAGCGACTTCTTCCTCGTCGAGGAGCACCCCACAATGACCTTCACCTCGACCTCCATCGACGGTGACCCGGCTTCTGGCGACTTCACCCTGACGGGCGACCTCAAGCTGCGCGGCGTGACCCAGGCGGTCGTGTTGAAGGGCGAGTTTGGCGGTGTCATCGAGGACCCGTACGGCAACACCAAGGCAGGGGCGTCCGCGAGCACGAAGATCAACCGCCAGGACTTCGGCGTGAGCTGGAACTCTGCGCTCGAGGCCGGCGGGGTCACCCTCGGCGACGATGTGACAATCAACCTCGACCTGCAGGTCGTGCTGCAGAAGTAACGAACACTCAACAATCGGGCCGTTGGCTCCGGAACCATCCGGGTGCCGACGGCTCGCTGGGTTAGATTTGCTGCCGTGACCCAGGATCTCGACACAACCCGGCCTGAGCGCCTAGGCCGAGGCCGAATCTTTGGCATTGTGCTCGCGGTGCTGCTCAACCTCGCCCTGGCCGTCACGATCGGCTGGCTTGTCACCCATCGCGACCGGGTGAGCGACCAGTTTGCGGTGTGGAATTACACTCCGAGCGCCGCGATCACCGACTACGCGTCGCGTTCGACGATGACCGACGAGGGTCGATTCCTGTTTTTCGCCAGCCGGCCATCCGTAGCGTCAGGCAAGGCCTTCGAAACCGCCTGCGCGACACACCAGGAGGGTGTCGGAATTCTCGGATGCTACCTGCAGACCGACCGCAGCATCCACCTGTTCGACGTGACAGACCCGCGGCTCGATGGCCTCGAAGAGGTCGTGGCATCGCACGAGATGCTGCACGCGGCGTGGGACCGGATGAGCGAAGACGAGCGGGCCACGCTCGCTCCGCTGCTCGAGGCGGAGGTTGCCAAGCGATCCGATGATTCCGCGCTGGCCGCGACGCTGGCCTTCTACGCGACCGCTGAGCCAGGCGAGCGCCTCAACGAGTTGCATTCGATCCTCGGCACCGAGTACTCCGACCTTTCCCCACAGCTTGAGGCGCACTACGCGCTGTATTTCAGCGACCGCGCAGCCATTGCCGCGATGCACGATGCCTCGAATGCTGTCTTCCTGGCGCAGCAGCAGCAGATCACCGACCTGGTCTCCCAAATCGACGCGCTGATGTCGGGGATCAACGCGGACTATGCGGCCTACAACGCGGGCTACGACCAGCTCGGCGCCGATGTCGCCTCATTCAACTCACGGGCCGAAGCGGGTCAGTTCGGCTCGCAGGCGGCGTTCAACCTGGAGCGGGACGGGCTCGTCGCCAGGCAAGCAGATCTCGACGCGCTCTACGCCTCGATCGAGGCTCGCTCCACCCAGTACGACGACCTCGTCGCCCAGCTCAAAGCCCTCAACGCCCAGGTGGACGAACTCAACCAAAGCGTGAACATCGAACCGCACGGCTCGGCGGGAGTTCAGGGCTAGACCCCTTCGGTCACCGCCTGGGCGAACTGGGAGTTGTAGAGGTCGAAGTAGGCACCCTCGGCGGCCAGCAGTTCGGCGTGCGTGCCCTGCTCGACGATTGCCCCAGACTCCATCACCAGGATGAGATCAGCGTCACGGATCGTGGAGAGTCGGTGCGCGATCACGAAGCTCGTGCGATTCTCCCTCAGCGCCTTCATCGCGTGCTGCACCAGCACTTCCGTGCGAGTGTCGACCGAGCTTGTGGCCTCATCCAGGATGAGCACGCTCGGCTGGGCGAGAAACGCCCGCGCGATGGTGATGAGTTGCTTCTCCCCCGCGCTGACGTTGCCGCCCTCGTCATCGAGCACCGTGTCGTAGCCCTCCGGCAGGGAGTGCACGAAGCGGTCGACGTAGGTGGCGCGGGCTGCGGCGAGCATCTCCACTTCCGTGGCATCCGGGCGACCATAGAGGATGTTGTCGCGGATGGTGCCACCGAACAGCCAGGTGTCTTGCAACACCATTCCCATCCGCGAGCGAAGGTCGTCGCGGGTCATCTTCGAGATGTCGGTTCCATCAAGGGTGATGCGGCCGCCATCGAGTTCGTAGAACCTCATGATGAGGTTCACGAGCGTGGTCTTGCCAGCCCCTGTGGGGCCGACAATCGCGATGGTTTGGCCCGGCGCGGCACTCAACGAGAGGTCTTTGATAAGTGGGGTGGCTGGATCATACGTAAACGACACGTGCTCGAAGTCGAGCTGCCCCGTCGTCGCCGTGGGAGATTCGGCGGGTGCCGGATCGGGCGATTGCTGGTCCGCATCCAGCAGGCCGAATACGCGCTCGGCGGATGCCACTCCCGACTGCAGCAGGTTGGCCATCGAGCCCAGCTGGCTCAACGGCTGGGTGAACTGCCGTGAATACTGGATGAACGCCTGCACGTCGCCGAGGCTCATCGCGCCGTTGGCGACGAAGAGCCCGCCCACGACGGCGATTGCCACGTAGACCAGGTTGCCGATGAACATCATGGCGGGCATGATGATGCCGCTCACGAATTGTGCGCCGAAGCTGGCCTGGTAGAGCTCGTTGTTCTTCTCCATGAAGCGCTGCTCTACTTCGCGGTGACGGCCGAATACCTTCACGAGCGCGTGACCGGAATAGGCCTCCTCAACCTGTCCGTTCAGCGCGCCGGTGTGCGCCCACTGCGCGACGAAGAGCTTCTGCGAACGCTTGGCGATCAGGGTCGTCACCACCAGGGTCAGCGGAATCGTGATGAGCGCGATCAGCGCGAGAATCGGCGAGATCAGGAACATCATGAGCAGCACTCCGATGACGGTCAGCACCGAGTTGACGAGCTGGCTCAGTGTCTGCTGCATACTCTGGCCGATGTTGTCGACATCGTTGGTCACGCGGCTGAGTAGCTCACCGCGCTGCATCTTGTCGAAGTAGCTCAACGGAAGGGCGTTGATCTTCTTCTCCACGTCTTCGCGCAGGGTGTAGACGGTGCGCTGCACGATGCCGTTGAGCACGTAGCCCTGTAGCCAGGAGAAGATCGAGGAGAAGACGTAGAGCATGAGCACGAACCCGAGCACCATGCTGAGCGCGCTGAAGTCGATGCCGTGCCCAGGGTTGAGGTTCATCCCGCTGAGCAGGTCGGCCTTCTGGTTGTCGCCGGATGCCCTGAGCCCCTCAATGACCTGCTGTTTGGTTGCCCCGACAGGCAGTTGCTTGGAGATGATCCCCTCGAAGATGATGTTCGTGCCCTGCCCCAGGAGCTTGGGACCAACGACGCTGAGCGTCACGCTCACCACCGAGAGCAGAATGACGATCGCCACCCCGAGCCGATACGGGCGCAGTCGACCGAGCAGGCGTTTGGCGGATGGCAGGAAGTTCATCGACTTCTCGACGGGCATTCCCATGCCACCCCACATGCCACCGCCGCCTGGGCCACGCCCGACCGGGGGTCGCATGGGCGGTCGCCCGGTGGTGTTGCTCATGCTGCCTCCTCAGCCTTCAGCTGGCTGCCCACGATCTCGGCGTAGGTTTCGGACGACGTGAGCAGCTCGTCATGGGTGCCGCGCCCGACTATCTCGCCGTCCTCGATCACGAGAATCTGGTCGGCATCCACGATTGTGGACACTCGTTGGGCGACGATGATTTTGGTCGCCGACTTCTCCGCCTTGGCCAGCGCGCGACGCAGCCGGGCATCCGTTGTGGTGTCGAGGGCTGAGAACGAGTCGTCGAACACGTAGATCTGACTGCCCTTGACCAGGGCGCGCGCGATTGCGAGCCGCTGTCGCTGGCCGCCAGAGACGTTGGTGCCGCCCTGGGCAATCGGGGCGTCGAGTCCCTCCGTCATCTCGCGGACGAAGTCGGCGGCCTGGGCGGTCTCGAGCGCCGCCCAGAGCTCGGCGTCGGTGGCATCAGGCTTCCCGTAGCGAAGATTGGTCGCGACGGTGCCCGAGAACAGGTACGCCTTCTGCGGGACCAACCCGATTCTGCCCCACAGCAGATCAGGGTCGAGGTCACGAACGTCTACGCCGTCGATCAAGACCCTGCCGCCGGTCGCGTCGAAGAGCCTGGGCAGCAGGTTGACGAGGGTGGTCTTGCCCGCGCCCGTGCTGCCAATAATTGCCGTGGTCTGGCCGGGCTTCGCGACGAAGCTCAGGTGGTTGAGCACGGGATGCTCCGCGCCGGGGTAACTGAACGAGACATCCTTCAACTCCACGAGCCCCTGCGCGGCCAGCGTCACCGCCGGGTTTTCTGGCAGCACGACCGAGGTCTCAGTGGAGAGCACCTCTGAGATGCGGTCGGCAGACACTGCCGCTCGCGGGATCATGATCGCCATGAAGGTCGTCATCATGACCGCCATCAGGATCTGGATGATGTAGCTCAGGAACGCGGTGAGCGCGCCGATCTGCATCGACCCGTCTTCGAGGCGGAACGCCCCAAACCAGAGCACGGCAACGCTCGTCACGTTCATCACGAGCAGCACCACCGGAAACACCAGGGCGAACAGGCGCCCCGCGCTCACGGCGGTCTTCGTGACATCCGCGTTGGCCTGCGCGAAGCGATCGGTCTCCCGGCCCTCACGCACGAAAGCCCTGATCACCCGGATGCCGGTGAGTTGCTCGCGCAGCACCCGGTTCACCGTGTCGATCCTGGATTGCATGAGGCGGAACAGTGGCACCATTCGCACGATGATCAGCCCGAGGGACACCAAGAGCACCGGCACCGCCACGACGAGCAGCCACGACAGTTGCACATCCTGGCGCAGGGCCATGATGACCCCACCGATCGCGAGGATCGGTGCCGAGACCAGAAGGGTGCAGGTCATCAGGGTGAGCAGCTGCACCTGCTGCACGTCGTTGGTCGTGCGGGTGATGAGCGAGGCGGCACCGAACTTAGACACCTCGCGCTCAGAGTACTCTCCTACCCGCACGAAGATCGCCTCGCGCAGGCCACGGCCGAGGCCCATCGCCGCCTTCGAGCCGAAGTACACGGCGGTGATCGCCGCGGCGATCTGCACGAGCGTGATTGCCAACATGATCCCGCCGATCATGACGATGTAGCCGGTGTCGCCTTTGGCCACCCCATTGTCGATGATGTCTGCGTTCAGGGTCGGCAGGTACAGCGACGCGATGGACTGGACAAGCTGGAAGACGATGACCCCGACGAGCAAACGCCAGTGCGGCTTGAGAAAGCGCGTGATGAGTTTGAGAAGCAAGAATCAACTCTCTTTCGTGGTGGCCGGGACGACGACGCCGTGCTCGAGCAGGTCGACGAGTTCGTCGAAGGTGAAGGGGATCGTGTCGTCGAACACCGGTAGCGCAGAGGCGAATGCGAGCACCCGCGCGTAGTGCGCCACCCGCTCGGGCGGGATTCGCAGTTGCGCGCTGTGCTCCTGCAGCAGCTCGCCGATGATCGTGGCGAAGTCATGGCGGCTGGGGCGATGGGGTGGCGGTTCATGCCTACCGAGTGCCGCCATCATCCGAATGATGCCGCTGAAGCGCTCTTGCAGCAGCCGGAACACCGTGCTGAGCTTCTCTTCGAGCGGGAGGTCGGCGTCGATCGAGCGCAGTGCTGTGCGCAGCGGTAGCGGATCAAGGTATCGCTCGACCGCCGCCTGGATGAGCGACTCCTTGTCGCCGAATGCACGAAAGATTGTGCCCTCCGCGATCCCGGCCGCCTCCGCCATCTGGCGGGATGTCACGTCCCTGCCGTGTTCGATCAGCAGCGGGATCACCGCATCGATGATCATCGCTTTGCGATCCTCTGGGGCGAGCGGCCGCGCGCGTCGACTGGCCGCGAAGTACTCGCCCGGTGCGATGGTCACGCGATGATGCTAGTTGAGTGAGTGCTCACTCAGCAAGCGGATCAGGCGAAAATGGTCGCGATTTCCGCAATCTGGCCCGGTGTCGGAGCCCAGGTCGTCGCGGCGACGTTCGCCGCAAGCTGCTCGGGCGTCGTGACCCCGGCGATCACGCTCGTGAGACCGGGCTGGGCCAGCAGCCAGCCGAAAGTCGCCTCCAGCATGCTCACGCCGTTGCTGTCGCACCACGCGGCGTAGGCCTCAATGACATCCCACGGCGCATCGTCGGCCACATGCGGGCGCTGGCGCGCGATGCGCGAGTCGGCCGGCCGCTGGGTCCGGGTGAACTTTCCGGTGAACAGGCCGTTGTTCAACGGGAAGAACGGCAGAAAGCCCAGTCCCAGTTCGCGCACTGCGGGAAGCACGTCGTGCTCGACCTCGCGGTGCAGCAGGTTGTACTCGCTCTGCGCCGAGACGAAGCGAGCCGTGCCGATGCGGGTGGCCGCGGCATCCGCCAGTCTTAGCTGTTCGGCGGTGAACTGCGTGCAGCCGATGTGTAGCACCTTGCCCTCCGTGACGAGTTCATCGAGCGCCCCGAGTGTCTCCTCGATGGGGGTCACCGGGTCGGGCACGTGCTGCTGGTAGAGGTCGACGTGGTCAGTTTGCAAGCGGCGCAAAGACGCATCGATCGCGGCGCGGATGTACTGCCGCGAGCCCTTGGGCACCCCGGGCAGCAGCCCCGTCTCGAAGGTGTCGTGGCCGAACTTGGTGGCAAGCACCACGCGTTCACGCCGGCCGGCCAGTGCCACGCCCATGAAGGTCTCGCTCGCCGAGTCGCCATAGATGTCGGCAGTGTCCAGCAGGGTCACGCCCAGTTCGATCGCAGCATCAATAACTGCCGTCGTGCCCTCCTGGGTCTGTGTCACGGAGCCTTGGCGACCGAAGTTGTTGCAGCCCAGGCCGATCGTCGAAACCAGTGGCCCCGACTTGCCCAGCGACCGGAATTCGATGTCGTTCATGCTCCCATCCTCCAACATCCGGTCGTCGGGCCCCTTCTCCCCCGTGTCCGAAAAGTGCCAGAAGCCGGTCGGATGCCGCGGCTACAGTCGAAGCATGTATTCGCGGTCAACCACAGCAGAACCCCCCGCCTACCTCCGCCGAGTCGACTCACCGATCGGTCGCCTCGAGCTCACGAGCGACGGCGAGGCCGTTACCTCGCTCTCGATTGAGCGCGCTGGCCACCTCCCGTGGGAGGCGGAGCCCGAGCGCGGCACGGCTGTACTCGACCATGCTGCCGAGCAGCTCGGCGAGTATTTCGCCGGCACCCGTCGTGACTTCGATCTGCCGGTGAAGCTTGTGGGCACCGAGTTCCAGAAGTCGGTGTGGGCGCAACTTTCCGAGCTGCCATTCGGCGGCGTGATGTCGTACGGCGAGATCGGCGCATCGACCGGGCGAGCCACGGCTGGCCGGGCGGTCGGCAGTGCGGTCGGGGCCAACCCCATCCCGATCATCGTGCCGTGCCACAGGGTGTTGGCCTCCGATGGCCGCATCACCGGTTACAGCGGCGGCAACGGCATCCCGACCAAGGTTTGGCTGCTCGACCACGAGGGCATCGGGCACCGGTCGTGACTGCGCGCCCCGACCTGCTCGTGGGCGAAGACGACAAGCACCGTTGCGGCTGGGTTGGCACTGACGCCGAATACGCCCGCTACCACGACGAAGAGTGGGGCGTCGCCCTGCACGGCGACCAGAGACTGTTCGAGAAGCTGAGTCTCGAGGGGTTCCAGGCCGGCCTGTCGTGGATCTCGATCCTGCGTCGCCGCCCCGGCTTTCGGGCAGCGTTTCACGACTTCGACCCGCTGCTGGTCGCGGCGCTGGGCATTGCGGAGGTCGAGGCACTGATGCTCGACGCCCGCATCATCCGCAACAGGGCCAAGATCGAATCCACCATCAAGAACGCGCGCGTCACCCTCGAACTCACGAGCACCGATCCCGGCGCGCTCGACAGTTTGATCTGGGGCTTCGCTCCAGCGCTGCGCGCCAAACGGCTTTCTTCACTTGCCGAGATTCCCGCGGTCACGCCAGAATCGACTGCGCTGAGCAAGGCCCTGCGCGCGCTGGGCCACGGCTTCGTCGGCCCCACGACGATGTACGCGCTCATGCAGTCCGCCGGCATGGTCGACGACCACATCGTGGGCTGCTGGCGCGCAGCCTGAGACAGACGCCTCAGACTACGAGCTCGAGTTCGCCCGGATTTCCCGCCGACAGCCGGATGCCGCTGCCGGTCGCCCACTGCAGCAGCGACTCCACCGTGTCGTGGTCGATCCCGCTCTCGATCACCGCCCTGGTGAACTCGCCCTTACCCTTCTTGTTGAAGTGGGTCAGGGCGACCCTCCTGCCACCCGCGACCTCAGAGACCACCCGCAGGTACCACGCCCCCACCGGCGCAGGCCCGAGCGCGACGTAGGACTCCGAGCGCAGATCGAGGATGAGCCCATGCTGGCGGGCCAGCTCGTTTCCGACCGGCGCCGCCCATAGCTTGCGCAGGGAAACGCCCGGCAGCCTTGAGTTATGCGACAGCCGGTAGGCCGGGATCGCGTCATCCGCCCGCAGCAGACCGAACAACGCCGACCCGATGACTACATGCTCTTCCGCGAACGTACGGGCCGCCGGTGAGAGGGTCTGGGCATCCAGTGCTTCGTAGAGCACCCCGCTGTAACGCTGTACCGCGGGGAGCACGGGCGAACTGCCGAGCGTACGGTTGCGGTCGATCTCGAAGCGCTGGCTCGCGCCCAGGTGCAAGCCGCCTGCCGCAGCCCTCAGGTTGCGGGACAACGTACGGAGTGCCGCGATGGCCGAGCGACGCTGGGGATTCAGCGTCGCAAACCCCAGGGCGGCGAGATCGAGCGTCGAACCTTCCGTGCCACCGTCGCGCTTGGTCTCTGATGGCGGCAAGACCAGCAGCACTACGCCTCGAGAAACGCGATCGCGCGATCGACGTTGACGCCGAGGGGTTCGACCGAGTCAAGGGTGATCCGCGCGACTGCGGCACTAAGCCCGCTCCACTCCGCGTAATCATCGAAGCTCTGCTCCACCGCATTCCAGGTGAGCTGGATGTGGGGCATGCTCCTGCGCCACTGCTCGATGCGACTGCGATGCAGTTCGGGGTCTGAGCAGATCACCTCGATGAACTTCAGCGGTTCGCCGAGCCGATTCGCGAGGGCGACCCACTGCTCCCTGGCGGGAGCGACGGCGTTGACGGCATCCACCATCACGCCTGAGCCCGATTCGAGCACTCGCTCAGCGAGGGTCTCGGCGACCAGGTATGCGGCGAGTCCGGTCGGCTGGTCTGAGTCGATGCCGGCCTGCAGGATCGCGGTTTCGATCGGATCGATCGAAACAACGGGAATGGCAAGCCGGGAGGCGACAACCTGTCCGATCGTCGACTTGCCCGTCCCGGGCAGACCCGCCATCGCGACGAACAAGGTCAGCCCTTGCTCACGAGCTCTGCATCCCTGGCAACAACCGTGACGGTGTCGTGCTCCACCGAGAGGAATCCGTCGTCGGCGTGAGCCGTGATGAGGTCACCGTCACTTGTCGTGATCCGCACGTCACCTTTCGCGAGAATCGCGAGAATCGGTTCGTGTCCGGCCAGAATGCCGATCTCGCCCACAACCGTGCGCGCAATGATCTGCCTCGCTTTGCCCGACCAGACCTGGCTGTCGGCCGAGACGACGGTGACGTCGAGTTCGGCCATGATCAGCCGTTCTCCTTCTGGATCTTTGCCCACTGCTCTTCGACATCGGAAATAGCGCCGACGTTGAAGAATGCCTGCTCGGCGACGTGGTCGAACTCGCCCTTGGTGATCGCGTCGAACGACTCGATCGTGTCTTTGAGCGGCACTGTCGAACCCTCGACTCCGGTGAACTTCTTCGCCATATAGGTATTCTGCGACAGAAACTGCTGGATGCGGCGTGCACGCGACACGGTGATCTTGTCTTCTTCGGAGAGTTCATCGACACCGAGGATGGCGATGATCTCCTGCAACTCCTTGTTCTTCTGCAGGATCGCCTTGACGTTGGTGGCGACTCGGTAGTGGTCGGCACCCAGGTAGCGCGGGTCGAGGATCCGGCTCGTCGAGGTCAGGGGGTCGACCGCCGGGTAGAGGCCCTTCGACGCGATCTCGCGGCTCAGCTCGGTCGTCGCGTCAAGGTGGGCGAAGGTCGTGGCGGGGGCCGGGTCGGTGTAGTCGTCGGCCGGAACATAGATCGCCTGCAGCGACGTGATCGAGTGACCGCGCGTGGAGGTGATGCGCTCCTGGAGGATACCCATCTCATCCGCGAGGTTCGGCTGGTAGCCCACCGCGGAGGGCATGCGGCCGAGCAGGGTCGAGACCTCGGATCCGGCCTGCGTGAAGCGGAAGATGTTGTCGATGAAGAGCAGCACATCCTGCTTCTGTACATCGCGGAAGTACTCCGCCATCGTGAGAGCGGAGAGCGCGACGCGCAGACGCGTTCCCGGCGGCTCGTCCATCTGGCCGAACACGAGGGCGGTCTTGTCGAAGACGCCCGCCTCTTCCATTTCGGCGATGAGGTCGTTGCCCTCACGGGTGCGCTCACCGACACCGGCAAACACCGACACGCCACCGTGATCGGATGCCACGCGCTGGATCATCTCCTGGATGAGCACGGTCTTGCCGACACCGGCACCACCGAAGAGGCCGATCTTTCCACCGAGCACGTAGGGGGTCAGCAGGTCGATGACCTTGATGCCGGTCTCGAAGAGTTCGGTCTTGGACTCGAGCTGGTCGAAGGCCGGGGGCTTGCGGTGGATGGGCCAGCGCTCGGTGATCTCGATCTTCTCGCCACCCATGGTGCCGTCGGCATCCGCGTTCAAGATCTCGCCGATGACGTTGAACACCTTGCCCTTGGTGACGTCGCCCACCGGAACCGTGATGGGACCGCCGGTGTCGCGCACTTCCTGGCCACGCACGAGGCCGTCGGTGGGCTTGAGGGCGATCGCGCGGATCAGGTCGTCACCGAGGTGCTGGGCGACCTCAAGGGTGATCTCGTTCGACTCGTCACCGATGGTGATGGTCGTCTTGAGCGCGTTGTAGATGCCGGGGATCGAGTCATGCGGAAACTCGATATCGACGACCGGGCCGGTGACGCGAGCGATGCGTCCGACGCCGACGGAGGCGGCCTGCTTCGTGGCAGGGGCCTTGGTTGCTGTAGCCATATTTATTCTTCCTTCAGTTCAAAGAGCTGTGCTGTTTTGTGAGCCTGTCCCCGACAGGCTCACTTAGCCGATCCCAGGGCGTCTGCGCCGCCCACGATCTCGGAAATCTGCTGGGTGATCTCAGACTGGCGGGCGTTGTTGGCCAGCCGGGTGTACGTGGTGATGAGCTTGTCAGCGTTGTCACTTGCCGACTTCATGGCCTTCTGGGTTGCCGCGTGCTTCGCCGCCGCGGACTGCAGCATGGCGTTGAAGATGCGGCTCTCGATATATACCGGGAGCAGTGAGTCCAGCACGTTGCCCACATCAGGCTCGAACTCATAGGCCGGCAGCGCCTCGTTCTCCGCCGGAGCTTCAACGCCCTCGACGATCTCGAGCGGGAGCAGGCGCACCACCTCGGGCACCTGCACGAGCATGCTCACGAAACGGTTGAAGACGATGTGGATCTCGTCCACGCCGCCCTCGCTCGACGGCTGGATGAACTTGGCAACGAGGGCGTCGCCGATCTCCTTCGCGGTCTCGAACACCGGGGCATCCGTGCCACCTGTCCAGATCTGTTCGGAGGCACGCTTGCGGAAGGCGAAATAGCCCACAGCCTTGCGGCCCACGAGATAGTGGACGACCTCCTTGCCCTGGCCACGAAGACGGGCGTCGAGTTCACTCGCCTCACGCAGCACGTTCGTGTTGAACGCGCCGGCCAAACCGCGATCAGAGGAGAAGATGACGATCGCTGCGCGCTCGATCTTCTCCGGTTCGGTCGTGAGGATGTGGTCGACGTTCGAGAACGTCGCCACCGCCGATACGGCGCGCGTGATGGCGCGCGAGTACGGCCCGGAGGCCGCTACCCGCTGTTGCGCCTTCTGGATGCGCGATGCGGAGATGAGCTCCATGGCCCGAGTGATCTTCTTGGTCGTCTGGGCAGACTTGATCTTCTGCCGGTAGACCCGAAGTTGCGCTCCCATGTGATGCCGTCCCTGATCTCGGTGTTCTTACTTGCCGCGTCTGATCTTGACGATCTTTTCCTGCTCGATGTCTTCGGCAGCAATCTCCTCGAAGACCTCGGTGCCCACCGAAAGCAGGGGCTTGCCCTCGCCGGTCTGGAACTCCTGCTTGAAGCTGTCGACGCCGGCATCGAGTGCCTTCGCCGTGTCATCGTCGAGCACGTTAGTCTCGCGCAGGGTGTCGAGAACCTTGGTGTGCCGACCGAGGTAGTCGTGCAGCTCGCTCTCGAACCGCAGGATGTCTTCCACCGGCACTTCATCAAGCTTTCCGTTGGTGCCAGCCCAGATCGAGACGACCTGCTTCTCCACGGGCATGGGCGAGTACTGCGGCTGGCGCAGGAGTTCGGTGAGCCGCGCTCCGCGCGCGAGCTGGCGACGGCTCGTGGCATCCAGGTCAGATGCGAACATCGCGAACGCCTCGAGCGAGCGGTACTGGGCGAGCTCAAGCTTGAGCGTTCCCGAGACCTTCTTGATCGACTTGACCTGGGCGTCACCACCGACGCGGGAGACCGAGATGCCGACGTCGACGGCGGGACGCTGGTTGGCGTTGAACAGGTCGGACTGCAAGAAGATCTGGCCGTCGGTGATCGAGATCACGTTGGTCGGGATGTAGGCCGAAACGTCGTTGGCCTTGGTCTCGATGATCGGCAGGCCGGTCATCGAGCCGGCACCCAGCTCGTCGGAGAGCTTCGCGCAACGCTCGAGCAGACGGGAGTGCAGGTAGAACACGTCGCCGGGGTACGCCTCGCGTCCCGGCGGACGACGCAGCAGCAGCGACACCGCGCGGTAGGCCTCGGCCTGCTTCGACAGGTCATCGAAGATGATCAGCACGTGCTTGCCCGAGTACATCCAGTGCTGGCCGATGGCCGAGCCGGTGTAAGGGGCGAGGTACTTGAAGCCGGCCGGGTCGGAGGCGGGGGCCGCGACGATCGTCGTGTACTGCATGGCCCCGGCATCCTCGAGCGCACCCTTGACGGCGGCGATCGTTGAACCCTTCTGGCCGATGGCGACGTAGATGCAGCGCACCTGCTTGTTCGTGTCGCCAGACTCCCAGTTGGCCTTCTGGTTGATGATGGTGTCGATCGCAATCGCGGTCTTGCCGGTCTGGCGATCGCCGATGATGAGCTGGCGCTGGCCGCGACCGATCGGGATCATCGCGTCGATGGCCTTGATGCCGGTCTGCATCGGCTCGTGCACGCTCTTGCGCGACATGACGCCGGGAGCCTGCAGCTCGAGCGCGCGACGCGCCTCCGCCTTGATCTCGCCGAGGCCGTCGATGGGGGCGCCGAGCGGGTCGACAACGCGGCCAAGGAACGCGTCGCCCACGGGTACGGACAGCACCTCGCCCGTGCGGGTGACCTCCATGCCCTCGACAACGCCGGTGAACTCACCGAGGATGACCACGCCGATCTCGTCCTCGTCGAGGTTCTGGGCCAGGCCCAGGGTGCCGTCGGAGAACTTGATGAGTTCGTTGGCCATCACGCCGGGTAGGCCCTCGACGTGAGCGATGCCGTCAGCGGCATCCAGCACGTAACCTACCTCGGTCGTGGCCGCCTTGCCGGGCTCGTACGCCTTGACGAAATCCTTGAGCGCGTCGCGGATCTCATCCGGACTGATGGTGATGTTTGCCATTACTTCCCTTTTTCCTGGAGCGCGGGGGCGAGCTAGCTCGCGAGTCGAAGTCGAAGATCCGCTAGTCGGTTCGCGATGGAGCCGTCGATGACTTCGTCACCGATCTGCACCCGCATCCCGCCGAGGATGTTCGGGTCAACGAACTCGTTGATCCGGATGGTGTTGCCGTACTGGGTCGACAGCGCTTGTGCCAGTCGATCGGACTGCGCCGCCGTGAGCGGAGCCGCGACGGTGATCGTCGCAATCGAGTGGCCGGACTCTTCCGCGACGATGGTCGCGGCGTAGTGGACCAGCTCATCGATCCGTCGACCCCGGGGGCGAGCGAGCAGCGCTTTGAGGATTGTCACGGTCTGCGTGCTCGCCTTGTCGCCGAGCAGCGCCTGCACGAGAGCGACCTTGCCCTCGGCTGGCCCGAGCCTGCTGCCGAGGGCGAGTTCGAGCTCAGGGTTCGACGCGACAGCCGTGGAGAAGGCGAAGAGTTCGTCGTCGATCGAGACGCTCTTGGGTGCGGACGCAGCAAGGGCCCGGATGCCCAGCCGCTCAATGCCTGCGACGAAGTCGTCTTCGCTCGACCACCGCTCGCCGGCGAGAGTCTCTAGCACCGCTTTCGCGGCCGGAGTGTATGCAGCGAAGACCGCGTTGACAATCGACTTGCGGTCGGCCAGCGCCGAAGTGTCATCGGCGAGGGCAGAGCGCAGCGCCGCGGTGCCATCGACAACGAGCACGGCAGACAACAACTGTTCGCCGGTGGCGAGATCGATCGCCCCCTGCGACGCCAGCGTGGCTGTCGCCGCGCTGAGCGCTTCTCGTGTCGCGGACCCCATTGCTACGCCTTCGCCTTGACCGCTGCGGCTTCGGAGGCCTCGAGGTCGGCGAGAAAGCGGTCGACGATGTCGTTTGAACGCTTGTCGTTGAGGCTCTCGCCGATCACTCCAGACGCGAGGTCGATAGCGATCGAGCCGACTTCTGAGCGCAGCGAGGCGTACGCGCTCTGGCGCTCTGCCTCGATCTGTGCCTGGGCGGTGCTCAGAACGCGGGCGGCTTCGGCCTGGGCGGCCTCAACCAGCTCGGCACGGATACGCTTCGCATCCTCACGGGCCTGGTCACGGATTCCCGCCGCCGCAGCACGCGCCTCAGCAAGCTGGGCGTTGTACTGCTCCAGCGCCTCCTGGGCACCGGCCTGCGCCTCTTCGGCCCGCTTGAGGCCACCCTCGATGGCGTCAGCCCTGGCGTCGAGCGCGGCGTTCAGGCGCGGCAGTGCCTTCCAGATGAAGAACACGAGAACGATGAGGAAAGCAAGCGAACCCCAGATCAGGTCGGGCAGCTGCGGGAGCAGGAGGCTCGGGGTCTCCGCCGCGACTTGCGTGACGAATGCGTTGAGCATTCGGACTCCTTAGTAGATGTAGGCGGTTACGGCGCGGGGAACGGGATGAAGGCGACCGCGATGGCGATGAAGGCCAGAGCCTCAGTAAGCGCGATGCCGAGGAACATGAGGCCCTGCAGCCGACCCTGCAGCTCGGGCTGGCGGGCGACGGACTCGATGGTCTTGCCAACGATGATGCCTACGCCGATACCAGAGCCGATAGCGGCAAGCCCGAAGGCAAGGGGGGCGAGCTGTCCAACAACGTTCATTGCTGTTTCCTTTCAGGTGGTGATTGCGATCCGGTCGGTCTGACGGGATCAGTGCTCTTCGGCCAAAGCCATCTGGATGTAGATGGCGGCGAGGATGGTAATGACGTACGCCTGCAGGGCGGCGACAAACAGTTCGAGCAGCGTGAAAGCGATTCCGAAAGCGAACGTGCCGACACCGAGGAAGCCGAGCGGGTTGCCGCCGGACAGCACGGTGAAGAAGAAGAAGTCCGTTGCCGCGAAGCAGAGCACGAGCAGCATGTGCCCGGCGACCATGTTCATGAGAAGTCGCAGGGTCAGCGTGATGGGGCGCAGGATGAACGTCGACAGGAACTCGAGCAGGGCAAGGAACAGCGCCATGATCGGGTGCAGTCCCGGCAGGATCAGCGCGTTCTTGAAGTAACCTACGCCGAACTTGCGCACCCCGGCGTAGATGAACAGCACGTAGGCGATCACTGCCATGATCAGCGGCAGTCCGATGACGGAGGTGCCCGCGATCTGGAGTCCGGGGATGACGCCGGTGACGTTCATTCCGATGGTGACGAAGAAGATCGTCATCAGCACCGGCATGAATCGCTTGCCGTCTTTCTCACCGAGCGTGCCGATGATGATGTTGTTGCGCACGAATCCCGTGACGAACTCGAAGGCGACCTGGCCCCGAGTCGGCACTAGCTTCATGTTTCGGGTGCTGAGCCAGAACACCAACAGAAGCACCGCAACAACGAGCAGCCGAATGAGCATGATGCGGTTGAGTTCGAACGGCGTGCCTGCAAAGAAGACGACGGGTGGAAAGAATTCGTCGATCGAGGGTCCATGAAATCCACCGTCATTGCCGTCACCATCGACGAACGGAAGAAGCGAAACGAGCATGGACGTGATCAGTTGAGGTCTCCTGCATCGGGCGCACCGGTAGGAGCGCTCATGGGGGTATGACCTCAGCCTAGCAAAAGTACGACGGGCGAATAACCGCGCGCACCCGCTAGGTGGACCGCCTCTGGGACTCAGAAACGGGCGGTGTCGATGAGGGCAATTCGATGTCGCCGACGTAGGGCACGCGAGCCCCCTTCAGGGCCACGACATCGGCGAGGAGCGAACCGATCACAGCGGCGACCACCGCGACGAAGAACACGTAGGGGTTCATCCACTGCTGGCCTCGCACGAGCAGCAGAAGCGCGACGAAGGCGACGAACTTGATCACCCACATCCCGAGCACGATGCCGAAGTACAGGCCGCTGGAGGGTTTGTCCCGGGTCGCCCGTGACGCCAGCACGACGCTGAGCGCCGTGACGCCCATGAACAGCGCGGTGAGGCCCGCCCCGGTGAGAGCACTCAGGATGCCGGACGAGCCTGCCACGAGGAAGCCGATGAGCGACCCCACGACAGCGAACCCGACGGTCAGCACGGCCCCGAAAACGAGGGCGCGGGTGGCAACTGATGCGTTCTTCATGCGTTCTCCTTCGTGTCGTCGCTCTCGGATGCGGCATCCAGCCCATCGAAGCGTGCAACGTCGGCGGTCTCCTGGTCGACTTCCGTCGACTGGGCAATGGCTTCGAGGGCTTTGCCCCTGCTCAGCGGTGACAGCGTCACCACCGTGCAGACCACGAGCCCGACGACGATGAGCAGCGTCGCGACGACACCGGGCAGGAACATGTAGCCGAGGCATCCGACCGCGACGACAAGAGTCCAGCCGTAGAAGATGAGCACAGCGTGCAGGTGCGAGTGGCCCATGTCGAGCAACCGGTGGTGCAGGTGTTTGCGGTCGGCCGAGAACGGCGACTTGCCCGCCCGCAGCCTGCGGATCACGGCGAGGCCGAAGTCGAGCAGCGGCACGATGAGCACGGCGAACGGCAGCAGGATCGGGATGAACGCGGGCAGGAAGTAGGCAGTCAGTGTGGTGTCTTGGCCCAAGACACCCGGGTCGACCTGACCGGTCACGGAGATCGCCGATGCCGCCATGAGCAACCCGACGAGCAACGCCCCCGCATCACCCATGAAGAGCTTCGCCGGGTGAAAGTTCAGCGGCAGGAAGCCGATGCACGCCCCGATCAGCACGGCCGCAGTGAGCGAGGCGAGGTTGTAGTACTCGGTTTGCGCCTGCGACTGGAGAACGTAGGTGTAGATGAAGAACACCGCGTTCGAGATGAGGGCGATGCCAGCGACCAAGCCGTCGAGCCCGTCGATGAAGTTGATCGCGTTCATGACCAGCACCACGGCGAAGACGGTGATCCCCAGCGAAATGTAGGGCGACACGATGGTCAGCCCGCCAATCGGCAGCGTGGAGATCTGCACTCCCTGCCAGGCGAGCAGGCCGGCCGCGATGATCTGCCCGGCGAGCTTGGTCATCCAGTCCAGGTCCCAAATGTCATCTGCGACTCCGATGAGCACGATGATCAGCGCCGCACCGAACAGGCCGAGCACCTTGCCGGAATCCGCGAAGACCAGGCTCAGTTGGGGAATCTGGGATGCCACGACGAACGCCACCACCATGCCGAGGAACATCGCCACCCCGCCGAGCCGGGGAGTCGGCCTCGTGTGCACGTCGCGCTCACGGATCTTCGGGTACAGCCGGTACCTCGTGGAGAGCTTCCAGGTGAGCACGGCCAAGCCGTAGGTGACGGTCGCCGAAACTCCCGTGACGAGCAGGTAGAAGACTATGCGAGGCACTTGTCGGCCCCCACGAGCTCGCGAATCTCGGCGGCGGGTATGACGCCTTCGCGCACGATTCGCAATTTGCCCTCGGGGCTGCCCAGCCCGGTCGCGTCCACGATGGTGGATGCAACAGTGCCACCCAGCCCGCCATCGAGGTAGATCGCCACCGAGTCGCCGAGCATCGCCTCGGCGTCGGCCGCAGTTGTCGCGGGCGGGCGTCCGGTGAGATTGGCGCTGGAGACCGCGAGCGGGCCAGTCTCTGACAGCAACTCGAGCGCGATCCGATTGGACGGCATCCTGAGCGCGACCGTGCCCTTGGTGTCGCCGAGATCCCAGGCCAGCGACGACTGGGCAGCGAGGATGATCGTGAGAGCTCCCGGCCAGTACTTCGCGACGAGCTGGCGCACCTCGTCTGGCACCATGTCGGCGAGCGCGTCGAGGGTCGGGATGCCGGGGATCAGCACGGGCGGTGGCGCGGCCCTCGTCCGCCCCTTGGCCTCGACGAGTTTCTGCACGGCGGCGGGATTGAAGGCATCCGCCGCCACCCCGTAGACGGTATCTGTCGGCATGACGACGAGGTCTCCGCGACCGATCGCCGTCCTGGCGAGGCGCATGCCGGTGAGAAGCTCAGCCTCGACCGAGCAGTCATAGATGGGGGCCATGTCCCTGCCATGCTACTTGGCCCCGATATTCACCCGCTGTCAGTTCGCGAGGGCGCGGTCACGCTGGCAGACTGGGGAGCCCGTGGACCTCTACTTCTTCGATCTCGACAAGACGCTGTACGCGTACAACTTCCGCTACCGCCTGCCCGAGCTCAGCCGACTGACCGGGGCCAGCCAGTACCACCTCGCGCGAACCTGGTGGGCCGACGGCTACGAGACGCGCGCCGAGGCCGGCGAGTGGCCCAGCTCTGACGAATACCTCCACGAATTCTCGCGCGTCACGGCAAGCCGCCTGCTTTCCCTCGAGGAGTGGGCGTCGGCGCGTCGACTCGCGATGACGCGCATCCCGGGCAGCATCGCGGCGCTGGCCCGGGCGGCCGAGCTGGGCACGGTCTCGCTGTTGTCGAACAATCCCGCAGCGACCGCCATGGCGCTGCCGCTGCTCGCCCCGGATGTCGTCGAGATCCTGGGCCCCAACCAACTGTTCAGCTACCAGTTGCACGCGCGCAAGCCCGGGGTGGAAATCTACCGGCGTGCGCTAGCCCACTATGCGACGGATGCGACCGACACCTTCTTCGCGGATGACTCCGCGGCCAATATCGCGGGCGCGCGCGCCGTCGGGATCACTGCGCACCAGCTCACACGGCACGACGGCCGATACGACACGGATGCACTGCTCGCCGCCATTGAGGCATTCGCTGCACGACCTCGAAGGTGACCTGATGGCTGGCCTGCTGTTCATCTTCGACATGGACGACGTGCTCTACGACTATGACTGGCGCATGCGGATGGCCGGCATGACCGACCTCACCGGGCTCTCGCTGCGGGAATTGCGCGAGCGCTGGTGGCATGATCGCGGCGAGTGGGCGGCCGAGGCCGGCGACTTCGCGACGCCGGAGGCCTACCTGTCCGCTTTCGAAGAGGCGATCGGGATGCCCATCGACGAAGCGGAGTGGGTGCGGGTCCGCGGTGAGGCGATGACGGCATGGCCGGAGTCACTCGCGGCGGTGCGCCGAGCATCCGAACTTGGACAGGTGACGCTGCTCACCAACAATGGGCCGCTCGTGGAAAAGCACCTCGCCACCCTGGCCCCAGACCTCGTCGAGCTGTTCGGCGACCATCTTTTCACGTCGAGCAACTACGGCGCCCGCAAGCCGAACCCCATGGTGTTTGAGCGCGTGCTGGAGGCCTACGGCGTCGCTGCCGACGACGCGTTCTTCGCAGACGACCTGCAGGTCAACGTCGAGGGAGCCGCGAGCATCGGGATCACAGCGCACCAGTTCACGACGTCGGCGGGCCTGCTCGCGGCGATCGAGGAGTTCGCGGCGTCACGCCTAGGCCCCCGCTGAGCAGTCAGCTGGACCGCGAAGCGGTCTGGATGCGGCTCAGTAGGGGAATCAGCGCAGGGCGGTCGTGGCCCTGTCCCGGCCGAGCAGGTCGCGGTGGTGGGCGATCGCCGACCAACCGTCGGCCATAAGGAGAGCCGCGATCTGGGCTGCCTGCAACTCGCCATGCTCAAGCACGAGAAGGCCGCCGGGATGCAGCAGCCGCAAGCCTGTCGCTGAGACCTGGCGCACGACATCCAGGCCGTCCTTGCCTCCGTAAAGCGCGATCTCGGGATCGAACAGCCGCACCTCCGGGTCGCGCGGAACGGCCCCGACCGGGATGTACGGCGGGTTTGAGACGACCACGTCAACCGAACCGTCGAGTTGCGGCAGCGCCTCAGCGAGGTCGATGAACACGGGCGTGGCGTTGTCTGCAGCGACTTCGCGGAAGTTCTGCTTCGTCCAGACGAAGGCGCGCGGCGACACCTCCACGCCATAGACGGCCGCGTGCGGCACTTCCGTCGCCATGGCGAGGGCGATCGCACCGCTTCCGGTGCCGAGGTCGACCCCCACCGGCCGAGGCCCGGCGACCGCGCACAAGGCGTCGATCGCGAACTGGGCGACGAATTCGGTCTCGGGTCGCGGCACGAAGACGCCGGGGCCTACAGCGAGCTCAAGGTTGCGGAACGCGGCACGACCGGTGATGTGCTGCAGCGGTTCGCGCGCGGCACGACGTTCGACGAGTTCGCCGATGCTCACGAGATCGTCAGGGGCGAGCCCGGCATCCGTCGCGGCCTTCGCCTGCACTCCCCCGCGGCTGATGCCCAACACCTCGCCGACGATGAGCTCAGCGTCGACCCGAGGGTTCGGCACGCCGGCCGACTCGAGGATCCGCACGGCACGATCGAGGGATGCCGCGACCGACTGCTGGGCCATGGTGCGCGTAGCTACTCTTCCGAGCCCAGGTCGGCCAGCCGGGCCTCTTCGTCGGCTTCGATGCAGGACTGCACGACCGGCTCGAGCGCGCCGTTCATGACGGCGTCGAGGTTGTACGCCTTGTAGCCAGTGCGGTGATCTGCGATCCGGTTCTCCGGGAAGTTGTAAGTGCGGATGCGCTCAGAGCGGTCCATGGTGCGGATCTGGCTCTTCCGGAAGACGCTTGCCTCTGCGTCCGCAATCTCCTGGTTGTGGGCGAGGATGCGGGCACGCAGCACGCGCATGCCGGCCTCGCGGTTCTGCAGCTGGCTCTTCTCGTTCTGCATCGCCACGACGATCCCGGTCGGAAGATGGGTGATGCGCACGGCGGAGTCGGTCGTGTTGACGGACTGGCCGCCCGGGCCGCTCGAGCGGTAGACATCGATCTTGAGATCGTTCTGGCTGATCTCGACCTCTTCGGGCTCGTCCACCTCGGGGAACACCAGCACGCCTGCCGCCGAAGTGTGGATGCGGCCCTGCGACTCGGTCGCCGGCACGCGCTGCACGCGGTGCACACCGCCCTCGTACTTCAGGTGCGCCCAGACACCCTCGGCGGGATCGCTCGAGTTGCCCTTGATGGACAGCTGAACTTCTTTGATGCCGCCGAGATCGCTCGAGGTCTGCTCGATGAGCTCGGTCTTCCACTTCTTGGATTCTGCATAGTGCAGGTACATCCGCAGCAGGTCGCCCGCGAAGAGCGCCGACTCCGCGCCGCCCTCCCCCATCTTGATCTCCATGATCACGTCACGGGAATCGTTGGGGTCGCGTGGGATGAGCAGCCGGCGCAACTTCTCCTGCGCGGCATCCAGTCGCTCAGTCAGCCCTGGGACTTCTGCGGCGAACGACTCGTCCTCGCTGGCCATCTCGGTGGCGGCAGCGAGGTCGTCGGTGAGCTGGCGCCACTCGTGGTAGGCCGCGACGATTCGGGACAACTCGGCGTAGCGCCGGTTGACTTTTTTCGACCTGACCGGATCAGAGTGGAGTTCAGGGTCAGAAAGCTGAACCTGGAGCTCGTCATGTTCGGTCAGTAGCGCTTGCACTGACTCGAACACGGTTAGTCCTCTTTGCTGCCGTTGCCGTTTGGCATCGACTTCTGCACCTGCATGAGGAACTCGACGTTGGTCTGGGTCTCCTTGAGGCGACCGAGCACAAGTTCGAGTGCCGCCTGCTGGTCAAGACCAGCCAGGGCACGGCGCAGCTTCCAGACCACCTTCGTCTCGTCGACGCCCATGAGCATCTCCTCGCGACGGGTGCCGGATGCGTTGACATCGACAGCAGGGAAGATGCGCTTGTCAGCCAGCTGGCGTGACAGGCGCAGTTCCATGTTGCCGGTGCCCTTGAATTCCTCGAAGATGACCTCGTCCATCTTGGAGCCGGTCTCGACGAGCGCGGTCGCGATGATGGTGAGCGAGCCACCCTCTTCGATGTTGCGCGCGGCGCCGAAGAAGCGCTTCGGCGGGTAGAGGGCCGACGAGTCGACGCCTCCGGAGAGGATGCGACCGGATGCGGGAGCCGCGAGGTTGTACGCGCGGCCGAGGCGAGTGATCGAGTCGAGCAGCACGACGACGTCGTGGCCGAGCTCGACGAGGCGCTTCGCGCGCTCGATGGCGAGCTCGGCAACCGTGGTGTGATCTTCGGCGGGACGGTCGAAGGTCGAGGCGATGACCTCACCCTTGACCGTGCGCTGCATGTCGGTGACCTCTTCGGGACGCTCATCGACGAGAACGACCATGAGGTGAACCTCTGGGTTGTTCTTCGAGATCGCGTTGGCGATCGCCTGCAGCACGAGCGTCTTGCCGGCCTTGGGCGGCGAGACGATCAGGCCGCGCTGTCCCTTGCCGATCGGCGACACGAGGTCGATGATGCGGGTGGAGAGCTTCGCGGGCTCGGTCTCGAGGCGCAGGCGCTCCTGCGGGTAGAGAGGCGTGAGCTTTCCGAATTCGACGCGGTTCGCGGCATCCTCGATGGGAAGCCCGTTGATCGAGTCGATGCGCACGATTGCGTTGTACTTCTGGCGACCCTGGCTATTGTCCCCCTCGCGCGGCTGGCGGATGGCGCCGACCACGGCGTCGCCCTTGCGCAGGTTGTACTTCTTTACCTGGCCGAGCGAGACGTACACGTCGTTGTTGCCCGGAAGGTAGCCCGAGGTGCGAACGAATGCGTAATTGTCGAGGACATCGAGGATGCCCGCGACCGGGATGAGCACGTCATCTTCGGTGATCTCGGGCTCGAAGTCGTCGCCGAGCGGGCCGCGGCCACGCTTGCGGTCACGGTAGCGGCTGCGGCTGGAGCGGTCGCCCTCGAGGTCATCGCCCTGCTGCTGGTTGCGATGCTGCTGGGGTTGACCGTTGCGGTTGCCCTGGCCGTCGTTGTTGTTGTTCTGCTGGCGAGGGTTGTTCTGCTGGCGGGGCGCGGCGTCGCCGGCCGCCTGGCCGTTGCGGTTGCGGTTGCGGTTTCGCGAGCTGCGGGTGGACGCGCCCTCTTCGGTCGGCTCGCCCTCGACCGGTGCGTCAGACTCTGGGGCCACGTCATCGAAGCGCACGTCGGCCGGGGTGGGATCTTCGATGCCGCTGTCTGCCTGGGCGACGTGCGACCCGGCCGAGCGAGGCTCGAGGTCGATCTCGACGACCGGTGCGCCGGCCAGTGCGGGCGCGGCGGCGATCGCCTCGGTGTCGGCGCTCGTCACGCGGCGTGAGGCGCGCTTCTTGACCGCGATCGGCTCCGGGGCCGGGTCGACCGCCTCGGCCACGGGCGGCAACTCGAAGCTGTTCTGCTCCAGGGTGTCAGTCGCCACGGCACCCTGGGTGTCGGCGTTGTCGGCGTTGTCGTGGTTCTGGTTCTCGTTCTCGTTGAATTCGTTCAGTGCATCCACGAGGTCTCCTTTACGAAGTTTGGCCGCGCCGGTGATGCCTTTCTCCAGCGCCAGAGCCTGAAGCTCGGGCAGCCGAAGGGCATTCAATTCAGCGCGGTTACCCGCGCCTGAGGCACGGGTGTTGACGTCAGTCACTGCTTGTGGTTCCTTTCCCCTGCCGCGGAAAGATCATGCGGCGGAGAGTTTGATCGGCTATCACCGTCTGCACGGATGCGCAGGAATCTGAAGTGATGAACCGGGGGTGATTCGCAACCGGGAAGCGCTGCCCTTTCGAGCGCTGGCCCTACATCGCTTATTTCAAGCGCTGGCTAGGCCGAAGCTTCTACCTGGTGCGTCACCACTGTAGCACCCTTGAAGTCGACAGCCAGCATGAGCGACTCCCAGTGGTTCGCCGAATTCTTCGCCACCAGGTCGGCAGCAACAAGGCGCTGTGATGGATCGCTCGCGAGCACCAGGATCGACGGGCCCGCCCCCGAGACGACCGCGGCGAGGCCGTGCTTGCGCAGCACCTGGATGAGGGAATTGGTCTCCGGCATCGCGCTGGCCCGGTAGTCCTGGTGCAGCTTGTCTTCGGTAGCCTCAAGCAGCAGTTCGGGGCTCTGGATGAGCGCGGCAATGAGCAGGGCGCTGCGAGAAACGTTGAAGACGGCATCCGCGTGGGGCACCGAAATCGGCTGCAGGCTGCGGGCGAGCGCGGTGGACATCGTGGCTGCGGGCACGCACACCACCGGGGAGACTCCGCGGTGCACGATGAGTTTCTTGGCCTTGGGGCCTTCCGGTGTGGTCCAGGCGATGGTCAGCCCGCCGAAGAGCGCGGGGGCTACATTGTCGGGGTGGCCTTCGAGTTCTGTCGCGAGGGTGAGCAGGTCATCCGCGTCAATCTCGACGGTTCCCTCGAGGAGGCCTTTCGCGGCCATGATGCCCGAGACGATGGCGGCACCGGATGACCCCAAGCCGCGACCGTGCGGGATGTTGTTGTGGGCCTCGAGGTGCAGGCCCGGCATCGTCTGCCCGTAGTGGTCGAAGGCGTGCTGGATCGAGCGGACCACGAGGTTCGACTCGTCGGTCGGAACCTCGCCAGCACCGACGCCAATGACGTGAACCGTGACGCCGGGCCCCGCCTGAACGGTCACCGTGAGCTCGTCGTACAGGGCGAGAGCCAGCCCTAGCGTGTCGAAGCCGGGGCCGAGGTTGGCGGAGGTCGCGGGAACCTTGACGGTCACGCTCTGGCCGGCCTGAAGGGTCATGGCTGCGTCTGTTCGGCGCGTGCTAGGCCCAGCACGCTCGCGACCTCGGCGGTGTCAACCGGCACGACGGTGGGGGTGACATCGGTGCCATCGGCCTTGATCAGGGCCCAGTGCGGATCCTTCAGGCCATGCCCCGTCACGGTCAGCACGACCGTCGATCCGCGCGGGACCTGGCCCGCCTCCGCGCGCTCAAGGAGGCCCGCGACGCTGATCGCCGAGGCCGGTTCGACGAAGATGCCGACCTCTGCGGAGAGGATGTGGTGCGCCTCGAGAATCTTCGCGTCGGTGATCGCGCCGAAGTAGCCGTTGCTGTCTTCGCGGGCCGCGATCGCGAGCTCCCACGACGCCGGGTTGCCGATGCGGATCGCAGAGGCGATGGTGTCGGGATCCTTCACGACGTGGCCGAGCACGATGGGTGCGCTACCCGACGCCTGGAAACCGAACATGCGCGGCATCCGCGTGGTGGCTCCCACCGCGAGTTCTTCGGTGTAGCCGCGGTGGTAGGCCGTGTAGTTTCCGGCGTTGCCGACCGGGACGATGTGGATGTCGGGCGCATCCCCCAGGACCTCCACGACTTCGAAGGCTGCGGTCTTCTGGCCCTCGATGCGGTCTGGGTTCACCGAGTTCACCAGGTGCACGGGGTAGTTGGCGGCGAGGTCGCGAGCGATGTCGAGACAGTCGTCGAAGTTGCCCTGCACCTGCAGCAACTCTGCGCCATGCGCGATGGCCTGGGCGAGCTTGCCCATGGCGATCTTGCCCTGGGGCACGAGAACGGCGGCGGTGATGCCGGCGTGAGTCGCGTAGGCAGCGGCGGAGGCCGAGGTGTTGCCAGTCGAAGCGCAGATGATCGCCTTGGCACCGTGTTCGACGGCCTTCGAGACCGCCATGGTCATGCCGCGGTCTTTGAAGGAACCGGTCGGGTTCATGCCCTCGAACTTAACCCAGACAGTCGCGCCGGTGCGGCGAGAGAGAGCTGGCGCCTCGATGAGCGGCGTGCCGCCCTCGCCGAGCGTGATGATGGGTGTCGCCTCTGAGATGTCGAGTCGGTCGGCATACTCGCGGAGAACTCCGCGCCACAGGTGGGCCATTACTGCAGTCCCTCAACTCTCAGGGTAGAAACGACGCTGCTCACCACGGGACTCGCCGCGAGCGCGGTCACGGTGGCGGCCAGGGATGCTTCAGTGGCGCGATGCGTGACTATGACAAGGGTAGCGGTGGGGTTCGCCGCGGCTGTGCCAGCCGACTGGGCGACGGCCTCGACCGAGACGCCGTGATCGCTGAATACCTGGGCAATCGTGGCGAGCACGCCAGGTTCGTCGACCACAGAAAGGGTGATCTGGTAGCGGGTCAGGACGCTCGCGATCGGCAGAATCGGCAGGTTGGAGTGCGTCGACTCTGCCACTCCCGGTCCACCCGCTACGTGTCTACGGGCCGCCGAGACCAGGTCGCCGAGCACAGCTGATGCGGTCTCGACTCCTCCGGCGCCCGCGCCGTAGAACATCAGGTCGCCGGCCGCTTCAGCTTCGACGAACACGGCGTTGTTGGCTCCGTGCACCGCCGCGAGCGGGTGGTCGAGCGGCACGAGCGCGGGATGCACGCGGGCGCAGACGCCCTCGACGCCGGTCGCGGCATCCGTAAATCGCTCGCAGATCGCCAGCAGCTTGACCACGTAGCCCGCCTTGCGTGCGGCCACCACCTGCTCGCGGGTCACTGTCGTGATGCCCTCGCGGTAGACGGCATCGAGCGGCACCGTGGTGTGGAAGGCGAGGCTCGCGAGGATCGCGGCCTTCTGGGCGGCGTCGTATCCCTCGATGTCGGCGGTCGGGTCGGCCTCGGCGTAGCCGAGCCTGGTCGCCTCCGCGAGTGCCGCGTCGAGGTCGTCGCCGTGCACATCCATGCGGTCGAGGATGTAGTTGGTCGTGCCGTTGACGATTCCCAGGATGCGCTTGACACGATCGCCCGCGAGGCTGTCCCGCAGCGGGCGGATGATCGGGATCGCACCGCCGACCGCGGCCTCGTAGTAGAGCTGGGCGCCTACCTGCTCGGCCGCCTCAAACAGTTCGGGGCCGTAGTTTGCCATCACCGCCTTGTTAGCGGTCACGACGTCGGCACCGGAATTCAGCGCCAGCAAGATCCAGGTGCGCGCAGGCTCGATGCCGCCGATGAGTTCCACGACGATGTCGGCACCGAGAATGAGCGACTCGGCGTCGGTGGTGATCAGGCGCTTCGGGATGTCGATGTCGCGCTTGGCGTTGACGTCGCGCACCGCGACCCCGATGAGCTCCAGCCCCGCCCCGGCCCGAGCCGCCAGCTCATCGCCGTGTTCCAGGAGCAGGGACACCACCTGGGCGCCCACGCTGCCGCCGCCGAGGATGGCGACGCGCAGGTTTCGGTATTCGATCATGCGCGCGCTCCCTCATCCCTACGCAGCAAGTCTTCTTCGGTCTCTCGACGCACGATCACCCGAGCCTTGCCGTCGATGACGGCGACCACGGGCGGCCTGCCGAGGTAGTTGTAGTTGCTGGCCATGGCCCAGCCGTATGCCCCGGTGGCGGGCACCGCGGCGATGTCCCCCGGTCGCACATCGGAGGGCAGGTAGTCGGCGCGCACGACGATATCGCCCGACTCGCAGTGCTTGCCCGCGATGCGCACGAGGGCCGGCTCGGCATCCGATGAACGGTTGGCCAGGCGCACCGAATAGTCGGCCGCGTACAGCGCCGGACGCACGTTGTCGCTCATGCCGCCGTCGACGCTGACGTACTTGCGGGTCGCGCTGCGACTGTGTGAATCAACGCTGACGAGAACATCCTTGACCGTGCCCACCGTGTACAGCGTCGTGGTCGAGGGCCCGATGATGCTGCGGCCCGGCTCGATCGCGACCACGGGGACAGGCAGGTCATGTTCGGCGGCCGCCGCAGCGACGATGGTGGCGAAAGTGGCGGCGATCTCGTCGATCGGCATTGCCTCGTCTGCGCTCGTGTAGGCGATGCCGAAACCGCCGCCGAGGTTGAGCTCAGGAACCTCTCCGGCGACCGACAGCTCGGCATGCAGTGCGAAGAGCCTGCGTGCGGCCTCGGCAAAGCCGTCAGATTCGAAGATCTGCGAACCGATGTGCGAGTGCAGGCCGAGGAAGTGCAAGGACGGCTCGGCCCGGATCAGGGCTACCGCCGCCGCGGCATCCGCGAGAGGGATGCCGAACTTCTGGTCTTCGCGTGCCGTGGCGAGGTATTCGTGGGTGCTCGCATGCACCCCGCTGTTGATGCGCAGGCGCACGGGCTGGACGCGGCCAGCCCTGCTCGCGGCGGCGGCCACACGTTCGATCTCGACAACGCTGTCGAGAACGAACGCGCCCACACCGGCGTCCACACCACGGGTGATCTCGGCGAGGCTCTTGTTGTTGCCGTGGAAGCCCAGGCGGGCGGGGTTGACCCCCGCGGCCAGCGCCACGGCGAGTTCGCCGCCACTGCAGACGTCGATGTTCAGGCCAGCCTCGAGCATCCAGCGCGCCACCTCGATCGACAGGAACGCCTTGCCCGCGTAGTAGACCTTCGCGGTCGATCCCACGCGAGCGAATTCGCGATCGAAAGCCTGCCGGATGCCCAGCGCTCGGGCCTTCACGTCGGCTTCATCCACGATGTACACGGGCGTGCCGAACCGCTCCACGAGGGCGGAGGCCGCAACCCCCGCGATCTCGAGTTCCCCGGCCGCGGAACGCACCGCGTGCTGCGACCACACCGACGCGGGCAGCGCGTTGGCGTCATCCGGCACCGCAAGCCAGGGTGGCGCTAAGGGGTTGGACAAGGAACTACCTCACGTCAAATTGCGCGCCGGAGCTTGGAGTGAAGGCCATTTCTGGCCTTCACCGCGACGCCAGCGCGAGGGCCATCTCGGCCCGAGGACCGGGTGAGGCGAGCGAACCCGGATTGGTCCCTGAAGCCCTCTAGATACTAGCGGTTGGCATCACTTCGCCGCCGGGCAGCTGCCCAGCGTGGACAGCCCCGGCCCTCCGAGCGCCGTGCCATCGCCCTTGATCGTGACGACCAAGTTCGACTGCGAGACGTGCACGTCGGTGATCGTCAAGGCCTTCGGCAGAAAGTCGGCCACGCATACCTGCTGCGAGTTGAGCAGGTCGCCGGCCAGCGCCCGGAATTGGGGGTTCGCGCGAAGATCGGCCACCGAGATCTCGTTGCCCGCCAGGATGACCGTCTTGGGCTCAAAGGCGATGCCGCCGTCTTGTGCCGAGGGTTCGAGGTCGACCGAAACGGGAATGGTGAAGAACAGGACAGTGAACTCCGAACCGATGCGGATCACCCCCTTGCCGACATCGATCTGCTTGAGGTCGAGACCGCTCAGGTACTTGCCGAGCGTGCGCACGTTGTCTTGGCCGATCGTGAACCTGATGCCGAGCGTGTCGAGCGGCTTGGCGCTGTCGAGCGGCACGTTGGTCGCCACGATGTGGGCAGCGCCGGTCAGCTCGCCGAAACTCAGCGATTGGATGTCGATAGTGACCGTGCGGATGCCGCCGGTGATGGCCTGCAGGATGATCGAACCGCCGCCCAGGTCGACCTTCACCGGTGTCTTGGGGTCGATGTGCAACACCGAGACAATGCTGTCTTTGACATAGTCGGTGGCGAAGCGCTTGGCGAAACCGTCCGCGACGAAGAAGGCGACGACCAGCACCGCGAGCACGGCCACGAGAATGATGATGGTTCGCACCCTGTGGCGCTTTTTCGGCTTCGCTTGAGGTGCCGCCTCGATCGCGGTCCCGGAAACAGGGATAACCTCGGTGGCGGCAGGCACGGGCTGGATCGGCTCGGCGATGGGTCTACATCCTTTCGGGTGCGCTGACGCCGAGGAGGGCGAGGCCGTTGCGCAGCACCTGCCCGACCGCGTCGTTGAGCCAGAGGCGGGTGCGGTGCAGGTCGGTCACGGGTTCTTCTCCCAGCGGGGTGACGCGGCAGCTGTCATACCAGCGGTGGTAGGCCCCGGCCAGTTCTTCGGCGTAGCGAGCGACCCGGTGCGGCTCCCGCAGTTCGGCGGCCTGGCGCAGCACCCGCGGGAACTCGGCGAGGATCCCCAGCAGGATGCTCTCGGTCTCGTGCTCCAGGAGGGACGCGTCGAACACTGAACGGTCCACGCCGGAAGCAGCGGCATTACGCGCGACGGAGTTCGTGCGGGCATGCCCGTACTGCACGTAGAAGACCGGGTTGTCGTTGGTCTTCTTGCCCCAGAGGTCGAGGTCGATGTCTACCTGCGAGTCGATCGAGCTGCGAACGAGGGCGTAGCGACCGGCATCCACTCCCACCGCCTCGACGAGGTCTTCGAGGGTGACGACGGTGCCTGCCCGCTTGGACATGCGCACCGGCTCGCCGTGACGCACGAGATTGACCAGCTGGCCAATGAGGACCTCGAGGTTGACGTAAGGCTCGTCGCCGAAAGCCTTGGTCATGGCCATGAGCCTGCGCACGTAGCCGTGGTGGTCGGCGCCGAGCATGATGAGGTTGCGCTCGAAGCCGCGCTCGCGCTTGTTGAGGTAGTAGGCCAGGTCGCCCGAGATGTAACCGAACTCGCCGTCGCTCTTGATGACGACCCGGTCTTTGTCGTCGCCGAAGTCGGTGGAGCGGAACCAGGTCGCGCCATCCGCTTCGTAGATCGCGCCGAGGTCGCGCAGCCGCTGGATGGCGCGCTCAACGGCACCGCTCTCGTGCAGCTCGTTTTCGTGGAAGTAGACGTCGAACTTCACGCCGAACTCGTGCAGGCTCGCCTTGATGTCGCCGAACATGAGCTCAACGCCGACCGAACGGAACACCTCTTGCTGCTCATCCCTCGGGACGTGGAACAGGTCGCCCGGGTAGAGCGTGATGACCCTCGCCGCGATGTCGGAGATGTAAGCCCCGCCGTAGCCATCCTCCGGCGCCGGCTCCCCCAGGTAGCTCGCCAGCAGACTGCGCGCGAAGCGATCGATCTGCGCGCCGTGGTCGTTGAAGTAGTACTCCCGCGTGACAAGCCCGCCCTGGGACTGGAAAATGCGAGCGAGACTGTCGCCCACCGCCGCCCAGCGCACTCCACCGATGTGGATCGGTCCGGTGGGGTTCGCGGAAACGAATTCGAGGTTGATCGTCACGCCCGCGTAGAGGTCGCCTGAGCCGTATGCGTCGGCCTGCTCGACGATGGTCTTCGCCAGGGCGCCGGCGGCTGCGGCATCCAGAGTGATATTGATGAAGCCGGGGCCTGCCACCTCGGCGGATGCCACGCCCGCCAGTTTCGCCGCCTCCGTAGCGATCTCCTCCGCGAGTTCACGCGGGCTCGCCGCAAGCGGCTTCGCCAGTTTCATCGCGATGTTGGACGCCCAGTCGCCGTGGTCCCGATTGCGCGGGCGCTCGAGTTGCACGTCGTCGATCGTGAGGGTGGCGGTGCCTCCGCGGCGCTCCGCGATGCCCGTCACGACGGCGAGCAGGGCGGCGGAAAGGTCGGCGGGATTCACGAGTCCCAAGCTTACGGGCACGAATTTACCCAGCCGTTACCTCATTCCCAGGGTCAAATGCAGGGGGTTCTCGGGCGGTGCGGTGATGATGGGACCATGCGCCAACGACCGATCGCCATCGCCGTTCCCACCGCCGTCGTCACTCTGCTGCTCCTGGCAGGCTGCGTGCCCACCGGGCCCGACGTGCAGGAAACCGGGATCCCCACCCGGTACCAGAGCAACACGCCGAGCCCGGAGCCGACGGGCACACAGTCGAGCGCTCCGACGGATGCCATCGACGGCACCCCCGTGACCATCAGTTGCAACCAACTCGTGACCCCCCAGGCGATGTATGACTACAACCCCAACTTCAGCCTCAAGGCCGACTACAAGCCGGCGGCAGGAAGCCTCGCCGCCCAGGTCGTGACCCAGAAGGGTCTGGCCTGTGCGTGGGTGAACCAGACCAGCGGCGAACTTATCGAGGTCTCGGTGGCGAACCTGCCCGAGGCTCACCTCACGCAACTCAAGAACGACCTTGTCACGTCGAGCCACTCGGTGCCGACCTACGACGTCGAGGGCTACTTCAAGGTCAACGGGTCCACGGGCGAAGCCCAGGCCTTCTCCGACCCGTACTGGATCGTCGCGACATCCACTGCCTTCTTCGAGCCCGGCGACGCGCAACCGATCGTGGCCGCCGCTATCGCCGCGCTTGGCTAGCTGGGCTTAGCCCAGCTGCACCAGTTCCAGACTGTCGTCGGTGGGCAGTTCGTCGACGATCGCGAGCACCTCGAGGGCGGTGAGGGTCAGGTCGGCCCAGTGGTTCGTCAGGAACGCCGTATCCGCTGCGTCTCGGCCGGTTGCGATGCGCAGCATGCTCTGGCGGGGGGCGAGGCGCGTGGCATCCACTGCCCACCAGGCGCCGTCGACATGTGCCTCAGCGACAGCGTGGAAGTCCATGGGGTACAGCCCAGGCGCGAACACCGAGGTCATGCGTGCGGGAACGTCGAGGGCACGCAGCAGCGCGATCACCAGGTGCGCGTAGTCGCGGCACACCCCGCGGCGGCTCATGAGGGTCTGCTCGGCGCCGTCCGTCACCTGGCTGGAGCCGGGCACGTAGCGCAGGCGTTCCCAGACCCAGATCGTGACCGCGGAGAGCAAGTCGTGCCCGCTGAGACCCGCGAACTCGTAGCGCGCGGTCGGGGTGAGGCTGTCTGACTCGCAATAGCGGCTCGGGCGCAGGAACGTCACGAGGTCGATCTCGTTCACCGGCGCAGGTGTCGTGCGGCCGGTCACCGTCGCGGAATACTCGACGACCATCTTGCCGGCCTCGCTCACAAACTGGTGCAGCCGGGTGCCGCGCTCGTCGACGAGTTCCTTCGGCTGATAGGCGGTGCCGTCGAGCACGAAACTCAGGCTCTCTGCGGCGAAGTACTGCGGTCGCGCTGCAGCGATGCTGAAGACCATGTTGGTGCGACCCTCGATCGCGAGCTCCAATCGAGTGCTCACGGTCCGCTGCATCCTTCGATGATGTCATGGTCAGGTGTCCGGCAGATGACGAATGGATGCCCGTGCGCGCTGGTACCCTGAAGACTCAACTCCTGGCCCCCATAGCTCAGGGGATAGAGCACTGCCCTCCGGAGGCAGGGGCGGCAGTTCGAATCTGCCTGGGGGCACCACGCAGGAAGAGTCGTCCCACGCGGGCAGCTCTTCCAGATCCAACCGCGACTCTTCCTGGGTGGTGGCCCTAGGTGTGCAGAGAGCTGCTCGGGGCCCCCGCTGGGCCCCGCTGAGCAGTCAGTCGGGCCGCGAAGCGGTCTGGATGCGGCTCATTAGGGGAAGCAGACAGCCGCATTGCGCCCTCCCGCTTCTCAGGACATTTGAGTGACCGCGCAATGTGGATGCGGCTCGGTAGGGGCTTCGAATCTGCCTGGGCACGTCACGGAAAACTCACCAGCGGTGTGTGTTCGAATCACCATCGCCAAGGCGTGGTGTTGTCGATGAAATGCAGCTGAGTTGCCGTGGTCCCGTCGATCACCAACGTCGATTTCAGTTTCCCCACGATGCGCCGAATGTCCCCTGCATAGCGTGCGAGGAATTCGGATAGGGGGCGTGTGCCGGGATACAACATTTCGCCCAGGAAGTTCTCCCGCCCGGCTTTGCGCACGAGCCTCCCCTGTTCGAGTTCAAGCAACGTCGGCAGATCCTCTTGTGCTTTCTTTTCCCACAAGACGTACCTGAGATTCCACGCCGACAGCAGGTCATGGTCCGATGCGCGGACACCTCCGAACGCACGCGCGTCACCCCATTCACTCGGCGATGGATACACGCCCGTTAGCGCCGTGCCGAGATCGACGCTCTGGCCGTTCCACGCCAGTCCCCCGATCAGCCCAACGGCATTGACGGAATCCTCGATCACAGCTCCCATTTCGGGAACGAGCCGGTCAAGGTCAGTCTCGTCGAAGCCGTGCACGAGCGTTTGAAGGAAGTCCCCCGGGTCATACACATGCGCCGCCACATCAAAGCCCCTCGAGCGAGCAGCGACTTGCGTCATCCATGCCCGCACCACGCTTCTCCAGCTCTCATTCCCTGCCAACGCAGCGTCGAGCCCGTCGATCATCTCGTCCCATTGCAACCTGTTCGCTGGACGCGCCCGACCTTGATACTTCCCCTCTGAAAGATTGCCCGTCCACCCCTGGACCAGATCCGACAGGTCGTCGTCCGGAAAGACGAGCGAGTCTTCGAAAACGCCGCTGCGAAACCAACTTTCGAGGGTCCAACCGTGCGCATAGATGAGCGCACCAACCTTGTCGGGATAGCAAACTCCCAGTGGAGCCTCATTCCAGACCTGGGACAGGTGGTCGAACGCGAGCTCTTCGACAGTTTCGTCCTCCAAGTCTTCTTCGTCGACGAGACCGGTGGCTACAAGCTCCGGGATGAGCAGTTCTCGGGCACCCGGCGTCCAAACCGTGCCCAGTGCAACAGCTAGCGACACCTGTGCGGTTTGCGAAACCAGCTTGGCTGCCACGAAGTCTTGAACTCCAAGGTCGAACAGCGCATGACGCAGGCTCTGCCAAATCGCTTGGGGGTCCTGATCCGGCTCGAGAACAATCAGCCGCTGTGATTCAGTTAGTGACCTCTCCTCCGGCGGTTCGAGCATCTCTATCTCACTCGTGCCGATTGGGGTCATATCGTCTGAATTCAGAACGAGTTGAAACCCTGTGAATGGAAATTCGGATTTAGACGCGTAGTAGCTGAAGGGGACCAGCAGTTCGCGCCAGTCGGTAGATACGATCATCGCCCTTATCCTGCGAAGCGGAATTCCCTTGTCGCGACCGAGCAAATCCACGTACTTACCGATCTCGTGAAGCGCTTCGCGAGAAGTGCTTCTGGACTTCTTCAACTCGAGAACGACAAACAAACCTGTCGAGTCACGCGCCAAGATATCGACGAAGCCGTTCGACCCCTCGGGGTTTCGCAGAAAGTAGTTCTTCTCAACCAGCGTGAGTCCCGGCTCTATGAGCGTCAGGCGATCGGCTAGCTCGTCCCGAATCTCGTTTTCCGTTGGCATGCTCGACTATCCCATAACGCCCGGCGCTGGAGTCAGCGTGCCGGGTCATCGCATTCCCAACGTTGCGCACGGCGAGCAGCAACGGCGTTTCGGGGATCTGACCTCAGTCGCGTCGCCGCCGACCTGGCGAGAAGCACATCGACTCGAGAACGTTCGGCTGGCCTCGTCGCACTTGAGGAGATGAGGCAGCGATGGCTGGCGAAACATCCGTTGAAATCTTCGGCGAGGACCTAACGCGCTGAGCCGAACTCGTCCAGCCCGCTCTGCAACCGCGCATCCCAAAATTCGACCAGAGACTGGAGCCGGCCGTTGTCATATTCCGCGAGCGCGTTCGCGTAGGAGGCAAATGCAGGGCTGTCCCGCTCAACCGCAACCTCAACGGGAGGGATGTCCAGGCGCCCCATCAGCTCGATGAGAACCACCCGAGTCACTCTGCCGTTGAAGTCCTCAAACGGATGCACGTGGAGCAACTCGCCTTCCGCATATGCCAGCGCCTCGACTTGCAGCTCAAAAGTGTCTGCCCCACGGATGCGAGCGTTTACGTTGTCGGCATAGTTGCGCATTCGCGCCGGGATATCCCACGGCGGAGGAGGGACGTGGTTGCCGACCTGAACATTGATCGTTCGCCATGTGCCTGCCATTTTCGGCAGCAAGGGGGCCAGGAACGCGCTGTGAAAATCCTTGACCAGCTGCTCACCGAACGGCTTGTCAGCGAAATCGCCGCGGAGAACCTCGTCAAGCAAGGCTTCCAGATGGGGAGCTATCGCATCTGATAGCTCCGCGTAGGTTAGTGGGCCTCGGGGGGTGTTGAAGCTACGAGTTGAGCTCGCCGAGCTTTGGCCTGGCTGATCCATTTCTGAGATACCGGCTCACCCTCCATCGCCATGCTCGCCACGACGCGATCAACGACGACTGACTGTCGAATCCGCAACTTTTCAGAAGGCTCGAGGGCGCGCCAAGCCGCGACAGCGTCAATAGCCTGCTTCGTCATGATGACCTCCCTCTGATCTTCAATCTTAGGCGTCGGCATCGCTCAAGACGATGTGATCTATCGGCCCCGCGGCAGCCGAATGGGAACATCCAGGCAGCACTATTCGTGCGCCGAGTGGTACGCTATCCGGTACTACTTAGGGAGGCCACCATGTCGGCAATCACTGCGACCGAAGCGCGAAAGAGCCTGTTCGGGCTCATCCAGCAGGTCAACGATGATCACACCGTTGTCGAGGTCGTGTCCAAGCACGGAAACGCGGTCATCCTGTCAAAAGACGACTACGACGCGATGACCGAGACGGCCTACCTGCTTCGGAATCCTGCAAGCGCGGAGCGGTTGCTCGCGGCGATCGATCGAGCCCGGCGCGGCGAGTTCGAGCAGCACGACCTTCTGGACGCGTGACGCGGGCGATCGCCTTCGACCCGAACGGGTGGGAGGGCTATGTCTTCTGGCAAACCCAGGACCGCAAGACGCTCAAGCGCATCAACCAACTGATCACCGACTCGCTGCGCGATCCGTTCGCGGGTATCGGCAAACCGGAGCCCCTCAAGCACATCCTCTCCGGAGCATGGTCGCGCCGCATCGACGACGTGAACCGGCTGGTCTATTACGTCACCGACGACCACATCGTCGTCCTGCAAGCTCGCGAACACTACTGATCTAGGGCTTTCGGTATACATCCGCGCGATGCGCGACGCGGAGAATCAAGACTTGCTGCAGTTCGTCGTCTATGTCATACAGAATCCGATAGCTGCCCCGATGCGCGCTGAACGATCCGGCGAGTTCTCGCTCGAGCGCCTTGCCGACGCGGCGGGGGTTGGCAGCGAGATCGCCGTAGACGAACTCGATGACCGCCGGGATGACCCGCTCCGGCACCGCCGACATCTCGCGCCGGGCAGTCGGCGCGAAGATGACCTCGTAGCTCATGCCGAGCGCTTGGGTACGCCGAATTCCGCCCGAATCTGCTCCTCGGTCCGCCCCTCACCCTTTGCGATCTCCTCACGCGCGAGGGCGACGGTCTCGCGCGTGTCCTCTTTGCTCAACCAAAAGAGCGTTTCCTGGAGCGCGTCCCATTCCTCAACACCGATGAGGATGGCCGCCGGGCTACCGTTCTTCGTGATCGTGATGCGCTCGTGTGTCAACACCGCCGAGTCGACAAGCTCGTTGAGGCGATCTTTGACCTTGGAGATGGGCAGCGTTTGCATGGCTTCATCATAGGCCTGAATTCGGGCCTACCTGCAAGTACCTACGCCCAGTCGCTCGGGAACGACTCCCTCGCCGAAGGCAGCGTCACATCCTTCGACCAGCGGTCGACCCACCGGGGCAGTGGCGCGGTGAGGCCGTCTCCGCCGGGCAGTGCGCGCAGCTCTTCGACCGTGACGATGCCACCGGAGCGCTTGAGGAATCGTGCCTTGATGATCGCGCTCGCGTAGATCTCGCCACCCACGGTGATGCGATGCTCGACGAAGGTAGCTCGGTCGTCGTAGCCGAGCATGCGCGTTTCGAGGATGAACCGCTGCCAGGGCTGGAGCGACTTGCGGAAGGTGATCGTCTCGCTCATCGAGACCGGATACCAGCCACGCTTGCGGAGCTGGGCCCAGACCCCGGCCCTGATCATGAGGTCGAAGCGGCCGAGGTCCATCAGCGAGAAGTACACGCCGTTGTTGAGGTGGTTCGCGATGTCGATGTCAGTCGGATACACCCGCAGCGGCAGCCTGCCGACAGCATCCATCGCAAGCGCGGGGCGGCGGCGGGCGCGCAGGATCACGAAGAGCGTTCGCAGGAGCATATGCATGCGGCCACGGTAGCCGACGGCGGGGTGACGGCGTAGCCTTCGGGCATGGATGACACGGGCGCGCTGGTGGCTCGCATTCGAGACGCGGTCATCGGCGACGACCAGGTCATGCCGGGGCCGTTCGGACCGCGACGAGTCACCTACGCGGACTACACCGCGAGTGGCCGCGCGCTCGGTTTCATCGAGGACTTCGTGCGCGACGAGGTGCTGCCCCGCTACGCCAACACCCACACCGAGTCGAGCGGCACCGGGCTGCAGACGACGCGGCTGCGCGAGGATGCCCGGGCCATCATCCATCGCGCGGTGCACGGCACGGATGACACGGTCGTGATCTTCGCCGGCAGCGGCTCGACCGCGGCGATCGACAAGCTCGTCGGCATCCTGGGCCTGCGGATTCCCGCAGACCTCGACCGCAAGTATTCGCTGCGCGCACAGATCCCGGCGGTCGAGCGCCCGGTCGTCTTCATTGGGCCCTACGAGCACCACAGCAACGAGCTGCCCTGGCGGGAGTCAATTGCGGATGTCGTGACAATCCACGAGGACGCCGACGGGCACGTCGACGTGGCCCACCTCACCGCGCAGTTGGAGCGTTTCGCCGACCGCCTGGTGAAGATCGGCTCGTTCAGCGCGGCGAGCAATGTCACGGGCATCCTCACCGATACGACGGCGATCACCCGGATCCTGCACGACCACGGAGCACTTGCGTTCTGGGATTATGCGGCAGCGGCACCCTACGTCGACATCGACGCCTCTGGAGTTGACGCGATCTTCATCTCGCCCCACAAGTTCATCGGCGGGCCCGGCACGCCCGGGGTGCTCGTGGTGAACCGGAAACTGCTCACCAACTCCGTGCCGGACATGGTGGGCGGCGGCACCGTCGCCTACGTGAACCCGCTCGAACACCGCTACCTCGACGACCCCGCGCACCGCGAGGAGGCGGGAACGCCGGCGATCATCGAGTCAATCCGCGCAGGCCTCGTCTTCGACCTCAAGGAAGCCGTCGGCGTGAAGACCATCCACGCCCTCGAGCGGGGCTTCATCGATCGCGCGATGGCGGCCTGGGGCGCAAACCCGGCGATCCAGGTGCTCGGCAATCCCGAGGCGGAGCGGCTGTCGATCGTCTCCTTCGTGATCAAGCGCCCGGGCGGCCGCTACCTTCACCACAACGTCGTCGTCTCGATCCTCAACGACCTGTTCGGCATCCAGTCTCGCGGCGGCTGCTCGTGCGCCGGCCCCTACGGCCACCGCCTGCTCGGCATCGACCTCGAGCGCTCACACGAGTTCGAGCGCGAGATCACCGGCGGCTGCGAGGGCATCAAGCCCGGTTGGGTGCGGGTGAGCTTCAACTACTTCATCAGCGATGCGGTCTTCCAATACATCGTGGATGCCGTGTCGATGGTCGCAGAGCACGGCTGGAAGCTGGTGCCGCAGTATCGCTTCGACCTCGCCAGCGGACTCTGGCGGCACGAGAACGGCCCGGTGGAGCCGCCACTGCGCCTGGCCCAGCTCGCCTACGATCGCGGCGGGCAGCTGACCTATCCGCGACACGAGGATCGCGCGCCGGAGTCGGCGCTGGCCGGCTACCTGTCCGAGGCAGCAGAACTGTTCGCCGCGCTACCGGACGCCCCCGACACGAAAGCGGATGCCCGCTTGAGTGCTGACTTCGAGCACCTGCGCTGGTTCGACCTGCCCGCGGCATCCCTGCAATGACCAGGGTCGTCATCGCGCCCGACTCCTTCAAGGGTTGCCTGCCTGCCCTCACCGTCGCGCGGGCGATCGCCGAGGGGTGGCGCACTGTGCGACCCGACGACGAGCTCACCCTTGTGCCCCAGGCCGACGGTGGCGAGGGCACCCTCGACGCGATCGAGGCCGCGGTCCCGGGCGCGGTCAGGCACACCGTCGGCCAGGTGACTGGGCCCGACGGGCACCCCACTGAGGGCCAATGGCTCGAGCTCCCCGACGGTGTGGCCGCGGTCGAGTTGGCCCAGTGCTGTGGCTTGCCACTCATGCGCGTGCCGGATGCGATGCGGGCGACCACGCGCGGCCTCGGCGAGGTCATCCGGGCGGCGCTTGGCGCGGGCGCGACCGGCCTGGTGATCGGGCTCGGTGGGTCGGCTTCGACCGACGGTGCAGCGGGCGCCCTTGCGGCCCTCGGACTCGTCATGACCGACGAGCAGGGCGATCTAGTGGCCGATGGCGGGCGCGGCCTGCGCCACATCGTGGCCATCGACCGCGGGGCTTTCCTGACTCCCCCGTCGGGCGGCGTGCGGCTGCTGACGGATGTCGCGGCCCCCCTGCTGGGCGCCACCGGGGCGGCCGCGGTCTTCGGGCCGCAGAAGGGGGCCACCGCCGCCCAGGTCGCCCAACTCGACGCGGCGCTGTCCCACTTTGCGAATCTGCTGGGCGGCGACCGCACTGCACCCGGCACCGGCGCGGCTGGCGGTGCCGGCTTCGGCTTCGCGAGCGCTTGGGGCGCGCAGCTCACGCCGGGGGCCGACTATCTCGCCGAACTCGCCGGGCTCGACCTGAGCCATGCCGACATCCTGCTCACCGGCGAGGGCCGGTTCGACGATCAGTCCCGCACCGGCAAGGTGGTCGGCCAGTTGCTAGCTCGGGCGGAGGTCGCGGGGGTGCTGGCCGCGGTCATCGCGGGGCAGGTCGCCGCGCCCGCAGGAGTCTGGACCGCGTCCCTCTCCGCACTCGCCGGCTCGGTAGAAGCGGCGCTCGCCGACCCGACGCGCTGGCTGAGCCTGGCCGGGGCCAAGGCCGCGCGCGAACTCCCCGCCTAGCCAGCGTGCGACTCGAGAAACTCGTACAGCTCGCGATCGTCGACCCCGGGGAATGTGCCCGACGGCAGTGGCGACAGGATGTGGGCGTGCAGTCGCGCGCTCGACCAGGCTTTGCCTGACCAGCGTTGGCCCAGCACGGCGTCTGGCCGACGGCAGCAGTTCTCATCGGGACAGGTCGACATCGTGCGATTGGTGGTCTCCCGGCCCCGGAACCACTTGGAGTGGGCGAATGGCACGCCGATGGTGATCGAGAACTCCTCCGCTGCGCTCGTTCCGGTCTGCGTCGAGTCGAAGAACGTGCCCTCGGGCGTGTCGGTGTACTGGTAGAACTCGGTCGTGCGGTTGGTGCGAGTGAAGGCGGTGCGTGCGCTCCAGTGCCTGCACACGAACTGGCCCTCTGTCGATCCGGTTACGTCCACCGGCAGTCGCAACCCGTCGTTCTCGTAGGCCTTGGAGACGGCGCCGTCGTCGCCCACCCGCAGGAAGTGCACCTGGAGGTCGAGGTGCGCGGTGGCGAGGTTCGTGAAGCGCAAGGCGGCCGCCTCGTGGGTGACGCCGAAGGCATCCCTGAAGTCTTCGACGGCGATGTTGCGGTCGGCCTTGGCCTGGCTGAGGAACTCGACGGACTGCCGGCGAGGCATGAGCACGGCCGCAGCGAAGTAGTTGATCTCCAGCCGTTGCTGAAGAAAGTCGGCGTAGGTCGCGGGAGTGGAGTGCCCGAGCACACGATGCGCCATCGCCTGCAGGGCCATGCCACGAAGCCCGTGGCCACCGGGAATCGACGCGGGCGGCAGGTAGATCCTGCCGTTCTCAAGGTCAGTCACCGAGCGGGCGGAGTGCGGCAGGTCGTTGACGTGCACGAGCTCGAACCCGAGGTTTTGCGCCATCCGAGTCACCGAGCGGTGGGTGAGGGCGCCAGAGACGTGACCCACCTCGGCCAAGAGCTTCTCGGCGACGTCGTCGATCTCGGGCAGGTAATTGTCGACTGTGCGCATGGTCTGGCGCAGCTCGGTGTTGGCGCGACGGGCCTCCTCGGGGGTCGCGACGGCTTCGCGTGCGCGGCGGGCCAGCTCGCGGTGCAGGCCCACGAGAGCCTCGAGCGTCTCATCGCTCGTCCCTTTCGCCGGGCGGATGGCGGGCAGCGCCAGGGAGGCGTAGACGCTCGAGCGCTGTGCCCGCTCGAGCTCGATCTCGAGCGCGGCGCGCTTGGAGGGCGGTGCGTCATCCAGCAAGTCGGCGAGTTGGATGCCGGTGACCCCCGCAATCGCGGAGAGCAGCGTGAGACGGGGCTCGCGCTTGCCGTTCTCCATGAGGGACAGCTGGCTGCCGGCGATGCCGACCCGCTCACCGAGTTGGTCGAGCGTCAGGCCCGTTGCGGTGCGGTAGTGCCGGATTCGCTGCCCGAGTGTCACAAGATCGTTCACACCTTGACCATATCGAAAGATCAGTCGATCTTTCAACCTTTTTTTGGGGCCGCATGGCATTCAGGCAGTTGACAGTGGAACAACAACAGTTCTTTTCTCCGAAAGGGAGCACCATGAGCATCGCGACAGCCGTCCGCCAGCAGTCCCCCGCTCCCGCGGGCGCCAATCGGTCGATAGTCCAGTGGATTGACGAGATCGCGGCGGTCACGCTTCCCGACGATGTCGTCTGGTGCGATGGTTCGCCCTCCGAATACGACAGCCTGACCCGCCAGATGGTCGCCGACGGGACCCTTATCAGGCTCAACCCGGAGCACCGCCCCTACAGCTTTCTGGCCCGCAGCGACCCGAACGACGTCGCTCGTGTCGAAGACCGCACCTTCATCTGCTCGGTCAACGAAGCAGACGCCGGCCCCACCAATAACTGGCGCGAACCCGGCGAGATGCGGGCCACCCTCGGTCGGCTGTTCGACGGCAGCATGCGCGGACGCACGATGTACGTCGTGCCCTTCTCGATGGGCCCGCTCGGCTCCCCGCTATCAAAGTTCGGCGTTCAGGTCACCGACTCCCCGTACGTCGTCGCGAGCATGGGGATCATGACCCGCATGGGCACGGCCGCGCTTGAGCTCATCACCGACTCGACCGAGTGGGTGCGTGCAGTGCACAGCGTCGGCGCCCCGCTCGACGTCGACGACGTGGATGTTCCGTGGCCCTGCAACACGACGAAGTACATCACCCACTTTCCTGAGACGCGCGAGATCTGGTCGTTCGGCTCGGCCTACGGCGGCAACGCCCTACTCGCTAAGAAGGCGTTCGCACTGCGCATTGCCTCGGTGATCGCCCGCGACGAGGGCTGGCTCGCGGAGCACATGCTCATCATCAAGATCACCAACCCACGGGGTCGGGTGTTCCACGTCGCCGCCGCGTTCCCCAGCGCCTGCGGCAAGACGAACCTCGCCATGATGGTGCCGACGATCCCAGGGTGGAAGGTCGAAACGATTGGCGATGACATCGCCTGGCTGGGTCGTGACGAGGATGGCCGACTGCGCGCGATCAACCCCGAAGCAGGGTTCTTCGGCGTCGCCCCCGGCACCGGATACTCGACCAACGCCACCGCGATGACCACCATCTGGGGGAACACGATTTTCACCAACGTCGCCCTGCGTGACGACGGCGATGTGTGGTGGGAGGGAATGAGCGACAAAGCCCCCGACCACCTCACCGACTGGCAGGGCAAGAGCTGGACCCCGGCATCCGGGCACCCAGCCGCGCACCCGAACTCACGTTTCACTGTGGCGGCCCGGCAGTGCCCGAGCATCTCGGATGACTGGGAAGACCCGCAGGGCGTCGTCATCGACGCGATAATCTTCGGCGGCCGCCGCGCGAGCAACGTGCCGCTAGTGGTGGAGGCACGGGATTGGGAGCATGGTGTCTACCTGGGCGCCACGGTCTCATCCGAGCGCACCGCGGCCGCCGAAGGCACTCTCGGGGAGCTGCGCCGCGACCCCTTCGCCATGGCACCGTTCTGCGGCTACAACATGGCCGACCACTGGGCGCACTGGCTTTCGATCGGTGCCGCACTGCGCAAGACCGGCGGTGTGCCGCGGGTCTTCCAGGTCAACTGGTTCCGCAAGGGTGCCGATGGCTCGTTCCTCTGGCCTGGCTTCGGCGAGAACTCCCGCGTGCTCGAGTGGATTCTCGAGCGCGTTGACGGTCGGGTCGCCGCGCAGGAGTGCCCTATCGGGCTGCTCCCACTGCTCGATGACCTCAACCTGGAAGGGCTCGAGGTTTCAGAGTCTGACCTGGCCGAGCTGTTTGCGATCGATCGGGACTCGTGGCTCGCGGAGACCGAATCGACCGAGCGCTTCTTCGACACCTTCGAGGGGCGCGTGCCGGCAGCCGTGACGAAGCAGCTCGCGGCGCTTAAGGCTGCGCTGGCCTAAAGCACAACGTTCTGGGCGGGCCGTTCGTCTAAGAGGGTGTGAGCAGCACTACTTTTGAGACGTCCGCGGCGCATCGTGCCTCGGCGCCCGAAAGGATCACCGTGGCGCGGCCGGAGTGGGAAGAGGTTGTCACACGCCTCGTCGCCGAGCGCGGTGACGCGCTCGCGCGCTACGCCTACTTCATCTCCGGCAGCCGGGATGACGCCTCAGACCTGGTGCAGGATGCCCTGGTCAACACGTTCGGCAGGTTGCGCAACGGTTTCACCGTGGCCAGCGCCGAAGCGTATGTGCGCAGGGCGATCCTCAACACCTACCTCGATGGCGGGCGCCGAACCAGCCGCTGGCGCAAGATCGCGCATCTGGGTGCCGAACCCGAAGTCGCCGAGGCGAAGGATGGCGAGGTCGACGCACGCATCGATCTCATGAGCCAACTGCAGCAGCTCCCCCCACGGGAGCGCGCCTGCATCGTGCTGCGCTACTACGAAGATCTCAAGGTCGACGACATCGCCCAGGAGTTGCAAATCAGCTCGGGCGCGGTCAAACGCTACCTGAGCGATGGTCTCGCGAAACTCGCCGTCACGGTGAAAGGAGACTGAGATGCCCACCGAAGACGACCTGCGGAAACTCTTCTCATCTGAACCGACCAGAGGCACGGTGGATGCCCGCAAGGTGATCGCTAAGACCAGGGCCCGGCGGCTCCCCCGCCAGTTCGCGGCCGGCGCGGTCGGAGCCTTGGCCGTCGTCGGGATCACCGTCGTCGGCATCCAGTCCGTCCTGCCGCACCCGACAGTCTCCACGCTCTCCGGGGGCGAAGCCGCGCCTGACGCCCAGCCGGGTCAGGCCTCCGACAGCGCCGCCAAACGCGCCCCCGCGGAGAAGATCAACCTGTGCGCGGGGCCACTCGCCCAGCCGGCGCCGAGCGTCTATGGCCTGCAGCTGGATGTCACGTTCCCTGCCACAGCATCGGTCGGAACCGCGACGGTGCAGGGCACTGTGCGGCTAACCAACAACGGCCCGGACACCGTGAAGGGAACCACCGCCGCGACCCCGGCCATTACGCTCTCGCAAGACGGTGTCGTGCTGTGGCACAGCAATGGTCCTGCTGCCGCGAGCGGGGTAGTTGTGGATCTGGCACCCGGCGAGTCGCTCGAGTACGCCGCGTCGTTCAGTCCCGTGCGTTGTGAGGTGGCGGACGACGAGGGGCAGAGCTTCCGCGAGGGACTCCCCCCGGTGCCGGCGGGCGGGTACGACCTGTCGGCGGCGATCGACTTCATGCCCGATGCATCCATGGTTCAGCAAGCCACGCCCGGGCTCGATCTGGTCACGGGACCGACCGCGCCGATCACCCTGAACTAACCCCAATGCTGAAGCGGGCAGAGGCTGAAGCGGGTAGAGCAGGCTGGTGGCCGAACCTGCCGCGGCGGTAGGTTCTAGTGCAGAGCCCGACCCGGCTCCCAGACGAAAGGCACGCTGACCCATGGCCAAGCAATCAATCCTCGGTCGCATCTCCCAGCTTCTGCGGGCGAACATTAACTCGCTCATCGACCAGGCCGAGGACCCACAGCTCATGCTCGACCAGCTAGTGCGTGACTTCACCAACAACATCGCCGACGCGGAGAGCGCGGTTGCCCAGACCATCGGCAACCTACGCCTCATGGAACAGGACCACGCCGAAGACATCTCCGCAGCCGCGGACTGGGGTCGCAAGGCTCTCGCCGCGAGCAACAAGGCCGACGAACTTCGCGCCGGCGGGAACACTGCCGACGCCGACAAGTTCGATAACCTCGCCAAGATCGCTCTTGGCAAGCAGGTCTCCTCTGAATCCGAAGCCAAAGCTGCCGAGCCGACTATTGCTTCCCAGACCACCACGGTCGAGCAGCTCAAGACCGGCCTCGACGGCATGCACGTCAAGCTCTCTGAACTCATCTCGAAGCGCGACGAGCTTGTCGCGCGCTCGAAGACGGTGGATGCCCAGTCGCAGGTCCTCGATGCGGTCAAGTCGATCGACGTCATGGACCCGACCAGCGAGCTCGGGCGCTTCGAAGACAAGGTGCGGCGCGAAGAGGCGAAGGTCGCGGGGCAGCAGGAGCTCGCGGCATCCAGCCTGGATTCGCAGTTCGAGAGCCTCGATGACCTGGGCAAGCAGGCCGAGGTGGATACTCGCCTCGCCGCCCTCAAGGCCGGCGGAGCGCCGCAGGCCATCGCGCAGTAGCTCTCTCGCGAAGGCGGTCGGCGGAAGTCGGCCGCCTTCGGCGTTTCGGGAAGAATTCCGTCGCGAGCGCGATTGCACTCCTCATGACAACTATTGGATTCATCGGTTCAGGAAACATCGGAAGCCAGCTCGCACGGAAGGCCATTGAGAACGGCTACGACGTGGTGATGAGCAATTCACGAGGCACGCAGACACTCGGCGACCTCGTGGCGGAGCTCGGCCCGAAGGCCACAGCAGCGACACCGGCGCGGGCCGCGGAGCTCGCCGACATCGCCGTCGTGGCAATCCCTTTTGGGGCATACACCTCGGTACCGGTGGATGAACTGGCGGGCAAGGTCGTTATCGACACCAACAACTACTACCACGAGCGGGACGGTCACTACTCGGCCATCGACGCCGGCAGCGAGACCTCGAGCGGACTGTTGCAGACGCATCTGCCGACGAGCCACGTGGTGAAGGCGTTCAATCACATCCGGTCCACTGACATCACGTTGGACTCGCACGCCGCAGGCAGCCCCGAGCGTCGGGCGTTGGCGATCAGCGGCAACGACAGCGGCGCGAATGCCGTAGTTGCGCGCCTTCAAGACGAGTTCGGTTTCGATACCGTTGACGCCGGGCCGCTCGACGAGAGTTGGCGCATTCAGCGTGACCAGCCAGCCTATGTCGCGCGGCAGAGCACCGCCGAGTTGCAGGAAAACCTGAAGAAGGCAACGCGCTAGGGTTCTTCAATGGCCGCCCGTTTCTTCGTTGTGCCCCAGTGGCAGGGCTCTGGCTCATCCCGCGCGATGCGTCTCGTCGATGGCGCGGAGGCAATCGGTGGTGACCTCCCGTCGGCGTCGACGCACGCCGTCGCTGTGCCCCTCGAGTCGGGTGACTCGCAGGGCACTATCGTGCATCGACTGAGTTCGATCGCCCTCGTACGCGACCGTTTGGCGCAGGCCCTTGCCGAAGGCGAGGGCCCCGCGATCGTCATCGGCGGAGACTGTGGCGTCGAGCTCGCGGCGATCAGTCACGTCTCCGAGCGGGATGTCGCGGTGGTCTGGTTCGACGCGCACCCCGACCTCAACACGCCAGAGAGCAGCCCCTCGCACGCCTTCACGGGGATGGTGCTGCGCACGCTTCTCGGAGATGGACCGGCGCAGCTCGTCCCGCCCGTGCCGCTGGTGCCCTCCCGCGTCGTGCTCGTTGGCGCCAGGGCGTTCGACGCCGCAGAGGACGAGTACATTGCCGCCAACGTCGTGAAATGCGTCGGCGCGGACGACTTCAGCGGCGAGGCGCTCGTCGCGGCGGTCGGGGCGACCGGCGCGGCATCCGTCTACGTGCACATCGACCTCGACGTGCTCGATCCCGGCGAGTTCACCGGGATCGGGTATCCCGAGCCGTTCGGGCTGCGTGCCGGCGATCTCGTGGACGCGCTCAAGACACTCTTCACTGCGTTCCCGCTCGCGGGCGCCGGCATCACCGAATTCGCGCCCAAATCGGCGGGCGCTGCGGTCGACGACCTTCCGACGATCCTGAGGATTGTCGGGGCGCTCGCGGCGGCATCCTAGACAGCCATCGGACGCAACCAGCCCCTCGTCGTAGTCTGTTCAGATGACCGAAGCCCGCATCACCGTTGAGCGTGATGGGCATGTGCTCCTGATGGGCTTCAACCGCCCCGCCAAACGCAACGCCGCCGACTTCAGGCTCCTCCAGGAGTTGAGCCTCGCCTACGGGCAACTCGAGCGCGATCCCGACCTTCGGGCGGGCTTCGTTTTCGCGCACGGAGACCACTTCACCGGCGGCCTCGACCTCGCCGACGTAGCACCGCGCATCGGTGCCGATGGGCTCGACATTGATCCCGAGGGCGGGATCAACCCTTGGCAAGTCAGCGGCGAGCAGCTCACGAAGCCCGTCGTGATCGCGGTGCAGGGCATCTGCCTGACACTCGGGATCGAACTCATGCTGGCCAGCGATATCGCGATCGCGGCAGATTCGGCGACGTTCGCGCAGATCGAAGTTGCCCGCGGCATCCTGCCCTTCGGCGGCGCGACGATCCGCTTCCCGCGTGCTGTCGGCTGGGGTAACGCGATGCGCTGGATCCTGACCGGCGACACCTTCGACGCGGCAGAGGCGCACCGGATCGGTCTCGTGCAGGAGGTGGTGCCGCACGGCCAACAGCACGCCAGGGGCCTCGAGCTCGCTCATCGCGTCGCCGCCCAGGCGCCGCTGGCCGTGCAGGCCGCCCTCGCCAACGCCCGGCTCGCGGTGAGAGGCGGGGATGCCGCGGCCGAAGGCGCCCTGCAGCCCGAGCTGGTGCGGCTCGCGCAGACCGAAGACGCCCGGATCGGCATGGAAGCCTTCGCCGCCCGCCAGAGCGCGACCTTCATCGGAAAGTAGCGCGCTTAAGGGACCATTCGGTCTCGACTCCAGCCGACAGGTGGCCCGCGGTGCGCATTTGTGCGCTTAAGCTCGCTTTTTTGCGATCAGGGTGCGAAGGTAGAGCTCAGTGGACCAAAAAGATCCCTTAAGCGCACAGAACGGATGCAGATGGACTACCAGGAGATCGCCTCGGCCATGCGCATCCGCCGCAAGGCGTTAGGGCTTACCCAGGATGAGGCCGCACTGCTTTCGGATGTGGGTCGACGCACGCTCAGCGAATTCGAGAACGCCACGGGCACCAGGGGAATCTCGCTCAGGAACCTCCTGGCCATCGCCGAAGTGCTCGGCCTCACGGTCGAGACCGTGCCGCGCAGAACCGGCACCGACAGATGACCGATGTCGACCCGACCCGGATCAGTACCGCCGACGTCTACAAGGGCGACGCGCACGCTGGCACGCTCACCCGCGAACGGGACGACGTGGTCTTCCGGTACCTCCCCGACTACCTGGAGTCTGACCTCCCTGCGATAGCCACGACGATCCCGAAGCGTGCGACTCCGACGCGAGCCAGCGGCGGTGCGGTGCCTGCGTTCTTCGCCGGCCTGCTGCCAGAGGGTCGACGCCTCGCCTCGCTGCAGCGCGCGCTGAAGACTTCGACTGACGACGAGTTTTCCCAGCTCATCGCCGTCGGCAGGGACTGCATCGGGGATGTGCGCATCGTGCTGCCGGGAATCGACCCCCTCGACGACGGGTACGAGCCGTCCGCGAGCCTGCCGGAGGAGATCTCGTTCGCCGGCCTTTTCGAGGCCAGCATCAGCCGGGGCGTGGCAAACAGCTCCCCCACCATTCCCGGTGTTCAAGACAAGTTGAGTGACGCGATGCTGTCGCTGCCAGTGCGACACCGCGGAGGATCTGCACTCCTCAAGCTGAGCCCGACGGGATATCCGCGACTCGTCGAGAACGAGGCGTTCTTCCTGGATATGGCGAAGGCCTGCGGCCTACGCGTTCCCGACCATTCGGTCATCCATGACCGCGACGGGCAGGCCGGCCTCGTGGTCGAGCGCTTCGACCGGGCCTTCCGGCGGGGAAGGCAGGTGCGGCTCGCACAGGAGGACGCGGTGCAGTTGGCCGGTCGTTGGCCGAGCGCCAAGTACGCGATGACCGCAAAGGAGGTGTTTGATGCCGTGCTCGCCGTCACGCCCGCCCTGCCCGTTGCCCGTTCGCACCTGCTGCGACTGTTCATCTTCAGCTACCTGATCGCCAACGGCGACCTGCATGCGAAGAACGTGAGCGTCTTCGATCATCCAGAGGGTGTGTGGTCAGTTACCCCTGCCTACGACCTGGTCTCGACGCTCCCCTACGGCGACCAGACCATGGCACTCGACCTGGATGGGCGGGATTCCCGGATCTCCGGCACGGCCTTCGTCCGATTCGGAGAACGGTTGGGCGCCAAGGAGAAGGTGGTTCGCACCGTGATCGCTGAAATCACCGAGAGCGCCGAGCCCTTCGTCGCAAGGCTGGGCGAGATCGGACTTGACGAGCGCAAGACCGAACACCTCGCCGCGACGATACTGGAGCGCACCGCAGAACTGCGGAAATAGACGGGATACGGCTATGCAGAGTGAGTTCGATGTCATCATCATCGGCGGCGGCGCCGTCGCCGAGAATGTCGCCGACCGTGCCGTGCAAGGTGGCCTGAGCGCCGTGCTCATCGAGAGCGAACTGATCGGTGGGGAGTGCTCCTACTGGGCGTGCATGCCATCAAAAGCGCTCATCCGCTCGGGCCTCGCGCTTCGGGCCGCCCAGCGGGTCGGCGGGGCGCGCGAAGCCGTGACCGGTCAGTTGGATGTCGCCGCCGTCTTCGCCCGCCGCAACAGCATCGTCCACGACTGGAACGACGACAGCCAGTTCGACTGGGCCGAAGGCACCGGCATCGCCGTGGTGCGCGGCCATGGACGCCTCACCGGGCCGAAGCACGTGACCGTCACCGCCGGGGGCGGCACGACCCAGGCACTCACCGCCACACATGCGGTCGTCGTGAGCACCGGCTCTGACCCGCGCTTGCCCGACATCCCAGGCCTCCTCGACGCAAACCCGTGGACGTCGCGCGACGCGACAAGTGCCCAGGTAGCCCCCCAACGACTGGCGATCATCGGCGGTGGCGTGGTCGCGGTCGAGATGGCGACGGCCTACGCAAGTTTCGGCACCGCCGTGACGATCTTCGCGCGCAGCGGCCTGCTGCAGGGGCAGGAGAACTTCGCGGGCGAGATGGTCAGCGAAGGGCTTCGCGCGCTCGGCGTCGAGGTCAGGCTGGCCAGCCCGGCAAAGGTCGAGCGCGGCGCCTACGGCGTCTCGCTGCACGTTGGCGACGAGGTCGTGGTGGCCGACGAGGTGCTCGTCGCAACAGGCCGGCAGCCCCGAACCGGCGACATCGGCCTCGAGACCATCGGCCTCGAGCCCGGCGACTGGCTGCACACCGACGACACCCTGCTCGTCACGGGCTACGACTGGCTGTATGCCACTGGCGACGTTAACCACCGGGCGCTGCTCACCCACCAGGGCAAGTACCAGGCCCGTGCCGCCGGGGACGTCATCGCCGCACGAGCCCTGGGCAAACCAGTGGATGACGCGCCCTGGGGCACCCACGTGGCCACGGCCGACCACGCCGCGGTGCCGCAGGTGATGTTCTCTGAGCCGGAGGTGGCATTCGCCGGACTCACGTCGAAAGCCGCCCTGAAGGCCGGGTACGACATCCGCGTCGTCGACTACGACCTGAGTTGGCTCGCCGGCACGACCATTCAGGCCGACGACTACGTGGGCAGGGCTCGCATGGTCGTCGACGAGAAGCGCAAGGTCGTCATCGGGGTGACCTTCGTCGGGCAGGACGTCAGCGAACTCATCCAGGCGGCCACCGTCGCGATCGTCGCCGAGGTGCCCATCGCGCGGCTCTGGCACGCCGTGCCGGCCTACCCCACCACGAACGAGGTCTGGCTGCGCCTGCTCGAGACCTACGGGCGTCCCGGGTAGGCACGGTATTCTGCCGGTATGAGCGAGCCTGAGGCGACGCCAGGCGGGAGCGCACTGGTCCCTCACCTGTCAAAGGTGCGCTGGGTGCGGGCGATGGTCCTGTCTCCCGTTGTGGCCCGACCGGGGTATTGGTTCGCTACGGGGTGCGCGCTGGTCTGGGGCGGCTTGCTGGGGCTGTTCCATCTGCGGGGCGAGGGCGGGCTGATCGTGGCATCCCACCTGCCGAACTGGGCCTTCGGGCGCGGCGGCACGACGGTGGGGGCGGTCTATCTCACCTCGAACAACACGTCGCCAGGAGTGCTCGATCACGAGGCGGTGCACCGCGCTCAGTGGAAGAAGTACGGGCTCGCCTTCATCCCGCTCTACCTCGCGGCGGGCAGCAACCCATTCACCAATCGCTTCGAAGTCGAGGCCGGGCTCACGAAAGGTGGCTACGGCCGATGAGCACGAAGGTTGCCGTGATCACCGGCGCAAGCTCGGGCATCGGAGCCAATGCTGCCGGGCGCCTCGCCGCCGCGGGATGGGATGTCGCGGTAGTGGGCCGCAACCCCGAACGCACGCGAGCCGTGGCCGAGGCCGTCGGTGGCACGGCATTCCTCGCGGACTACGACCGGCTGGACGAGGTGCGGGGGCTCGCTGCATCCCTCGCCAAACGCTACGAGACGATCGACGTGCTCGCCAACAACGCGGGCGGGCTCGTGCACAAGCGCGGGCTTTCGGCCGACGGCATCGAGCGCACCATCCAGCACAACCACCTCGCCCCGTTTCTGCTCACCCGCCTGCTGTGGCCGCTGCTCGAGGCTGGGCAGGCCAGGGTGATCGGCACCGCCAGCGTCGCCAACACCTTCGGCAATCTGCGCCTCGACGACCTGCAGTGGGCGAAGCGGCCCTGGTTTGGCGGCTGGCAGGCGTACGGCACGTCGAAGATCGCGACGATCCTGTTTGGGCAGTCGCTCGCGGCCAGGGGGCTCGAGGCCTATTCCTTCCACCCCGGCTGGGTCGCGACGGCATTCGGGGGGCAGGTCCCCCTCGTTCGGTTGGGCAACAACCTCGCGAGGAGGGGGCGACTGGCAATCTCGCCCGAGGAGGGCGCCGCCCCGCTCGTGCACCTCGCGACAGTCGAGGATGTCGGCGTCGCCAACGGCGCATACTTCGACAGGATGACCCCTTACGGCCGCATCAACGCCAGCGCACGCAAGCCCGGTGTGGGTGACGACCTGTGGGACGTCTCTTCCGAGCTGGTCGGGCTTTCCCTGACCTAACCACTACCAACAGGCGGGATGCCGCCGCTGCCAGCCCAGGCGCCGCTCGAGCTGCGCCCCCAGCGCCAACAGCACGTCCTCGCGCCCCGGCCGACCGATGAGTTGCACGCCCATGGGTAACCCCTCCGCCGTCTGCGCGACCGGGAGTGTGATCGCGGGCAGCCCGCTCACGTTGGCCAGACTCGTCCACGGCGTGTACTGCACCTGCTGCGCGAAATTGCGTTCGCCATCCTCGGGGTCAAACCAACCGACCGGTCGGGGAGTGAGCGCGAGCGACGGCGTCATAACCGCATCGAAACCTGCGAACTGGCGGATGACGCTGCGCTCGAACTGCGCCAGCTGCTCGAGCGCGACCCCAAGGTCGCGCGCGCCGAGGGCCCTGCCGCGCTCAACGAGCCAGCGCGTCAGGGGCGCGAGCAGCGCGAGCTCCTCCGCGGTCTCCGCCGGGATATCGGCGGCGCCGGACTGCCAGATCGTGCGGAAGGCGGGGGCGTAGGTGTCATCCGGCTCGAGCGCGGTGTCTTCGGTGCCGTGGCCGAGCGCGTCGAGCTCGACGCGGGCGAGGTGCAGGGCCGCGGCGGCATCCGGCGAGACGGCGATCTCGTAGGCGGCATCCCAGGGCGAGGTCGTCATGACGCCGATCGTGAAGCGGCCTTCGCCGCGCACCGCCGCATTGAGAAACGCGCCGCCGTCCCAGGTCGGCGGGCCCACCGACCACGGCGAAGGCCCGGCCATGGCGTCGAGCAGCAGCCCGGCATCGCCGACGGTGCGGGCGATCGGGCCGCCCACGACGAGGCCACCGAGGCTCGCGAAACCCGAGGAGGCGGGGACCCGCCCCCGCGAGGGCTTGAGCCCGACGAGCCCGGTGGCCGCGGCAGGAATCCGGATCGAGCCGCCGCCATCAGAACCGGGGGCCAGGGGAAGCAGCCCTGCAGCGACGGCGACCGCAGCTCCCCCGCTGCTGCCACCCGCGCCTAACGTCGTGTCCCATGGCGTGACCGCGGGGCGCGCCACGAGCGACTCGGTGTAGGCGGGCAAGCCGAACTCCGGAGCGTTCGTTTTGCCGAGACTCACGGCGCCGGCCGCGTCGATTACCTGCACTATCTCGTCGGACTCCTCGGGCACGAAGTCTTGTTTGAGGCGCGAGCCGAACATCGTGCGGACACCCGCGCGCTGCCAGAGGTCCTTGTCGCCGACGGGGAGTCCCCACAGCGCGGCGGCCTTCGGCACGCTGTGCTCGACGTCGCCGGCTCGAGCTAGCGCGGCATCCCGGGTCACCGTCGTGAACGCGCCGAGGTCGGCATCCAGCCGTTCGATGCGTTCGAGGTAGTGAGTGGCGAGCTCTGTAGGTGAGATCTCGCCGCGGCGCAGCCGGTCGAGTTGTTCCAGCGCGGTGAGGTGGTGGAGTTCGGATGCCACGGGCTAGCCGCGTGAATCGAAGGCGTAGTCCATAACGCCAGTCAAACATCTTGACATGATGTGGCAAACCTGATTGGTTAGTTACTGTACCAACTAACCAAGTAACCAGCGGGGAGCACCATGGACGAGTCCAGGCCCATCTTCGTGCAAGTGGCAGAGCAGGTGGAGAACGACATCATCGCCGGTCTCATGACGGAGGAGTCGCAGGTGCCCTCGACCAACGAGTTCGCGGCGTTCTATCGCATCAACCCCGCGACAGCGCTCAAGGGCGTGAACCTGCTCGTCGATGAGGGCGTGCTTTACAAGAAGCGCGGCATCGGCATGTTTGTCGCCGCTGGCGCGAAAGACCGACTGGTCACCAAGCGGCGCGATCAGTTCACCGCCGAGTTCCTGGCGCCGCTGCTCGCCGAGGCGGCGAAACTCGGCATCACTCCCCCCCAGCTCACGCGCATGATCGAGAAAGAAGGCACGAAGAAATGACAGCAGTGATCGAGGTGCAGAACCTCACCAAGCGCTACCGCGAGGTGACCGCGGTGGATGCCGCAAGCTTCACGGTCGAGGAGAACAAGATCTACGGGCTCCTCGGCCGCAACGGCGCCGGCAAGACCACGCTGATGCAGTTGCTCACCGGCCAGGAGTTCGCGACCAGCGGGTCAATCCGAGTCTTCGGAGAGTCACCCGTCGAGAACGCGGGAGTGCTGCAGAACATCTCCTTCATCAAGGAGAGCCAGCGCTACCCCGACGACTTCAGGGCCAAGCACGTCTTCGCGACCGCGCCCTGGTTCTTCGCGAACTGGGACGCCGATTTCGCGAGCAAGCTCGTCGAGGAGTTTAGGGTTCCCCTGAACCGCAGGATCAAGAAGCTCTCCCGCGGCCAAGTCTCCGCGATCGGCGTGGTCGTCGGGCTCGCCTCGCGCGCCCCGCTCACCTTCTTCGATGAGCCGTACCTCGGGCTGGATGCCGTCGCGCGCCAGCTGTTCTACGACCGCCTCCTCGAGGACTACGCCGAGCACCCCCGCACCGTGGTGCTCTCCACCCACCTGATCGACGAGGTGTCGAACCTGCTCGAGCACGTCATCGTGATCGACGAGGGTCGCATCATCATCAACGATGACGCCGAAGGGCTGCGCGGCTCTGCCACGAGTGTGGTCGGAACGCGGGCGGCGGTCGATGCGTTCGTCGGCGGCCGCGAGATCCTGCACCGCGATGGCGTGGGTGGGCTGGCTTCGGTGACAGTGGCCGGGCTCGACGCGAAGGGTCGCGCCGCGGCATCCGCTGCCGGACTCGAGCTGGCGCCGGTGTCGCTGCAGCAACTCATCATCCGCAGGACAGGCATGAACGAACAACAGGCGAGCGAGAAGGAGTTCGAGGCAGCATCATGACCGCGGCAACATTGACGAAGGTCGTCCCGACCACTCAGCTGCAGCGAGTGGGACGCATCGTGCGCCTGCACTTTGCCAATCCCTGGGCGACGATCACCCTGCCCTGGATCATCCTCGGCGTCACCTTCCTGGCCAACCTCGCGATCTGGACGATCATCTACTTCTCGGTCACCAATAGCAGCGACAAGAGGGACGTCGCCGATGGTATGCAGTACAGCGGCTCAACCGTCTACATCTTCGTGTACATGCTCATCGTCGCGATCCAGGCCATCAGCATCACGTTCCCGTTCGCGCTGGGCTATGGAGTCACTCGCCGCGACTACTACCTCGGCACCGCGGTCAACTTCGTGATCCTCTCCGCGATCTACAGCGTAGGGCTGACCCTGCTCGGAATCCTCGAGCGGCTCACGAACGGCTGGGGCATCGGTGGGCGGATATTCACGGCGATATTCTTCGGCGACGACTGGCTGCAGAACCTCTACATCTTCTTCGTCGGGATGTTGTTCTTCTTCTTCGTCGGCTCGCTCTTCGGAGCCGTGTTCGTGCGCTGGAGGGGCACCGGGATCACCTTCACGTTCATCATCCTCGGCGCACTCACCATCGGGGTCGTGGCACTCATCTCGCTGACAAACGGGTGGAGCGCGGTGGGCACCTTCTTTGCCCACGCCGGGCTCGTCGGGTCGAGCTCGTGGAGCCTCGCCATCACGGCCCTCGCGGGCGTCGCCGGGTTCTTCGTGCTCCGCGGGGCTACTCCCCGGAGCTGAGCAGGCCCGGGTCGATCCGAAAGACCCACCGGGAAGGTCCTCGGAGCCCGGCGACCGCACGCAACCTCACGACGCCGGTTCTTCCCCGAGCTCCTGGAACGCGGTGATCTGCAGTCCACCCGGCGCTTCGAGGCGCGCGTTGAGCGAGCGCCAAGGGGTGACCGTGGGTGGGGCGACGAGGGTTGCCCCTGCGGCCTGCAGTGTGGTGGTTGTCGCCGCGGCATCCGCGACTTCGAAGGCGACGCGGATGCTCAGCGGGTAGGGTCGGGATGTCGGGCGCCCGACCTCGACCTCGTCGATCAAGCGCACCTGGGCGGCGTTCGAGAGTTCAAGCGTGGCGCTGTCGATGTGCAGAATCGACACCCGTGCGCCGCCTTCGCCCTCGTACGATTCGAGTTCGGGTAGGCCGAGCGCGTCGCGGTAGAACGCGAGAGCCGCCTCGAAGTCCTCGGTTTCGACGACGAGGCGAAGCTGGGTGACGTGGTTGTCCATGTCCCCAGCGTATTCAGGTGCGAGAGTTGACGGCATGGGTTACCTCTTCCTCGCCATCGCGATCGCCGCCGAAGTCGTCGCCACGACCTTCCTCAAGCTCACTTCGGGTGAGCGCCAGGTCTGGTGGGCGTACCCGATAGTCGGAGTCGGTTACATCCTGTCGTTCGTGATGCTCTCCCAGACCCTGTCCAAGGGGGTGCCCCTGGGCATCGCCTACGCGCTCTGGGCCGGTATCGGAGTGGTGCTGGTCGCCGTCATCAGCTGGATCGTGTTCCACGAAACGCTCACCTGGCAACAGCTCGTCGGGATGGTGCTGGTGATCGGCGGGGTCGTGCTGCTCGAGGCCGGCGGCAGGCCCGCGACCTGACCTCAGTTGCGGAAATCAGCCGGTGTCCCGAGACGCGATGGGGCGGAAGTCCGCAAGTGGAACTACTTCAGGCTCTTCTGCATGAGCACCGAGCCCACCCAACGGTCGAACTTGAACCCGACCTTGCCCATGTGGCCGATCTCCTTGAAGCCGAAATTCTTGTGCATCTGCACGGACGCCTCAGCCCCCTTATCGGTCATGACTGCGATCATCTCCTTGAGCCCGGCCGCCTTTGAGCGCTCGATGAGTTCGCCGAGCAGCACCTTGCCGAGACCCTTGCCTGCCGCGGCAGGGCCGAGGTAGATCGAGTCCTCGACGGTGAACCGATACGTCGCCTTCTCCCTCCACGGATAGACGTAGGCGAAACCGAGCACCACTCCACGCGGGCTGACGGCGACCAGGAATGGCAGCTTCTTCTGGGTGGACTTCTGAAACTTCTGCTTGATGGCGTTGAGGCTCATCACTTGTTCGTCAAGCGTGACGGTTGAGTTCTTGACGTAGTGGTTGTAGATCTCGCGCACGTCGGGCATGTCGGCCATGGTGGCGTCGCGGATGATGTACTCGAAAACCGGCTCGGGCTCTGGCGGCGGCTTGAGGTGCGGCGGCAGTTGGCGCCGCGGCTGGTATTCCTCTTCTAGCACTTTCAGATCCTATGCCTGCCCTCAGGTCACGTCGCGTTTCCAGCTTGTGAAGTATCCGGCTGTTGCGGCGATGATCGCGATCGCGAGCAAGACGAGCCCGCCTTGCCACCATTCCAGCGACTGGACCTTGGTGATTCCGGTGCCCAGCGAGGTAAAGATGCTGGCACCGACCAGAGCGTCGCTCGCCGCACCCGGCAGAAACTTGCCGAGGGCCGCCGTCCAATCCCAGATCGAGGTGCCGAAGCGCAGGATCGGCTCGACGAATTGCGTGAAGGCAAGCACCACCACGATCGAGGTCACCTGATTTGTGATCAGTGAACCCACACCGACGCCGATCAGCGCCCAGAGGGCCATCGCGAGCACGATCCGGGCGGTCATCGTCCAGGTCGCCGAACTATCCCAGACGGGGTCAGTGCCGGTGAGCCGAAGCACGAGGCCGCCAAGACCCATGGATGCCACGAGCCCGACCACTCCGTAGACGGCCCCCGCCATCGCGAGCACCACGAGCTTCGCCCCAAGCACGACTCCGCGGCGGGGCGTCGCAAGGAACGTCGGGGTGAGCGTCTGGTACCGGAATTCGGAGGTGGCGCCCAGCGCCCCGAGGATGAGCGGAAACACGTACCCGACCGACGAGGTGATGCTGTAGATCACCGGAGGCAACTGGTCGGCCGCGAGTTGCGGAGCATTCGAAGTGGCCGACAGCTGGTCGCCGAGCGCGCCGAAGAGCCCGGCGAGGAGGGCCGCCGTGAAGCCGACGTACCCGAAGAGCACGAGCATCAGCACCCACCAGAGTCTGATGGTGAGCAGCTTGAGTAGTTCTGAGCGAACGGCGCGTACGAAGGTCATGACTGCACCTGCGTTCCGCTGTCCTGCGCGCCGACAAGTTCGAGAAACACCTTTTCCAGGCCGGCTTGCTCGGTCGTGAGTAGGCTCAAGGCGACTCCGGCCCGCAGTGCGGCTGCACCCACCTCGGCCGCGGCAAGCCCGCTGACCGTGAGGCCGCTTTCGGCGGCCTCGACTGCGCCGCCCGCAGCGGCCAGTGCCGCACGCAGTGCCGGTCGGTCCGGGGAGTCGGCGATCACCCGCGAGCCGGATTCCAGCCCAGCGAGCGTGCCTGCATAGACGAGCCGACCGCGCGAGATGATGACCACGCGGTCGACGCTGTGCTGCACCTCCGCCAGGAGGTGCGACGACACGAGCACGGTGCGCCCTTCCGCGGCGAGCTCACGAAGCAGGCCGCGGATCCAGAGAATGCCTTCGGGGTCGAGCCCGTTCGTGGGCTCATCCAGCACCAGCACCGCCGGGTCACCGAGCAGCGCGAAGGCCAGCCCAAGCCGCTGTCGCATGCCGAGCGAGTATCCGCCGACCCGGCGATCCTCATGCCCGGCCAGCCCAACAGTGTCGAGCACGGCGCCGACCCGAGCGCGGGGGATGCCCGCCGCGGTCGCGTACACGCGCAGGTGATCGCGCGCCGAGCGCCCGGGGTGGAAGCTGGATGCCTCGAGGGCCGTGCCCACCGTTGCGAAGGGTCTGGGCAGATCGCGATACGCCACGCCGCCGAAGGTCGCGGTGCCGCTGCCCGGTGCCACAAGCCCGAGCAGCATCCGCAGGCTTGTCGTCTTGCCTGCGCCGTTCGGGCCTAGGAAGCCCGTGACCTGGCCCGGCTCGACAGTAAAACTGAGATCGGAGACGGCGTGCACGGAGCCGAAGGATTTCGACAGGCGATCAAACTCGAGCGTAGTTCTAGTTCCCATAGAACAACTGTAGCACTACTCGATCCGCCAGTCGATAGGTCGCGCGCCCTGGGCGGCGAGCAACTCGTTCGCACGGCTGAAGGGGCGGGAGCCGAAGAATCCGCCGCTTGCCGACAGCGGGCTGGGGTGTGCACTCTGGATGGTGGGCGTGCTGCCGAGCAGGGGCTTCAGGTTCGCGGCATCCCGGCCCCACAGGATCGCGACCAGCGGGCCGCCCCGCGCGACGAGCACACGGATGGCCGTCTCGGTGACCGCCTCCCAGCCCTTGCCGCGGTGCGAGCCCGAGTTGCCCGCCTGCACCGTGAGCACGCGGTTGAGCAGCATGACGCCGTGGTCGGCCCAGGCCGATAAGTCGCCATGGGTCGGCACCGGCAGGCCGAGGTCGTCGTGCAGCTCCTTGTAGATGTTTTGCAGGCTGCGGGGCACCGGCCGCACGTCGCGCTCCACCGAGAACGAGAGGCCGACGGGATGCCCCGGCGTCGGGTAAGGGTCCTGCCCGACTATGAGCACCCGCACGTCGGCCAGCGGCAGGGTGAACGCGCGAAGCACGGATTCCCCGGCCGGAAGGTAGCGCCGCCCCGCCTCGGTCTCTGCGCGCAAGAAGTCGCCCAGCTCAGCAATCCGGTCGGACACGGGCTCGAGTGCCGCCGCCCAGTCCGGGGCTACGAGCTCGGCGAGCCCCTTTGCCACTTAGGCCTCGAGTGAGACCGGCGGCAGGGCCGACCAGGGGAAGGTGATCCACAGCGGCGTCCGGCGCCAGGTGTAGGTCGGCTCGAGCACTGTGCCCGGCTTCGTGTACAGGCAGACCGAACGCACCTCGGCACCCATGTTCTCGAGCATCTTCACGACCATCGCGAGCGTGCGCCCCGAGTCTGAAACGTCGTCGACAAGCAGCACTTTCTTGCCCTCGATGGATGCCTCGTCCAGAAGCGGCGGCATCATGATCGGTTCTGGCAGCCGAGTTCCCACGCCGGTGTAGAACTCGGCGTTGACGGCGCCGCAGTTCTTCACGCCAAGGGCGTAGGCGATGCCACCGGCGAGCAGCAGGCCGCCGCGGGCGATCGCGACCACGACATCCGGCATGAAGTCGCTCTTGATCACATCGAGCGCGAGCTCCCGGGAGGCGGTGCCGAAATCGTTCCAGGTGAGTACTTCGCGGTCTTGATCTGCCATGCCACCACGCTAGTACGATCCACACATGTCACTCGTACGCAGCAAAGACGCTGGTGTCACATTCGGCCTGATCGGCTTCCTGCTCCTTGTCGAAATCGTCAGCGGAATCCTGCAGGGCTACTACGTGCCCCTGATCAGCGACCTCGTGAAGTACCTGCACATCAAGGATGCAGATTTCAACTGGTTCGAGGCCGCGCAGTTGCTGCTGTCGGCGCTCGTGGTTCCGATCCTCGCCAAGCTCGGCGACATGTACGGCCACAAGCGGATCCTGCTCGTCGCGACGGTCCTCACCGCTCTGGCGACCTGGGCGCTCGTTCTCGCCGACAACTTCACGACTTTCCTCATCGCCTGGGCGCTGCAGGGCTTCTATGTGGTCTGGCTGCCGCTTGAGGTCGCGCTGATCTTCGACCGCGGGCGCCGCACGGGTAAGGGCGCGTCGCAGACGCGAAGGGCTGCGGGATTCCTCGTGGTCGCGCTAGAGGCGGGTGCGATCATCGGGGCTCTGCTGGGCGGCCGGGTGTTCGGATGGACCGGCCACAACGTCCCCCTGACCCTCATGCTCCCGGCCATCGCCGTGTCACTGGTGTTCTTCGCGATCCTGTTCGGGGTGCCGGAGTCCAACCCGCTGCCGGGACGCACCCTCGACGTGCGCGGCTTCAGCATCCTCACCATGGGCCTGCTGCTCATCACGTCCGGGCTCACCTTCCTCAGGCTCAACGGGCTGGGCGCGTGGTGGGTGTACTTGCTCATCGTGGCGGGCATTCTGGTGTTCATCCCGTTTGCGCGCTACGAACTGAAACAGAAGGATCCCGCGATCGACCTGCGCGTGCTCAGGCAGCCGAACATGTGGCCGGTACAACTCACCGCTTTCCTCATCGGAATCAGCCTGCTCGGCGCCCAGGCGCCGCTGTCGGCCTACGCCGGAACCGACCCCGTCAACGGCTACGGGCTCGGGCTCGACTCGGGTGACCGCTCTACGCTCATCGGCGTCTACCTGATCTCGATGATCGCCGGCGCGCTGCTGTTTCCGGTCATCTCGAAGCGCACCAGCCCACGCATCGCGCTGATCATCGCTGCGTTCTTCGTAGCCACGGGGTACCTGCTGTTCATCCCGTTCCATCTCGCGGTGTACCAGGTCTTCATCAACATGTTCATCGCGGGCATCGGCTCTGGCGCGCTTGTCGGGGCGATGCCCGCGGCGGCGGCAGCTGCCGCCCCGCGCGGGCAGACCGGCATCGCCGCGGCGCTCACCAACACCACGAAGACCATAGGCGGCTCGTTCGCCTCGGCGATCTTCGGCATCGTGCTTGCCATGGGCGTGGTCGCGGCGGCGACCAGCACCGCTTCGAGCCTTTCGGGCTACATGACGGTGTGGATCATCTGCGGGGTCGGCGCGCTCGTGGCTGCCGTGCTGCTCTTCCTAGTGCCGAAGCTGGCCTTCGCCGACGTCGTGGAGGATGACGAACTCAGCGTGCCGACAACTGTCCCCTGACAATCTTGTGTGGGGCAGCCTGGGCAACAGGCTTGATCGTGATCAGGTCGAGGTTCACGTAGAACGGCAGTTCGAGAGCGTGCACTATCGCCTCCGCGATGTCTTCGGCGTACAGCGGATTCGGCACGTTGTCGTAGACGGCCTCGGCCTTGGCCTGGTCGCCGCCGAAACGAACGAGGGAGAATTCGTTTGTCTTAACCATGCCTGGGGCGACTTCGAGTACGCGGATCGGCTCCCCGGCGAGTTCGAGGCGCAGCACGGCGGTCATGGCGTGTTCGGCGAATTTTGCGGCGTTATATCCGCCGCCGCCCTCGTAGGCGATATGCCCCGCGATCGAGGTGAGCATCAGGATGTCGGCGCTCGCCCCGGAGACGACTCCCGCCCGCAGCAGCGGCAGCAGCGCTGACGTCACGCGCTTGGTGCCGATCACGTTGACGTCGTACATGCGGATCCAGTCATCCGGGTCACCATGCTCGACACTCGCGAGCCCAAACGCTCCGCCGGCATTGTTGACGAGGGCGTGGATGGGGCCGAGGGCCGCGAGGTAGTCGCGCAGGGCATCCACCTGCTCCTGCTTGGTCACGTCGGCGACGAAGATGTCAGTGCCGGTCTCGGCGGCGAGCGCCTCGAGTCGATCGGCACGCCTAGCGACACCCACGACGTCCCAGCCGTGCTCACGCAGCAGGCGCACGGTGGCAGCGCCGATTCCCGAACTCGCCCCGGTCACGACCGCCCGACGAGGATTCTTGCGCGGAATTGTCGTCATGGCTATCAAATTACCCCCGCTATCGTGGTCTCGATGACAACGACGATCGCGGCAACGACGCCCGACACCGGGCGGGTTGCCCTGTGGGACAACGCACGTTTCGTCGCGGTCACGCTCGTGGTCATGGGGCATGCGCTGCAGCGGTTGACCTCGCACTCAGACAGCGCGTTCGTCGTCTACCTTTTCATCTACGGCTTCCACATTCCCGCGTTCGCCATCATCAGCGGGTACTTCTCGAAATCCACGCCGCCTACGCTCAAGCAGCTGAAGCGATTGCTGACCGATCTCGTGGTGCCTTACGTCATTTTCGAGGCGATTTGGAGTGTCATCCAATTCCTGGTCACGGGATACAGCGACTTCAACCCGACGACGGCGAGCTGGACCCTCTGGTTCTTGCTCGCCCTGGCAACATTCCGCCTGGTACTGCCCTACCTCGCGCTGCTGCGCTGGCCACTGCTCTGGGCGATCGGATTCTCGGTAGGCGTCGGCTATCTCTCGAACGTGGGAAGTACCTTCTCGCTCTCCCGCACCATCGGGCTGCTGCCGTTTTTCGTGCTGGGCTGGAAGCTGCGGGAGTGGGGCGCTGCCGACCGTTGGGTGGCGGCTCGTGCTTCGGTGCTGTGGATCCGCGCAGCGGCAGTCCTGGTCTTCGCCGCCTGGCTTGGGGTGATCGTCGCCTTCCTTGTGCTCTTCAGGAAAATCGACCTGCAGCATTGGCTGTTCTTCCTCGACCCGTACTCAGCGATCGCGGATGGGCAGTGGTGGGCGGGACTCGTGCGCCTGGGTTTCATCGTGCTCGCGGTCGTCTTGAGCATCGCTTTCCTCGCACTTGTGCCGCGACGTCGCACCTGGATCACCGATCTCGGCCAGGCCACGATGTACGTCTATTTGCTGCACACCTTCGTGCTCTACCCGGTGCGTGAGTCGGGGATCCTGTCTCATGCGCAGCCCGCGAATCTCTGGCTGATCGGAATGATGATCGCCGCTGTCGCCATCTCGCTGGCCTTAGCCAGCCCGGTGGTTCGACGGATCTTCCGGCCGCTGGTCGAACCGAAACTGCGGTGGCTCTACGCTCGCGAAGAACCGCCGCAGTAACAGTCCCGCAGAGCATCAGTGAAGGTTGACCCGCTTCGGAAGCACGAACACCAGCAGTAAAGAGACAAGCGCGAAGAGGGCGCTCACGAACAGTGCCATCGTGGCCGCGTCGCCGAAGTGCGCCGCTAGGGCTGCCTTCGAGATTGCCTCGCCTGCGGCCTGTGCCGACGGGTAGGTACCTGCCTGCATCGCGGCGGCGACCTTGGTCTTGATCTCATCGCCCAGGCTGGCGAGATTCGCGACCCCGAACAGCACACTCGAGACCACCGCGATGCCGATGGCGCTGCCGATGCGCTGCGCCGTGCCGATCACACCACTCGCGGCTCCCGCCTCCGAGCCGTCCACCGTCGCGACGATGAACCTGCTGTTCGGGGCGATGAAGAAACCATTGCCGAGACCGGCGAGCGCCAGCGGGCCGAGCAGGATCCACGCCGTGAGGTCGGTGGGGGCAAGGTTCAGCAGGATCAGCCAGAGCGAGATCAGTCCGACTGCGACCAGGGCCGTTCCGAGCACCAGCACGCCTCGTCCGAGCTTCTGCGCGACCCGGTCGCTCTGGGCCGCGCCGATGATGTTGAACACCGCGAAGGGGACAGTGACAAGCCCGGTCTCGAGTGCCGTGTGCCCGAGACCGGCCTGCCAGAGCAGCGAGATTGTGAAGAAGATGCTCGTGAATGCGGCGAAGTAGACCAGCGCGAGGATGGTACCGCCGGTGAACGACGGGTGCGAGAACAGGTGCGGCGGCACCAGGGGCGATGCCCCGCGCGCCTGCAGTCGGCGCTCCCACAACGCGAACACCACAAGCAGCAGGATGCCGCCACCCATCGACAGGAACGTCCAGAGCGGCCAGCCCTGCTCCTGCCCCTGAATGAGCGGCACGAGGATCGCGACCAGCGAACCGGCGAGTAGCACGAGCCCGAGGAGATCCATTGAGGTCTTGAGACCCGCGGCGAGCTTCGGAAGCACGATCACTGCGGCAATGAATCCGATGACGCCGATCGGCAGGTTGACGAAGAAGATGTAGCGCCAGCCCTGCTCGATGCCGAAAGCCTGAATCAACAGGCCACCCACGACCGGGCCGAGCGCCGAGGAGACCCCGAGCACTGCCCCGAGGATCGCGAAGGCCGCGCCGCGCTTCATAGGCGGAAAGAGCAGTTGGATGAACGCGGTCACCGGGGGGAAGAAGATGCCGCCGCCGAGACCCTGCACGACTCGGGCCACGATGAGCTGGGTGGAATCCTGCGCGAGGCCTGCGAACAGGCTCGCGATCGTGAAGACAGCTAGGCCGAAGATGAATACCCACTTGTGGCCTATCCGGTCGCCGACGCGGCCGGCCGGGATCAGGGCAAGGCCGAACGCGAGCGCATAGCCGGAGATGATCCAGGCCAGGGTGGATTCGTCGGCGTTGATGCTGTCGCGGATCGTCGGCAGCGCGACGTTGACGATCGTCGTGTCGAGCAACGCCATGAAGAGGCCGACGAGCAGGACGGCGAGGGATGCCCACGCCCGCTTGTCGGTGACGCCTTCGGGCGGGGTCCAGACAGGGCCCCTGCCCGTGGTTTGCGGAGCTGTAGCTGTTTGGTTCTCGGTCATGATTTCTGTCCTTTCGTGGGCCTGGATAGTTCGTCCTGGATGATGTTGGGGAGCTGGCGAAGCAGCTCGTCATGCCACGTGATCTCGGCACGGATGCGCTCGGCGCGATGCTCCATCACGAGCAGTTCAACCTGGGTGAGGTACTTCGCAATGGAACGGGTGTGCGCCTCGTCTTCGAGCAAGAGTGCGCGAAGTGAGTTGAGGCGTGCCTCGACCACTCCGGGCAATTCGTCGGCCGCGGTCTTGTCGAAGCGCGAGATGGCCAGGTCGAAGGGATCCGGTTTCATCACAATCTCCCGCAGACCCGCGCGGCGCACCGCCGAGAGGGCCCTGTGGCCCTCTGTCGTGATTCGCCAGACCTGGCGTTCGGGGTATGACCCCTCCCGCTCGAGCCGCTCCTCAACGATGAGGCCCTCCGCCGCCAGTCGCTTGATCGCGCCGTAAAGGGCGCCGACAGTGATGTCGGTCCACATGTCGATGTGTTCTAGTTCGGCCAGCTGGCGCAACTGGTGCCCATGCATCTCGCCGCGGTCGGCAAGGGCACCGAGGATGAAGAGGCGGATGCTGGACACGCGAGTACTCTCGCACGAGTAGTCTCACATGTCAACGGTGTGCGATAGTTCCGTGCCAATAGTTACGCCCCGTGTCGTCGTCCGTTGCTCACGTTATGGACCGTGCCTAGGCTCACTCCCGAGTGGACCACAGTCCGCCATAGGTTCCACCCCAGACAGGAGACGCTCATGAGCGACTGGAAATTCGAAACCAAGCAGGTCCACTCCGGCGCGAAGGCCGACCCGACCACGAATGCGCGCGCGACGCCGATCTACAAGACCACGTCGTACGTGTTCAACGACACCCAGCACGCCCAAAATCTCTTCGCCCTCGCCGAGTTCGGCAACATCTACACGCGCCTGATGAACCCGACGACCGACGTCGTCGAGCAGCGCGTCGCCGCGCTCGAGGGCGGCACCGCGGCGTTGGCCGTGGCATCCGGATCGTCCGCCATCACCTACGCGGTGCTCAACATCGCCGGTTCAGGCGACCACATCGTCTCGTCGAGCTCGATCTACGGCGGCACCTACAACCTCTTCAAGTACACGCTCGCGAAGCTCGGCATTGAGGTCACCTTCGTCGAGAACCAGGATGATGAGGCCGAGTGGGCCGCCGCAGTGCGCCCCAACACCAAACTGTTCTTCGCCGAGACCATCGGAAACCCGAAGATCAACATCCTCGACATCGAGAAGGTTTCCGCCGTCGCGCACAAGAACAACCTGCCGCTCATCGTGGACAACACCATCGCGACGCCCTACCTCATCCGCCCGTTCGAGTTCGGTGCTGACATCGTCGTGCACTCCGCCACCAAGTTCCTCGGCGGCCACGGCACGGTCATCGCCGGTGTCATCGTCGACGGCGGCAAGTTCCCCTGGTCGAAGAACGTCGACAAGTTCCCGGGGCTCACCGAACCCGACCCGAGCTACCACGGCGCGAGCTACACCACAGTGCTCGGCGACGCGATCGCGTACATCATCAAGGCGCGCGTGACGATCCTCAGGGACACTGGAGCTGCGCTCTCTCCCGACAGCTCATTCGCCCTCATCCAGGGCCTCGAGACCCTCAGCCTGCGCATCGAGCGCCACGTGCAGAACACCCAGGAAATCGCCGAGTGGCTCGAGAACCACGACGATGTCGCCTCGGTGAACTACTCCGGCCTACCGTCGAGCCCGTGGTACGCGGCCGCCAACAAGTACGCCCCCAAGGGTGTCGGCGCCGTTGTGTCGTTCGAGCTCAAGGGCGGTGTCGACGCCGGCCGCGCCCTCGTCGAGAGCGTGGAACTGTTCAGCCACCTCGCCAACATCGGCGACGTGCGCAGCCTCATCATCCACCCGGCATCGACCACGCACTCGCAGCTGACCCCCGAGCAGCAGCTCACGACCGGTGTCACCCCCGGTCTCGTGCGCCTTTCGGTGGGCATCGAGAACGTGGATGACCTTAAGGCCGACCTGCAGGCCGGTTTCGACGCCGCGCGCAAGGTTGCGGCTGCATCCAGCGCGAACGCTTAATACCCCACACCAAGCGCCCCCCTGTAACAAACAACGGGGGCGCTTCGTGCATCCGCGATACTTGACACGACATGGACTGGCAGACACCCGAGGACACCGTGCCATCGGCCTTCATCACCGAAGCGAACTCGCGGTCGATCCTCGGCAAGCCACCGGCGACCGGCGCGTGGCGCGAAGGCGACCCGGCAGGCAACCGTCAGTTCGTGTCCATTGGGCCGATGGCGCTGGAGCGGGGCGAAGGGCTGCCCGCGGTCCGCATCGCCTATGAGACGTTTGGGACGCTCAACAAGACGGCGTCGAACGCGATCCTTGTCGTTCATGCACTCACCGGTGACAGCCACGCCTCGGGAGGCCCGGGGCCGGGGCATCCGACCGCCGGCTGGTGGAGCGGCCTGATCGGGCCGGGTAAAGCGGTAGACACCGAACGCTGGTTCGTGGTTGCCCCGAACATGCTCGGCGGATGCCAGGGCTCGACCGGGCCGGCCTCCACGGCACCCGACGGCACCGAGTGGGGGGCGCGTTTTCCGTTCGTCACCATCCGCGACCAGGTTGCGGCACAACTGGCCCTCACCGACGCTCTCGGCATCGAGCGCTGGGCCGCGGTCATTGGCGGTTCGATGGGCGGGATGCAGTCTCTCGAGTGGGCGGTGACTAACCCCGATCGGCTGGAGCGAGTGGCGGTCCTCGCGGCGCCCGCGCTGTCGAGCGCCGACCAGATCGCCTCAAACTCCGTGCAACTCGAGGCGATCAGGATGGACCCGGCTTTCGCCGGCGGCGGCTACTACGACGCTGCCGACGGCGGGGGGCCGCATCAGGGGCTCGCGCTCGCCCGACGGATGGCCCTACTCAACTACCGCTCCCCCACCGAGTTGAACGACCGCTTCGAACGCAGCTGGCAGAGCGGGCTGAGCCCACTCGGCGGCGGCGGACGCTACGCGGTGGAGAGCTACCTCGACTACCACGGCAACAAGTTCACCCGACGATTTGACGCCAACACCTACATCACCCTCGTCGAGGCGATGAGCTCGCACGACGTAGGTCGTGGTCGGGGCGGAATCGCGGCGGCCCTGTCGCGGGTCACTGCCAAAGCGCTCGTCCTCGGCATCGACAGCGACAGGTTGTTCCCGGTGCCCGATCAGGTGCAGATCGCAGCGCTCGTGCCCGGCAACATCGAAGGCACCGTTCCCACCGTGATCTCCTCGCAGTTCGGACACGACGGATTCCTCATCGAAGACCGCCTCGTGGGTGCGCAGATCGAGCGCCTGCTCGCCTCCTGATCGCCGCACGACGAGGGCGCCGGATACCATCGCTGCATGAGGCCAGCGCGCGCCGCCACAGCCACCACGGTGGCGTTGCTGGGTGCCTGCCTGCTGGGCGGCTGCGCGACACCCGCGGCGGCATCCCTTCCTCAAGGTGTCACCGTGAGCGTCTTCCAGAATCGCTTCGACTACAGCCTTCGACAGCTCGAGATCCAGGTCAGCAACGGAAGTGATGAACCGCTCACGGTGACGATGGCGGCCTTCGACTCCAGCCGCTTTACGATTCCCGCGGTGTGGGACCGCCCGCAGCTGGTGCCCGATGGCTCTGCACGCGACTTGAGAGTGCTGCTCGCCAAGCCGGTGTGCGACGACAACGACGTGAAAGACGAAGACGCACAAGACATCGTCGTGATCGACTTCACCCTCGTTGATGGCACGCGGGGGACGGCGACCGTTGTCCCCAGCGACGAGCAGGGCAAGGTGGACGCAATCCATCAGGAGGATTGCCTCGGCGAGTCGGTCGCTGCGATTGCGACGATCTCCCCGCCACCGGAAATCCAGTGGACTCCGGGAGCTCACGGCCCGGCAGCGCTGGACATCGCGGTCGTACCCACGGGGGCGGCGGGAAGGCTGACGATCCACCGGGCGAAGGGCACGGTGCTGCTGGGCCTGCTCGACGAGGCCGGTAGCGAGGCCTACGACGTGCCCGTCGAACGAGTCGTGGATGGGGGGTCAGAGGCAAGCGTCATCCCGCTCCGCTTGGTTCCCGCCCGCTGTGACCCGCACGCCGTCGAGGAGGACAAGCGCGGCACGTTCTTCCCGCTGACGGTCGAGACGAGCGACGGGCGCTCAGGCACGATCTATGTAGCGATGAGCGACAAGGTGCGAAGGAGCCTGTACGAGTTCTACGCCGACTACTGCGGCTTGCCGTAAGCAGGGCCCGTTCGCCGGTACCGCCACTTGTGGCAAGGTAACCGGGCGAACGAAGCATCCCCGCATCTTGGGCGGAACCAAGCTGGCCCCTGCCATGCCGAACCAGGTGGCTAGGATCACCCGTTTCGGCCTAGTTGTGGCACCTAAGCGCCCCTCTGTGCTCATGACTGTAGCGCTGGCCAACTTGTCCCTGCCTGCGGTGAGCCACCCCCAGTTATGGGGTCGGGTGTGGAAACATGTGAATCATATGGACCTGATAGCCAAGGAGCGCGATCGCCTGCTCCAGCGCACCTCCCGCATCTACGGGCTGAGCTTCACCATTGTCTCCCTGCTGTGCCTGACTATTCCGGGTGCGGTAGATCGGCTCACCTACTTCGCCTGCATCCCGCTGTACATCCTGGTCGGGCTGGCGCAGTATCGCATCGGTGTGAGTCGATCGCCGATCTGGGTGGGACTCTCGATAGTCGCGGGGGTCGGCATCATCGCGCTGGTCACCGTCGTCAGCGCCGAGGGGCCGGGGCCGGCCGGGGTGTCTGCGGTTGCTCAACTCGCCGCAGCATCCCTGGCTTCAGTCGCTGTGGTGCTCACCAACAGCATCCCGCGCAGAGTCGTGTTGGGTGCTTCCTTCGTCGCCGTGCTCGCCAGCAGCGCGGTGTTGCTGGCACCGTACGAGTCCCCGCTGCGCACAGTGCCCCTCGTGGTGCTCGGCTGGACCCTTGCCACGGTGGTCGGCTTCTGGATCAGCGCCGGAATCCCCCAAGCCGCCCGCCGGATCGCGAGCATCGGGCGAGCCCACCGCGCCGAGCGGCAGGCCAGCGAGACCGAGGCACAACGTCGCCAGGGCGCCCGGCTGCTGCACGATACCGTGCTTGCCACTCTCACCCTGCTCGCCCACTCCGGAGTGGGGGTCGCTCCTGAATCACTGCGCCAGCAGGCAGCGGACGACGCCCGCCTGCTGCGCCAGCTGCGCCTCGGTGCGACTCCGACACCGCAGTCCTCTGGTGTCTATAACCTCGAGAACGTCGAGGACACGGTGCTCGGCACCACGCTCGAGTCGGTGAAACAGCGCTTCGGCCGGATGGGCCTTGAGGTCAGCTGGCACGGAACCGGCCAGGTGCTCCTGCCCAGCGATGTGCTCGACGCGTTCCTGCTGGCGCTCGCCGAATGTCTCGAGAACGTGCGCAGACACTCCGGAGTCACCGAGGCACACGTCACCATCACCGATGACGAAACCATGGTGCGCGCGATGGTCACCGACGCTGGGGTGGGCTTCAGGCTCGACGACGTGGACTCGGCGCGCCTCGGATTCAAGGATTCGGTCGTCGCGCGCCTCAAGGAGGTCGGCGGTAAGGCCAGACTGTTCTCCTCACCCGGCTCCGGAACGACAGTGGTGCTGGAGGTGCCGAAGTGACCTCACTGCCCGACGAGAACACACTCGGGGTCATCCTCGGACGCGGAAAGCGCCGCGAAGCGGATGCCACCCGCCGCGTCATCCGCGCGGCAACGCCCCGCCGGGCGAGCCTGGGCACCGGGTTCATCGGGGTCGGCGCGGCAGTCATCGTGGCCCTGCGTTCGATCTACGGCTTCGTGTGGTTCATCGCGCTCTGGGGAACCTATCCCAATCCGGTGCCAGCCCTCGCCGCGTGGATCGTCCTGCTCGTCGTACTCGTGGCCACGCTCATCATCGCCAGGGTCATTGGTGACCAGCTCCCGGACTGGGCCTTCGTGATCTTCGTCGCTGGGCTCGCGGCCGCTGTAACACTCGACATCTACGCCATCTGGCCCCTGCACGACATCGGTCGCAACGCCACTGCGGCCGTCACGGCGGGGATCGCGATAGTGATCGTCATCACCCTGCGCCGCACCCGCGACATCCTGGTCTCGGTCAGTGCGCTCGGCCTGGCCTTGGCCGTGGCCATGGTACTCAACACCCGCCCGAACACGGACGACCTCGCACCGCAGGTCACCGCCCTCGCCTTCGCGGTGCTGCCTGCCGTCATCGCTGTGGTCGTCGTCACTGGATTTCGTCGACTCGTGCAGATCGAACTTGATCGGGTGCTCGTGCAGAGCACGGTGTCGGCTCCCAGGTTCGCCGTGGGCATGATGGCCTCCGAGGAGCTCGCGCGGCTCGACCTCGCAGCTGAGGAGCTTCTCGACTCGGTCGCAACCGGGAAGACGAAACTGCCCCTCGATCCGAAGACCGCGTCAGTGGCGGCATCCCTGGCTACCGAGCTTCGCCTGCACCTCATCGAAGGTCGCCGAGAGACCTGGCTGTACCACGCCATCACCGAGTCAGACCTGCTGGGCAAAGCAGTCACCCTCACCGACAAAGCGAGCCTCGCCGGCCTCCTCGACCCACAGCAGCGGGATGGGCTGCTGTCGACGGCCTGGCTGCTGGTGAGCGACACAATCAAACGGGGCGCGAGCCGCACCGTCGCACTCGAAGTGGGCCCGGCTACGGCGTCTGTCGAAACCCCTGGCGGCCGGAAAATCACCATCCCGATCATCATCACGACCACCGGAGTGCCACGAAATCGTGTCGACCCGGCCACATGGGAAGCCATCAGGAAGGTGGGGCAGTACAGTGACTCCACCCAGGACTCAAGCCTCAGGGTCGACATCGAATGCCTGGTCGACAATCCGGCGGACCATTAGGCGGCATCATCCGTCATCAATGCACCACTTCACACACGCACGACAAGGGGATTGACAGTGACTGACACAGATCGCATCAGGCTCGCGCTGGTCGATGACCACAGGATGCTGCTGGGGGCCCTCACGGAGTGGATTCGCAACGCGGCATCCGATATCAACATGGTCGCCGCGGTGCCCACCTGGCCCGAACTCATCACGCACCCGGAGTTTCCGGTCGACGTCGTGCTGCTCGACCTCGACCTCAAAGACAACATCCCGATCTCGCTCAAGATCAACACCCTCAAGACGACGGGCGTGAAGGTCGTGCTGATGAGCACCTACTCCGAGCCCAACGTCGTGCGCGAGGCACTGGCCGCCGGGGCGCTCGGCTACCTGGTCAAGAGCGAGGATGCCGGCATGATCGTCGAGGCGATCCGCGCGGCAGCGAAGGGCGAGTCATTCGTCTCCGCCGAACTGGACCTCGCGCTCAACGCCGGCGAGGTCGGCGGCTCCCCCAAACTCAGCGCGCAGGAGCGCCGTGTGATGGCGCTGTACGGCGGCGGTGAGCCGGTGAAGGCCGTGGCCTTCCAGCTCTCCATCTCCGAAGAGACCGCAAAGAGCTACCTCAAACGCATTCGCGAGAAGTACCGGGTCGCCGGCTTCGACGTGGGCACGAAGGTCGCCCTACGCAAGAGGGCGATCGAAGACGGCATCCTGGTCGAGTCGGACACCTTCCGCCCGATCTGAGCCGCCCTGCCCCGAGCCGCCCTGCCGCGAACGGCGCTGCAGGGCGACGCTGGCGATCGCCAACCCGACCCCCGGCACACAGAGTAGGAGACCGACCCAGGTCGGTGAGAGGTACCCCAGTCCCGCAGCGATCGTGACTCCACCGAGGAGCGCGCCCAGGCTGTTGCCGAGGTTCAGCGCCGAATGGTTGATGGCCGCTGCGAGGGCTTGGCTGTCGCCCGCGACGTCCATCAGCCGAGTCTGAATTGCTGGCGACAGGGCCGCTGCCGATCCCCCCACCAGGAAGGCGAACCCGAACAGCCCGACGGGCCACTGCGCCGTCAACGCAAAGCCGAGGAGGGATGCCGCGAACAGCCCGAAGCACACGAACAGAGCGCCCAACACATGGTGGTCGGCCGCCCGCGAAGTTGCCGACGGTCATGCCGAGACCCATGGCCACGAGAACCAGCGGCACGCGACCAGGATCGAGACCGGTGACGTTCGTGACGACGGGCGAGATGTAGGTGTAGACCGCGAAGAGACCGCCGAACCCCAGCGCGCCGACAAGCAAGGTGAGCCACACCTGCGGCTGATGGAAGGCCGTGAGCTCACGGCGCATCGTCGCCCGGGCATCCCCCGCCTGAAGCGGCACGACAAGCCGGATCGCCAGGAACGCTAATGCGAACACCACGGCCACCGCGAGGTAGGCCATGCGCCACCCAGCATGCTGGCCGAGGTAGGTGATCGCGGGGACGCCGATGACATTAGCGATCGTGAGCCCGGAGAGCACTAGCGCCACTCCCCGCCCCCGCTTGCCTGGACCCATGAGAGACGCAGCGACCAGGGCGGCAATCCCGAAGTAAGCCCCGTGCGGCAGCGCCGCGACGAATCGCGCCACAAGAATGAGGCCGAAGGTTGGCAGCACCGCCGACGCAATCGTCCCCAGGGTGAACACACCTACGCAGGCCAGCAGCAACTGCTTGCGGGGAAAGCGAGCAGCCAGCGCGGCAATCGTGGGGGCGCCGACGACAACCCCGAGGGCATAGGCCGAGATGAGCCAGCCGGCCTGGGCATTCGCCTTCTCGTGCGACACGGCCCAGAGCTTGGGCAGCAGGTCAGATGCCAGGTTGGGTAGTAGCCCCATTGCGACAAACTCGGTGAGGCCGATGCCGAACCCACCGAGCGCGAGGGCGAGCAGAGCGAGGCGGATGCGGGCGGGCGAAAGGGTGTCGTTCAGAGCGCTGCCTCGGCGATGGCACGTTCGAGCCGGTTCACCTTGCCCGTGAGCTCACCAGAGTGCCCCGGCCGGATGTCCGCCTTGAGCACGAGAGATACTCGCGTGCCGAACGTAGCGACGGCTTCGGTAGCACGGCGAACCACGTCGAAAACCTCATCCCACTCGCCTTCGATCGTGGTGAACATTGCATCGGTATGGTTGGGCAACCCCGACTCCCGTACAACAGCGACGGCAGCCGCCACGGCACCATGAACCGAGTCCGATTCCGTGCCCCCGCTGGGCGCGACCGAGAATGCGACGAGCATGCCTACCCCCTATTGCCTAGACGTTGTCAGCGCAGGATCCGCGACCTCGTACACGCTGGCATTGTTCACCTGCAGTGGCCAGACCGAAGGCAGCCACTCCCTGTCATCGACCTCGCCGCTTGACCCGACGGGCGCCTGCACGACCGCATAGATCGCCCAGCCCAGCAGCACGAATTCAAGGATGTTGCGCACGGTCAAAACAGATACCAGCAGAGGGTTGAGCCCAAGCAGCCAGCGGTAGAGGTACGGGTAGATGAGCTGGGTCAGGCCAGCGATCACGAGGCCCAGAGTCGCGGGGGTGCGGAAGGATGCGCCACGACCCGCCGCACGGGTCGCCAGCCCCAGCACGATCGGCACCGCCAACCAGGCGATGTACTGCGGCGACCCGACCTTGTTGAGGGCGATGAATGCGGTCACCAGGGCCAATGCCAGGGGTGGGAACAGGTCGCCCGGTGCGGCACCACTTCGAACCGCCCGGTAGCCGAGAACTGTAATCCCGAGCATGACGACGGCGAGTAGCGGTGTGCTGAGCGCGATCGCGATCGAATCGCCGGGACCGTGCACCCCGTAAGACAGAATCGCCTGGTCGTAGTCCACATAGGCTCCCGGCACCCCAGCGAGTGCCTGCCAGACGAAGATGTTCCCCAGGGGTGACTCGGGCTGAAGCCCCCTGCCGGTCTGCTGGGTGACGAAACTTATGACATTCGCACCGCTGCCCAAGCTAAGGGCAATCACGACGACGGCCGCCGAGGCGACCAGGATCGTCGCCAGGATCCGCCAACGATCGCGCAGGGCGATGATCGCAGCGAGCAGGATCGCCGCCGGCCAGACCTTGATCCAGGTAGCGATGGTCAGCACCAAGGCCGCCGCTCGCGGGCGGTTCGCGATGAGGATCACGCCGACCAGAGCCAGTGGCACGCTGACCGAGTCGATGCGTCCGAGTGCGATCGGCCCGAGTAGCAGCAGGAAGGCCACCCACCACCATCCGACCGCGACCCGCTCACGGGATCTGCCCCATCCGGTGACGAAGCCGAAGGCGACGGCGTTGAGCAGCATGACCATGGAGAGCCAGGTGCTCGCCATTTGGGCAGACCCGAACACCGAGGAAATGAGCATCGGCACGAGAGCGAGGATCGGATACACCCACACGCTGTCAATGCCCACCCAGAAGTGGCTGACGAGGGCCTGGTCCATCCAGAACTTGTACACGATCGTGACATCCCCGAACGGCATGCCGGGGGCGTAGAGATTGAGCAGTCCAAGCCAGAGATGCACCAACACGAAGGCCACCCAGACGGTGATCGGGCTGAGAAACACGGTTCGCGCGACGCTGCGAACGCGGGTCGTGGGCTGGCCCGAATCGGTCATTCCACAAGCGTATCCCGGTAATAATTCGTCCCGGTTCCCACGGCCGCCCCGCGCCTGCGGGATGATGGAAAACACACAGCAAAGACCCAAGGAGAGCCAATGCCAGCACCGCTGACGTCGCGAGTGTTCATCCGCGTGATCGCCGCGGCCGGCGTGGCTCGGCCCCGCCCACGTCTGTCGAATTTGCCCACGCTGCCGGTTCGGTGGCCTCACCGAAAATCGTTCTCGCGCGTCATTACATTTGTTGTTCCTCCCTCTTTGTCAGGCTGGTTGTGAGTCACAAATGTAATGACGGCCCCGGAACGTTTCGAGGCGAGCATCCAGTGCTAGGCAGGCGCTGGACCAACCGGGCTGCGTCAATCCGCTAGGTCGCGAGCTGCCCGATGAGGGCGGCGATCGTCGCGGGCAGGGCGGCGCAGAGCGCGAGGATGGTGAACGAGCCTCCCGACCCGGCACGACGGGCCGCGAGCCCGTGCAGGAGAGCAGCCGTCGCGGCGAGGCGAGCGAGCTCGGTCTCGTCGGCCGCGACGTGTGTCGAGTGCGTCGCGACGAGGGCGCCGAGAATCCCGCCCAGGGCGTCTCCGGCTCCCGCCGTGGCGAGCCAGGTTGGCGCCGAACTCGCGGAGAGCGAGATGCCGGGGCCCGCGACGTAGCTCGTGTGGCCCTTGAGCAGCACAGTGACACCGAGGGTGTCCGCCGCCTTGCGTGCCCAGGTCTCGGGTGCCGACGCGACATCCTGCGGCTGCACGTCGAGCACCCTCGCGAGCTCGCCGAAATGCGGTGTGATGACCACGGGCCCGACTGCCCCGGCGTGAAGGTCGAGGGCGCCGCCATCAAGGACGGTCGGCAGCCCCTCTTCGACGGCCTCGGTCATCCGGCGAAGAGAGCTGTGCTCGCGCACAGCGTGGTCCATGCCCGACCCGAGCAGCCAGGCTTGCACGCGACCATCCGAGGTCACCGCCTCGGGGCGACGCTGCAGGACCAGGTCGCTCGGCTTCGTCGGACCCAGGTAGCGGACCATGCCTACTCCGGTGTGTAGAGCCGCCTCCACGCCCAGCACGGCGGCACCGGGGTACTGGTCCGACCCCGTGATGATGCCGAGCACCCCGCGGCTGTACTTGTCGTCGTTCTCGGTCGGGACCGCGATGTGTTGCGCCGCGTCATCCGCCGACCACTGCGTGAAGGTGCCCATGCCCCTCACGATAGTTTGGGTGGGTGAGTATCACCATCGCCGATCGCGTCGTCGTCTTCGACTACGGAGAGGTGATCTCCCACTCCCCTAGCGAGGTGGACCGTGCGGTGCTACTAGCAGTCTCGGGATGCGACGCCGAGCCGTTCTGGGCGAGCTACTGGAGACATCGCGACGGCCTCGACCGGGGCACGACGAGCATCGTGGACTACTGGACTCTCCTCGCGGCAGACCTCGGCACCACCTGGCGCGCCTCGAAGGTGCACGAGCTCTGGGTGGCCGACTTCCGTAGTTGGTGGAGCGTGGAGCCCGGCACCCTCGACCTCATCGAAGAACTGCACGACGGCGGCACCCGGCTGGCGATCCTCTCCAATGCCGGATTCGACTTCTCCAGCCCGTTCCGGCGCTCCCCGATGGCGCAGTTCTTCGAGCGCGTCTTCGTGAGTGCCGAGATGGACGCCGTCAAGCCCGACCCCGCGATCTACTCCGAAGTAGCGGCCGAGCTGGGCATCCCGCTGAATCGCATGGTCTTCATCGACAACAAGTCCGAGAACACGGATGCCGCTGCCGCCCTCGGCGTCACGACCCACCACTTCACGGGACCGGACGGTCTCGACACCTTCCTGCGTTCGCTCGCCGCGACACGCTAAGGATTACGCCGAGTAGCGTCCTGCACCTCGCCGACGAGTTCCTCAATGATGTCCTCGAGGAACAGCACCCCCTTGGTCGCCCCGCTCTCATCGAACGCGCGCGCGACATGCACCCCAGAGCGGCGCATCGTCGCGAGGGCATCCTCGAGGTCTGTGCCACGGAAGATCGAGATGAGTTGCCGGATGCGCTTGGGCGGCACCGGCTCGTCAAACTCGTCCTGATCGTCGAGGTCGATGACGTCTTTGAGGTGCAGGTAGCCGGTGGGCTCTCCGGCGTCGTCGACGAGGATGTAGCGCGAGAACCCGCGCTGGGCTACGGCCCTTTCGACGTCGGCCGGGGTCGCGTCTTCGGGGAGGGTGACGAGTGCAGACATGCCGACCGCGACATCCCGAACCTTCTTCGAGGTGAACTCGAAGGCGGCGCTGAGCGTGCCGCCCGCATCGGTGAGCACGCCCTCACGGGTGGAGTGAGCGACGATGGTCGCGACCTCATCGAGGGTGAAGACGCTGTTTGCCTCGCTCTTGGGCTGCACCCGCAGAAGCTTGAGCACGCCAATAGTCATCGCGTTGAGCACGAAGATGATGGGTCGCAGGATCGTGGCGACGAAAACCAGCGGTGGCGCGAGGATGAGGGCGGCGCGATCGGGGACCGAGAAGGAGAGGTTCTTCGGCACCATCTCGCCGAGGATGACATGCAGGAACGAGACCACCACGAGGGCGATCACGAAGCTCACGGCGCTCGTGACCGCGCCTGACCAGCCGGTGAAAGCTAGCGGCGCCTGCAGTAGGTGGTGAATGGCCGGCTCGGAGACATTCAGGATCAGCAAGGACGCCACCGTGATGCCCAGCTGACTGGTCGCGAGCATGAGCGACGCGTGTTCCATTGCCCACAGCGTGGTTTTGGCCGCACGCGACCCGGCCTCTGCTCGCGGCTCGATCTGGGAGCGACGCGCGGAGATGACCGCGAACTCCGCCGCGACGAAGAACGCGTTGATCAACAGCAAGGCGAAAAGCCAGGCAATTCCGGCCCAGTCGGTCATTCGGCACCACCACCCTTGGGCGAGGCGGACCCTGGGGTGTAGCGGACGCGGTCGATGCGCCTGCCGTCGAGCCTCTCGATGCGGAACGTGCCGCTCTCGATCTCGACGGTGTCACCGATCGAGGGAAGCTTGCCGAGCTCGCTCATGAGCCAGCCTGCGACGGTCTCGTACGGGCCCTCCTCTGGCACGACGACGCCGGTGCGTTCGAGCAGCTCGTCGGGGCGGAGGATGCCGGGAAAGGTCAGCCAGTCGCGCGACCGAACCACATCGGGCTTGCTGCGATCATGCTCGTCGGACACTTCGCCCACGAGTTCTTCGACGAGGTCTTCGAGGGTCGCCACCCCCGCCGTGCCGCCGTATTCATCGAGCACGACCGCCATCTGGTAGCCGCGCCCGCGCAGCTCGGCGAGCAGCGACGAAAGCTTCATCGTCTCGGGCACGCGGAGGGCATCAGACTGCAGCGCCGACACCGGCACATCGGCGCGCTTCTCCCGCGGCACCGCGACGGCCTGCTTGACATGCACGAGGCCGACCACGTCGTCGATCGAGTCATCGATCACCGGGAATCGGGAGAATCCGGTGCGCCGGGCCAAGTCGACAACCTCTTGCGCGCTGTCGGTCCTGTCGACGCTCGCGACCCGTGGGCGCGGCGTCATGACGTCTTGCGCGGTGTGATCGGCAAAGGCCAGCGTGCGGGCCAGAAGGGTCGCCGTGTCATCCTCGAGGCTGCCTTCGCGGGCGGAGCGGCGAAGCAGGGAAACAAGCTCTTCCGCCGTGCGGGCACCGGAGAGCTCCTCTTTCGGTTCGATGCCGATGAGTCGAAGGATGCCGTTGGCCGTGCCGTTGAGCGCGACGACTGCGGGTTTGAACACCGCAGTGAACCCCACCTGGAACGGCAACACGAGCTTGCCAGTCGCGCGCGGCAGGGCGAGCGCAAGGTTCTGCGGCACGAGCTCCCCAATGATCATCGAGAGCAGCGTCGCGGCGGCCACCGCGAGGACGTAGGAGACCACGGTTACTCCGGCCTCGGGCATCCCGACTCCCAGAAGCGGAACGGAGAGCAGGTGGCTGAGCGAGGGCTCGAGGGTGTAGCCGGCGAGCAGGGTCGTGATGGTGATGCCGAGCTGCGCGCTCGAGAGGTGGGTGGAGGTCTTCTTGAGAGCACTGATCGGTGCAGACAACCCCTTCTCGCCGCGCGAGTGCCTCACTTCGAGGTCGGAGCGGTCGAGATTGACGAGCGCGAACTCGGACGCCACGAAGAAGCCGGTGCCGACGGTGAGCAGCACGCCGATGACGAGCAGGAGCCAGTCAGGCACTGGTTGCACAGCTCCTGGGGCGACGAGGGGGAGGGTCGTCCATTATCTGAGTGAGTCTAGCCACTCACCATGACACCGGGAGGGCCTTGCCCTCTTCATACCCCGCCGCCGACTGGATGCCAACGAGCGCCCGCTCGTGGAATTCGGCCAGTGTCGTCGCGCCGGCATAGCTCAGCGAGCTGCGCAGCCCCGAGGTGATCATGTCGATCAGGTCTTCAAGGGAGGGGCGCAACGGGTCGAGGTAGATCTTTGAGCTCGAGATGCCCTCGGCGAACAGCATCTTGCGGGCCAGCTCGTAGGCGTCAAGACCGTCGAAGCGCTCCTTGACGGCCTTGGTCGAGGCCATGCCCCAGCTCTCCTTGTACGCGCGACCTTTGTCATCGACCGCGAGGGTGCCCGGTGCCTCGATGGTCCCAGCGAACCAGGAGCCGATCATGACGGATGCCGCACCCGCCGCGAGCGCGAGCGCGACGTCACGCGGGTAGCGCACCCCGCCATCCGCCCAGACGTGGGCTCCGCGTTCGGTGGCGGCCGCCGCCGTCTCGAGCACCGCGGAGAACTGCGGACGCCCCACCGCCGTCAACATGCGCGTCGTGCACATCGCTCCTGGCCCGACCCCCACCTTGACGATGGTCGCACCCGCACCGACGAGGTCACGCACCGCCTCGGCAGTCACGACGTTGCCCGCGACGATCGGCAGGCCAAGCTTGAGCTTGGCGATGGTACTGATCGCCCGCACCATGCCGTCCTGGTGACCGTGGGCGGTGTCGATAACTATGACGTCGACCCCTGCGGCAACTATCGCTTTCGCCTTCGCGGCGACGTCGCCGTTGATTCCTATCGCCGCGGCGACGAGCAGTCGGCCGTCCTTGTCGACGGCGGGCGCGTAGAGGTTCGAACGCAGTGCGCCCTTGCGGGTCAGCGTGCCGACGACCTTTCCGTCGTCGACGACCGGCGCGAACTCGAGGTTCGAGGCGACCATGAGGTCGAATGCGGCCCGCGGACCATGTAGGTCGCTCGCTTCAAGCTCGGGGATGCGGGTGCCCAGCAGATCGCCGAGTGGCGCATCGGGCACGGCATGGGCGAGTCGCTCGGCCGGGATCGCACCGAGGTAGCGGCCGTCGGCGTCGTGGATGACGATTCCATGTCCCTCGACGGGCGGCAGTTGGGCGAGCGCCGCCGCGACGGTGTCACTGGGGCGGAGGTCGACGGCTGCGTCATAGGCGACGGGCTGCGATTTGACCCAGCGGATCGCGGCATCCAACTCGTCTGGGTGCAGGTCCTGGGGCAGCACGCCGAGGCCGCCACGACGGGCCAGCGTCGCGGCCAACCGCTGGCCGGTGACCGAGTTCATGTTCGCCGAGACGATCGGGATGCTCGCGCCGGTGCCATCCCGCGGGGCGAGCGAAACATCCAACCGGCTGGTCACGGCGGAGCGGTCCGGGACGAGAAACACATCCGAATAGGTGAGGTCATGAACCGGCGTTGTTTCATAAAAGCGCATGGATTTAACGCTATCTCGCCCGCGGCACTCCAGCGGGTGCGCAGAAAAAGCGATTAAGCTGATACGCGGTGTGTCCCGGGTGGATGCATGTGGATGATCGTGGCCTGAGACGCAAACCAGGCGCGACGTAACGAGACGCGAAAGTGGGCGGTCGGCTGTGTCGAGCCAAGTGACCGGAGTGACACCCGAAGGGGATTCCTCTGGCGAATTTGGAGCCAATGAATGGCTCGTCGACGAGATGTACGAGCGATACCTGGTCGACAAGAACTCGGTGGACCAGTCGTGGTGGCCGGTGCTCGAGAGTTATCACTCCACCCTGGCTGCCGAGACCGTGACCGATCCGAATCCGACGGCCGCAATCACGATTCCGGATGCGGCCCAACCGCCCGCCGAGCCGCTGGCCGCGGATGCCCCCGCCTCCGCCCAGGCGCAGGCCGCCGGCGGTGAGCCCCAGATCCCCGTCGAGGTGACCCAGGCTCCCGAGCCGGCCACTGCGACCCCGGCTACCGGCAGCCAACCCGTCGCCAAGACGACCTCGGTGCAGCCGAAGCCGCAGCCGATCCCGGCCGATGCGCCGGCGACATCCCCCGTTTCCGGCCCGACTGAAGGCGCAGAACCCGCGCCGCAGGCGGAGAACGAAGTGGCAGTGCTCAAGGGTGCCTCCAAGTCGCTGGCGGCGAACATGGATGCCAGCCTCACGGTGCCGACCGCGACCAGCGTGCGCACTATTCCCGCCAAGCTGCTCATCGACAACCGCATCGTGATCAACAACCACCTCAAGCGTGCCCGTGGTGGCAAGGTCTCGTTCACCCACCTCATCGCCTGGGCGATCGTAGAGACGCTCAAAGAGTTCCCGAGCCAGAACGTCTACTACGACGAGCCCGATGGCAAGCCCTCTGTCGTCACCCCGGCGCACATCAATCTCGGCATCGCGATCGACATCCCGAAGCCTGACGGCACCCGCTCGCTCGTCGTGCCTGGCATCAAGCGTGCCGACACCATGGGCTTCGCCGAGTTCCTCGTCGCCTACGAGGATGTCGTGGCCCGTGGCCGCGCCAACAAACTGACCGCGGCAGACTACGCCGGCAACACGATCTCGCTGACCAACCCCGGCGGCATCGGCACGGAGCACTCGGTGCCGAGGCTCATGAAGGGCGCTGGCACGATCGTCGGTGCAGGAGCCCTCGAGTACCCGGCCGCCTTCCAGGGCGCCTCCCCGCGCACCCTCGCCGAGCTCGGTGTCGGAAAGACCATCACCCTGACGAGCACCTACGACCACAGGGTCATCCAGGGGGCGGGCTCCGGCGAGTTCCTCAAGAAGATTCACGAGCGCCTTATCGGCGAGCACCTCTTCTACGAGGGAATCTTCGCGGCGCTGCGCATCCCCTACGACCCGATCCACTGGGCCGCCGACATCAGTGTCGACCTCGCCGACAACGTCGACAAGGTCGCCCGCGTGCAGGAGCTCATCAACTCGTTCCGCGTGCGCGGTCACCTCATGGCCGACACCGACCCGCTCGAGTACCGCCAGCGTTCGCATCCCGATCTCGACATCTCGAGCCACGGCCTGACCTTCTGGGATCTGGACCGTGAGTTCGTCACGGGCGGGTTCGGAGGCAAGCGCTCGGCGCTGCTGCGCGAAATCCTCGGGATGCTGCGCGACGCCTATTGCCGCACCGTCGGCATCGAGTACATGCACATCCAAGACCCCGCCCAGCGTCGCTGGATCCAGGAGCACGTCGAGAAGCCCTACTCCAAGCCCGGCCATGACGAGCAGATGCGCATCCTCGGCAAACTCAATGAGGCCGAAGCCTTCGAGACCTTCCTGCAGACCAAGTACGTGGGCCAGAAGCGCTTCAGCCTCGAGGGTGGCGAGTCGACGATAGCCCTCCTGGATGCGGTCATCCAGAAGGCCGCGGAAGTCAACCTCGAAGAGGTCGCCATCGGCATGGCCCACCGCGGCCGGCTGAGCGTGCTGACCAACATCGCCGGCAAGACCTACGGACAGATCTTCCGCGAGTTCGAGGGCACGCAAGACCCGAAGACCGTGCAGGGTTCGGGAGACGTGAAGTACCACCTCGGCACCGAGGGCACCTTCACCGCGGCATCCGGCCGGCAGATCCCCGTCTACCTCGCCGCGAACCCCTCGCACCTCGAAGCCGTCGACGGCGTGCTCGAGGGCATCGTGCGCGCGAAGCAAGACCGCCGCCCGATCGGCTCGTTCACCGTGCTGCCGATCATGGTGCACGGCGACGCCGCGATGAGCGGCCAGGGCATCGTCGTCGAGATCCTGCAGATGTCGCAGCTGCGCGCCTACCGCACCGGTGGCACCGTGCACGTGAACATCAACAACCAGGTCGGCTTCACCACCCCGCCTGCCGAGGGTCACACCTCGACCTATTCGACGGATGTCGCCAAGACCATCCAGGCACCGATCTTCCACGTGAACGGCGACGACCCCGAAGCCGTCGTGCGCGTCGCCGAGCTTGCCTTCGCCTACCGCCAGGAGTTCCACCGCGACGTCGTGGTCGACCTGGTCTGCTACCGCCGACGCGGCCACAACGAGGGCGATGACCCCTCGATGACCCAGCCGCTCATGTACAACCTCATCGAGGCCAAGCGCTCGGTTCGCACCCTCTACACCGAAGCCCTCGTCGGTCGTGGCGACATCACGCAGGAGGAGTACGAGGCGAGCCACCAGGACTTCCAGGATCGCCTCGAGCGCGCCTTCGCCGAAACCCACGCCGCGCAGACCGGCTCGATGCCGATTGTCACAGGAACCGTCGCCGACCTCGAGAAGCCGGAATCCCAACAGGATGACGCAGTCGGCGAGCCCGCAACAACCGGAGTCGACGAGGCGATCATCCGCCTCATCGGGGATGCTCACGCCAACCCCCCGGTCGACTTCACCGTGCACCCCAAACTGCAAGCCCTGCTCAACAAGCGCGTAGAGATGAGCCGCTCCGGCTCGATCGACTGGGCGATGGGAGAGCTCTTTGCCCTCGGCTCGGTGCTGCTGGAGGGCACGCCCGTGCGGATGGCCGGGCAAGACACCAGGCGCGGCACCTTTGTGCAGCGTCATGCCGTGTTGCACGACCGCGAGAACGGCCAGGAGTGGCTGCCACTGGCCAACCTCGCCGAAAACCAGGCCAGGTTCTGGATCTACGACTCGCTGCTCAGCGAATACGCGGCGATGGGCTTCGAGTACGGCTACTCGGTCGAGCGAGCCGACGCCCTGGTGCTCTGGGAGGCGCAGTTCGGCGACTTCGCCGACGGCGCCCAGACGATCATCGACGAGTTCGTGTCGAGTGCAGAGCAGAAGTGGGGCCAACGCTCAAGCGTCGTTCTGCTGCTGCCGCATGGCTATGAAGGCCAAGGCCCCGACCACTCGTCGGCCCGAATCGAGCGGTACCTGCAGCTGTGCGGCGAGAACAACATGACGGTCGCGCGACCGTCGACCCCGGCCTCATACTTCCACCTCCTGCGCCGACAGGCCTACGCCCGGCCGCGTCGACCCCTCGTCGTCTTCACTCCGAAGGCGATGCTGCGGCTGCGCGGCGCCACGAGCGAGGTCGCCGATTTCACGCAGGGGCGCTTCGAGCCCGTGCTCGACGACAACCGCATTCAGAACAAGGCCGCAGTCAAGCGCGTCATCGTCACCGCGGGCAAGATCTACTACGACCTGATCTCCGAGCTCGACAAGCGCGCGACCTCAGACATCGCGGTCGTGCGGATGGAGCAGTTCTACCCACTGCCGATCTCCGAGATCAACGCCGCGCTTGAGCAGTATCCGAACGCCGACATTGTCTGGACGCAGGACGAGCCCGAGAACCAGGGCGCCTGGCCCTTCATCTGCCTCGAGCTGGCCAAGCACCTCAAGGGCCGCACGATCAAGGTCGCCTCGCGCCCGTCATCCGCGTCTCCCGCGACGGGTTCGTCGAAGCGCAGCGCGCAGGAGCAGGTCGACCTGATCGAGAAGGCGCTGGCGCTGCCGTCTTGATCGACCCCGGCGAGCTGCAGTTCGACGCCGAGATCTATCGGCCCGATCTCACGGGCGCGTCATCGTTCGTCGACATCCCCTTCGACGTGCCTTCGGTCTTTGGCGCGAAGGGCCGGGTTCCGGTGAACGCGATTTTCGACGGCACGTTATATCGCGGATCGCTCATGACCTTCCGGGGACCCGGGCACCGGCTGCTCGTGCTGACGGAAGTCCAGCAGGCGATCGGCAAGGGCCCCGGTGACATCGTGCACGTGACACTGCGTCTCGACACCGCTGAGCGCGTCGTGGAGCTGGATGCAGACGTCGAGGATGCTTTGCGGGCATCCGGCCGCCTTGAGCAGTTCCGGGGGCTGTCGTACTCGCACCAGAAGGAGTTCTGGGGTTGGGTCAGCGGGGCGAAGAAGGCCGAGACACGCGAGGCTCGGGTCGAGAAGATGCTCGGGATGCTCGCCGAGGGCAAGCGCCTCTAGCTCACAAGAACACTTCTTCGGTGGGATGGCGCTACGAACGCAGGGTCTTGTCCATCTCCTCGAGTAGTCTCCTCGCCGCGAGGACCAATCCGCCTGCTGAAGTGGCACTGACCAGGTTCGGACTGTATTGCGTGTCTGTCTTGGCAGCGAGAAGGCGCTTCAGTTGCGTGACCGCACTCGAGCCAGGTGGTGTGGACAACTTGAGGAGCTCGATTGCCGCGGTCTGTGACTCACCTGACGATCGCTTGGCCAGTGAGTGCCCGCACAGTGCATCGGCCGCAGCGATGCCAGCCAGAACCGCATTCGATCCCGCAACGTTGGTGTGACCGGGCGTGGACTAGTCGCTGAGTGCAACCTCCGCAATGGCCAGGTAGGCACGCGCCTGCTGGGCGCGACGCGTAACTTCGACACTGGACATCGGTCTCGCGCGCATCACTCGGGCACCCGCATGGTCTGTATTCGAGCCCGAAGATCGAGCCCGTGAAGGGTTCGCGCGTCTTCGATCCAAGAGCCAACGAGCGCGTCGTCGGCCCGGACCAGCCCTCCAAGATCGTCGTCGTTGATGTCGATGAGATCTACCGTGTTGCCCGTCATCGAAGAAATCCTCTCGTTTAGGGCTTCCGACAGACCAAATCTCTCGTCGGGGTGCGCGTGTACCTTGCTCACCATCACGATGTCGACATCGCTTGCGGGCCCCGCCTCTCCGCGGGCGAAGGAACCGAAAATCGCGACCGTCGTGCCTCGTGGCGCGAGTTCCGCTGCCAAGTCGGTGATTCCCCGTTCGACCGCCTGGGCACTCGTCATGATCGCCTGCAGCGGCGGCCACAGAACATGCTCGCGATTGAGCTGGAAGGCCTTGGACTGGCCAATGTATCGAGAATGCACAAGTCCTATCTCTGTCAATGCCGCAAGGACGCGCGCGGCACTGACGGGAGGCACTCCAGCCAGGTAGGCAATTCGGCGCCCACTGAGTTCGCCCGACACCATAGCAAGGCGCCGGAGAATCTGCGCCGTGTTATTCCCCAGGAGATCCTGGAACGGTCTCGACAAGTCCATGCACCAATTATGGTGCATTTGCACCAAAAATGGTGCGCTTGCTTTCCGCGTGATCACCTGCGAACGAGTCTCGGCCTGTCAGCGGAGACGCTCAACGCCGCTCAGGCGTTCGCGAGTCGGTTCAGCACGGCGTCGCGCAGCTCCTGCGGTGCCACTTCCTGGCACGCCGAACGCACCTTGAGGGTCAGGGCGAGGCCCACGAGGTGTTCGCCGGTGCAGTCCTCGCAGCTGGCCATGTGCTCGGCGACATCCGCCGCGTCTTTCTTGGCGAGCTCGTTGTGGATGTACTCCTCGAGCTCGGCCTTGGCTTTTTCGCATCCACAGTCGGTCATTGTGCGCTCCTAGACAACTTTGGCTCGGTGGCAATGCCGCGCTCGCGCGCGTATTCGGTGAGGGACTCCCGCAACATCCGGCGCCCTCGGTGCAGTCGGCTCATCACGGTTCCGACGGGGGTCTTCATGATGTCGGCGATCTCCTGGTAGGAGAAGCCTTCTACATCAGCGAAGTAGACCGCAAGGCGAAAATCTTCGGGGATCGCCTGGAGCGCGTCTTTGACCGCGCTGTCGGGGAGGTGATCGATCGCTTCGGCCTCAGCCGAACGGGTCGACAGCGACTGGGTGACCGACTCGGCCCCACCGAGTTGCCAGTCCTCAAGATCGTCGATCGTGCCCTGGTAGGGGTTGCGCTGGTTCTTGCGGTAGTTGTTGATGAAGGTGTTGGTCTGGATGCGGTACAGCCAGGCCTTGAGGTTCGTACCCTGCTGGAACTGTCCGAACGCTTGGAAGGCCTTGACGAAGGTCTCCTGCACGAGGTCGGCGGCGTCGGCCGGGTTGCGCGTCATGCGCATGGCCGCCGCGTAGAGCTGATCCATGAACGGCAGGGCCTGCTCCTCGAACAAGCCGCGCACATCGGCCGCCTGCGTCGTGGGCTTCGCCGTCGACTCTTCCGGCGCGTCGCGCTGGTCAGGCTGATCTGGTTGGTCAGGAACTGTACTCATCAGCGCCCATCCTAGGTCGCTCACCCTGGAGGTTCCGGGCCGGGTGGCCAGTGCCGTGGTCATGCAGGGGTCAACAGCGCCTGGCGCCCGGCTATTCCGGGGCATCGGTAGGCTCGTGCAGTTACTCTGGATGCCGATGGCGATCTCCAAGGCGGCGCAGCCGCAATTCAATCCGTACGGCGATGACGACCCGCTGCCCCCCGCGGGCGCGGGATCCTGGCTGGCGCCCCTCGCCGGTGGACCTCTCGCAGCCATCCTCCAGCTGCCGGGGTCGAAGAGCCTGACCAACCGTGAACTCGTGCTCGCCGCGCTGGCCAACGGCCCGTCGCTGCTTCGCAGCCCGCTGCATTCCCGCGACACGGCACTCATGATCGAGGCCCTGCGCACGCTCGGGGCCTCCATCGTCGAGGTCCCTGGTGCCGGGGCATTCGGCGCAGACCTGCTCGTGACCCCCGGCGAGCTCGGCGGGGGGTCGATCGACTGCGGCCTCGCCGGGACAGTCATGCGGTTCATCCCGCCGGTCGCTGCTCTCGCGCTCGGTCCCGTGGCATTCGACGGCGACCCCGCTGCGCGCAAGCGCCCGATGCGCACGACTATCGAATCGCTGCGCCGACTCGGCGTTGACGTGAGCGATGACGGGCGGGGGGCACTGCCGTTCAGCCTCTACGGCACGGGGGAGGTCGCCGGCGGGGAGATCGAAATCGACGCATCGGCATCCAGCCAGTTCGTCTCCGGGCTGCTCATGGCGGCTCCCCGTTTCACTAACGGCCTGCGCCTGCGGCACACCGGCGAGCGCCTGCCGAGCATGCCGCACATCGAGATGACCATCGCCTGCCTTGCCGCGCGCGGCGTCATCATCGAATCCCCCGAGCCTGGCCTTTGGATCGTCCCGCCCGCGGAGATCGGTGCCCTCGACGTCGACATCGAACCCGATCTCTCCAACGCGGCTCCGTTCCTCGTGGCTCCACTCATTGCCGGTGGCTCGGTCACGATCGAAGGCTGGCCGGATGCCACGACGCAAGTAGGTGCCCAGCTCGAGCAGCTCCTCCCCCGGTTCGGCGCCACGGTCACCCGCGACAGGCAGGCCCGCACGCTCACCGTCACCGGCGGCGGAGAGATTCACGGGGTCGATCTCGACCTGAGCGCGGCAGGGGAGCTCGCCCCCGCGCTCGTGGCCCTCGCGGCCCTCGCGGCCCGCTCGAGCACGATCACTGGCATCGGCCATCTGCGCGGGCACGAGACCGACCGGCTGGCGGCCCTGGCTAACGACATCAACGGTCTCGGCGGCGCGGTCACCGAACTCGCTGACGGTCTCGAGATCAATCCCCAGCCCCTGCAGGGCGGCGACTGGGCCGCCTACGAAGACCATCGGATGGCCACGGCTGGCGCGATCATCGGCATCGCGGTGGCCGGCGTCGAGGTCGACGACATTGGCACCACCGCCAAGACCCTTCCGCAGTTTCCCGAGTTGTGGGGCACGATGCTCGGCAATGCTCCGGTCGTGGCCGAGGTGCTATGAGCTGGCTCACCGATGGTGAGGACGACGAGTACTCCGAGTACGACGAGTCTGCGGCAAAGGTTCGGCCCAACCCCAAGGGCAACAAGCCGCGCAGCAAGAACCGGCCTGAGCATGCCGACGCTATTACCGGCAGGGTGTTTTCCGTCGACCGCGGCCGCTACGGCGTGTGGGTTGACGAGAACACTCTCACAGAGCGCCAGATCGTGGCGACGAAGGCGCGTGAGCTCAGGACCCAGGAGGGACGCATCTCGGTTGTCCCCGGCGATTACGTCGACCTCGTGGGGGACGCGACTGGTGAGGACGGCAGTCTCGCCCGCATCGTGCGCATCCAGCCCCGCACCACGTTGTTGCGCCGAAGCGCAGACGACACCGACGCGGTCGAGCGCATCATCGTGGCCAACGCCGACCAGATGCTCATCGTGGTCGCCGCCGCGAACCCGGAGCCGAGGCCACGCTTGGTCGACCGATATCTCGTCGCGGCCTTCGACGCTGGCATCATCCCGATCCTGTGCATCACGAAGACCGATCTCGCCGACCCCGCGGGGTTCCTGGCGAACTTCGCCGGGCTCGACATCCTGACCGTCGAAAGCCGGTCTGACGAACCGCCGCTCGAGCGGCTGCGGCAACTCCTGGAGGGCCACACGACGGTCGCCGTCGGACACTCAGGGGTCGGAAAGTCCACCCTCGTCAACGCCCTCGTTCCCGCGGCGAACCGGGCGGTCGGCCGCGTTAACGATGTGACGGGGCGCGGGCGGCACACGTCGTCATCCACCATTTCCTACCGCATCGGCACCGGCTGGATCGTCGACACCCCTGGCGTGCGGTCCTTCGGCCTGGGGCACGTCGACCCCACCAACATCCTCAGGTCGTTCACCGACCTTGCAACGCTCGCCGAAGACTGCCCCCGCGGCTGCACGCACCTTCCGGATGCCCCCGACTGCGCGATCGCCGAAAGAGTCGCCGAAGGCAGGCTCGGGCCGCTCGGGCCGCTGCGTCTGGAATCGTTCCAGCGCCTCATCACGACGCTGGGCAGCACCAACCCCTAGCCCGCCGCCGATACGCTGGATGGGTGACCGAGTACTCCCTGGACGACGATCTCGCCCTCGCTCTGACTCTCGCGGCGGCGGCAGACCTAATCTCCCTCGACCGCTTCAACGCGGTCGACCTCGTCGTGACCACAAAGCCCGACCGCACCCCCGTGACGGATGCCGACCAGGCTGTCGAGCGCAGCATCCGGTCCGGAATCGAATCGGCACGGCCCCACGACGCGATCCTCGGTGAAGAGTATGGAACACAGGGTGGCGGCTCGCGCCAGTGGATCATCGACCCGATCGACGGTACGGCGAACTTTCTCCGTGGGGTGCCGATCTGGGGCACTCTCATCTCGCTCGCGATCGATGGCGTGCCCGTCGTCGGCGTCGTGAGTTCCCCGGCCCTCGGCAAACGGTGGTGGGCCGCGACCGGTCACGGCGCGTGGGCCCAGGCCGAAGGGCACGAGCCCAAGCCCATCGCGGTCAGCAGGGTCGCCGAGCTGGCCGACGCATCCCTCAGCTACAACTCCCTGAAGGGCTGGGACGACGAGGGTCGCCTCGAAGAGGCGATCACACTCTCGCGCGCCGTCTGGCGGTCCCGCGCTATCGGCGATATGTGGGCATACATGCTGCTCGCCGAGGGGGCAATCGACATCGTCACCGAACTCGACCTGAAGCCGTACGACATGGCCGCCCTCATCCCGATCATCGTCGAGGCGGGCGGTCGCTTCACCTCGGTCGAGGGCGAGCCGGGTCCTTGGGGCGGAAGCGCACTGGCGACGAACGGACTGCTGCACGACGCGAGCCTTGCAACGCTCACGGGCGGTCAAAAACATTGACCAAACCGTTGCCCGTGGTACCCCCTGTTGGAGTGGGTTCGTTCGCTAGGCTCGGTCAGAACGAGCACCTTTCACTTGTGCCAGAAGAGAGATGAGACACCTACGATGACGAAGCTCACTGAGAATTCCTGGACCCGTGTTCTGACGGTCCTCACGCTGACTGCAGCGAGTGTCGCACTTGCCGGCTGCAGCCTGCTCGGCGGCGGCACCAAAAACCCCACCGACGATGCCACAACGGGAGATGACGTCTTTAGCATCAAAGTTGGCGACTGCCTCAACGACGCCTCCGTCAACGGCACCGTGAGCACCGTCCCGATCGTGGACTGCTCACAGCCCCACGACAGCGAAGCGTACTTCGCCGACAACATCCCTGATGGTGACTACCCTGGTGACGACGCCGTCCAGACGGCCGCCGAAGGCATCTGCGGGCCCGCGTTCGCCGACTTCGTCGGAGCTCCCTATTCGAAGGACGCCGGCTACGACTACAGCTACTACACCCCCACCAGCGAGAGCTGGGATGCTGGTGACCGCGAGGTCATGTGCGTCGCCTTCGATCCCTCGGGCACCCAGGTCACCGGCACGCTGAAGGGCAGCGAAGGCTAATTGTTGACGATTCCATCGCTGGGCTGGAGCCGGGGGCTCGCCGCACTAATCCTGGGTGCGGCGAGCCTCGCGCTCGCCGGCTGCAGCCTCTTCGGGGGCACGAGCGGCACGCCGACTCACGCGAGCACCGACGCGAGCACCGACAGTGCAGATGTGTTCACCATCAAGGTCGGCGACTGCCTCAACGATGGTGCACTTGAGGGCCAGGTCAGCACGGTGCCTACCGTGGATTGCTCCAAGCCACACGACAGTGAGGCCTTCGCGAGCATCATCATGACTGACGGAGAATTCCCCGGAGACGATGCCGTCAAGACCCAGGCGGAGTCCGGGTGCACCGCCCAGTTCAATACCTTCATCGGCATGGACTACGGCACCTCAAAGCTGGACTACTCCTACTACTACCCCACGTCAGACAGCTGGGCGCAGGGCGATCGAGAGATCCTCTGCCTCGTTCTCGACCCAGCGGGCCAGACCACCGGCTCGCTCAAGGGTGCCGCCCGCTAGACACAGAAGTCGCGCCGGACCCGAATTCAACCAATGGAGGCATCCGCTCGCCCACGCGGAGCGACGGAATATCTGAGCGCTCCTCGTGGAAGTGCTCGGATGCCCGTAAGTAGGCGGGCGTCCTGCGTCGGTTACCAAAGCGTTATCTTCGATTTCGCTGATTTATTACCTTCAACTATTTAACTCAGGCACAATTTCACTGCCACCGATCAATGCAGACGGTGGTACCTGAGGGGTTTCACCTCACACCACAGAAAGGGAGTGACGTGAAGAAGTCTTCATTGATCTCAATCGCTGTATTCGCCTCAGCGTCAGCACTGTTGCTGGCTGGCTGTACAGCAACTCCGTCAAGCACCGAGAGCACGGCTCGCGCCTGCATCATTCTTCCTGACACGGCATCGTCGCCGCGCTGGGAGTCGGGCGACCGCCCCGCACTCGAGAAGGCGTTCACCGACGCCGGCTTCGCTTCAGACATCCAGAACGCACAGGGTGACGAGTCCAAGTACGCGACGATCGCCGACCAGCAGCTCGCCAAGGGCTGTGGCGTGATGATCCTCGTTGACTACAACAGCGCTGGTGTGCAGGTTGCCGAGAAGGCCACGAAGCAGGGCATCCCGGTCATCGCATACGACCGCCCGATCGCTGGCGCGGACTACTACGTGTCGTTCGACAACGAGACCGTCGGTGCGCTTGAGGGCCAGTCGATCCTTGACGGCCTGAAGGCTGCCGGTAAGGACCCGAAGACCGCCAAGGTCGTCTACGTCGGCGGAGACCCGAAAGACGGCAACGCCAAGATGTTCCACGACGGAGCTGACGGCGTGATGGCTGCCGCTGGCATCAAGCCAGTGTTCGAGACCCCCGGCACCTGGGATGGCGCCACCGCCGGTACCGCGTTCGAGCAGGCCTACACCTCGCTCGGTGGCGACATCGACGCCGTATGGGTCGCGAACGACACCAACGCCGCAGCCGTGATCGCGGTTCTGGACAAGAACGGCAAGACGCTGCCGGTCTCCGGCCAGGATGCCTCCATCGCTGGCCTCCAGAACGTGCTCCTCGGCAAGCAGGTCGCGACGGTGTACAAGCCGTTCACGCTTGAGGCCAAGGCCGCGTCCGACCTGGCGATCAGCCTCCTCAAGGGTGACAAGCCCACCGTCGACAAGAAGCTCGACGACGGCACCCCGTACGTGGCTGTGACCCCGATCCTCGTGGGACCGGACAAGGTCGAGACCGTCGTCACCGCTGGCGACGCGAAGGCAGCCGACATCTGCACCGCCCCTGTTGCGGACGCGTGCGCGAAGTACGGCGTCAAGTAACTAGTACCACCTGAAGGGCTTTGCGTCGGTTGCAGTCCGACCGGCGCAAAGCCCTTCTTTCCTGCACCTAGAACAACCGTGTGTGCGTGGCACACTTATACCCGGAACACCGATGTTCCGGCGCACTGAAAGGGTTCGGCATGGATGTGCCAGTCATCGAACTGACAGATGTCAAGAAGAGCTTCGGCCCCGTTGATGTTCTCAAGGGGGTGGGCCTCAAGGCATATGCCGGCAAGGTCACAGCCCTGGTGGGCGACAACGGCGCCGGCAAGTCGACGCTCGTCAAGGGCCTTGCCGGGGTGCAGCCGTATGACGCGGGTGAGATCCGCTTCAACGGGGAGATCGTCAGCCTGGCTTCGCCACGCGAAGCGTCGGCGCACGGCATCGAGGTCGTGTACCAAGACCTCGCGCTCTGCGAGAACCTCGACATCGTGCAAAACATGTTCCTCGGCCGCGAAGAAGTCACAGCGGGAACGCTCAACGAGGGCATCATGGAGCGCGAGGCGTCAGAGACCCTGCAATCGCTCTCCGTGCGGACAGTGTCTTCGGTTCGCCAGAGGGTCTCGTCGCTCTCCGGTGGGCAGCGCCAGACCGTGGCCATCGCCCGCTCCGTGCTCAAGAAGGCGAAAGTCGTCATCCTTGATGAGCCCACAGCCGCCCTCGGCGTCGCGCAGACCGAGCAGGTGCTCGCCTTGGTGCGCCGCCTGGCTGACCAGGGTGTCGCGGTCATTCTGATCAGCCACAACCTCGTGGATGTGTTCAAGGTCGCCGACTACATCAGCGTGCTCTACCTCGGCCACATGGTGGCGTCCCTGGAGACCAAGAACACTAACAACGACGACGTTGTTGGATACATCACCGGCAGCAAGACCTACGAGGGAAAGAACGTATGACCACCACCCCCGCTACCCCGCCGCCGTCGATTGGCTCTGGCCACGAAGGCAACATGCGTGACCAGTTCACGGCATATTTCCGCAACCTCCGCTCCGGCGAGATGGGTGCGTTGCCCGCCCTCGCTGGTTTCATCATCCTCGTCATCTTGTTCTCGGCACTGAGCAGCACCTTCTTCAGCCCGTTGAACTTCGCAAACCTGCTCACCCAGGCGGCGACTCTCATGATGCTCGCGATGGCGCTGGTCTTCGTGATCCTCCTCGGCGAAATCGACCTGTCCGCGGGTGTGACCTCGGGCGTCACGGCAAGCATTGTGGTCGTGCTCATCCACAACTCGGGCGTCAACTGGATCGTCGCCCTGATCATTGCGCTCGTGGTCGGTGCCTCGATCGGCACGTTCATCGGCTTCTTCGTGGCTCGGGTGGGCATCCCGTCGTTCGTCGTCACCCTGGGTCTTTTCCTTGGGTTCCAGGGGCTGCAGCTCATCATCATCGGCACCGGCGGCGCGTACCGGGTCGAGACCCCGCAACTCGTCGCAATCATGAACAACAACCTGCCGATCTGGCTGGGGTGGGCTCTCTTCGTCGTCGCGATGATCATCGCCACAGCGATCGCGCTGTTCGACCGCAACCGCCGCACTCGGGCGGGGGTGGCGAATCGTCCGTTGGCCCTGATGGCGCTGCGCCTCGTGGCTATCGGCGCGGCCGGCACCCTGTTCGTTGCACTCATGAGCCTCGATCGTGCGGCGGGCCGTGGCTCGCTGAATGGCGTGCCGATCGCGCATGACGCGATCGAGGGCGTTCCGATCGTCGTGCCGATCGCCGTGGCGATCCTCTGGATCGGAACGTTCATCCTCGACCGCACCCGCTACGGTCGCCACCTGTACGCGGTCGGCGGCAACCCAGAGGCGGCCCGACGTGCCGGCATCAAGGTGGCGGCGGTGCGCATCGTCGCCTTCATCACCTGCTCGAGCCTGGCCGTCGTCTCCGGTGTGTTCGACGCGAGCCGCATCGGTGTCGTGACCGCGGCATCCGGTGGCCAGATCGTGCTGAGCGGTGTCGCAGCTGCGGTCGTCGGTGGCGTGAGCCTCTTCGGTGGCCGCGGACGCCTGGTCCACGCCGCGATCGGCGCGCTCGTCATAGCGGTCATCGCCAACGGCCTCGGCCTGCTGGGCCTGCCGGCCGGCGCGAACTTCCTCGTCACGGGCGGCGTGCTCATCCTCGCCGCGACGATCGACGCCGTCTCGCGCAAGCGCGCGGGCGGCTCGCTGCTGCGAACCTGAACCTGATCAAGAGAGGCGTCCCGAAACCCGGGGCGCCTCTCTTGCGTTAAGGCCTGGGTGAACGGCGCCCCTCAGGCCTGATCCCACCAGTCAAGCGCTCGCGTCGCGATAAGAGTGAGCCATGGTGAAGCCTGGCCGACGGGCACGTCGACCTCGAACCACACTCGGCCGGGATGCCGACGCTCCTGCAGCAAGCTGCCGTCGGGCCGCCGTGCGGCCCGGACTACCTCGATCGCCTCGCGGAGGCGCGGATCGGGCGCGCGCCCTTCCTGCAAGCCCACAGTACGGAAGTAGTCCAACGCATTGAGCGCGCTGTAGAAGTGCCGAAAGGGATAGGCGAAGTGGGTGGCCCAATCCGCGACCGGTTCTCCGGTAGAGAGCCGGTAGAGCAGCCGACGCTCGAGCAAGTACTCCTCGGCTTCGAAGTCCTGAGGGAAGAATGCGCCGCCGGCCCATTGACCGTCCGGATCCTGGTGGGCAAGCATCCGGGCGCCCAATCCTTCGGTGCCAATGCGGGCCCGGGTGGCCCGCCACACGGACTCAGGCTCCCCGAGCAGATCTCGCTCGACCTGCCAGCGCAGGGCGGGATCGGTCTCGAGCATCCAGTCGAGAAGAGAGAGGTCGTGTGCCATCAGCAGGAGGGTACCAACCGTCGCAGATATCGACCACCGTCGACGACTGATTGCCCAACAACGCGATAGCGACCAATGGTGGAGATGGGGGGAATTGAACCCCCGTCCACTGCTGTAATTCCACGCCTTCTACGGGTGTAGCTCGTACAAGCGTTCTACTCGGCCCTGGCCTTTGCTACGAGCACCCAGGTCAACAGGCCCAGCCCCAGTAAGAGTCCCGCGTGCACCTGGAACACAGGCACGCAGCAATCTCTCTAGATGACGTCGGAACCCGGGTAGAGAGCATTCCCGGGCCGACGGACTTCATGTGCTAGTTGCTGCTAGGCAGCAAGAGCGAAGTCAATGCGCTTAGAATCCGCATTTATTTTTTGCAGCCATCGTTTACGAGATAAGACTGCATCCTCGACCCGCTTCTCGTGGTTTTGCAGGCAATGTCGAAACCGATCATCCCCATGCTCGTCTCGCCCGGCCATCGAGGCCGGTTGAAAACGGGTCGCTATCGCGCTGTTGAGTTGTCAAACTGCCATTCGCAGGCAGCCTTCAATAATACGCCGGATGCCGCGGCGGCACCAGAGCGTGCCCTGTCGCTCCCCTACTCGTTGAGGTTCTTGCGTGACGCTATCGCGCGGTCGGCCTCGCGCTTGTCGGTGCGCTCGCGCAGGGTCTGGCGCTTGTCGTACTCGCGCTTGCCCTTGGCGACCGCGAGCTCGACCTTCGCATTGCCATCGAGGAAGTAGATCGACAGCGGCACGAGCGTGTAGCCGCCCTCATTGATCTTGTTGTGGATCTTGAGGATCTGCTCCTTGTGCAGCAGCATCTTGCGCTTGCGCCGAGGCGGATGGTTGTTCCACGATCCCTGGGAAAACTCGGGGATGTGCACGGCATCGAGCCACGCCTCGCCAGCGTCGATGTAGCCGTAGCCGTCGACCAGGCTCGCGCGACCGAGCCGCAACGACTTCACCTCGGTACCGGTGAGCACGAGGCCAGCCTCATAAGTGTCCTCGATCGTGTAGTCGTGGCGTGCTTTGCGGTTGCTTGCGACAACTTTTTGTCCGCGTTCCTTGGGCATTGGTCTCCTCCTCTCCCGATGTGGTGGTGTGACTGCGCAGAGCAGCCAGTCAGTCTAACTTGCGCCCGGAGACCAGCACCACAACCACGGCAAGCGCTGCCCCGAGACCGCTTGACGCCAGCACCGGAGCGAGGATGCCCGGCTCCTGCACCGCGATCCCCGCCGCCAGCGCGACTCCCGCCAGCGCCCCGGGCACCGCGCTGAACGCCAGCTCGGCCGCCTGCGCCCTGGTCACCTCGGCCGTGGACCAGCCCATCGCCCTGATCGCCCGCCACTGTTCGCGGCGACGCTCGAGCCCCATCCGGCGGGAGAGCACCGCGAGACTGATCCCCGCCGCTAGACTCGCCGCCGCGAGCACTCCCTGCGGCAGCCACCCACGAGCGGATGCCACGGCTCCCAGCAGCGTCGGGCCGGCGAGTTGCCGACCCTGCACGAACACCGCTGCCGCGAGCGCGATCGACACCGTGATTAGCAGGACCGCCAGGGCGAGCGACACGGAGTGCGCCGGCCCGGTGCGCGCGAGCCGCGCCCCGAAGGAGATCGGGCCGATGATGCTGGCGCGACGGGAGGCGACCCTGGCGCGCGCGCGGCTGCGGGGAGCCCGCGCGCCCGCGACGGCCGCCACGCCCGACGTCGCCACGACGAGCGCAAGCGAGGCACCCACCGAGAGGCTCGCGACCGCGGGAACTGTCGCGAGAGTCACGGCCACTGCACCCACCACGGCCAGCAGGAACAGGGCGACGGCATCGACGGAGAGAAACCAACCCACGATTCGCCTGCGCCGCCAGCCGAGCTCGCGCAGCACTCCAGCCTGCGCGCGGCGCTCGGGAACCGAGCCCAGCTGCACGACGGCCAGCAGCACGCCCACGGCGACCACGGTGACCACGAGGAGTGCGACGCTCGTGGCCGAGATCGCGGCATCCACCTCGGTCACGGCTCCGAGCCGCGACCAGTCCTGGTCGATGTGGCCGAGGTCGCCGACTATCTGGGCTCCCGAGGCGTCGGTGGCTGCTGTGGCGTAGCCAGAGACCAGCACGGAAATCGCCTGGGGCGATGAGCCGCTGACTATCGTCGCCGCGAAACCCAGGGTGCCGAGTTCGCTCGCGACGGCGAGAAGTTTCTGCTGGGCCGCCGGGGTGTACGCGTCGATGCCGGCCACCCTGATGCGAATTGCCGAAATCGGTCGCTCGACATTCCAGTCCTTCAGGATGTCGAAGCTCGCGACCGCCATGTCATTAGTGCCCGGGATGCCGAAGCCCGTGATCGAGGTCGCGAGCGGCCGCGCGGCGATCTCCGCCCCACTCGCGTCTGCGACCAGCGAGGGATTCACCGTGTCGTAGCCACCGAGCGGCGCGAAGCTCGTCTCACCCGCTTTCGCGCGCACCTCCTCGGGGCGGTAGTTGCCGACCACCTCAAACCGCTTTTCGATGAGCGAGGATCCGACAGCGCCGAAAAGCTTGGAGTAGTCGGTGACCGAGCCGGTCGGTGCACCCCGAGAGAGCGGTGCCGCGGTGTACAGCCCGAAGCTCGCGTAGCCGCGGGCGGCGAGCCCCACACCCTTGCCATCCGTCTTGGCATCCTCTGGCACCGTGTACTGCCCGCCCAGAATCGAGCGCGGTGAGGTGCCAGAGGAGGGGTGCGCTCCTGACTTGTCGGCCGTGGACTGGCTGACCCCACCGAGCAGCAGCAGCGAGTTGGCGAACGGTTGCACGCCGGTCGAGAGATCGACCGAATACTGGCCGACGACTGTCGTGGCGCTGTCTTTCTCGATGGTGGGCGCGATCTGGCCGTTCTGCAGGAAGCCGGTGCCCTGGGCGAGGGCGACGGCTTCCGCTCCGCCCACACCGGGCGTCACGTCGTCGAACTCCTCCACCTTGACCGTCGCGTTGATCGGCGTCGGCTGCCTATCGAGCGCCACGACGGGGATGACGCCGGGGGTGGCATCCCGCCCGATGAGCGGATCGAGAAAGTCGCCGGCATCGCCCAACAGCTCGCGCTCGGCCACGGGATCAACCAGGGTCACGGTCGCCGCGGGCCGCGGGTCGACGGTGAGACCGAGTGGAATAGTGCCGGTGCCCGTGTCGAAGTCGCCTGCGGCGAACCGCACCCGGTTGTCACCGGACAGCAGCCGCGGGCTATCCGCAAGCTCGTGCGTGGCGTAGACGGGTTGCCCGTTCTCGTCGAGCAATGGCGACCCGTTGGGGGCGAACACCAGCTGCGAATAGCTCGGCTGATAGGCGAAGGCGAGCACGGTCTGGGTGGCCAGCGAGCGCTTCTCCGCCCCGTCGTCGATGGTGCTCGACACCGTGATGCGAAAGGCCTGGGGATGCTCGAGGCTCGCGTCGTGGCGCACCGGCACCGGCAACCACAGCCGCGGGTCAAAGCTCGGGGCCAACCCGCCGGGGAAGCTCACCTGCGCCACCGGAGCTGCCACCGCGACATCGGGCAGGCTGCGGATCGCGGCAAGATCGGCCATACTCAAGCGGCCGCCCGTGGCATCGACGAGCGAGTCGAGGCGAAGGAGGCCGGCCGTCACGGGATCTTTGCCGCGCTGGGTCACGAGTATGTCGTAGCTGCCGCGCCAGTTCTGGTCGAGGGTCTGCTGCAAGATCGTCGCCGAGCTCGATTGGAGCAGGGATGCCGCAACCGCAATGACCGCGAGCAGCCCCAACGCCACGAGCCGGGGCCGGTCGCGCCACAGCCTCTGCGCAGACCCCGGGACCGCGGCCGGCCGCACGCGAAACCGCGCAACGCTGCTCATGACAACTCGGTGCGGGAATCGGCCGCCGCGACCAGGTGCTCGTCGTGCGCGGCCACGAGCACGGCGATTCCGTCGTTCGCGAGGGATGCCAGCAATGCAATAACCGCATCTGCGCTGGCCCGGTCGAGAGCCGCCGTCGGCTCATCCACCATGAGCACAGCCGGCTGCAGCAGCAGTGCCCTAGCGAGAGCGACCCGTTGTCGCTCTCCCACGCTCAACTGCTCGGGGCGGTGCCCTGCCCTTGGCCCGACGCCCAGCCGGTGGAGAAGCTCGCGGGCTCGGGGTTCGAGTTGGCGAGTGCTACGGCTCGGGACCGCCGGCAGCAGCACGTTCTCGAGCGCGCTGAGCCCGCCGATGAGCACGCCACCCTGGTCGAGGTAGCCGATGAACTCCCCCCGAAGGCGGGTGATCGCGTCATCAGCCAGGGCGCCGAGCGACTGTCCCGCCCAAGCGACATCTCCGCCCGTAGGTCGCACGAGGCCGGCGGCGACGCGCAGGATGCTGGTCTTGCCCGAGCCGCTGCGGCCAGCCAGGACGTGCATCCGACCGGCTTTGAGCGCTAGGTCGTAACCGGCAACTATCGACAACGGCTCGGCATCGATGCGCTCGTAGCTGATGGAGATGTCGGTCAGCTCGACGGCAGGCGGCGCGGCCATTGTCATGGTCATGACAGGCTAAGCGCCGGTGAGAGAGGTTGTCGAGGTTAGACCTTCAGGTACCGACTTATCGCGACGCTCGCCGAGGCCGCCGCGAGCGCAGCACCCATGACGACAAGAATCGGCACGACGATCAGCGCGTCTTTCAACCCGACGAGAGTCGTCGTGGTCTGCAGGGTCGGCGACAGGTAGCCCTGCACGAAGAATTGCACTATCGCGACGATCGCGGCGCCGGCGAGCAGCGAACCGACCAGGGCGGCGAACACCCCTTCGAGCACGAACGGGGTCTGGATGAAGCGATTCGATGCACCCACGAGCCGCATGATCCCCAGCTCTCGCCGCCGGGAGAATGCGCTCAGCCGAATGGTCGTGGCGATGAGCAACACCGCGGCGACAAGCATGAGCACAGCCACGCCTATGGCGGTGTAGGAGGCGGCGTTGAGCACCGCGAAGATTTGGTCGAGAATGCCACGCTGATCCTGGACGTCCTGCACGCCCGCGAGACCCGACAGGCTCTCAATGAGAATGTCGGCGTCAGACGGGTTGATGAGGTTGACCCTGAAACTCTCGTTGAGAGTCGCCGGGGTCACGAAGCCGGCGATGGGGCTGTCTGCGAACTGGGACTGGAAGTTCGCGTAGGCCTGATCGTGGGTCTCGAACTCGAATTTCTTGATGTACGGCGCAAGCGAGGCCGACTTGAGCTGCGCCTCCACCGCGTCGATCTGGGCCTTGGTGGCCTCGGTCTGGGTGCAGTTGCCGGTCGTGTCGACGTCGGTGCACATGTAGATCGCCACCTGGGCGCGGTCATACCAGTAGCCCTTCATCTGCCCGATCTGCATCTGCAACAGGATCGCGGCGCCCACGAAGGTGAGCGAGATGAAGGTCACCAAGATGACCGAGACAACCATCGAGACGTTGCGGCGCAGGCCGTTGGCGACTTCGCCCAAGATCAGCCCGAATCTCATGGCGCCACCTCGGTGGTCGCCATCCCGAATCCCTGGACGGGGACGGCCTGGGTCTGGTAACCACCCTGCCGCTCGTCGCGCACGATCTGGCCGCTGATGAGTTCGATCACGCGGCGCTTCATCTGGTCGACGATGCCAGCGTCGTGCGTAGCCATGATCACCGTTGTGCCGCCGATGTTGATGCGCTCGAGAAGGGTCATGATCCCGGCGGATGTCGCGGGGTCGAGGTTTCCGGTCGGCTCGTCGGCGAGCAGGATGGCCGGCTTGTTCACCACGGCACGCGCGATCGCCACGCGCTGCTGCTCACCGCCGGAGAGTTCGTGCGGGTAGCGGTTGGACTTGCCGGCGAGACCGACCATCTTCAGGGCATCCGGAACCGCTTCCTGGATGAATCCGCGACTCTTGCCGATGACTTGCAGCGTGAAGGCGACATTGTCGAACACGGTCTTGTTGGGCAGCAACCGGAAGTCCTGGAAAACCACTCCGAGGTTGCGCCGGAAGTAGGGAACCTTGCGGTTGGCGAGCGTGTTCAGGTACTGGCCGAGAACGTGGATGTCGCCCTTGCTCGGGTTCTCCTCTTTGAGGATCAGCCGCAAGAAGCTGGACTTGCCCGAGCCGGATGCCCCGACCAGGAACACGAACTCGCCCTTGAGAATCTCGAGGTTTACGGAATTCAGCGCCGGCCGGGAAGTGCCAGGATATGCCTTGGTGACGGAGTCGAAGCGAATCATTTCGGTGTCAGCCTAGGCAGGCACCCCGGCTATCCCGGCAACGACACTCGCCCCGCCTCTTTTCCCAGCTACTGGGATATGTACAACGCTCCGGGCTTCGGGGGTCGGTGCGCGCCGGCTCTGTTTACTGCCAGAGCAACTCGGCAGCCGACACCCCGGAGCCGCGCCCTACTCCTTGTCGCGCTTCCTCCACTTGATCCCGGCGCTGATGAAGCCATCGAGGTCGCCGTCGAACACCTTCGAAGGGTTGCCCTCTTCGTACTCGGTGCGCAGGTCTTTGACCATCTGGTACGGCGCCAGCACGTACGAACGCATCTGGTCGCCCCAGCTCGCGGTGATGACGCCGGCGAGTTCCTTCTTGGCGGCGGCCTCCTGCTCACGCTGCATGATCAGCAGTCGCGACTGCAGCACCCGCATCGCGGCTGCCCGGTTCTGGATCTGGCTCTTCTCGTTTTGCATCGAGACGACGAGCCCGGTCGGGAGGTGGGTGAGGCGCACCGCGGAGTCGGTCGTGTTGACCGACTGGCCGCCGGGCCCGCTTGAACGGAAGACGTCGACGCGGATGTCGCTCTCCGGCACCTCGATCGCCCCGGCCTCCTCGATGAGCGGGATCACCTCGACCGCCGCGAAACTGGTCTGCCGCTTGCCCGCCGAGTTGAACGGGCTCATCCGCACCAGCCGGTGGGTGCCGGCTTCCACGCTCAGCGTTCCAAAGGCGTAGGGCGCGTCGATCTCGAAGGTCGTCGACTTGATGCCCGCCTCCTCCGCATAGCTCGTGTCCATGACCGTCGCGGGGTAGCCGTGCTGTTCCGCCCAGCGCAGGTACATGCGCTGCAGCATCTCGGCGAAGTCGGCCGCGTCGACCCCGCCTGCTCCGGCGCGAATGGTGATGACGGCGGGATGCGCGTCCCATTCGCCGTTGAGCAGGGTCTGCACCTCCAGCTCGCCGAGCAGCTTCTGGATGCCCGTGAGCTCGGTGCGCGCGTCGGCGGCGGCTGCGGCATCCTGTTCCTCGTTGGTCAGCTGCACCATGATCTCGAGGTCGTCGAGTCGGCTCGCGATGCTCGTGATCTTCGCGAGCTCGGCCTGCCGATGGCTCAGCGCACTCGTGACCTTCTGGGCCTTGTCGGTGTCGTCCCACAGGTCGGGGGCACCCGCCTGCTCGCTCAGGTCGGCGATCTCCGCTTCGAGGCGCTCCACGCCGACGACCGAGCGGATGTCGGCAAAGGTCGAGCGAAGGGCCGCGATGTCTTCGGTAAAGTCCAGCTCGTCCATGTCGGCAGCAAGCTTAGTCGCGCGGTTAGCATTGAACCGATGTCGACCGACGAGCAGCCCTTCCGCTGGCGCTCGATTGCCCTACCCGCACTGCTGCCCACGCTGCTGTTCTCCACCGGCGAGGGTGCGATCATCCCGATCATCCCGATCGCGGCAGACAACCTCGGGGCCTCGCTCGCGATCGCGGGGCTCGTCACGGCGCTGCTCACTCTTGGGGAGCTGTTCGGCAACATCCCGAGCGGATGGCTCATCGCCCGCGTCGGCGAGCGCCCGGCGATGACCGGCGCGGCCGCGCTCTCCATCATCGGGCTCGTCATCGCGGTGATCGCGCCGAACCCGGTCGCGCTGGGCTTCGGGATCTTCTTGATCGGGCTCTCCGCCGCGGTGTTCTCTCTCGCGCGGCATGCCTTCATGACGAGCTTCGTGCCGCTCGCTTATCGGGCCCGGGCGCTGTCCACCCTCGGGGGAACCTTCAGGGCCGGCTACTTCATCGGTCCGTTCATCACGGCGGGGGTGATCCAACTCACTGGGTCGGCGCATTCGGCGTTCTGGATCCATGTCGTGGCCTGCCTCGCCACCGTCGTCATCCTGGTCACCCTCCCCGACCCGACGAAGACTTTCGGCGTGGTCGCGAAGGTGCGACTCGCCGGGCGCGAGCTGCGCGAGGGCGAGGCCCTGGTCGAACAGGAATCCGCCGGGCTTTTCAAGACCATCCACGCCAACCGGGCGGTGCTGTCGCGCCTGGGTCTCGGGGCTGCACTCATCGGTGCGCTGCGAGCGAGCCGGCAGGTGATCCTGCCGCTGTGGGCCGTCAGCATCGGGGTGAGCGAGACGAACACGGCCCTCATCATCGGCATCGCCGGAGCAGTGGACTTCGCGCTGTTCTACACCGGCGGCCAGATCATGGACCGGTTCGGGCGACTCTGGACGGCGCTGCCCTCGATGGTGGGACTCAGCCTCGGGCACCTCCTGCTGGCCTTCACCCACAACCTCGATGCGAACGTGAGTTGGTTCATCGCGGCCGCGATGCTGCTCGCCCTCGCGAATGGGTTGGGAAGCGGGATCTTGATGACCATCGGCGCCGACCTCGCGGATCGCTCCAACCCGGCCCCGTTCTTGGGCGCCTGGCGCTTCACCGGAAACCTCGGGGGAGCCGGTGCGCCGCTGCTAGTTGCGGGACTCACGGCCGTGGCATCCATCGCGGTGGCCGCCGGCGTCATCGGCCTGCTCGGAATCGTCGGGGCGGCGGTACTTGTGCGCTACGTGCCGCGCTACCTGCCGCGAGCGCCACGCGGCCCTTCGGCCGGCTGACCCTTCTGCCCGCCGATCGCGACGAGCACGGTGCGGGCGGATACGATTTCGGGATGGTCCCGCTCTCGCACCTCGTGGCGTTCGCGCTTGTCGCGATCCCGCTGATTCTCGTGCCCGGGCCGAGCGTGCTGTTCGTGATCGGCCGGTGGCTCTCGCTCGGTCGCATCGGCGGCCTGCTGAGCGTCGTCGGCAACGCGATCGGGGCGCTCGTCGTGGTCGCCGCGGTGGCCTTCGGCGTCGGCGTGATCATCGCGCAGTCGGCCATCCTGTTCACGACCATCAAGATCGTGGGTGCCGCCTACCTCATCTACCTGGGCGTGCAGGCGATTCGTCATCGGCGGGAGCGAGCGGATGCCGCGATCACCCCGGCCCCATCGCGAGCCAAGTGGCGCATCCTGGCCCAGGGCTTTCTGGTCGGGGTGTCCAACCCGAAGACGATCGTGTTCTTCATCGCGGTGCTCCCCCCGTTCGTCGACTATGCGGCTGGCGGTATCCCGCTTCAGATGCTCACGCTCGGCACGGTCTTCGTCGCGATCGCACTCGTCACTGACAGTATGTGGGCTCTCATGGCCGGCATCGCGCGGGATTGGTTCGCTCGGTCACCGCGCCGCATTTCGACGCTCGGCGCTACCGGCGGGGTTGTGATGATCGGCGTCGGAGTCGGCTCGCTGTTCCTGGGGCACGCCAAGGATTGAGCTTCTAGGAGAACACCGACTTGGCGACCGCCGTCACCTCGATCCGGAGGCCTGACGGGACAAGCAGCGTGACACTGGTGGTCGCCAATAGGCCGAGAGCGACACGAATTGAGCTGTTGGACAAGGGAGGAGGGGCGCCGGGCGGCACCCCTCCTCCCTTGCGTCACTTCCGCCGAGTCAGGGACGTGTCTTCCCTGCGCTGGCCGCCGTCGCCGAGAGGTGCTGTTGCACGAACGTGAGCGCCACGTCGGCTACTTCCTTCCAGCCGCTGTCGATAGTCAGGGAGTGGCCACGGTTCGGCATCTCCTGAATCTCGGTGACTGCCTTGTTACGCCGCTGTTTCTTGAATGACGCGTTCGCGATAGCCCACGGCACGGTGTTGTCCTTCTGCCCCGAGATGATCTTCAGCGGCCCACGGGCAGGGTTCTTCGAGTCCACCGTTGCTTCGCTTGTGAAGGAGTAGTTGGCAAGCGCCGCCTGGAAAAGCGGCTTACCTGGGGCGGCGACGTGGTAGGTGTCGTAAAGCTCCTTGGATTCCTTCTCCGTGAGAGCGTTGGTCCAGCCGAATCGGAACTGATCGAACGTGAGCGTGATCGCCTTGCTCTTGTTGCCGGGGTTTCCCAGCACCGGCAGCGATGACTTGAGCGTGGACAGCGGGAGCGGGAGAACGCCCTTGAAGGGCGCGGGGTCGATCGCCACCGCAACCCTGCCGAGCCCCATTCCGGCGAGCTTCTGGGTGATCAGTCCGCCGAAGGAGTGCCCAACGATCGCGGGCTTGTTGTTGAGCTTGCCGATGACTTCGGCGATGTGGGTGGCGATCGCGGTGATTCCTTTGCCGGCGAAGACCTCGGGGTGGCGGCGGGCCTGTTCGACGGTGTCGGGGTCGTCGGGCCAGCTCGGCGCTACGGTGCTGTAGTCGGCGGACTCGAAGAGCTCGCGCCAGTTGTCCCAGCTGCTTGGCAGCAGCCAGAGGCCGTGCACGAACACGACTGTCGGCTTGCCGCTGGCATTCGCGGCATCGATCTGGATCTTTTCTTCCTTGGTGAGCATCAGGGTCTCCTAATTGTTGGTTCCGGCGTCGCCGGGGTAGGTGTCGAGGAATTCCAGGAGGTCGCTGTTCAACTGCTCCTTGTGGGTGTCAGTGATTCCGTGGGGGGCGCCGGGGTAGACCTTGAGCGTGGCGCCGTTGATGAGGGCTGCGGATGCTTGCCCACCGACATCGATGGGCACCACCTGGTCGTCGTCGCCGTGGATGACGAGGGTCGGGACGTCGAACTTCGCGAGGTCGTCTCGGAAGTCGGTGGCGGAGAACGCCTCGATGCTTTCGTAGGCGCCGCGGTGGCCCGCCGCGAGGCCCTGCAGCCAGAACGCGGTTTGCATTCCGTCGGTGGCCGATTGGCCTTCTCGGTTGTTACCGAAGAAGGGGCCCGCGGCGAGGTCCCTGTAGAGCTGGGAGCGGTCGACCATCGACGCCGCGCGTAGACCGTCGAAGACTTCGATAGGTACGCCGCCGGGGTTGTCGTCGGTCAGCCGCATGAACGGCGGCACTGCGGATACGAGGACGGCTTGTGCGACCCGCGAGGTTCCGTGGCGGCCGATGTATCGGGAGATCTCGCCGCCGCCGGTGGAGAAGCCCACGAGGGTGACGTCCGTGAGTTCGAGGGTTTCGATAAGGGCGGCCAGGTCGTCGGCGTAGGTGTCCATCTCGTTGCCTTCCCAGGTTTGGGTCGACTTTCCGTGGCCGCGGCGGTCGTGTGCAATGACCCGGTAGCCGTTCTGGGCGAGGAAGAGTTGTTGGGCTTCCCAGCTGTCGGAGTTAAGGGGCCAGCCGTGTGCGAGCACGACGGGTCGGCCGCTGCCCCAGTCTTTGTAGAAGATTTCGGTGCCGTCGTCGGTGGTTATGAACACGTGATGCCTCTCGTCTTCGCTCGACGCGCTGATGCGTCTCGCAGCAACGATCCCCGATGTGCTGACCTGCCGCACCCCGCGATTCGCGTAGTCCTGAATGCGTCGTGGACCCTGCCGGAGGGGCCGGCACCACGCGCACTAGGTGGAAGTCAGCGCAGCGAGCTGCTTCCTGGGGCGCCGGCGGCTAAGGCGTCTCCGAGGTCCCGGCGCGAGGTGACACCCAGTTTCCGGTAGATCTTCCTGAGGTGGTAGTCGACGGTGTTGGGGCTGACGAACAGTCGTGATGCTATTTCTGCGTTAGTCGCTCCGACTTTCGCGAGCTGGGCAATGAAGAGTTCCTGCGAGGTGAGGTCGTTTTTGTCCTCGACCGACCGCTTACGGGCATGTTCTCCGGTGAGCAGCAGTTCCGCCCGGGCGCGGTCGCCGAAGGCGTGCGCTCCTAGTTCATTGAAGAGCGCTATCGCAGATCGCAATTGGGAGCGGGCGTTTTGCCGGCGACGGTTTCGCCGCAGCCATTCTCCGTAAAGCAGATGGCTTCGTGCCAGGTCGAGAGTAGCGCTGGTCGTGCCCAGTAGGTCTATTGAGAGGTGGAACAGCGCTTCGGCGTCCTCCGGTTCGACCAGGGCGCGGCAGCGAGCGAGCAGTCCCAGTGCCCAGGGTGTTGCCGTGGCTTCGGCCAGGAATGAGAACCTGGCGAGGCATTCCCTAGCTTTGGCAGGGCGGCCCGAGCGGCAGGCTGATTCGATGAGGTCGGGGAGCACGCGAATAGTGACGTTGAGAACGTCGTCGCTGACGATTCGCTCGGCGAGTACCAGGGCGGTCACATAGTTGTTCCGGCTGATTTCCAGTGTCATCAGCGCGGAGCGCGCTACCGGCGGGCCGGCGCCGACGCCGAGAGTTTTCGCAGCCTCAATTGCGCGGGGGGCGTACTGTCTCAGCTGGTCGTCCAGGCCGTGCAGCGCTAGGAGTTCGGCGTTGGTGTAGACCTCCAGCTGTTCGGGTGTGGCGCCCACGGCGATGCGGAGTTCACGACCCTCGGCCATCGCCGATTCTGCGGCGTCGACATGGCCGAGCATCGTTTCACACAGAGCCGTCGTCCACAGGATCGAGTCGAGGGCTTGCAGTGCTCCAGACTGCCGTGCCACTCGTGCTGCGCGTTCCAGGATCATATTTCTGGCCGCATCGTCCCACAGGAACGTTGCCGCTACCACTCCGGTCATGCCCCAGCGCAAGACGTCGTTGTCGGACGCTTTGTCTGAAGTCAGCGCGTCGACGAGCGCGCGAGCAGGCCCGACCGCTTCCGAGTAGGGCCCTGCGAACTGCATGCCCAGCGCCCGGAGCACCAGCCCTTCCAAATCCGAGACGTCGGGACTGGTCTCACTCAGTGCTTGCGCGGCCAACGTGTCGGGGGTGATATCAACGATCATGCTTTCGACGATCACCGCCTGCTCGAGCGCACGCACTAACGCGTCACGCGCCAACACCGGATCGCTCTGGGCAAGCGATTGGTACGCGGAGAAGAGAATGGCCGGCACTCGCGCGAACGCGCCGGGGACACCCGAGAACGCAGTCAGTTGCGCATCCACGACTAGGGCACGGCCACGGTGTGAGCTGTTGCCATCGAGCGTGCCGATGCCTTCCAGAAGGCTTTGTGCCTGCGCAATGGAGCCGGCCGCGACGGCGGCCTCTGCAGCTGAGAGCAGGCGCGCAGTGCGCAGGGACCCCTCTTCGGTCAGCTCGGCCGCGCGGGCGAGGAAGGAGGCGCGTGATGCGAACCCTCCGCGTTTCCCCGCACGGTCAGCGACATCGACGATGAGGGACGCGACCTTTTCATCCGGGCCGAGCGCTGCAGATGCCAGATGCCAGGCCCGCCGATCCGTATCCTTCTTCCTGTTCGTCACATCAGCGAGAGCCTGATGTGCTCGCCGCCGATCCGTGCTTGTTGATCTGTTGTAGATGGCGGACCTCACGAGCGGGTGGCGGAACTGCACCGCGTCTCCGACGTCGATGAGACGGGCCATCTCAGCGGCTCGCGAAGCCGATGCGTCGAGCCGGAGACGATCGGCCGCCTGCGAGACATAAAGAAGGTCACCAGTCGCCTCCGTCGCTGCGAGCAGCAACCACATTTGTGTATCAGGTGGCAGGTTCGCGCTTTGCTGGAAGTAGTGACTCTCCAGGCGATCACCGACTGGGATCGGCCTGTGAAGCAGCGACCCGCCGACAATCTGTTGAGTGGACATCTCTCGCGACAGGTCGATGATCGCGAGCGGGTTCCCTGCGGTCGACTGAATGATGTGTTCAGTCAGTCGTCGATCGAGGGGCCCCGAAACAACCGATTGGAGAAGAGCCTGCGCATGCTCCCCGGATAGTCCTTCAACCTCCAACACGGGGAATCCAGACAACATGGCGAGGTCGTTCTCTCCATTGCGAAAGGTGAGAACTAGCGCGACGGGCTCTGAATAGAGTCTCCGTCCGGCGAATCCCAGAACCGACAGAGACTCGGCGTCGAGCCAGTGCGCATCCTCGACCCACACAAGAAGGGGCTGCTCGGCGGCGAGGGCCGTCAGGAGTCCTAGAGTCGCCAAGCCCACGGCGACCAGCGTCGGCGAGGGTCCATCTTCAAGTCCGCAAGCGATGAATAGTGCCGTCTGTTGCGACAAGGCGAGTTGGCTGACTGCTCCACGATTGTGGAGCACAAGCCGCTGAACAGCCGCGAAGGGCAGGCCAGATTCGCCTTCTAATCCCACCAATTGAACGAAGTTCATGCCCTGCGTCGACGACCCGACGTATGAAACAAGGGCAGTCTTACCGACCCCGGCATCACCCGTCACGACCAGCACACCACTTCGCCCTGACTGAGCGCCCGCGACCATGCTGCGAATAACCGCAATTTCGCGTTCTCGACCGAGAAGCGGCTCGCTCGAGATGGCGCTGAACATATCGGCTTATCTCCATCTGACGGGATCAATCACATCTTAGGGACAGCCTCCGGGATGGAGCGCTCCGATGCCCCATGGCTTGCCACAGAACTGCCCAGAACCTCCAACCACGAGGGCTTTCTGGTCGGGCGTCCAACCCGAAGACGATCGTGTTCTTCATCGCTGTGCTCCCCCAGTTCGTCGACTATGCGGCCGCGGCATCCCGCTCCAGGGTGCACGCTGAGCACTGTCACTAGCCCTCAGGAGAACACCGATCTGGCGACCGCCGTCACCTCGATCCGGAGGCCTGACGGGACAAGCAGCGTGAGCACTGGTGGTCGCCAATAGGCCGAGAGCGACACCGTGGCGCTGCGGCCGTCGAGGGTGCTGGCGCTGTCGATTGCGAGGGACCTGAGGTCACCGGTGGGGGTACTTGCGATGTAGTTGCCGACGGCAGTAGCGACCTCCGGAGTCGTGAGTGTCGGCCGGTACCCGTGCGGCGTGAGCGTGACCTCGTCGAGCGTGAACGCCTCGGCACCTACTAAAGCCGCGCCATCGGCGAGGGTGAAGAGCCGCTTGCGTTCGAGGTAAAGCGAGGTCGCCGCGACCACCAGGAGCACGAGGACGAGCGAGAGGAACCCGAAGAAGATCGTGAGCGGGAGGGTCGAGCCGTCCTCTTCGCGCAGACGGCTGATCCCTATCCGGTTCATCCAGACCCCCAAAATCGCGACACCTGCTGGGTCGCCGTGGCATGCAGCGGGATGGAGAGTGGAAACTGTCCGCTGAGTACGACCGGCGCGAGGGGCAGCGGCACGGCCAGGTCGATGCTCACCGTGACGAAACCGCGCCGGGTGAGGCAGGCATCCGGTCGGGGACTGCACGTGACGGCGATCGTCGCCGAGTCGGGATCCACGCCGTGGTCGGCCAGCGCGAATTCGACAGCGGTGGTCGCGGCCGCCTCCGCGCTGCCCAGGTCGGCGGACTGCACGAAGACGCGGGCGGCCTGCCGCGCGGCTCCCTCCACCGCGAGGGCGCCGGCCTGCACCGCGGCGACCACGAGGATCAGGTAGACGAGGGGCAGGAGCAGGATCATCCCGACGGTGACGAACTCGAGGGCCGCCGAACCCTCGTCGTCAGCCCAGTGTCTCGATCGCCGCATGACCTGACACCTCCAGGCCGTCGTCGATGCCGACCAGGCCGATGAGCGGCAGTGGTGCCCGCACAGTGACGATGACCGCGGGATGCCCGAGGTAACTCCCGGTGCTCGCGGTCACGTCGTGCGCATAGCTGGGCCCGAGCGCAACGGTGATGAGGTCGGTCGCCCGCGCGACGCCATCGGAGAGCGAGTTGTCGGCGAGGGCGCCGAACCGTGCGCCTTCGGCCGCGGCATCCACGACGGTGTTCCGGATGAACAGCGCGAGACCGAGTTGGATGACGCTGAGCGTGAGCACAGTGAGGAGGGCCGCGACCATGACGAACTCCGCGATCGCCGAGCCCGCGTCATCCGCGAGTCTCAGGCGACGCATCAGAACCCGCACTTTTCAGAAGCCGCACTCTTCAGAAGCCGCTGACGCGCTCGATCGCCTGCTGGAAGACCGCGCTGAGCGCTGGGCCGGCGAGCCCCCAGATGATGATGACTAAGCCAGCCGTCATGAGGGTAATCAAAACCCAGCCGGGGACATCGCCCCGCTCGTCGCGGAGCCGGGTGATTGCTCTGTTCATGCGCCTAGTGTGCCGAGCCGCGGAAAGCGCTGCGACGGACTTTCCACAGGCTTCGGCCCAACGGGTCGTCAAACTCTTGTACTCGAAGTCGGCGCGCCTCAAGCGATTCTTGCCGGTGTCCACTCGACGCGAAGACGTTAACTTTGCCACGAACGAGGTGGAGATTCACTCATTAAAAGCGGACCCGACGGCGGCCGCATGACGTTACCGCATTCTTGCGATGACGGCGGCCCGCACTCTTCGGTTCGGGTCGTTGGCCATGATCGGAAGAAGTGAATCATCAGCTGCCGCCTCCCGAACATAACTGAGGCGATCGTCGATGCCACGGAGCCCAATCATGGAGAGGAGTTGAGGACTGCCGCTAGGGCCGGTCGGAGTCCAATACGGGCGCACACCGAAGACCGGCACCGTTGGGTCTTTGTCGTAGGCATTTATCCACTGCCGAGCGGAGATTCCGAGCATTCCGCCTGACTCCGATAACGCCAGTGCAACTTTGCGGTTGTGTTCCTTAGCACTCAAGTCTTCGTCGGCATGGGTTTTCGCGGCAGAGGGAGCCAAGCTCTTAGAGATCGCGTATGCCATCAAACTCACCAAAAGGGTCACGGTGGCCCAAGCCACGAGGGGGGTGACTTCCTTCGCGGTATCGCCCTGGACGAGCGCGATGCCCAGTGCACCACCAATAAAAAGAACCGCGGCAATACCAAGTCCAGCGACGGTTTCGAGAAACGTTTTCACGGGTGCAATATACTCGGCGGCCGACCAGAGTGCTCTAAATCGCGACCCAGGGGTTGATGACGTCGATGCCCAAACCTGCGAAATCCTTGGTGTTGCGCGTGGCCAACGCGGCCCCGTTCGCGATGCAGATCGCGGCAATGACCGCAATCGGGCGACCTGCGTTTCTCCTCAGCTCTTTCACCCGGGCGTGGGCTCTCGCAGCCTCTTCGTCATAGGCAAGCACGGCACCGTCGAACGATAGGAGGAGACTCTCCATCGCTGCCGCCAGGTTCGACCGCTTGCGCCCTTCGGGCAGCATGAGGACTCCGGGAAGCAACTCACCCACGCTCACCGCGGCAAGCGCGTACACGTCGACCGGCTGAAGTAGCCAAGCCATAACCGCAGGGTCGGGATGGGGTCGCAAGGGCTCCGAGACGAGGTTCGTGTCGAGCACGATCACGACAGATCGATATCCCGCGGCATCGATCGGGGAGGCAGCACGAAGTCGTCGCCTCGCAGGTCTTCCGTTGCGGCGATCCAGGCCGCCATCCCCTGGTTCTGAACAGCGGCAGTCAGTATTGCGCGAGCCTCAGCCTCCATCGACCGGTTGTTTGCTGCGGCGCGCTTCTTGATGCGCAGCTGCACATTCTCGTCAAGATTTCGTACGGTGATGGTTGCCATCGCCCCTCCTGCTAGCAATGCTAGCAACTACAGCCCCAACTGCAGCACGAAGATCCCCGGGAAGATCGCGAACGCAATAGTCACCGGCAGGATGAGGAACACGAGCGGAAACAGCATCGCGACCTCCTTCTTGCCAGCGATCTCGAGCAGGTCGCGCTTCGCGTCATCCCGAGCATCCTGAGCCTGCGCGCGGAGCACCTCGGCGAGCGGGGTGCCGCGGTCAAGAGCACCGACGATCTGCTCGACGCAGCGCGAGAACGGCGGCAGCTCGAGGTCGCGAGCGACCGCGGACAGGGTGTCGGCGAAGGGCAGCCCGGTGCCGACATCCGCGACCACTCGGCCCAGTTCGGCCGCGAGCTCTCCTGCGCTCGTGCGCGCCACCCTGCGGATCGCGTCGAGAATGCCCTCGCCCGCAGACAGGCTCAGGGTCAGAAACTCGAGAACCACCGGCAGCTCGCTCGCCAGCCGCGCGAGCCTCGCCCGGGCGGCGCGCTGCAGCACATAGTCGCGCGCGACGACTCCCAGGCCCACGAACACCAGGACCATCACCACCTGTAGCCACACCGGCACCGCCTGGATGCGGGATGCCGCGACCGCAGCCCCCACCCCGATGACGCCACCCGCCAGACTCCACACCAACTGCTGTGACCTGAAGCCGTCGACCGTGAGTGGCGAGCCCGCCTGCCGGAGCCGGCGCGTGAGCGACTCCGTGCCGCCGAGCAGCGCCCCGAGCGCGCGGCGCGCGCGGAACGCGATCGGCTCGAGCAGCAGCCCGACGACCGGCAGCGGGCCCGGCGGCGCGGGGGCAACGGCATCCCGCGCACCCGCAGAGATGTCCACGAGATAAGGGGCGACCCGGCGAGCGAGGCGAGGTCGACTCATCCGCGGAACGAGGCTCGCGAGGCACCACAGGCCGAACCCGAGCACGACTCCCGCGACGACGGCCCAGGCGACCGACGAGCTCACGCGAACCACCTGCGCTCTTCGGGCAGCCGACCGAGGCCGATCATGAGCCGATAGGCGACGAACGAGACGATGAGGCCCACGACGATGAGGGCCGCACCTGCCGCCGAGTTGTATGACGCTGCGGCTTCCGGCCGAGTAGACAGCAGGAGCAGCACCACCCAGGGCGCGGCCACGCCGAGCTTCGCGGCGTTCATGATCCACGACTGCCGCGCCTCGATCTCGGAGCGAATCGCGCTCTCCTGCCGCAGATAGGCGCTCAGGTTCCTGAGCACCGTCGTGAGCTCGCTGCCACCCACCTCGCGAGACATCCGTAGGGTCTCGACAATGCGGTCGGCGACGGGATCGGCGAGGCGCTCCTTCAGGGAGTCGAGGCAGACGGCGAAGTTGCCGGTCGCGCGATAGTCCGCCTCGAACCGCGCGAACGAGGCCCGCGTCGTGGCAGGTCCGGTGTGGGCGAGGATCACGACGCTGTCGGCGAGCGCGAGGCCGGAGCGCACCCCAGAGACCAATTGGTCGACGACATCCGGCCACACCACCCTCGTGGCTTTGCGGCGCGCGCGAGCTCGCCATCCGATCACCATCGACGGGAGCAGAAACCCGACGACCCCAGCCGTGATCGCCAGCGCAACGACCCCGATCGTGGCGAAGACTGCAGCAGCCGCGACGATGGCGAGCAGGGATGACACGGCGACAACAACCCCGACCCCCACCGACCCGAGCCCCGCCTGCGTAAGCCGCTCCCGCATCGACTCGACCCAGCGGATCGGCCGTGCCGCCCGCACCTCCCGTCGGGGCCACAGCCACGTTGACGCGGTGAGAAGCAGCCCCGCGGCGAGCACCAGCCCGAGTGCCGCGCTCATCGTCGCTGTTTCGCGAGGATGGTGACGGGATCGAGCCCGGCGTTCTGGAACTTGATCGTGCGAGTGGGGAATCCGCCCGTGGGCTCGAGCGAACCACCGGAGAGGGCAAAGATCGGGCTGGCCTCGATGACGCCCGCGTTGACCTGTCCGCTCGGCGCCACGATCTCGACCACGCGTCGCTTGCCGCCCCTACCGAGTTCGCAGTGCACAACGATGTCGATGCAGCCGGCCACGGTGGGCACGACGAACGAGGAGTCGATGTTGCGGCCGGCCAACAGGGGCAGCGTCGAGAGCTTGATCAGGGCATCCCGAGCGCTGTTGGCGTGGATGCTCGACATGCCGGGGAGTCCGCTGTTGAGTGCGATGAGGAGATCGAGGGACTCGGCTTCGCGCACCTCGCCCACGACGAGGCGGTCGGGGCGCATCCGCAGAGCTTCCTTGATGAGGCGGCGCAGGGTGATCTCGCCGGTTCCCTCGAGGCTCGGCTGGCGGCACTGCATGCCGATCGTGTCGCGCGTGCCGACCGCGAGCTCGAAGGTCTCCTCGACGGTGATGACCCGCTCTGTCGGTCGGGTCGCGGCGAGCAGCGCGTTGAGCATGGTGGTCTTGCCCGACTGGGTCGCCCCAGAGACGAGGATGTTCTGCCCGGCCAGCACGCACATCCGCAGGAATTCCGCAGATTCCTGGGTGAGGCTGCCAAGCGCGACGAGCCGCTGCAGGTCGCGGATCCGCTGGCTGAACTTGCGCACGTTCACCGCCCAGTGCTTGCGAGTCACATCAGGGATCACGACGTGAAGTCGCGAGCCGTCGGGCAGCGAGGCGTCGACGAAGGGAGAGCTGAGGTCGACGCGCCGACCCGAGGACTGCAGCATCCGCTCGACCAGGTCACGCACTTCGCTGTCGCCGAGGGTGACCCCGGTCAGTTCCGGGATGCCGTCGCGAGCGATGAAGACCGCGTCAGGTGCGTTGATCCAGATCTCCTCGATCTCGGGATCGTCGAAGAACGGCTGCAGCGCTCCGAAGCCCGTGAGGGTTGCCACGAGCTCCCTAGCCGCCTGCGTCTCGTCAGCCAGCAGCGGCACCGAACCGCCGAGCGCCCGCTCGCTGTAGCGGCGCACCTCGTCGTGCACGTACTTCGCGGCTAGGGCCTGGTCGCTGCCGAGGTCGACGCCATCGCGCCGAACGCGCTCGCGCACCTGGTCCGCGATCTGGGCGAGAGCGGCATGCGACATGCGACGATCATCCGGAAAGTGGCGGCGGCAGCAGGTGCGTTATCCACAGGCGTTGCCGTCAATCCTCGACTTGCCCAACACCAGAGTAGGTAAGGGTGAGCGACGCACCCCTGCAGCCATCCTGGTTGGTCTTCTTGTTCAGCGGCATCCCGACCTGCGGCCACGCCGTGTTGGGCATACCGAGCTGGCTCAGCGCAACTGTCGCGCCCGCTTTGACCCTGAGGCTGAGGTTCTCGTGAACCTGGTTGACGGTGAAATCTTTGACCGTGCACGGGAGCTGCTTCGTGGCGTTGGGCGCATTGACGGCGGTGACCGCCACGACGAGTTCGGAGAACACAAGAGGCACGTGGTTGGAATTCGTGATGCGGAGATCAAGAGGCACGAAAACGCCGGGACTGATGATCTGCGAGAGTTCGCCGCTGAGGGTGAACGACTCTTCCGTGGTGTCGAGCACGCCGCGTCCGATGCCGTGGCCACGCTCGCCAGCACCCGTCAGCACCCAGACCAGCAGCGCGCCAATGAGGATTCCCGCGGTCAGCAAAGAACCGTACAACAGTACGGTTCGTCGTTCTGCACGCATGGGAGCCTCCTTACCAATTCGGGTCATGGCGCTGCACTCAGCGCGGGACAGGGTGGCCAGATCAGCCACCCTGCCCG
>JAYUVE010000030.1:0-57374 GCA_043754275.1 Microbacteriaceae bacterium | reverse complement strand
ACCGTCTGCGACACCGTCGGTCCGCTCTGGTGCAGCCGCTCCGCGATCCGGGCCCGCAGCGGCACGATGTCCTCCTCGACCAGCTCGTAGATGGTCCGCTGGCCAGCCCGCCGGAAGAGCATGTGAATGGCTCAGTCCCAACAGGGCTTGTGGCCTCAAAGGAATGTGAAATGACCAAGAAGATAGTTGTTACAGGCATCGGCGCGACCTCGCCGCTGGGCGGCACCGCGAAGGACTCGTGGGAGGCCCTGCTCGCCGGGGAATCGGGTGTCCATACCCTCACCCACGACTGGGTCGCCGACCTCGATCTGCCCGTCACGTTTGCCGCAGAGGCGAAGGTGCGGCCCGAAGACGTGCTCGAGCGCGTGGAGTACAAGCGGCTCGATCCCTCCAGCCAGTTCGCCCTCATCTCGGCCCGCGAGGCATGGGCGGATGCCGGGGCTCCCGATGTCGACCCGATCAGGGTCGGCGTGGACTACTCCACTGGCATCGGCGGTCTCTGGACGCTCCTCGACGCATGGGACACACTCAAGGAAAAGGGACCGCGCCGCGTGCTCCCGATGACGATCCCCATGCTCATGCCCAATGCGGCCGCCGCGGCGATCAGCATGTCGATTCCTTCGCGCGCCTTTGCGCGCACCGACGTCTCGGCCTGCGCCTCAAGCACCGAAGCCATCGCCAACGCCTACGACCATCTGCAGTCAGGCGTCGCCGACGTCGTGATCGCGGGTGGAACCGAGGCAGTGGTTCATCCATTGCCGATTGCGGCCTTCGCGGCCATGCAGGCGCTCTCCAAGCGCAATGATGACCCGGCCACGGCATCCCGTCCCTACGACGTCGCGCGTGACGGTTTCGTGCTCGGCGAAGGAGCCGCGACGATCGTGCTCGAGACCGAGGAGCACGCCCTCGCGCGCGGCGCGAAGATCTACGCAGAGCTCGCCGGCGGCGCCGTCACGAGCGACTCGTACCACATCACGGCCCCCGACCCGGAGGGTTCGGCGGCCGCTCGCGCGATGATCGCGGCGCTCGCCCAGGCCGGTGCCACGCCAGCAGACGTGCGTCATATCAACGCTCACGCCACGAGCACGCCGGTCGGCGACATCGCCGAGTACAAGGCGCTGCTGCGCGTGTTCGGTGACCTGCTGCCGGGCATCCCGGTGTCGGCGACGAAGGCCGCAACCGGCCATCTTCTGGGCGGCACCGGCGCGCTCGAGGCGATTTTCACCATCCTGGCGCTGCACCACCGCACGGCACCCCCGACGATCAACCTGACTTCGCAAGACCCAGAGATCCCACTCGACGTTGTGACATCGCCGCGCGACCTCGGCTCGGGGCCGCTGCTGGCGATCAGCAACTCGTTCGGCTTCGGCGGCCACAACGCGGTCGCGGCCTTCCGCAGCTACGGGGACTAGTTTCCGAGCGGGCTCGTTCGCTCGTGCGGGCGGGAACAACCACGTCGAAATCGACGGAGATTGGACGCGCTCCCGTGGGCACAGGCCGCGAATGAGCCAGCGGCGACACTAAACTCCGTCGATTTCGACGTTGGACCTTTCGACGTCGGGGCTCGGGAGGGCGGCGGCTTTCATCATTCAGGACAGTGTGTTGCGGGAGCGATAGGCGAGGCGGATTCCCCAATCAACGCCCACGTCGCTCACACAAGCAACACACTGTCCTGAATGATGAAAGCTGTCAGCGGATGTGCCGACAGGAGTCGTGGATGAAGCACTCGCCGTCGAACTGGTGCAGGTCATCCTCAGTGACGAGGCGTTCGAGCTGCTCGAGATCGATGAGCGGCGGAGCGACCTCGGCGACGAGGTCTTCCAGTTCGCGGTTCAGGCTGATCGTATGATTCCAGGCCATGTCATCCCACCTTGTGCAGCCACACGACTGCCGAGTCTTGGCTCGCGTGGCGGAATGCCTCGAGCTCGTCGTCCCAGGCCTGCCCGAGCGCGAGGCGCAGCTCGCGGTGCAGCTCAATGGCGTTGGCGCCTGCGGCATCCATCGCGTATCGAACGCGGTCTTCGGGGATGACCAGGTTGCCCGCGGTGTCGGTCTGGGCGAAGAAGATGCCCAGGTCGGGGGTGTGCATCCAGCGGCCGCCGTCGGTGCCGAGCCCGGCATCCTCGGTGACCTCGAAGCGCAGGTGTTCCCACCCACGCAGCGCGGAGGCGAGTTTCGCCCCGGTGCCTCGCGGGCCCTCCCAGTAGAACTCGGTGCGCTGCGAACCCTTCAGCACGGGCTGCACATCCCAATCGAAATTGACGGCACGCTCGAGGGCCCGCCCGGCGGCCCACTCGATGTGTGGGCAGAGAGCACGAGGAGCGGAATGCACAAATAGCACTCCGCGAGCTTGTGATGCAGTCACTGCAGACATACCTGCCTCCGTTCCGGTTGGGTGCGACTTCCCCATCGACCCGTGGAACGTGCATGCATGTTCAGTTTGTGACTAGCACTGTCACTGTGTGACGTGTTCAGTTGTGCGGCAGAGCCGCTGGGGTAATTATCGCTGATCAGAAGGCGAAATGACAAGCGTGTGATTCGGGTGTGTCACACCTTCGCCGGGCGACCGCGTCTGGGCGGTTCTGCCTCGATGCCGAAGGGTCGGGCGTCGACCAGCTGCTCTTCGCAGTGGTCGAGCCAGGCCAATTCCGCCTCGGCAGCATAGACCAGCGAGTCGACGATGAGCTGCCGCGCGAGGGTTGCGCTGGGCTCGGCGCGATAGCGGGCGAGGGCGGTGGATGCGGCGGCTCGCTGCGCGGTGAGGACTGCCGCGGCATCCGCACCCGGAAGCGTGACGGCGAGGGCGACCTTGATGGCGAGCTCGTCGCGTGCCGCCAGCGGGCGATCGACGGGTTCAGCGAGCCATCGGCGGGCCTCGTCCCGGCCCGCCTGGGTGAGTTCGTAGAAGACGTGACCCTCGTCGTCCGTTACGCCACGCGCGGCGAGGCCGTCGCGCTCCAGCCGATCGAGGGTGGCGTAGACCTGGCCGACGTTGAGCGGCCAAGTGCCGCCGGTGCGTCGCTCGAACTCGATGCGCAGCTGGTAGCCGTAGCAGGGCGCCTGGTCGAGGATAGCGAGCAGGCTGTGGCGAATGGTCATTGCATACACGGTATGGGTTTGCGCCCGCCGAGAGCGGCTACCAGGCCCGCGAGGCGCTATTTTGCCTGCCCGTAGTTGTCGACAACCGCGACAGTGAGCGGGAATTGCGCCGGAATCGCCCCAAACAGCAACGTTCCAGCCTCGGCGGCGGCCTCCTTGATGATCGTCACGACCTCGTCGGTGCGGTCGGCGGGGCTGTGCACGACCACCTCGTCATGCAGGAAGAACACTAGGTGCGGCCCCGCGGTCAGCTCGGCGTTGCTTTCCATGAGACGCCGCCGGATGCTCGCCATCCAGCACAGCGCCCACTCTGCAGCGGTGCCCTGCACGATGAAGTTGCGCGTGAAGCGGCCCCAGGCCCGCGAGTGTTCCCTCGCGCGGGCGATCTCGGCTTCGGAGGCGAGCTCGTCGTATCCTGCCGGCCTCCCGGGCGGCGAGCTGCGACCGAGGCGCGTGGTGACCACCTCTCCGCGCTCACCGGCGCGCGCGGCATCCTCCACCAGGGCGATCGCCTTCGGGTAAGCGCGGGCGAGCTTCGGCATGAGGCGCCCGCTCTCGCCCGTCGTCGCGCCATACATGGCACCGAGCATCGCGACCTTCGCCTGGTCGCGAGTCTCGACGGCGCCGCTGGCAACGATCCCGGCATAGAGGTCGCCGGCCGCCCCCGCCTCAACCATGCCACGATCGCCCGCCATGGCCGCGAGGATGCGCGGCTCGAGCTGAGAGGCATCCGCGACGACAAGTTTCCAGCCCTCATCCGCGACGACAGCCCCGCGGATCTGCCGGGGCAACTGCAGCGCTCCCCCGCCGCTCGTCGCCCAACGCCCGGTCACCACCCCGCCCGGCACGTAGTCCGGCCGGAATCGGCCATCCACGACCCAGGTCTCGAGCCAGTGCCAGCCATTGGCCGAAAGCAGCCGGGCGAGCTTCTTGTACTCCAGCAGTGGCTCGATGGCCGGGTGCTTGATCTTCTTCAGCTCCCACGACCTGGTCGAGGTGACGTTGAGGCCTGCGTTGCCGAGCGCCTTCAGCAAGTCCGCGGGGGAATCGGGATTGAGCTCAGGCGAATCGAGCTTCTCCCGCACCTGCTGCAGAATCTCCTGCAATTTCGCGGGTCGATCGCCCTCCCCGCGCGCCCCGAGAATTTCGGTGAGGATCTCGTCGTGCCGATCGGCGCGCCAGGGCAGCCCGGCGAAGCGCATCTCCGCTGCCACGAGCGCGCCCGCCGACTCCGCCGCCAGCAGCCGCCCGATCCGGCCAGGCTCCGCGGATGCCGCGACCGCAACCCTCTGCAACGAATACTCGGCCAGCGGGTCGGCGTCAGCCACGAGGGGCTGTTCCTGCGTCGCGGCCAGGTCGAACAGCGCGCCGCCGTCATCCGGCCGTGGAGGGGAAACCGCTGGCGCATCCCATGTGTTCGGCTCGGCCCGGGCGAGCGCAGATTCCGCAGTCAGAGCCGAGTGGCGCAGGATCACGTGGCACAGCCTCAGGTCGAAGCAACGCTCCACCCGCACGCCGGCCTCGAGCAGCTCGGGGTACCAGCGGGAGGTGTCATCCCACACCCAACGCGGGCGCCTGGCTTCTTCGGTGCGCACGAATGCGGCGAGGTCTTTCACGTACTCGATGCCGAGCGAGCCCCCGGCGTCATCAACCCGCGCCGCCATGACCCTGTCATCGGCGACCCTGGCGAGAACAATGAGCACGAACCCAGTCTGCTCCCTGCCGCGGACGGCAGCCCGGCGACGAGGCTACTCGTGCAGAAGTGCCCCGTCTTTCGTGAGCACGTTCTTCTCGCCAGCCTCGATCGCGACGGCGAAACGGTTCTGCTTGGGCGGCAGCGGGCAGTTGAAGTTGTAGCTGAAGGCGCAGGGCGGCAGTACTGCCCGGTTGAAGTCCAGCGTGATCGTGCCATCCGCGTTCGGGGCGACAAACAGGAAGCGGCCGACGCTGTAGGTGTCGACGCCGCTGGTGGCATCCGCAAAGACAAGTTGCAGGGCGCGGCCCGACTTGAAGGCGGCAAGGTTGTAGTCCACGCCGTCCTTGGCGAACGTGATCTCGCCGGGGATGACCTCGGCGCGGGTCTTGCCGTCGTCTTTGAGGTGCTCGAAACCCATGGTGGTTCCCGCCGGGTTCTCGGTGAACTTCGCCGTGATGACCCACCCAGGGTTGTAGGGGTAGGCGTCGATCGAACCGAACTCCTGGATGCCCTCCGAGTTGGCATCCCATACCCGCAACCCGTAGGTGCCGTCCTCGCCAGCAATCACGAAGCCGCTCACCGTGTCGCTGAAGGTGATCTCGCTCGGGTTGGCATCATTCTTCGCGCGCACGAGCGCCGAGCCGTCGACGAGAACGCCGTCAACGACAATGTTCTCGGATGCCGCGGCCGTGACCTTCAGCCCCACCCCGGGTTCTGGCGCCCACGTTCCCGGCACCCCCCAGATCGTCTGCTCGGAGTCCACCCACTGGGTGTTCACGAGGGCCAGGCTGCCCTTGGGCTGCACCACGGATTCCTCGCGCCGCGAGTGGTAGGTGGCGAGCAACTGTTCGGGCGTTGCTGTGGTCGTCGCGGTTTCCGTCATGTCATCCATTCTGTCTGGGTCGATAGACACAACGCCGAGGCGCACGGGCTTATGCCGGTAACTGCATGCCGCTACTGCGAGCCGGTCGCTCCGGCACGATCAGTCGCAGGTGCCGTGGCCGATGAGGTACAACCCCGGAGCGTAGAAGTCGGTCACCACGCCATCCCGCGTGTCAAGGATGACGCCCCAACCGTTGTCTTCCTGGGGGTCGAGGACTGCCTCAATGTGCCCCTCGCCCCGATCACCCGACAGAGAGCCAGGAACGTTCGTGAGAACGTCGGCCAAGGCAGTTCCGACCGACTGGTTGGAGGGTGCCAGGAGCGCGAGGCCGCCACGCGTCTCCACCGCAGAGGCGGCAGCGACAAAGACGCCACCGCCGGGCTCGTTGAACGGAACGGTGGTGTAAAACACCAGCCCGCCCCAGTCATAGGTTGCCGTCGCCGGAGCGCAACCCGTCGCCGCGACGGGGGTGACCGTTGGCTCGACACCGATGGTGTGGCTGAGTTGTGCCGCGGCCGTGGCGATATCAGTGGAGAACGGGATGGCAATCAGCTGGGACTCGTTGCGCGCGCCGACCTCAACACCGTGCGCGGTGATCACGATGAAGGCAGGCGCAAGCGGATCCTCAGTGGGCGTCGGAGTGGCCACCGGGGTGCTGGCTGGCGGGCGCACCGGGTCGGCGATCGGCGAGGATGCCGGTCGGTCGCATCCTGTCAAGGCTATTGCGGCAACTACGGCTACGGCGGCGAGGCCGAACAGCGAACGGCGCATGGGCATGATTTCTCCTGGTGGCTCTCAGCAGCCGTTGTGCGGGTTGTAGTAGTACGGGGCAATGAAACCGTTGATGCTGTCGCCGACTCCGACTCCGACCACGACTCCCCAGAGATCGCCCTCCTGGGGATCGACCAGCAATAGGCCATCCCACGTGGTGTGGGCGCCCTCGGCAACGAGGGGCGCAGCGGGGTCACCCACGCTGGCCCCATCGGGCAACTCGACGGGCAGACCGCTGGTTCGGGCGCCGCGGGGCGTCTCGATGTTGAACAGAGCACCGTGGTGGCTCGCCCCCTGGGCCGGCGAGTTGATCTTGAACGAACCCCAGTCATAGCTGGTGGTCGGGCGCACGCAGTCACTCTCTTCGACAGCGCTCACGACGGGGTCGGCGCCGATCGCGGCGGCGAGTTGCGCGACTGCGGTCGGGCCGTCAGAGGTATACGGCAGGTCGACGAGCGTGGCACCGACCGTCGACACCACACTCACGCTCGTTGAGGTGACAACGATGGCCGCCGGGGTGGGTGCCGCCGGTGTCGCGCTCGGGGTGGAGGCCGGGGCGGTCGGATGCTGGATGGTCGGCACCGTGACCGTTGGGTTGGGATCCGCTGCCCCGCCCGGAGTCGCACAAGCCGCGAGACTCGCGACGGCGAAGCCGACCACAAGAAAAACGCTCGTGATTCGCGGCCCCATGGGCATACCGTATCGGCCGATTGTCGACCCGGCCATAGGGGATTTCCCTCGCATGCGTGTTCGCCTCATTCAGCAGTCGTAATAGTAGTGAATGGGGCTGACCAGGCTCGTGATGAACCCGCCATTGGCAAGGGCTTCGGCCCCGTAAAACGTATCCATGTCGCCGAGTGGATGCCCGCTCAGCACGTCGAAGTACACCACCGAGTCGCTCGCGGGATCGCCCTCGGCAGGCACTCCGGGGTTGGCTGCGAGTACTTCCGTCGTCGGCGTACCGACGCCCTGGCCGCTGGGCATGACGACCGGAAGGCCGTTGCTCGTGGTGGGTGCCAGGGATGAAGCCACGAAGGTTGCTCCCGGTGCCATGGCGTAGCCGCCGGGCGAGTGGAACTGGAACCCTCCCCAGGCGTAGTGCGTGGTATCCGCTGCGCAGAGGCCGCCCGCTGTGGTGGTGATGGTGGCGTCGAGCCCGACGGCGGCGCCCAGCTGGTTTGCGGCGGTGGCGGCATCCGTGGTGAAGGGGATGTCGAGGATCGTGCTTGCGTCGGCCGCCTGGACCGTCACGCTGTCACCGTCCAGCTGGATGCGGGCCGCGACGGGACCAGCCGCGACCGTCGGCGTCGGAGTCGGGGTCGAAGTGGCCTTGGGCTTCGCCGCAATCGTCGCGGTCGGGGTCGGCTCTGGAGACGATTCCGGAGCGCAGCCGGTGAGGCCGCCCACAATCAGTGTGGCGCTAGTGAACGTGACGAGAAATCGTGATTTGGCTCTCATGGGGCCACGGTAGCGGCTGCGCGCCGTTTCGTGCGGGAGTGAGTTCATACCGTTATGACGGTGCAGGCAACCATTCGGGTTGACTGCTACCCCAAAGAACTGCAGGAGTTGCCCAATTGTCGGGGCCGCCGTAGTACGCCGGGGCTGCCGCGGTGCTCGTCACCGAGGTGCCATCAGAGAGGGTGCGAGTGACCACCGTCGGCAGCCACGGCGGCACGGCGGCGTGACCGCCGCGGCGCGGGGCATCCAGCAGCTCCTGTGCAACGCGGGCGAGCGAGGTTTCGACCAACCACGAGCCGCCCTCGTCGATTCGGCGGCGCAGCACGGTGGTGATCGCCGCCGCCAGCAGGTAGCCAGCCGAGTGGTCGAGTGCCTGTGCGGGCAGCGCGCCCGGCTTGAAGCCGTCCTTGCTCTCGATCCAGCCGATGCCCGTCGCCGCCTGCACGATGCTGTCAAATCCGCGTCGGGACGAGTATGGGCCCGTGGTGCCCCACGCGCTGAGGCGCGCCACGATGATGCCCGGCCTGCGGTGGGCCAGCGCCTGCGGCGAGAGCCCGAAGCGATCGAGGGTGCCGTCGCGATAGCCGGTGATCACGACATCCGCATGCTCGAGCAGCGCGTCGAGCGTGGCCAGGTCGGTGTCGAAATCGATGAGCGCAGAGCGTTTGCCGTTGCCCGAGTCGAGATGCTGCCAACCGATCTCGGGGTACTGCGGCGAATCGACGCGCAGCACGTCAGCACCCCAGAGGGCAAGCGTGCGGCTCGCGACCGGGCCGGCGATCACCCTGGTCAGGTCGAGCACCCGGATGCCGCGAGCCGGGGCATCCACCTCGGTCTCCCCCACCGCGGCCACAGGTGCGTCGCCCAACTGCTCCACCCCGATGAGCGGATGCTTCGCGACCGCGAGCCCCTGCTCGCTGGAGCGCCACTGCGCCTCGGTACCGACGGCGACGGCAACGCCGCCCTGCTCGGCCACGAGCGCATCGACGACCATCGCGCTGCGCCCGTGCAGGTGCATGAGCAGGTCATCCGCGGTGGTCTCGGTCGGCAGCCCCAGCGCCTTCAGCAGTCGGGAGCGATGGTGCGGGTAGTTGGCGTGGGTGCGCAGCCAGCCGTCAGCCGCCGGCCAGAAGCCGGAGAGGTCGGCCCAGGCGTTCACCGGCTCGCCATTGCGCCTGAAGTGCCGTTCGCTCGTGACGCTCGTCGCCACTCGCAGGGGGTCGAGCTCGACGAGGGGTACGGCCGAGCCCGTCCTGCGCGCGGCCAGCAGGGCGGCCGAAAGTGAGGCGACGGCTATCGCGTCATGCACGAACCGGCCGACCGGAAGCACGGCCTGCAGTGGCACGTCGGGCCCGCGGTCGCGGACGAGGGCGAGCGCGGCGGGGTGTTCGCCGAGCGCGGTCCACGCATCATCCATGATCCCCACCTCTTCGATGCTACGGGCAGAGCTGGTAAATGCTCAGTCTACGAGCCAGAGCGACGGCTCCACAGGGATGCTGTGGAGCCGGTGCGGTGGCGGGTGTTGTGGTAACGCGTACGGATATACCACTCCCACATCCGGTCGCAAGCCGCCTCCAGCTCGCGCTCGTAGCCCAGCAGGCGCCCCTCTGGCGTCATGCCGCGTAGCCCGGGGGTGCCGTTGATGCGGCCGTACTGGATGTAGCCGATGAAGTAGCCCCGGTCGTACATGCGCCACTCGCCCGCGCGGTATGACGCCTCAAGGTGATCGCTCGCGCGCCAATGGTGCGTCATGCAGAGAACATACGTTTGAATGTCGTGCGGGCGCAAGGGAAGAGTCGCTAAGCCGCTACGCGTAGTCCTCGAGGGTGGGGATCGGCGCGGTCGGCTCCCCCTCAGGGGTGATCGCTGGGGGGTTCTCGATGCGGTCGCGACGTTTATCGATCTCCCCAAGAAATGACCTGTCGGCAAAGGCATCCTGAGGGTCGTCGCCTGCATCTTCGACCATGAGCTGGCTCGACGGGCCAATGAGCATCTCCACCGTGCTGACCCGACCCTCCCGGTAGACCGGAATCGTCACCGTGTCGGCGCTGTCGGCCTTGGCCAAGACTGTCGCGTACTGCACCACTGAATGAGCTTCGGCATCCCCGGTTAGCACGGCGCCGCTCGCGTACAGGATTCGCTTCATGCTCCAAGACTTGTCGAGCGCGAAGACCTTGGCAAACAATCGCGATGGGATTGCCAAGACCTGCCCAGCGCGCTAGGAACATTGCCGCCCGGTCACCGGAGCGTCGTGTGAGCAGGACTGGAGAAGCGCGCGGAAGGCCGCCTCGGTAGCGTGGGTGTCAGATCCACTCGGATCGGGCAAGAAAGGGGACGTGCCGTGGCTGAAGGATTCACCGCCGAAGAGCGAAGCGCCATGAAGGAGCGGGCCAAGGAGCTCAGAACGGCCGCTACCAAGGCCGAGGAGCTGGCCGACGTGCTCGCCAAGATCGCCGAGATGCCTGCGCACGATCGCGACATCGCCGAGCGCCTGCATGCGCTCATCACGTCCAGTGCGCCAGAACTGGCACCGAAAGCCTGGTACGGGCAGCCCGCCTACACCAAGGGCGGCAAGGTGATCCTCTTCTTTCAGAGCTCCGACAAGTTCAAGACTCGGTATGCGACGCTCGGGTTCAGCGACTCTGCGAACCTCGATGACGGGCAGATGTGGCCCACGTCATACGCCCTGAAATCGCTCACGGCCGCCGACGAGTCGACGATCGCGGCACTCGTCAAGAAGGCGGTCAGCTAGGCCCGCGCGGCACCCCTGTCAACCCCCCTTCGTCGATGCGGGACACCCGGCCCATCTGGCGTACCCTGCCCTGCAGGGCAGGATCACCACGACAGGGAGCGGCACTGCATGAAGCGCATTACCTACAACGGCAGTTCGATCGTTACCGGCAATGCGATAACCGCGGCATTGCTGGAGTACACCACGACCGTCGCCGATGCCGAGAACAGTGTGACGGTTGAGATCCCGGTCTTGGAGGACGACGGAGAAATCGCCGTGCACACCCTTCTGCTCAGCGGGGCAAGCCAGTTCGATGTGGTCGATGTCGATGGACTCACTGACGAGGATGAGGCGGACCGCTTTCCGGTGCCAGAACTGCCGCGAGTGGGCATTTCGGTCACCGTGGAAAAGGGCGGGCGAGCCGGTCGCGAGGCCGAAGAGTTCGACGCGTTCATCCAGGAAATCGATGAAGGCTTGGGCGAATAGTCATGGGCAAGTTCATCTATGGCACTCCGGCAATCGCCGTCGACTTTGACGACCGGGTGCTCGCGCACCTGAAAGTGGTGATGCTCGCCAAGGTGCGCCGCGGCGAGAGCTTCATGCTCAACTGGGATTACGAGGCTGCCGCGGGAAGTGGGCACAGCTCGATCTGGATCCACCCCAGCATCCCGCTGCAGTTCGACTTTCTCGGCAGCCGTGAGCCGGCGCTGAACCGCACCTGGATCGAAGAGCTGGTGAAACTTTCCAATACGCCCGGCGGGCTGCGGATCATCCCTGAGCCTCCAGAGAAGGCCGCCACCGAGGCCGCGCAATAGCGCAACTTCGGCGCATACGCATTTCGTCTGTCAAGTCAACCCGTACCGAACATCTTTCGATCGCTCTTATCGTGGGGATGCTGACGAGAGGATCAGACGATGATGTACCGGATTCACCTGGGGGGTGTTGGCGCTAGGGCAAACGTTGTCGCTCTTTCGCCGCGAGAGTGGCGGGTTAGCGACCCCGACCAGCGGGAGGAAGACGGTCGCGCGCTCATGGGCTTCATTGCCCTCATCAAGGACCAGTACGAGGTCACGCCGCTCACGACACCGCTCATGCGCACCTGCTACCCCTGCCTTGAAGACGCCGTCGCGTCACTGATGCCCGCCGTGCTTCCCGACGTGCACGAGCGGGCTGCCAGCTGAGAGTTCGCTAGGCGAACCCGAAGAGCGGGGGCAGCGCCAGGACCACGAGCAGAACCCAGGCCGCGAATACCGGCAGGTAGCCGGTCTGCCAGCGCTCCAGGCGATCGGCCCCGGCTCGCCTGGTGAGCAGCCGCACGATGAGCCAGGCGGTGCCGGCCAGGTTGAGCAGCAGGAGAAGGTTCAGACCGAGTGCAGCCACCCGATTCGCGGTGAAGCCGAACTCGCCCACCCGGGCGAACATGGAGACGAGAACCAGGATGTCGAGCACGATCGCCGCGACGACCGCGACGAGCCGGATGACATCCATCGCGCCAGCACCCGGGCCGGGGCGCCGAGCCGAGATGCCGTAGACGACAAGGCCGACGACGACTAGCAGGAGCAGGTCGAACACCACGAGCAGCTCACGATCGAAGGTGCGCCCGATTCCGGCGAGCAGGTAGGCGACCGCGGAGACCAGCAGCATCACCGCGAAAAGCGGGGTGAAGATGGCGGTAAGCACCGGCGCGAGGTTTTCGATGATGCTCTTCTTGGCCTCCACCAGCCACGCAGCGACGATGACGGCCCCGGCCGCACCCGAGGGCAGCACCCAGGCGATGACGGTGCCTACTACGGCGGGCGCGATCGGCGTCAGCACGTACACGGTCAGCCCGAGCAGCACGGCACCGCCCAGGGCGATGAGCGTGTAGTAGATCGCCCACTCGCCGGTGAAGCGGATGAAGTCCATCCGGCGGGCCCGGGATCGCAGCTCTCCCCCGACGTAGGCGACTCCCACGACGAACCAGAGCGCGACGGGGAGGTGGACGATGACCAGCGTTTCGGAGCCGGATCCGGTGCCGTACGGGAATCCGGTGACGTAGGGGAACAGGTTCACCGCCAGCGCGAGAGCCGCCACGACCGCCGCCAGACCCAGTGCGCGTGCCTCGGGCATCCGTCGCTGCAGCGCGAAATAGGCGGCGAGCACGGGTAGCACGAACAGGCTGGCGTCGCGGTAGAACCAGGATGCTGTGGGGCTGCCGAACAGGCTGCCCATCTCGGTAGCGGTCGGGCTGATCGCGAGCACGCGGGCGACCTGGATGAGGATGGCCGCGAGCACGGCGAAGCCGAGCATGATCGCGGTCGAGCGGCGACCGGTGTCGTCGGTGCGGGACGTGTCGCCGGGGTGGGTCATCGCGAGCTGCTTCCACAGCCGATCGCTGTGCTCGCGGGCGAACTCGGCGCTGACGGAATCCACGTCTCCCATACGCCGCAGGGCGATCAGGAATGCTTCGTCATCGCTGAGGCCGGCCACTTCGAGGTCGGCGATCTGTTCGCGCAGGTGCGCTTCGAGCTCGTCGGCATCCGCGGCCTCGACGGCACTGCCCCGCAGCACTGCGGCGCGCCATTGGCCGATGTGTGTCTCGAGATCGTTCATGCCGTCGCCCCCACGGCACTCCAGAGACCGCCGAGGGTGCGGTTTGCCGTCGCCCACTGCCTGCGCTGCTCGGCCAACTGTGCCCGGCCGGACTCGGTGATCTCGTAGTAGCGTCGCCGGCGGCCCTCGTCGGAGGTGCCCCACACCGCGCCCACGTAGCCCAGCCGCTCAAGCCGATGCAGCAGCGGGTACAGCATGCCGTCGGTCCACTCCAGTTCGCCCGCAGAAAGCTCGCGCACGCGCTTCAGGATGGCGTATCCATAGCTCGAGCCCTCCACCAGAATCGCGAGCACGAGGGGCGTCGCCATCGCGGCGACCAGGTCTTTGTCGATGTTCATGGGCATCTCCTCGGTGGCGCCTAGCGTATACCTTGTGGTGCTAGGTATCTAGGGGTGCTATGTATGGGCGCGTTTCGTCAGGCCATGAGTGCAGCTGGTGACCAGGCGGGCCAAGCGGCCTCCCCGATCAGGAGGCCGCGCTCGTACTCCGCGACAGTTCGGTATGGCGTAGCAGCCGCGCTGTTGTCGAGGAATTCCGTGCGGTCGGCAGTGGCGCGGGCACTCACGACGAGAGGCCAGAGACGTTCATACCGATCGCGGATCTTCTGTTCGGGAACGTCATGACCGCCGAGCAGCACCCGCTCTGCGACGCGCGCCACCGCAACGTCCACGGGGAGCATGATCGCGTGAAGATGCACGAGGTATCCGAGAGACACAGCCTCCACGACAAGATCGAGCTTGCTGGTGTGGCTGAACACCGTCTCGGTGATGAACGACTTGCCGCTACTCAGCAATTCAGCACGCTCCTCGGCGGCGGCTCGGGATGCCTCGTATGCGTGCTCTTTCTGGGCATCCGGCCAGCGCTCGGCCGCGAGAACGTCAGCGTTCACGAACGGCAACTGAGTCACCGGCTGCAGGACGCGTGCAACGTACGTTGATTTGCCAGACCCGTTGGGGCCCGCGATGAGGTGGAGGATCGGCACCGGCTAGGCGCTGGTGCCGGTTGCACCACGCGTAACAGCGCGACCTTCTTCGTCGGCCTCAGTCCATGACCGCCCTGCCTTTGTGAACTCTGCGGAAAGGTCTAGGCGAGCCAGCTGCTCGGCTGTGCGCTCATCCCAGTTCGCCCGTACAACGGCTTGTCCACGTTCACCAAGGTCGTCATAAGAAGACTTCCCTGACAGCACACGCTGGATGTCGCGCATGCGCGTTGCGGGAGACGCCTCGAGCTCGCGGCCGATCCGGGCCCAATGACTGAGCTGTTGTGCCGCGCTGCGGCTCGTCACGGCACCGATCGACTTAGCCGCGTCGAACAAATCGCCATCCACTCGGGTAGGCATTGTGCTGCTCATGTTCCGAGTGTAGCAAACTGCTACACGCTATGGTCGCGGCAAACACCTCTGATCAACGTTGAGCGCTGCTGGGTTGTCATTGAGTAGTCGCCTACTCCTCTTCCTCGAACGGGGGCGGTTCCCCAACCCCGAAGTCAGTCTGGGTAGCGATGCGATATAGTCCGGTCTGCTCAGCGGGGGCCCACGAACGCGTTCGCGATCCGTCCGCCCTACCTACACCTCAGAGGTTGAGCCGTAGGCGAGCTGTATGGCTTGAGGTGTAGGTAGGGCGGACGGGACTTGAACCCGTGACCGACGGATTATGAGTCCGCTGCTCTAACCAGCTGAGCTACCGCCCCGTGCCGGCGCACGCGCTGGCAGATTTCCACGATACAGGTTGGGGCAGGCGGCATCCCGCAACGAAGCGAGGAAGCAGCCGAGCGGGGAGGCTAGAGCGCGGTTCGGGGGGTGGGGACCGCGAGGGACTCGTCAACGGGCTCGTCGCGGTAGAGGCTCTCGAAGGTGTCAAGAGTGCGCTGGATGTCGTGGGCCGCCACGATCTTCAGGCTCGCGCGCTTCATGGCCTGGTATTCGGCCTCGGGGGCGGTGAGCACCTTGGTGAGCTTCTCGGCGAGGTCGTCGACATTGCCGGGCTCGAACAGGTAACCGTTCTCGCCGTCATGCACGAGGTGCGGCAGTGCCATCGCGTTGGCGGCCACGATCGGCAGACCCGAAGCCATCGCCTCCATCGTGGAGATGCTCTGCAGCTCGGCAATCGAGGGCATGGCAAAAACGCTCGCGCGGGTGAGGGCGTTGCGCAGGTAGGTCTCGTCCACGAATCCGGCGAACTTCACGCGATCAGCCACCTTGAGGGTGGAGGCCAGGGCCTTGAGCTTGCCTTCGAGTTCGCCGCCGCCGACGATCTCGAGCCGGGCATCCAGTTTCGGATCGAGGATCGCGAACGCCCGGATCAGCCTGTCGATCTGCTTCTCGTCGACCACGCGACCGAGGAAGACGATGAGGTTATCGGTGCGCTTGGCCATGTTCGGCGTGTAGTTGTGGGCGTCAATGCCGCAGGAGATCGCCAGCACGTTCTTTATCGAGGTGTTGGCCTCGAGGTACTCGGCGGCCTTGCGGGTGGGCGTGGTGACTCGCGCGGCGCGGCTGAACGAACGGCTCGCGGCATCCCACGACATACGCACCGCCCACTTGCGCAAGAACGGCGGGATGATGAGGGTGTATTCGAGCAGGTTCTCTGGCATGAAGTGATTGGTGCCGATGAGGCGGATGCCGCGCTTCTCGCCCTCGATGGTCATGCCCCGCCCGATCACGACGTGCGACTGGAAGTGCACCACATCGGGCTTCACCGCGTCGAGGATCTTGGCGCTGTTCTGCTTGATGCGCCACGGCAGCGAGAACCGCAACCAGGGGTGCGGATACCAGCGCCAGGAGTAGATGCGGTGCACGGTCATCCGCTGGCCTTCGTGCTCTTCGATGCGCGCGCCGAGCTTGGTGTTCGAGAAAGACGGCGCCGCAATGTGCACATCGTGCCCGCGCTCAACCAGGCCTGCCGCGAGGCGCGAGATGAAGCTCGCCGCGCCGTTGATCTCGGGCCAGAAGGTGTCGGCACCGATCAGAACCTTCAGTCGCGGCTTGCCCTCATGAGGCGAATGGCGGGGGGCGTCAGGCACGCGTTATAACGTACCCTAAGGGCGCTGGGGTGCCCCGCTAGCCGCGTCGCCGAGCGCCAAGTCGATTACCTCGGGATGATGGCGCGAGAGCGCGAGCACCCCATAGATTGCTGCCGCCGCGCACAAGACGAAGGCGATGATGGCCCACACCGGGGCGCCGGCCGCCTCGCCGAGCACGATGATGCCGATGGACACCGCCACCAGCGGGTCGATCACGGTGAGGCCGGCCACAACGATGTCGGGCGGGTTCGACGAATGCGCGGTCTGCACGAAGTAGGTACCGAGCAGCGCCGCCGCGCCCAGCCCAACCAGGCAGATGAGGGTCAGGATGTCTGTCGCATCCACCTGGAAGTCGCCCACCGCGATCGTCTTCACCCGGTCGATGACGACCTTCGCGAGAGTGACGACGAACCCGAACAGCACCCCGGCGGCGATCACGTAGAAGATCGGCCGCGGGGTGCGCCCGCGCATCAGCATGAAGAGGGTGATGAACACCCCGAGCACGACCACGAGAATGATCAGCACGGTGACTAGTTGCGTTGCCGTGATCGGGTGCGATTGACCGACGAACGCCGCAATCGTGACGAACCCGCCGACCCCGATCACGCAGATCAGGATCGAACGGATCGACACTCGATCAAGCGGCACCTTGCTGACCCGAGCGTTGACGATCGCCGTCACGACCAGGGCCACCGCGCCAAGCGGCTGCACCACGATGAGCGGCGCGAAACTGAGGCTCGTGAGCTGCAGCACGATCGCCACGGCCTGGAACGCCGACCCGATCACCCACGACGGGCTGCCCAGCAACCCACGCAGCTCGCCGAGGCTCAGCCCGGTCTTCGTGTGAGCGGTGGATGCCGCGTTCACGACGGTCACCCCGCGGTGCTGGAACTGCGTTCCGAGCGCCAGCAGCACAGCGGCCACCAGGGCAAGGGAGATCCCGAGCCACGCCGTCGTCGGCAGGTTGAGCTGACTCGTGATGTCGTTAAGGTCAACCGGCACCCTGCGAATCTACCTGTTAATGCCCCGATATTCTGGGTGAATGGCCGTACTTCCGATCCTCATCACCGGCGAGCCCGTGCTCCACGAAGTTGCCGCACCGGTGACCAGATTCGACAAGACGCTGAAGACCCTGGTGGCCGAGATGTTCGAGACCATGAAGGAAGCGCCTGGGGTCGGCCTCGCGGCACCGCAGGTCGGAGTAGGGCTCCGGTTGTTCGTCTTCAACTGGACGGATGACGCCGAAACCCAGTTCCGCGGGGTGGCCATCAACCCCGAACTCTGGTTGAGCCCGACCCCGATCGGCGAACCGGATGAGGATGACGAGTCGGAGGGTTGCCTCTCGATCCCCGGGGAGCGCTATCCGCTGCGTCGTGCGCAGCTCGCGACACTGCAGGCCGTCGATCTCGACCAGAAGCCGTTCGAGGTGCGCGCCGAGGGCTGGCTCGCCAGGATCTTTCAGCACGAGTACGACCACTTGAACGGCATCCTGTATGCCGACCGGCTGGGCCATGCGCCCGGCAAGGCCGCCGCGAAGGCCATCAAGAAACACGGTTGGGGCGAACCGGGGCTGTCCTGGTTGCCCGGCGAGGATCACCCGGAGGGTTGACCCGCCCAGCGGTGAGTCTGCCTCGCGCAAAGGCAGACTCACCGTGTGGAGTTACTTGGCGGGCGGCGTGAAGGAGTTGTTGGCGCGCAGCACTTCGAGGCGGGCGCGATACTCCTTCTCGTCGATGTCACCGTTGGCGAAGCGCTCGGCGAGCGTCGATTCGGCGGTGCGCGAGGCACCACCGAAGTACGGGTGGCCGTAGCCGTAGCCGTGACCCCAGCCACCACGCGCCCAACGGCGACGACCGATGGTGGCGAACAGCACGATGACAAGGATCCAGAACAACGGGATCAGAAGGAAGCCGAGGCCCCAGACGAACGGTCCGCCCGCGTGGGCGACGCCTCCGGCGAGAGCGAGAGATGAGAACACTGGTTTGTCCATTCACTAAGGGCCCTGGTTGGACCGTTAGCTACAGCCTCGCCTTCGATGCCTCTCCGCGAATCTGCCGAGGGGTGTCACCGAGATACTCCCCCGGGTGTCTTTCATCATTCAGGAGGTGGTGTGGCGGGAGTGGTTGGGGTGGCGTGCGGGACGTGCATCCGCCACATCGGCCACAACTGCAACACACAGTCCTGAATTATGAAAGGTCGCGGCCGGCGGTGACCAGCCCGGTCTCGTAGGCGATGACCACGAGCTGCACCCGGTCGCGGGCCGCGAGCTTCGACATGATCCGAGAGACGTGCGTCTTCGCCGTGAGTGGGCTGAGGAACAACTGCTTGCCGATCTCGTCGTTGGTGAGCCCATGGCCGACGAGGGCGAGCACCTCGCGTTCGCGCTCGGTGATGGCCTTGAGTTGGGAGGCATCCGGTGCCTCACGAAGGTCGCCCGAGATACGTTCGAGCAGCCGTCTGGTGACCCCCGGGCTCAGGAGGGCATCGCCCGCTGCCACGACCCGCACCGCCCTGATGAACTCCACGGGCTCGGTGTCTTTGACGAGAAAGCCGCTCGCGCCCGCGCGGATGGCCCTTCCGACGTACTCGTCGAGTTCGAACGTCGTGACGATGACGATATGGGTGCTTTTCAGCTCTGGCTTCGAGGCGATTTGCTCGGTCGCCCAGAGGCCGTCTCCGTCGGGCATCCGGATGTCCATCAGCACGACATCAGGGCGGGTGGCGCTCACGAGCGAAACGGCCTCGGCCCCCGTGCCGGCCTCCCCCACGATCTCGATGTCGGGTTCGGCCTCGAGCAGACTGCGAAAGCCCGCCCTGATCAGTTGCTGGTCGTCGGCAATCGCTACCCGGATCATTCGTGTTCCACCTTCATCGGAATTCGCGCAGTGACCAGCAGCCCACCCTGCAGCGCGGGGCCGGTCTCGAGCGTGCCCCCGAGCAGTTCGGCGCGCTCACGCATCCCCAGCACCCCGCGGCCGCCCTCTGGCGCTTTGCCGCCGAGCCCGGTGCCGTTGTCGCCGACCGAGACGACATACTGCGTCTTCTCGGCACGGATGTCGACCGTCGCCTTCGTGGCGCGCGCGTGGCGCACAACGTTGGTGAGCGACTCCTGCGCGATTCGGTAGATCGCCAGTTGCACGGCCTTCGGGGCCTCAGTGACCTCATTGTCGAGGGTCACCTCGACGCCTTGCGACGTGACGGATGCCGCAAGCCCGGGCAGCCGCGACAGGTCAGGTTCTGGCACAAGCGGCGCGCTCGGATCTTGCCCATCCTCTGCGCGCAGGACGCCGAGTACCGAACGCACCTCATCGAGGGCCGTCTTCGACGTCTCCTTGATGCTCGCCAGGGCCTCCGAGGCCTTCTCCGGTTGTTTGTCCATGAGGTGCAGGCCGACGCTGGCCTGCACGTTGATCTGGCTGAGCGAGTGGGCGAGCACGTCGTGCAGTTCGCGGGCGATTCGCACCCGTTCGGCCTGCACCTCGGTCTGCCTGCGCTGGGCGATCACCCGGCGGTACCTGTCGACATTGTCGCGGCGGGTGCGCACCGTCTCGGCGATGCCGAACGTCACGAGGATGCCGAGGGTGGAGATCGCAATCCGGGCGGGATGCCAGTCGACGCCGAGCAAGAGACCCACCGTGACCGTGCCGATCCAGAGCCCGCCGACCGCGGTCCAGGCCCAGATCCGAGCCCCTCGGACCACCGCGAGCACTATCGCGAAGGCGAGGGCGACGTAGGGGGGGCCGAACATCGGGTTCGCGGTCACGAAGTCGGCGCAGGCCACGGCCGAGACAAAGATCACTACAGGTCCGGGAAGGCGATGAGCGAGCAGCAGCGCGAGCGGGCCCAGCACGGCAAGGACGAGAGTGGCTGCGGTGAGGGGTGTGCGCAGCTGCACCAACCAATACAGCGCCGACGGCACCTGGACGACCAATGACAGGATCACCGGGATGATCAGTCGCGCGGGGGCCGACATCCTGAAGTCCGGCCCCTGCCGCATGGCGAGCCGCTCGAACACTTGCTCGTCAGGCCAGTGGCCAGCTTCCCAGCGCTCGTGCCATCTCTGGCGCTGGGAGCGACCATGAAACAGCATGCTCCGATGCTAGGCCCCGGGATGCCGCGTCGCGTCGGCTCGCGGGCGTGCCGCCGTTACTCCCCCGGGAGTACGGATCGGCCCTCCCACCGCGCGGGTGGGAGGGCCGATCGATCTGTTACAGGCCCACGGTCCACTGCTGGTTGGACTGGTTCAGCGGAATCCACTGGTCCACCAGCCCGCCGTTGCTCGTGGAGTTTCCGCCGACATCCATCGCCTGCTTCGACTGGAAGTTGCGAATCACGTAGCTTCCCGAAGGCCCAGCCTCGAAGTACCACAACTGGTCGTCACTGTTGGTGAACGTCTCCTGGTCAACCGCGGTGCCGTGGGAGTAGAGGCCGCCATTGAGGCCCAACGACAGGCCGCTGTTGCGATTGATGAGCTGGTAGAGACCGCCGCCCACCGGGAGAACCCGCCACAGTTGGTTCGTGCCAAGGTTCTTGGCCCACTGCTGCAGCTGCGTCCCATTGGCGGTCGAGTTGTTGTTGATGTCGGCCACCAAACCCGAGTTCACGTTCGTCAGGTAGTAATAGCTGTTGCTGTTCGTGCCGGGATCGGCTGGCGCACTTCCCGACACGCTTTCGGCAGCGAGCACCCGCACTTCGGCGATGAAGAAGTACTGCGCGTCGGTCTTCTGCACTCGCACGTACCGAAATGGCGCCGAAGTCGGGAGGTTGAAGTCCACACTTCCCGCATTCGGAATGGACGTCGTCTGGCGTCCGATCGTCGTATAGGTAGCGAAGCTGGAGTCGTTCGACACCTCGACTTGGAATCCGATCCTCGTTGTCGGCTGATCGAGATCCTGCCGGGTAAGCACCTGAATCTGATCCAGTGAGGTTGCAGAACCGAGATCCACCTGCCACCAGGCATTAGTGTCTGTGCTGGTGGGCGACCAACCTGTGCTCCCCAGACCGTCCGCAGCAGCTGATGCCGGGTTGCCTCCGCCGAAGACCGTTGACGCCGTGGCCGTCTTTCCGTAGGCCAGGTCGATCGAGTTGCGCAGAGAGGCGTACGCGCTCTCCAGCCCGGCCGCTTGGATCACCGAAGTGCCACTCGAGGTGTTGTTAGTGAAGGTGATCGACGGTCCATTCGCGTTCTGGTTGATCGCACTGGGAACGTTGGAGATGACGTTGTTCGCCACTGTGAACTGATCGGATCCTTCATCGAGGTAAATACCCGAGATCGGGCTGCCGCAGGCGGCCGCCGACGGGATCACGTCGTGAAGGTAGTTGTTCGAGTACGAACTCCCCGGGTCTACAGAGAGGTGATAGATCGCTCCCGTGTCGCACAGCCGGTTGAGGGAGTTGCCGATCTCGTTGTACATGATCGAGTTGTTGCTGGCGGCTCCCGTGTTGTGCTGCCATCCCCAGCCGACCGTGATGCCCGCCCACGGGGTGTCGGAGATCTCGTTGTGCTGGATGATGCTCCCGCTCGTCCAGCCGGCGTTGATGCCGGCCGTTCCGAGATAGTCGGTGCCCACCCGCACGATGAGGTTGTTCTTGATCGTGTTGTTCGTAGCTACCTCCCGAACATCTTCGCCTGCAGGCGAGGATGGCGGGTTGTACAGGGTGTGGTACTCGACATTCGGGTCGGAGAACTTGCCGAGCAGGATGCCGTTGCCAGCGGCGCCGTTGATGACGTTACCGACGGCGGAGCTGTCGTGAGTCCCGTGGTCGAGGTCAAGCGCCGTGGATCCCACATCCCGGAAGCGGTTGCCCGTGATCTGGATGCTGTTCGCATCAGAAACGTGCACGGCTGCCGGTGGTCGCGCCACATACTGCTGGTTCTGGTTGTTGGAGCTGACGTTGTAGAGGCCACCCTGGGCGTTGAGGTATCCCGAGGTCGTCGGGAAGTTCCAGTTTGTGCCGGTGAAGATGATTCCCGAGAACGAGATGTTGTGTGCCGGGCTGTTGAGGTTCGCCCCCGAGATGTCGACCAGGGTCTGGAGCGATGGCGCAGCCACGGTTGCACTGGGCATGTTCTCGCCCGCTCGAGGCAGGTAGTAGACGGTGTGGGAGGGGTTGTCCAGGTACCACTCACCGGGTTGCGTGACGAATGAGGCTTCGTTCTGCCACTTGAACGCCGATCCGGCGGCCAGGATGGGGTACGGCCGCTGGAAGATGATGCCCGCTTCCGCTGCGTTGAACGTCACGGTGGCGTTCGCGCCGTTGGTCACGATGGATGCGACCCGTAGGTAGCTTTCGCCCCACTGCGTCTCCAGAACCATCTCCCGCGCGCCCGAGCCAGGCCAGGTTCCCACGGAACTGGCTGGCACGGTCATCGTCTTGTTCACATTGTCCGCGCTGGTGATCTGGTACCAGCCGTTGTCCGGACTCTGGGCCCGCGTCGCTTCGACGCCGTTGATATACAGCTGCCGGAAACTGAGCGAACCGACGCTCGCTTTGTACTGGCCGCCCGCCACGGAAGTCCATCCGGTGACGGCCTGCGTTCCGGAGATCACCGGGGTGGCGCCGCTGGCGGCCTGCCAGCGCACGTAGTAGCCGTTCGTGCCGGAGTCGGACGAGTTCAGCGACAGGGTCGACGACGGCGCGTAGGTGCCGTTCATGAGGTTCACGACCACATCGCCCGACATCGAGCCGTCGACCGTGCGTACCGCGGTCTGGGCTCTCGCCAGCGTTCGGAACGCTTGGCTCGTTGATGTTCCGGAGTTGGAGTCGTTGCCCGAAACCGGGTCTACCCAATAGTTGGTCGTTGCCGCCGAGGTGACGGTGGCGGGGCCGGCGATCGCGACCCCCAAGCCGAGTATGACTGCGGTCAACAAGCCCGCCTTGGCACGTAGTGTCATTCTTTGTTGCCTCCTCATTGAGACGCGGGTCAACGCTGAGCCGCTCCGCAGATCATACATGTGACGTGTTATCTCTGCAAACCCCCCATGGCGCCCCGCGACGCACGCAAAAAGGCCCAGACCGTGGAGGGTCTGGGCCTTCGCTCCCCGACTTGGACTCGAACCAAGAACCTACGCATTAACAGTGCGTTGCTCTGCCAATTGAGCTATCGAGGACTGCTGGAACAGCCTAGCTACTTTACCAAAGTGTGCCGCCCAACAAAATCGCCTCGCGAAGGATCAGTAACCCAGTGCCGGGTCAACCACCCCGATGAATGCCCCATCCCCAAGGAACGCCTCGACGTTGGAGCGCAAGCGCTCGGCGAGCAGCGCCTCCACCATCTCGGCCGTGTCGGCGGAGTGCGAAGTGATCACGCAGCGTGGCGCGCTCCAGAGCGGATGCCCGTCGGGAAGTGGCTCCGGATCGGTGACGTCGAGCCCGGCTCCCGCCAGGTGGCCCGCGTTCAACGCTGCCGCGAGCGCGGCTGAGTCCACGAGGCTGCCGCGCGCGATGTTCACCAGCGCTGCGGTGGGCTTCATCGCCGCGAGTTCCCGTGCGCCGATGAGCCCGGCCGTCGACTCGATTGCGGCTGCCGCGATGATAACGACGTCGGCATCCGGCAAGACCTCGAGCAGACGGTCGGCAGTGACGGTGCGATCGGCACCGGGCAGTGCGCCGGAACCACGCCGCACGATCGTGACCGTTGCATCGAAGGGGGCAAGCAGCCTCAGCAGTTCGACGGCAATGCCGCCCGCGCCGACGATCACGACGTTCCTGCCGTAGAGCGACGTGCCCTCCTGGAGCGTCGCCCAACTCGTCGACCTCGCCTTGTCGGGCAAACCCCGCAGCACGGCGAGGGTCAGGGCGAGCGCATGCTCGGCGACAGGTTCGGAGTAAGCGCCCTTGGCGCTGGTCCAGATCGGTCGAGCCTGCCCCGCGTATTCGGCGAGAACAGCGGCGAAGCCATCGACTCCGGCCCACGGCAACTGCACCCAGCCGATCTGCGGATGCTCCCGCAGGATCTGCGGCAGCTGGGCCGGGTCACCCGTCGGCGTCCAGAGGATGCCGCGGGTCGAGTCCGACAGCGGTGCGACAGTTCCCCCGCCGACCTCGATCGCCTCGACGTAGAGGGGGCGGGGCTCCGGCAGCACGGCGATCGGCCCTGCCTGCGGACGGTGCGCGGCATCCAGCGCCACTCCGGTTCCCGCTAGCGGATCGCGATGCTGCCCAGGGGTCCGCCCACTCACATGCCACCGCCGCCGGAGGATTTCTTCGACGGTCGCTTGGGCAGGGGCGCAGGCAGTGCGTCCGCTGTGGCCTGAATCGCGCGGTGCAGCCACTCACGATTTTCGAGCAATTCGCCAGGCACGCAGTGGTACATCTTCGAGCCGGGATACGCCTCGCCCGGATAGGTGCCTTCCAGCACGGCGGGGTCGACCGGGCTCGGCTTGATGCGCAGCGTGTCGTCTGTAATGAAGCCCACGACCTTGTTGTCGCAGTAGACGCCGTACTCCCCGAACATCTTCGCTGTGCGGATGTCGAGACCGGAGAGCTGGTCTTCGATGTACGCGGCTGTTTCGGCGCTACTTGACACTGGGGCCCGCCTTGAGATGGTCGAGTGAACGAGCCAGGCTCCTGACATAGGGGTGGTGGCCGACCTCGAGAACCTTCTCGACATCCCCAATGCCGACGATCATTCCGCCGTGCATGATCGCAACCCGGTTACTGATCCGTCGCACCTCGCCGAGGTCGGCGGTGACGACGACAGCGGAGAATGAGAGCTCGAGCTGCATCGACACGATGATGTCGAGGATGGCCGAGCGCACCGTCACGTCGATACCGGCCGTCGGGTCATCGGCGATGAGCACTCTCGGCTGCAGGATCATCGCCCGCGCGATGGCGACGCGTTGCCGCTGGCCTTTGCTCAACTCGTGCGGGTACTTGTTCATCGTTCCGAGGGGCAAACGCACGGCATCGACGAGGGTCGCGACCGCCTCGCCTGCCTCTTCCTGGTCGAAACGCCGGTCGCGGGAGAAGATCGGCTCTGCGATGTTCTCGCCCACCGTCAGCCGCGGCTCGAGGTAGTCGCCCGCCTCCTGCGGCAGGTAGCCGACGTAGAGGCTCAGTCGGCTGCGGTGGCGGCGGGAGATGCCGCGCACCGGGGTGTCGAGCAGGGTGAGCGACCCGCCGGTGATCTTGGGAGATGACTCGTCCACGAGGTCGGCCTGCAACGCCATCGCCTTGGCGAGAGTGCTCTTTCCCGACCCGGTCTCGCCCACCACGGCGAGCACCTCGCCAGGCATAATGTCGAAGCTCACCCCGTTGACTGCGATCGACCTAGTATCCGGGTTGCGCGATGGATAGCGCAGCGACAGGTCGCGCACGCTCACCGCGGGGGTCGGCGCTGTGATTGGGACTGCCTCTACCGGGGCAGCGTCGGTTAGCTCGACAACTTTCAGCGCGCTCGGCGCCGTCTCGACCGTAGTGGCCAATGTTTCCACGTCAGTCATTCTGCCGTAGCACCCCCAATTTCTTGCGCCTGATCGCCTGCTCCTTCGGGTCCGGCACCGGCAGCGAGGCGAGCAGACGCTGCGTGTACGGATGCCTCGGGGCGCCGAGCACCTGCGCGCCCGTGCCCTCCTCCACGAGCCGACCCTGCCAGAGCACCGCAATCCGGTCGGACAGCATGTCCACGACGGCGAGGTCGTGGCTGATAAACAGGGCCGCGAAGCCAAATTGCTTCTGCAGTTCGGCGAAGAGCTCAAGCACCCGCGCCTGCACGGAGACGTCAAGCGCGCTCGTCGGCTCGTCGGCGATGAGCAGGCTCGGCTCTAGCGCGAGCGAGCGGGCCAGGCTCGCGCGCTGGCGTTGTCCGCCGCTCAGTTCGTGCGGATAGCGGTCGCCATAGGCGCGGGGGAGCTGCACGGCTTCGAGCAACTCGTTGACGCGGGGGCGGGCGGCCGCGGCATCCCCCGCCCGTGCATGGACGATGAGGGGCTCGGCGACGCACTCCGCAATGGTCAACAGCGGGTTGAAGCTCGACGCGGGGTCTTGGAAGACGAAACCGATGTCGCTGCGCACCGGCTTGAAGCTGCGCTCACGGATGCCGAGCATCTCGTGGCCGAGCACCTGCAGCGATCCGCCGGTGACCTTGGTCAGGCCGCCGATCGCCCGACCGATCGTGGTCTTGCCCGAGCCGCTCTCGCCGACGAGGCCGAGCACCTCGCCGGGCGAGATGCTGAAGCTCACGTCGTCGACGGCGCGGAAGCCGCTGCGACCGAAGCGACCGGGGTACTCGATGACCAGATTCTTCGCGACGACGACAGGTGCGGCCCTGTTGGTCGTGCCCGCGGCCTTGCGGTCGGCGACCCTGGCCGCGGCGCGGGCCTCCCCCGTGCCAATCCTGGGGACCGCGGCGAGCAGCTTCTGCGTGTAGGGATGCCGCGGATCCGAGAACAACGCCTGGGCCGCAGCCTCTTCGACCACTTTGCCGTCGTACATGACCGCCACCCGGTCGGCCAGGTCTGCCACCACACCCATGTTGTGAGTGATCAGGATGATCGCGGTACCGAACTCGTCACGACAGCGACGCAGCAGATCGAGGATCTCGGCCTGCACCGTCACGTCGAGAGCGGTGGTGGGCTCGTCGGCGACGATGAGCTCAGGGTCGAGCACGAGCGCCATCGCGATGACGACGCGCTGCTTCTGGCCGCCGGAGAACTGGTGCGGGTAGTAATCCACCCGCTTGTCGGGCTCGGGAATGCCCACTCGGCGGAGGATGTCGATCGCCTTCGCCCGCGCTTCCTTGCGGCTGAGTCTGCCGTGCGCGCGGAGCCCTTCGGCGATCTGCCAGCCCACCGTGAACACCGGATTCAGCGCCGTTGACGGCTCCTGGAACACCATGGCGACATCCACCCCGCGAATCGAGCGGAGCTTCTCCGGGCTCAGGCCGATGACGTCGGTGCCGTTGAGGACTATCGCGCCGCGGGTGGTCGCGGTCTCGGGCAGTAGGCCGAGAATCGTCTTGGCGGTGACCGTCTTGCCGCTGCCACTCTCGCCCACTATGGCGAGCACCTCGCCCGAGTCGACAGAGAGTGTCACGTCGTCGACCGCCACGACGTTGCCGCCGTCGGTCGCGAAGATGACCTCGAGGTGCTCGATATCAACGACCCGGGTCATGGCCTGCCCTCCAGTTCGTCGATGTCGGCGACCTCGGCATCCAACGAGCTACCACCGGGGGCGACCGAGGAGTCGGCGAGCGGCGAGGGCACGACATCGGCTCGACGGCGGGTGCGCAACCGAGGATCGGCCAGGTCGTTGAGACTTTCGCCGACGAGCGTGATTCCGAGCACCACGAGCACGATGGCGACACCGGGGAAGATCGACGTCCACCAGATGCCGCTCGTGACATCCGAAATGGAGCGGTTGAGGTCGTAGCCCCACTCGGCGGCCGCCGTCGGTTCGATGCCGAAGCCGAGGAAGCCGAGGCCCGCGAGGGTCAGTACAGCGTCAGAGCTGTTGAGCGTGAAGATCAGCGGAATGGTACGGGTCGCGTTGCGCAACACATGCCGAAACATGATGCGGCCCGTGCTCGACCCGATCACTTTGGCCGACTCGACGTACGCCTCTTGCTTGATCCGCAGGGTTTCAGCCCTGATCACCCTGAAGTACTGCGGGATATAGACCACGGTGATCGAGATCGCCGCCGCGAGGACCCCACCCCACAAGTTTGACTGGCCGCCCGAGATCGCGATCGCGGCGACGATCGCCAACAGCAGGGTCGGGAACGCGTAGACGGCGTCCGCGATCACCACGAGGGTGCGGTCGAGCCACCCGCCGAGATAGCCAGAAACGAGGCCGAACACAACGCCCACGAAGATCGAGAGCAGCACCGCCACCACAATGACCTCAAGGGCGGTCTGGCTACCCCAGATCACCCTGGACAGCACGTCGTATCCACCGACCGTGGTGCCGAGCAAGTGCTTTCCGCCGGGCGGCACCTGGGTGCCGAACGTGCCATCGGCATCCTTCAACTGCGAGAACCCGTAGGGCGCAAGAAGGGGCGCGAAAGTCGCGACCAGCACGAAGAACCCGGTGATGGCCACACCCGCGATGAGCATCCCGCGCTGCAGGCCCACGCTCTGCCGCAACTGGCGCACGATGGGCAGGCGCTGCCAGGTCGGGATGCGCCGTCGAACGGTTGCCGTCACAGTCATCAGTACCTCACCCGGGGGTCGATGATCGCCGCGAGGATATCCACGATGAAGTTGGTCAGCGCCACGATCACGGCCAGCAGCATGACGATGCCCTGTACGGCGACGAAATCGCGAGCGCTCAGGTATTCGGCGAGTTTGAAACCGAGCCCCTTCCACTCGAAGGTGGTCTCGGTGAGCACGGCTCCGCCGAGCAGCACGGCGATTTGCAGGCCGATGACCGTGATGATCGGGATGAGGGCCGGGCGGTAGGCGTGGGTGCGCACGAGACGGAACTCGCTCACGCCACGCGAGCGCGCGGCATCCACATAGTCCATCGAGAGCGTGCCGATGACGTTGGTGCGCACGAGACGCAGGAAGATGCCCGCCGTCAGCAGGCCGAGCGCGATACCAGGAAGCACCGCGTGCGAGAGCACATCCGCCACCGCTGCCGGGCCGAGCTGGAAGGCGTCGATGAGGTAGATGCCGGTGCGATTCGGGAGTCGGCTCATGTTGAGTTCGGTGCGAGTGGATGCCCGGCCGGCGACCGGGAGCACCTTGAACCACACCGAGAACACCAGCTTGAGAAGCAGACCCGCGAAGAACACCGGAGTCGCGTAGCAGAGAATCGCGAACACCCGCAGGATCGCGTCCGGCCACTTGTCGCGCAGGTAAGCCGCCAGCATCCCTAGTGGGATGCCCACGATGAACGCCACGATGAGCGCGTAGAAGGTCAGCTCGAGAGTCGCCCCGCCGTAGGTGAGCAGCAGCTGGGCAACCGGTCGCTTGTCGCTGAGGGTGGTGCCGAAGTTGCCGGTGAAAACCTGCCCGATGTACTCGAGGTACTGCACCAGCACCGGCCGGTCGTAGCCTGCCTCATGGATGCGCTCGGCAAGCTGGTCGGGGGTGAGCTTGCCACCCAGCGAGGCTGTGATCGGATCACCGATGGTGCGCATGAGCAGGAAGACCATGGTCACGAGGATGAAGACCGTGGGGATGATCAGCAGAAATCTCACCACGATGTAGCGCACCAGGTTGCTGCCGCCCGCACCCGGCCGTCGCGTGGGAGCGGCAGGAACCGGCTCGACGGTCAGCGGGGCGGTCATGGTCATGAATACCTATTCAGCTAGCCCGAGCGGCGGTCGGAGAAGGCGAAAGGGGGCGGCCCGCAGTGCGCGGGTCGCCCCCGATCGTGCGCTAGAGATGACTCTAGCCGGGGCTGTTGTTTGTTACTGCACTAGCTCTTCACGAGGGTTGCGAAACGGAACTTGAAGGAACCGTCGAGCGTGGTGCCCGTGATGTCCTTGCCGGTTACCGCGATCTGCGCGCCCTGCAGCAACGGGACGGTCGGAAGGTCGGCAGCGACAAGCGCCTGGATCTTCTCGATGTCGTCCTTGCGGGTGGTCGGGTCGAGCTCGACTGCCTGCTTGCCGATGAGGTCGGTGACCGCGGGGTTGTCGTAGTGGTTCACCAGGAAGCTGGCCGGCGTGAAGAACGGCGCCAGGTAGTTGTCAGCGTCCGCATAGTCAGGGAACCAACCCATCTGGAAGACCGGGTACACGTCGGCGACGCGATCCTTGGAGTACTGCACCCACTCCGTCGACTGCAGGTTGACCGTGAACAGGCCGCTGTCTTCGAGCTGGCTCTTCACGAGCGCGTACTCGTCGCCGGACGACTCACCGTAGTGGTCGGGGTTGTACTGCAGGTTCAGCGCGACCGGGCCGGTGATGCCGGCGTCGGTGAGCACCTTCTTCGCAGCGTCAGCATCCGGGCCGCCATCCTTGCCGTAGAGATCCTTGAGGGCCTCGGTAGCACCGACGAAGCCGGCCGGAACGTAGGAGTACAACGGCAGGTAGGTGCCCTTGTAGACCTGGTCCGCGATCGCCTTGCGGTCGACGAGGTCGGCGACCGCCTGGCGCACTGCGAGAGCCTTGGCCGGGTCGGCCTCCGCCGTCGTCGCACCGAACGGCATCGTGTTGAAGTTGAACGTGATGTAGCGGATCTCGCCACCGGGCCCGTCGGTGACGGTCACCTTGTCGTTCGTCTTCAGGTCAGCGACATCGGTGGCCGAGAGGCTGCGGAAGGCCGCGTCGATGTTGCCCTCCTGCACGTCGAGCTTGAGGTTCGAGGAGTCGGTGTAGTACTTGAGGTCGACGTTCTCGGTCTTGGCAGCGCCCAGGACGCCCGCGTAGTCCTTGTTCGCTGTGAAGGAGACGAGGTTGTTGAAGTCGTAGCTCGTGATGACGTACTGGCCGTCAAACGCATTTGCCTTGACGATGGCCTCATCCGGGGTGACGGCGTCGGGCGAGAACGAGTCCTCGTCGACGATGATCCCGGCCTGGCTAGTGAGGATCTGGGGGAAGATCTGGTCGTTGGGCGCCTTGAGGTGGAAGACGACGGTCGTGTCATCCACGGCCTCCGTGCTGTCGAGGTTGTAGAGCAGCACCGAGGGACCGTTCTCGTCCGCGATCTTCAGCTGGCGGTCGAAGCTGAACTTCACGTCAGAGGAAGTGAGAGCGTTGCCGTTTGCCCACTTGAGCCCCGGCTTGAGCTTGACCGTGTAGTCGGTGTCGGAGGTGAACTCGGCGGATGCTGCGAGGTCGGGAACGACATCGGCGCTGCCGGGAACAGAGTTCAGGAGCAGGGCGAAAACCTGTGTCTGAACCGTGAGCGAACCGTTGTCGTACGACCCTGCCGGGTCGAGGGCGGTGACCTTGTCGGTGGTGCCAACGACGATCGAGCTGGATGCCGTGCCGGAACCGCCGACGGCGCAGCCAGCGAGCGCGAGGGCGAGCACCGCGGCGCCGGCCAGCGCACCGAGCAGGCGCCTTTTGTTGGATGCGGATGTCATATCCGTCTACCTCTTCCTGTTGGTTGCAAGGACGCCCCCTTGATACTGGGGGACGCGACGGCGCGCTGACGCGCCCGTGCATTGCTGTATTTCAGTCCTAACACACAACGAACCAGCGGCCCCTATCAAGAGGGTCCCTCATTACCGATGTTTACCGGAAAGCAATGTAATCCCGCATTCGGGGTACAACGCGTGTCCTCCTCGGGGCCGACCAAGGCGGTGCCGACTCAAGCAGGAGTTCAGTCGGCGCCGACTCGGCTGACCCGGTCTCAGTCGGCGCGCAGCGCGCGACGCTCGGTTTCGACCCGCACGAGGTCGCGCTGCACCTGCGCGTACTTCTCCGGCTCGGATGCACCGTCTAGCCGCTGCATCGCACCGAGCAGGTCGCGTTTCTGCCGCAGCAGATCACGGTCGACGATGTCTGCCGTCACACTGCGGCAGTACATCGGGATGCGATCCTCCCGCTCGGGGATGGGCGCGACCCCGAGTTGCTGCACGAGGGTCGAGAAGCTGGCGGGAACTTCGTCGGCGACGATGGAAAGCCAGGCAGGCTGGGTCGCGCGGTCGAGACTCGTGGCGATGGCATCCCGAACCACCGCCAGGGTGTTGTCGGCGAATGCCACCTGCGAGACCCGGCGGATCATCTCGGCGCCCACCTCCTGGGGATGCTGCAGGATCGCCATGAGGGCGTCACGCTCCAGCCGCGTAGCGGGGTCGGTCGGCAGCTTCATCAGGTCGGGCTGGTCGTCGCGCCTCGGCTCGGTCGGCTCTTGCGCGCCACGCTCTCCTGGGCGTTCGGTGGGCCTTTCGGCAGACCGCGGGCCGCTTCTCCTGGCGGCCTGCACGGCGCGCTGCACCTCCCCCGGGTCCACGCCCAGCCAGCCGGCGAGGTTGCGCACATAGCCGACGCCCAGCGCCTGGTCGCGGATGCCCGCCACGACCGGAGCCGCGGCGCGCAGTGCTGCGACCCGCCCTTCGACGGTCTCCAGGTCGTGCTCGGCGAGGCGACGGCGGACCATGAACTCGAACATCGGCTTGCGGGTCTTGATCAGCCGCCGCACGGCGTCGTCGCCCTTGTTGAGCCGCAGGTCGCAGGGGTCGAGCCCGTCTGGCGCGACCGCGACGAAAGTCTGGGCGGCGAAACGCTGCTCCTCGGCGAACGCGCGACTGGCAGCCTTCTGGCCCGCCTCATCCGGGTCGAAGGTGAAGATGACCTCGCCGGTGCCCGTCGTGTCGGCGTTGTCCACATCGCCGATCACCCGACGCACGATCTTGATGTGGTCGACCCCGAACGCTGTGCCGCAGGTCGCAACCGCGGTGGTGACGCCCGCGAGGTGGCAGGCCATGACGTCGGTGTAGCCCTCGACCACGACCACCTGGCGTCCGCGGGCGATGTCACGCTTGGCAAGGTCGAGCCCGTAGAGCACCTGGCTCTTGTGGTACACCGGCGTCTCCGGAGTGTTGAGGTACTTCGGCCCGTTGTCGTCGTCGAGCAGCTTGCGGGCGCCGAAGCCGAGGGTTGAGCCCGTGACATCCCGGATCGGCCACACCAGCCGACCCCGGAACCGGTCGTAGACGTCGCCGCGTTCACCCTTGCCCAACAGGCCCGCGGTGATGAGCTCATCTTCGCTGTAACCGAGACCCTTGAGATGCTTGGCGAGCAGCCCGCCGCGCGGCGCGAAGCCGACGCCGAAACGCTCGGCCGCGGACACGTCGAAGCCGCGCTCCCCCAAGAACTTGCGGCCCGGCTCTGCCTCGGGCGTCTTCAGCTGGGCGATGAAGAACTCCTCGGCGCTCTTGTTAGCCGCGAGGATGCGAGCACGATTGCCGTGATCGGTCGCCGCCCCGCCGTCTTCGTAGTGCAACTCGTAACCGATGCGGGCGGCCATACGCTCGACCGCCTCGGAGAAGCTCACGTGGTCCATCTTCTGCAGGAACGTGAAAACGTCGCCACCCTCGCCGCAGCCAAAGCAGTGGTAGAAACCGACCGTCGGGCGCACGTGGAAGCTGGGGGAACGCTCCTCGTGGAACGGGCAGAGCCCCTTCATCGAGCCGCCACCCGCGCTCTTGAGGGTGACGTAGTCGCCGACGATGTCAGCGAGGTTGGTGCGCGACCTGACCTCGTCGATATCGCTACGTCGGATCAGGCCAGCCACAGGTTGATTCTAGGGTCGGGCGGGGACGCATCCCGGGTCGCCCTTCGCCGCTACCGCCAGCGTCGGAAATCTGAGGTGACACGCCGCGGGCGGAGCTGCGGCCACGGCGCGGCGCACGATCATCCGTCGCTAGCCGTGCCTCGCCCTACCCGACCAGCCGCTCATGCCAGGCCATCGCCGACTGGTCGGTGAGGGATGCGACCTGGTCGACGACCGCGCGCTTGCGCTGGGCGTCGTCCGCCGCGGCATCCCAGTCCGCACCGAAGCCGGTGTCGAGGTTCTTGGGCGCGGTCCAGAGCAGCACGTCGGCGAGTTCGCTCAGGATGTCGCGTTGCTGCCGGTAGATCGGTCGGCGCGCGTTCGTCGACATCACGAACGCCGCCACGATGCCCTTGAGCACTGCAATCTCCGCCTGTATCTCGCGCGGGACAACGATGGCGGCCCCGAACCGAGCAAGGGATGCCCGGGGGAACGCCTCGCGGGTGGCTTGCGTGGCCGCCCCCGCGAAGCGCCCGATGAGTTGGCTCGTGAGGTTCTTGAGGCGACCGTGGGCCTGCCGGCTGCCGTCCCAGCGGTCGATCCAAACCGGCAGGGAGTCGAGGCGGTCGAAGGCGGCGATGAGCTCGTCATGCGGAAACTCGCCGCCGATCCAGGTGAACATCGAGTCGACGAGGGTGTCGTGCTCGACCCGCGCGCCGAGCGCGGTGACATCGACGTAGCCGTTGACTATCGCATCCTCGAAGTCGTGCACCGAGTAGCCGATGTCGTCGGAAAGGTCCATGGCCTGGGCCTCGATGCAGCGCTGTCGCTCGGGGGCGCCCGCGCGCAACCACTCGAACACGGCGATGTCGTCGTCGTAGAAGCCGTACTTGCTGCGCCCGCTCGGGTCTGGCACACCCTGCGAGCTCGGCCACGGGTACTTGCAACTCGCGTCGAGGGACGCCCGCGTGAGGTTCAGCCCATAGCTCGTTCCGTCGGGGCCGAACACCTTCGGCTCGATACGGGTGAGCACCCGTAGCGTCTGCGCGTTGCCCTCGAAGCCGCCGATGTCTTTCGCCCAATCGTTGAGCGCGCGCTCCCCATTGTGACCGAAGGGTGGATGCCCGAGGTCGTGGGCGAGGCAGGCGGTGTCGACGACATCCGGGTCCAGCCCAAGGCTCTCGCCCAACTCGCGCCCGACCTGGGCCACCTCCAGTGAGTGGGTCAGGCGGTTGCGCGCAAAATCGAGGCCAGCTGTGGGGCTGAGCACCTGGGTCTTGGCCGCCAGGCGGCGCAGTGCGCTGGAATGCAGCACGCGCGCTCGATCGCGGGCAAAGTCGCTGCGGCGACTCGAGTGCTCCTCGGGCAGCCAGCGCTCCCGATCGGCTTCGTCGTAGCTATCCGCCATTGCGCGCTGGAGCTATGGGAATCGCGAAGCGATTCTGCGACGCCAGCGCCGACGAAGCTGTGCTTCGTCGGGCGTAAGGCTTACCCGCCACTTGTGTTTACCTCCGCGTCGATGAGCTCCATCCGATGGGTCTCCTGCAGCTCGCGACTGTCGAGCCAGCCGTGCGGGAGCGACGGATTCTTCGGGGTGCCCGCACGACCGCGCTGGCCCTCGGCGTCGGCACCCGGGTACGGCTGGTCCCAGTCGAGTTGCGCGAGCAGCTCATCCAACTGGGCGAGGTCTTTGACGGTCGCGAGCGACGCGCGCAGGTCGCCGCCGACGGCGTATCCCTTGAAGTACCAGGCGACATGCTTGCGGATGTCGCGGCAGGCGCGATCCTCGTCTTCGAAGAACTCCACGAGCAGCTCGGCGTGCCGCCGAAAGGCTGCCGCGACTTCGCCGAGGGACGGCTCGCGTTTGAGTTTCTCACCCTTGAAAGCCGCAGACAGGTCCCCAAACAGCCACGGGCGACCGAGGCAGCCACGGCCCACCACCACGCCGTCGCAGCCGGTTTCGTCGACCATGCGGAGTGCATCATCCGCGCTCCAGATGTCGCCGTTGCCGAGCACGGGGGTGGAGGTGATGAGCTCCTTCAAGCGACCGATCGCCGACCAGTCGGCGGTGCCGGAGTAGAACTCGGCGGCGGTGCGGGCATGCAGTGCGATGCTTGCCACCCCCGCGCCCTCCGCGATGCGACCGGCCTCGAGATAGGTGAGGTGGTCGGAGTCGATGCCCTTGCGCATCTTGATCGTGAGCGGCACGGCACCGGCAGCCTTGACGGCTGACTCCACGATGTTGCGGAAGAGGTCGAGCTTCCAGGGCAGGGCGGCTCCCCCACCCTTCTTCGTGACCTTGGGCACCGGGCATCCGAAGTTCAGGTCGATGTGGTCTGCACGGTCTTCGGCGACCAGCATCGTGACCGCCTCGGCGACAGTCTTGGGGTCGACGCCGTAGAGCTGGATGCTGCGCGGCGTCTCCGACTCGTGGTGGCGGATCAGGCGCATGCTCTCGGGCGTGCGCTCGACCAGTGCCCGCGAAGTGATCATCTCGGAGACGTAGAGCCCCGCGCCGTACTCCCGGCAGAGTCGCCGGAACGCGGTGTTGGTGATCCCGGCCATCGGCGCGAGCACGACCGGCACGTCGAGCGCGATGGGCCCGATGCTCAGGGTCGGCGCTGGGGCCGTCAGAATGGTCACGTGACGATTCTCCCATCTCTTTCCGGGTCTCTTTCCGGGCCTCTCTCCTCATCCGTGGGTTCGATGCCACCGTCGCGGATCTGAGCGACTGATGGCCCTCGACGACAACCCCTACGTGTTCCGTCACCAGGGAAAGCTGTGGGTGAGCGAGCTTCCTCGCGAAGAGATGCAACGCCGACTGGCAGACCAAGCGGCGTGGGATGTCGCGAACGCCCGCCACGAGCGCTGGGGCCTCGCCATCACGATCGGCGCCGCCATGGGGGTGCTGATCAGCTACGCGCTTGGAGCCTTCGTAGGCCTGCCCCCGGTCGTGAACCTGTTCGTGCTCCCGGTCGGCTTCGCCGTCGGCGCCGTGCTCGGCGCGGTCGTCAACAAGCGGGTGCGCGCTGTGGCGCTGCAGAATTCGCCGCTGCCTCCGCGACCGGTGATCGGGGCGATGGTGCGCATCCCGCCCGAAGTCCTGAAACGAGCCCCCGCGGACTCGACCGCCAAGCAGCTCGTCGACTGGTCGCGACGCGGGTTCGTCGGTTAGAGCTGGCACCGCCCGAAGAGGGGGATCCGGAAAACCCCTAGTCGTTTCTAAACTGGCTGCCGGGGGAAGTCGTTTGTTTGATGCAACTACCGCGGAGGCGCCGCGCACTCCCGTCGCGCCCGGAGCCGGCTGGTACAGGGATCCGTCGTCGGCGCAAGAGCTGCGCTGGTGGGACGGCGCATCCTGGACGGAGCACCTGATGCCGGCGCCCGATGCCGCTCCCATCGTTGTCGCGCCGGCAGCGGCCCAGGTGGCCCCTGCCCGCCCTGACCAGACGCCCCTCGTGCGGGACCGACAACGGGGCCGGTCGACCAGCACGTTGACCCCGACCATACCGTTGGCTCCCGATTACGTGCGGGAAGGAGCGAGCGCTCCCTACATCGCGTTCTCGCAGCAGCAGTACTCGGCGCTGAGACCTGGCGCAACGGTCATCCCCGCCGGATCGCCCAACACGCCGGCCATCTGGATTCTCGCGCTGCTGCCGTTGATGGTGATCCCGCTACAGGTGGTTGGGCTCTTCACAGGCCTCACGTCCACGACCGTCGGGTCGCTCTTCCTCGGCCTCGCAGTCATCGTGGTCATGGTCGGCCTCGTCATCGGTGACTCGGCAACCCTTCGCCAGCGTCATCTCCCCGCGGCATCGCCCTGGTGGGTGCTCCTCATCGCGCCACTGGCCTACTTCATCGCCAGGCGCGTCGCACTCAAGAAAGCCGGCGTGATATCCAACGCCCCAGGCAACGTTTACGTGCTGAGCTTCCTCGGAGCGCCGGCGCTACTGTTCGTTGTAGCGCTGGGGATACGTGCGATTCATGGCTCGTAGCCGAACGTCAGACGGCGTCGTCGTCTAGCTTGCGGTTGATGACCGCCTGGGTGTGGTGCTCAGGGATTTCGCAGAAGTCACCGTCGCAGGCGGCGGCGTCAAAGTCGCCGAGCGGCAGCAACTTCACGATCTCGATGGGCATCGTCGCTGCGCTGGTCATGCGGCCGCTTCCTTTTCAGACTGCACCTGTGCAAGCACGTTAGCGAAGGTTGCCGCCTCCTGCGCGCCGGACACCCCGTATTTGCTATCGATCACGAAAAATGGAACGCCCTGGATGCCGTACTCCTGCGCCAACGCGACATCCGCCTTGACGTCCCTGAGGTAACGGTGGCGCTCGAGCGCCTCCGTAACCTCGGCGCGGTCGTAGCCCAGTTCCACTGCGATGTCGACCAGATCCGGGATGCGCCCGACGTGCTCGCCGTTGACAAAGTAGGCCTTCAGCAGGCGCTCCTTCATCTCCAGCTGGCGGCCCTTGCTCTTCGCGAAGTGGAGGAGCTCGTGTGAGATCACCGTGTTGGTCTGGTGCACATGGTCGTAGTCGTAGTTCAGCCCCACGCTCTTGGCGATCCCGGTCACGCGCTCGAGCATCTGCTCAACCTGGGCGAGAGGCAGCCCCTTGCGTTGCGCGAGGTAGTCGACGGGCGTGCCATCGAAGTCCACCGGGGTGTCGGGTGCGAGCTCAAAGGAGTGGTACTCCACCTCGACGTCTCCGCCGCCCTGCGCCGCAAACTCGGCGGCTCCGGCCTCGAACTTGCGCTTGCCGATGTAGCACCAGGGGCACTGCACGTCTGACCAGATGTCTACCTTGATGGGTTCACTCACGTAGGGCTCAACGCGGTGGGGCATCCCGTATTCCCTGCGCTGGCCGCTCCCGTGTCGAAATCGACGGACATGGATGCCTGGGCCTCACTCATGCACGCGGGGGACGCGGCCATCGCGGGCGGCATCCGTCGATTTCGACGCCGTGCGCAGGGTGAGGGACTCGGCGGGCACACCAAGTAGCGCGCGCCGCACCGCCAACTCCACCGACTCCCACTCCTCGACAACCTGCCGATAGGAAAACCTGAGAACTCGATATCCCAGGGCGGCGAGTTCGGCGTCTCGGCGTCGATCCGCCTCGAAATCCAGCGCCCCTGAGTGATCGGTTTCGCCATCACATTCGACGACGTGGTGGTCACCGATGAGCAGATCGACGCGTCGCCTGCCGATCCACACCTGCGGTCGCGACGGGATGCCCCCGAGAGCCAGCCGCACTCGGGCGATTGACTCGATGCCACTCTCGGCGCGTCCATCGATCAGCGCCCGGATGCGCGGATCGAGGTCCCGGAGAGCGCCCCCGAGTGCCCGCCCGCTTAGTTTGCCACCGTGGATCGCGGAGTCCCAGGAGGCAATCGCAACATGGATCGGCCGGCACTTTCGTCATGAGCATCAGGGACTCGGCCAAAGGAGCGCGCCGGGCCGCTCGGGGCGCCTCAGGCAACCAGTGGACGCGCACGCGCCACGACTTCCCGAGCGCTTTGCGGTAGTCCCCTGGCGACCGGAGCCCGCGTGAATGCGGATGCACGTGGACATGCACTCGGGAATCCGCCAAGGTCCAGACGCCATAGGACTGCACGGCGGAGACGCAGGCGAGCACGCCTCCCACCCGCAGCGCGACTGTCGTTGCCGCCGGCGTGTCCACCGAGGCGTACCAACCGCAGCGAGCCCGCACTACCCAGCCCCGCGCTGCGGCCCACCCCATTTGGCGATAGCTGTGACCGCGGCGCAACAATTCAGCGGCCTTAGCGATTCCGCCAAGTGCCCTCACGCTGTCGGCGACCGATTGCATCCCGCGAGCATCGTGCCGAGCACGGCACACCAACACCACTTCGGGAGAAATGTGGACTACACGGCGTCCCCGCCGCACGTTAGCGACTGCCGCGTCGAAATCGACGGATGCCCGGGCCCAGATCGGGCTGAGCCCTCAGCCTTGGCCTGCGCAATCCCCGGTCTCCGTCGATTTCGACGTGAGGGCCGGGACGAGGCCGGAGCCGAGGTGAACCGCGGGCTACGCCCCCACGAGCTGCGCCGCGAGGTACCCCCGCAGCCCCTCGAGCGGGACGCGCTCCTGCTCCATCGAGTCGCGCTCGCGCACCGTCACGGCGTTGTCCTCCAGGGAGTCGAAGTCGATCGTGACGCAGAACGGGGTGCCGATCTCGTCCTGTCGGCGGTAGCGGCGTCCGATCGCGCCGGCGTCGTCGAAGTCGACGTTCCAGAGCTTGCGGAGGTCGGCGGCGACCTCCTTGGCGAGAGGCGAAAGCTGGTCGTTACGTGACAGCGGGAGCACCGCCACCTTGATCGGCGCGAGCCTGCGGTCGAGCCTCAGCACGGTGCGCTTGTCGACCCCACCCTTGGCGTTGGGGGCCTCATCCTCAGCGTATGCGTCGATGAGAAACGCCATGAGCGCGCGGGTGAGACCGAAGGCGGGCTCGATCACGTAGGGGATCCAGCGCTCGTCTTTGGTTTGGTCGAAGTACGACAAGTCGGTTCCGGATGCCTCGGAGTGGGTCTTGAGGTCGAAATCGGTGCGATTCGCCACCCCCATCAGCTCACCCCATTCGCTGCCCTGGAACCGGAACCGGTACTCGATGTCGACGGTGCGCTTCGAGTAGTGGCTGAGCTTCTCTTTCGGGTGCTCGTAAAAGCGCAGGTTCTCCGGATTGATGCCGAGATCCGTGTACCAGCGCATGGCCTCGTCGATCCAGTACTGGTGCCACTCTTCGTCGGTGCCGGGCTCGACGAAGAACTCCATCTCCATCTGCTCGAACTCGCGCGTGCGGAAGATGAAGTTGCCGGGCGTAATCTCGTTGCGGAAGCTCTTGCCGACCTGGCCGATGCCGAACGGCGGCTTGAGCCGTGAGGCCCCGAGCACGTTGGCGAAATTGACGAAAATGCCCTGGGCGGTCTCGGGGCGCAGGTAGTTCAGGCCCTCCTCGTTGTCGACAGGGCCGAGGAAGGTCTTCAGCAAGCCGGAGAAGTTCTGAGGCTCGGTCCAGGCGCCTGGCTGGCCGGTGTCAGGGTCTTTGATGTCGGCGAGGCCGTTCGCCGGCGGGTGGCCGTGCTTCTCTTCGTATTGCTCGAGCAGGTGGTCGGCGCGGTAGCGCTTGTGGGTGTGCAGCGACTCGACCAGCGGGTCGGAGAACACCTCGACGTGACCGGAAACCTCCCAGACGCGCCGCGGCAGGATCACCGCAGAGTCGATGCCGACCACGTCATCGCGCCCCTGCACGATGGTCTGCCACCACTGCTTCTTGATGTTCTCCTTGAGGGCGGTTCCGAGCGGTCCGTAGTCCCAGGCCGAGCGCGAGCCGCCGTAAATCTCTCCCGACTGGAAGACGAAACCCCTGCGCTTGGCGAGGTTGATGACGGCGTCGAGATTGCTGGGGGTTGCCACGAGGTGCTCCTAAGCGCCGCTGCCTGCGCGGCGCGCGATCCAATGGTCAGCCGAGCTGGATGCCCGGTCGCATGAGCACCGAGTCTACCGAGCCCCGGCGGCCCGGAAGCGCACCTACGAGCGCAGCGCAGAGACGACGGCCGCCACGTCGCTCTCGTTGTTCCACAAGTGGAACGAGGCGCGCAGCCGTCCGGCGCGACCGGAGGCCCTGATGCCCGCGGCGGTGAGCTTGCCCAGGTCGCTGCCCGAGGCATCCGGCCAGCTCACGATCGCCTGGTGCTGCTGCGGGATGCCCAGCGCATCGCACAGCGCATCGCCGAGGCCGCTCGTGCGCTCCCACACCTCCGGCATGTCGAGCCCCGCGAAGAGCGCGATGGACTGCTCGGCCCCGATCCAGGCCTGCCACGCGGGCGAGACGTCGAACCGACGCGCGGTGTGGGCGAGGTGCATCGAGGGCCCGTAGCAGCTCTGCCAGACGTCGTCTCCGGCATACCAGCCGGCCTGCAGCGGCGTGGGCAGGGGGTCGAATCGCTCGGAGAGAGTGAGGAATGCGACCCCGCGCGGGGCACACAGCCACTTGTAGGTGTGGCAGACCGTGGCGTCAAACAGCGACGCATCGACGGGCAGCACGCCCGCGGCCTGGGTGAGGTCGCACATCGTGAAGGCTCCGTGGCGCGCTGCCGCCTCGACGATGGCAGGCACATCCGCGATGAGGCCGCTGGATGACTGCACGAGCGAGAAGGCCACCAGCCAGGTCTTCTCGGTGATCGACTCGGCGAGCGCCTCGAGGGAGACAGTGCGCACGGCAATATCTGCGCGCTGCAGGAAAGGAAAGACGATGGAGGAGAAGTCCCCGTCGACGCTCAACACTTCGCCCCCCGCAGGCACGGCCGCGGCGACGATCGAGGCGAGCACAGAGGTCTGCGAACCCTGCGCGACGCGGTCCACGGGCATCCCGACGAGCCGTGCGTACGACTCCCGGGTCCGCTCGATACCCGCGTCGTAGCCCTGCGGGTCGCGGTCGGCACGGGCCCAGGCTGCGAGGTCGGCGGTCAGGGCATCCACCGCCTGGCGCGGCGGAATGCCGACGGATGCCACGGCGAGATACCCGCGCGGATCGCCGAAGCTCTCGATTGCGGTCTGGAGGGAAGCGGAGGTCATGCGTTCAGCATCCCTCCCCCACCGCCGCGGGACAATAGCCGCCCGGTTGGTCGTGGACTGCTTAGGGCACCTGCGACAGGGCGTGCGCCCGCTCGATGATGCGAACCACCTCGAGGGCATCCTTCGGATCGACCGGGGATGGGGCACCATCCAGGATGCTCGCCGCGACGCCCGCGTAGAAGGCCGGGTAGTCCCCCGCCTCGGTGGGCACGGCAACCAGCCCCTCGTCGGAGCCATCGATGCCGAGCAACCCCCATTGCGCCTCGGGAGTCACCCCGTAGCCCGCGGACCCTGGCCACTGGGTGAGCTTGAGCATCGGCTCCTGCCCGTCGAGCCCGTAAACCGTGTAGGCGGATTCGGAGCCGAGCACCCTGAAGCGGGGACCAGACTGCCCCGCGGCACGACTCATGGTCAGGTGAGATCTGACGCCGCTCGAATGCAGCAGGGTGATGAAGGAGTCGTCATCGCTCACGCTTCCCTCGCGAACCACTGTGAGCTCGGCATGGTCGACAACGGCCGGGCCGAACAGCTGAAGAGCCTGGTCGACGAGGTGGCTGCCGAGGTCGTAGCTGATGCCCGCGCCCTGTTCGATCGTGGTGGTGTCCTGCCAGCGATCGCGGTTGGGGCCGGCCCAACGCTCGAATGTGGACTCGAAGCGGTGCACGCTTCCGAGCCGACCCTCGGCGATAAGTTTCTTGACGGTGAGGAAGTCGCCGTCCCAACGTCTGTTCTGGAAGACCGCGAGCAGCTTTCCGGTCGCTTCGGCCTTGGCGATGAGCTTCTTGGCGTCGAGCACGGTCGGAACGAACGGCTTGTCGATCACGATGCCCGCACCCGCGTCGAGGGCCGCGAGCCCCTGCTCGAGGTGGGTGTGGGCCGGGGAAGCGAGGATCACGAGGTCGAGGTCACCAGCCCTGGCAAGCAATTCGTCGGGTGTTGCGACGATCGTGGCGTCGGGATGCTGGGCAGCGGCTTCGGCCGCGCGCTCAGGGCTGCTCGTCGAGATGACCTCGAGGCTGAAGGCCGGATTGGTCGCGATGAAGGGGGCGTGGAACACCCGCCCGGAGAGGCCGAAGCCAATCAGTCCTGTTCGGATGGGGGCCGTGCGGATTTTGCCAGTGCTCGAGTGGGTGGTGGGCATCAGCACAGCCTAGCGATTTCCCGCGCTGGGCCAGGCCGAGGACGGACCCGCAGTCGTCAGCTAGATGAGCGGGTGAGTCCCCGTCACATCGAGGGCGTTGGGATCGTCGAGGTGCGCTCCGCCCTGGGGCGTGGTCGACCAGCTCTCGATTGTCCAGCCCGAGGCCGGGTTCCCGACGGCCAGCGTTCAGGACCCCGGCGCGTCGATCGCGCCGCCGAACCGCCGGTTTCGCTGGGCGTAGATGGTGATCGCTTCCCAGAGTTGCTCACGAGTGAAGTCGGGCCACAGCGTGTCGAGAAACACCATCTCGGCGTAGGCGCTCTGCCAGAGCATGAAGTTGCTGGTGCGCTGCTCACCCGAGCTCCTGACGAAGAGGTCGACGTCGGGGAGGTCGGGCTGGTACAGGTGCTTCTGGATGGTCTTCTCCGAGATACCGGACGGCTTCAGCCTGCCGGCCGCGACGTCGTCTGCGATCTTCTGCACGGCATCCATGAGCTCATTGCGACCGCCGTAGTTGACGCACATCGTCAGGGTCAGCACGGAATTGTTGCGGGTGAGCTGTTCGGCGAACTGCAGTTCTTTGATGACGGATGCCCACAGCCGAGGTCTGCGCCCCGCCCAACGCACCCGCACTCCCCAGTCGTTGAGCTGGTCACGGCGGCGGTGCAACACGTCCCGATTGAATCCCATCAGGAACCGGACCTCCTCGGGCGAGCGGCTCCAGTTCTCCGTGGAGAACGCGTAGACGCTTAGGTGCTTGACCCCGACCTGGATGGCGCCGGCGACGACATCCAGGAGCGACGCCTCCCCGGCCTTGTGCCCCTCGATGCGGGTGAGGCCCTTGCCGTTCGCCCAGCGGCCGTTGCCATCCATGACGATGGCGACGTGCTCCGGCACGGCCTTGCGGGGAAGCTCGGGCGGGTAGAGGCCGGTCCAGTCGATCGGCTTGAAGTCGACCGCGTCCTTGTGGGTTTTGGAGACCGTCACCGACTACGGCCGGTCGTTTCCGAATACCTTGTTCGCGACGGCCTGCACATCACGATCAAGTGACTCGAAGCGCATATCAACGACTTCGAAACGTGCGTTCATCTCAGCGCGCAGACCGCCGATCTCGGAACGAAAATCCGCCCGCACACTGTCGAATCCAGTAACCAATTCATTGCGCAGGCTGCCGACCTGAACGGTTATGGTGCGCTTGAGCACCGAAGTCACCACCGTGATCATTCCGATCAACGCAGCTGACAGCACACCGATGGTGGCCCACGTCTGCGCCTCGGTCAATGCGATCACCCCTTCAGTCTGACAAGTTCGATACTCAAAGGCTAGCGGCGCGCTCAAGCAACACCACTGCTCGGGGGCAAATTTCGAAATGTATGACAGAGGGCCGCGTGTTGAGGAGCTGCGACAGGCCAACCCGTGCATCAATGGCGGACCTTAGCGAGACAGCTGATGTCAACGATCAAGCCTACGCGGAACGGTCCACGTGAGCCAGGGAGCGCAGCGAGCGCTCCAGGTGAAACTGGGTGTAGGCGGCGACTACCCCGCTGGCCTGGCTGCGGGCGCGCTCTTCGGCGGCTTCGGCGTCATCCCACCGGCCCTCGATGAGGGCGCCGAGCAGGCCAAGCGTTTCGAGGTCGAGTCGCGGGGTGCCGGGCGGGGCGACCTCGTCGGAGACCACGCCACCCAACTGCACGACGAAGTAGGTGTGCGGGCCAGGAGCCCCCGTGACGGCGCAATCCGTGAAGCTCGGGGCCCAGCCAGCGATCGAGAGGGCGCGCAGCAGGTACGAGTCGAGCGTGAGCGAGGGGTGGTGCTCGCGACGGGAGAGCGAACGCAAGGCGCCAACCAGCAGGAGGTATTGCTGGAGGCTGCCGTCGTCATCCGTAATCTTGTCGGCGGTTTCGAGCATGACGCTGCCCGCCGTGTAGCTCGCGTAGTCGTCGGCGATCTCTGCGCCGTACGAGCCGAGCGATTCGGCTTGCTGGACGATGTCGAGGCTGCGCCCGATGTAGCACTGGATGTCGGCGACCATCATCGGTTCGAGTCGCGCCCCGAAACGCGACGCGGTGCGCCGCACCCCCTTCGCGACCGCGCGGATCTTGCCGTGTTGCCTGGACAGCATCGTGACAATGCGGTCGGCTTCACCCAGCTTGTGGGTGCGCAGCACAACGGCTTCGTCACGGTAGGTCGGCACCCCTCCAGTATCCCCTCCTCCACAGTCGGAGTCGGGAAGAATGGCCCACAGTCAGGCAGAATGGCGCCGTGGAGTCCACCGAGATCTTCGAAGCCCAGCGCGGCCGCCTGTTCGGCATCGCCTACCGCATGCTCGGTTCGGCAACCGAAGCCGAAGACCTCGTACAGGAGACCTGGCTGCGCTGGCAGTCGGCAGACCGGGCGGATGTCGCAGAACCCGCAGCCTTCCTTGCGACGATAGTCACGCGGCTCGCCCTAACCACTCTCGACTCTGCGCGGGTGCGGCGCGAGACCTACGTCGGCCCCTGGCTACCCGAACCGGTGGACACCGCGGCCGACCCCGCGCTCGGAGCGGAGCGCGCCGAGGCGCTCAGCCTCGCCGTGCTGCTGCTGCTCGAGCGCCTCTCCCCCGCCGAACGCGCCGCCTATGTGCTGCACGAAGCCTTCGACTATCCGTTCCGGCAGGTGGCCGAGCTGCTCGAGACGAGCGAGGCCAATGCCCGCCAGCTCGGCACCCGGGCCCGGCGGCACATCGAGCACGAGCGCGGTGTCGTCGTGCCGAAGGCCGAGCGAGAGCGCATGCTCGGGCTCTTCCTCGCGGCAGCGCAATCCGGAGATGTCGCGGCGCTCGAAGCGGCACTCGCCGAAGACGTGCTGTCTCTCTCCGACGGCGGCGGCATCGTCACCGCCGCGCGCAAGCCCGTGCACGGGCGGGAGCAGGTCGCCCGCCTGATCCTCGGCGTCCTCGAGAAATTCGGCCAGGGCATCGAGCCCGTCGCGGTGAAGGCGAATGGCGAGCTCGCGATGCTGGGCGTGCGGGACGGGCATCCCGTCGCCCTGTGGACGCTCGACATCGGCCCCGAAGGCGTGCGGCGGCTCATGATCGTCTTGAACCCCGAAAAACTGGGGCGGTTCGCCCTGTCACATTCCTGAGGGCTGCCCGGTCATAGCTGGTGAACTCCTCGGAAGGACTGCAATGACCATCCTCGTCACGGGCGGCACCGGCACCCTCGGCCGACCCACCGTCGAACTGCTGCGCAAGGCCGGGCACGACGTGCGCATCCTGACCCGAAACAAGCAGGGCCGCAGCGCGGACCCCGATCACGCGGTCGGCGACCTCAATACCGGAGCAGGGCTTGCGGATGCCCTCGCCGGCGTCACCACGGTCGTGCACCTGGCCACGAGCACAGGCACCAAAGACGTCACCCAGGCGCGGCGCCTCGCCGACGCTTCAGGTGCTGCGGGAGCCCAGCACCTCGTCTTCATCTCCATCGTGGGGGTCGACCAGGTGCCGTACTCGTACTATCGCGCCAAGCTCGCGAGCGAGAAGGTGATCGAGGGATCGGGCATCCCGTTCACGATCCTGCGGGCGACCCAGTTCCACGAGTTCATCCAGTTCTTCCTGCACCTGCAACGGGGGCTGCCGGTAATCCTCAACCTCAATGTGCCCGACCAGCCGATCGCGGTCGCGGAAGTCGCCCAGCGGCTGGTCGAACTCGTCGAAGCCGGCCCGAGCGGTCGCGTCGCCGACATTGGCGGGCCGGAGCAACTGCAACTGCGCGACGCGGTCGCCACCTGGCAGAAGGCGGCCGGCACGAAGAAGCCGGTGTGGACGATGCACCTGCCATTCAGCTTCCTCACGGCGATGCGGGCGGGCAAGCATATGACGTCCATGCCCGGATTCGGTCGGCAAACGTTCGCCGAGTTTGCCGCGAAGGCTGCAGCTCAGTGATCGTCCGAATCGGCCTCGCCCTGCTAGCCCTGAACGAGCTTGTGGTCGGCGCATGGAACCAGTTCGCGCCCGAGAGCTTCTACGCGAACTTCCCAACTGTCGACCTGACTCCCCCGTTCAGCGAGCACTACGCCCGCGACTTCGGGGGTGCGACGCTCGGGATCGCCGTGCTGCTCGTGATTGCCGTCATCCGCCCGCGACCGATCGTGGTGGGAATGGCCGCGCTCGCCTATTCGATCTACGCGGTGCCGCACTTCGTGTTCCATCTCGAACACCTCGAGGGTGCAACCGGCGGCCAGGCGGGCTTTCTTGTCGTGGGCAATGCGATCGTGGCACTCACCGGGGTGCTGCTGGTGGTCTGGGCCGTGGTACGAATGAGCCGTGAACGCGCTCTTCGTGATCCCACAGTGGGCTGACCTCCTGGCGGTGGGCATCGGTGCCGCGCAGGGCGCCCTGTTCGCGGCGCAGTTCCGTGACCGGCGGCTCGATCTGCTCGGCGTCGCGATCATCGGCATCGCGACCGGCTTCGGCGGGGGCATCCTGCGCGATGTCCTTCTGTCAGAGGTACCGGCCGCGCTGACGAGCAATTGGTACCTGATCGTCGCGACTGCCGCCGCACTGCTCGGGATGCTGCTCGAACGACTGATCTCGCGCCTCGGCCCCCTCGTGACGGTGCTCGACGCGCTCACCATCGGTCTGTTCGCTGCGATCGGCACGACCAAGGCGCTCGCCGCGGGGCTACCGGTAGTGCCGGCGATCTTCGTTGGAGTCATCTCGGCGGTGGGCGGATCGATTCTGCGAGACCTGCTGCTCAATCGCCCAATCGCGCTCATGCACGTCGGATCGCTTTACGCGATCGCCGCGTTTGCTGGCACGATCCTGCTGGTCATCCTGCTCGCGGCCGACGTGCCGGTATTCATCGCGGCCACCATCTGCGTGGCCGTAACCTTCGGCGTGCGGGTGCTTGCCGTGCTCTTCAACTGGAGCCTGCCCGAGCAGAAGGCGATCGAGAAGCTTCCTCGGATCAGGCGCCGCTAAGCCCGTTTTCCAGGGCTTCGAAGAGCCGCTCGAGTCGCACTCGATGGTCGTCGGCGACGGCCCGAGGCATCTCGTCACTGATCACGCGGCGAGCGGTCTCGACCATCACCGACGCGTAGCCAGCGACGAAAAGCGCCGACAGCAACTGTCCGTCACCGTCGAAGGCCTCGTCGCGTGCGAGTTCTTCGGCCAGCACCCGCTGTAGTTCGGAGACGATTTCCCGGGTGCGGGCGATGAGAGCTGGTGATTGGGCGACAGTCCGGAAAAATGGTGCCGACCGCTCGTCGACGCCCGAGAGCGGGTGTCGCTCGTTGAAGAGGCGCACGCTCTGGCTGTGTAGCGAGGCCAGCACATCGACGCCAGGGGCGCGATCGCGGACAACCGACCTCAGCAACTCGATGGCGTCGGCCGCGCGATCAAGAAACAGGTCCTCCTTTCGAGGGAAGTGATTGAAGACCGTGACGCTCGAGACCCCGGCCTCGCGTGCGACCTCAGCGACCGTCACCGAGTCGTAGCCGCGCTCAAGGAAGAGCCGGTTCGCAATCTCGCGAATCCGCTCACGTGTCTGAGGCCCTCCGCGCTCCGCTGTCCTGGGCATGCCTGCCTCACTCTCTTGTGTAACTAAACTTAGTGTCATAAGATAGTCGCATGTCATCCCCCACTGCCACCCTCATTGTGTCCCCCATTGTCTCCCCCGGCTCGCTGCGCGAGGCGTGGATCGCGCTGGCGGGTCTTTCCGCCGTCTTCCTCTTCGAGATGCTCGACAACTCGATCCTCAACGTCGCGCTGCCCACGATCGGCAGGAACCTCCATGCCTCGACGACCGGCCTGCAGTGGGTGACGGGCGTATACGCGGTCACCTTCGGCGGCCTGATGCTGCCCTTCGGCGCGATAGCCGACAGGTTCGGCCGTCGGCGACTGATGCTTGTGGGGCTTGTCCTCCTCGCGCTCGCGAGCCTGGCCACAGCATTCGTCACCACCGCCGAGCAGCTGATCGCCGTCCGTGCGCTGATGGGCGTTGCGGCGGCGATGACCACGCCGGGGTCCATGGCGCTGGCCTTCCGACTATTCCAGACAGACGCGCTGCGCGTCCGCGCCCTGACCCTGATCTCCACGGTCGGCCTGGTCGGTCTCGCCATCGGGCCGACCGTCGGCGGGTTCGTGCTGGCCATCGCACCGTGGCAGCTGCTGCTGCTGGTCAACGTGCCGGTCGCCGCTCTCGCCCTCACCGGCATCCGCATCGGAATCGCACGGGATGACGCGGCCGACCTTCACCGCGACCCCATCGATCTCGCCGGGGCGATCCTCGGCACCGCGACGATAGTGCTCGCGCTGGTCGCGCCCACACTCTTCGTCAACGAGGGAGCCGACTCTTGGGCACCGTGGGCGGCAACCGCCGCCGCGGTAATGGTGTCGATCCTCTTCCTCCTTCGGGAGTGCACCGCGCGCCACCCGCTCCTCGACCTGGCCCTCATCGCTCGACCGCTGGTGTCGAGTGGCCTCGCCTTCAAGGCGGCGACCGGCCTGGCCGTCGCTGGCGTCGGAATCATGGTGACGCTCCAACTGCAGCTCGACTGGGGTTGGCCGCCCTACCTCGCCTCAATCGGAATGCTGCCCCAGGTCATAGTGCTCGTCGGGGGCGGGCCGCTGGCCAACCGCTTCATCGAGCGGGTCGGCCTGGAGAGAGCGGCCTGGCTGAGCGCGATCGCTGTCGTCGCCGGTCTCGCCGTCTTCGGCCTCCTCAGCAGCTACGGCTACCCCTGGATCGCGATCGCGCTGGTGCTCGTGGCGGCGGGGATCCGCGTGAACGGCGTCGTGGCAGGCACCAATGTGCTCAGGGGCCTGCCGCAGAATCGCACCTCGATCGGTGCTGCTCTTGTCGACAGCGCGAGCGAGATCGCCACTGGCGTCGGTATCGCGGTTACCGGGACGATCCTCGCGGCACGCTTCATCGGAAACCTCGGCGCGGGCGACTGGAGCGCCCAGCAGACCGGGCAGTTCCGCGAGGCGATAATGATCGCGGGAGTTGCACTGACGCTCGTCGCCGCGGGGCTCGTCACCTTCGGCATCGCTCGCTCCCGGCGTGCGACCCATGAGGCCGCGACGCCGGGCGAGTGATTCAGGCCGGTAGCTCAGGCGGAGACGAGTTCACCCGCCTCGGCGCGCACCGCGCGGTTGACGGCAGAAACGACTGCCTTGAGGGATGCCGTCGAGATGTCAGCGTCGATCCCCACGCCCCACAGCCGCTTGCCATTGACGTTGAGCTCGACGTAGGCGGCGGCGAGGGCATCCCCGCTCGCGGACAGCGCATGCTCCACGTAGTCGTAGAGCTTCACGTCGATGCCCTGCTCCTCCATGATGCCGAGGAACGCGGCGATCGGACCGTTGCCGGCACCGGTCGCCGCCTCTACCTCCTCGCCGACCCGCAACTTCACCTGTAGCGTCGTCGAACCCGCCAGATCACTGGATGTCGCGGTCGAGTGCAGCTCGAAGCGCCCCCACTTCTCGCTCGGGTCGACCGCCGGCAGGTACTCGTCGTGGAAGATCTCCCAGATCTGAGCGGACGTGACCTCGCCGCCCTCTGCGTCAGTCTTGGCCTGCACGACACCGCTGAATTCGATCTGCAGCTTGCGCGGCAGGTCGAGAGCGTGGTCCGCCTTGAGCAGGTACGCGACACCGCCCTTGCCCGACTGCGAGTTAACGCGCACGACCGCCTCGTAGCCGCGGCCCAGGTCTTTCGGGTCCACCGGCAGGTAGGGCACAGCCCACTGCAACTCGTCGACAGTCACGCCCTTGGCCTTCGCGTCGGCCTCCATAGCCTCGAAGCCCTTCTTGATCGCATCCTGGTGCGAACCGCTGAACGCGGTGTAGACGAGGTCGCCAGCCCAGGGGCTGCGCTCGGGCACCGGCAGCTGGTTGCAATACTCGGCGGTGCGCTTGACCTCGTCGAGGTCGCTGAAGTCGATCTGCGGATCGATGCCCTGCGTGAACAGGTTGATGCCCAGGGCGACGAGGTCGACATTGCCGGTGCGCTCACCGTTGCCGAACAGGCAGCCCTCGATGCGGTCGGCTCCCGCCATGTAACCCAGCTCCGCGGCAGCGATCGCTGTGCCCCGGTCGTTGTGCGGGTGCAGGGAGAGGATGACGTTCTCGCGGTGGGCGAGTCGCCGGGACATCCACTCGATCGAGTCCGCATACACGTTGGGAGTCGCCATCTCGACCGTCGCGGGCAGATTGATGATGACGTTGCGCTCGGGGGTCGGCTCGAAGATCTCGATGACCAGGTTGCAGACCTCGAGGGCGAACTCGAGCTCGGTGCCGGTGTAGCTCTCCGGCGAGTACTCGTAGATGATCTCGGTGCCCACGGCGATCGGCTCGGCCGCCTTGCAGAGGCGCGCGCCGTGCAGGGCGATGTCGATGATGCCCTGCTTGTCTGTGCGGAACACCACGTCGCGCTGCAGTACGCTCGTCGAGTTGTAGAGGTGCACTATCGCGCGCTTGGCCCCGGCGATGGACTCGTAGGTGCGGTTGATGAGCTCTTCGCGGGCCTGGGTGAGCACCTGGATCGTCACGTCATCGGGGATGAGACCTTGCTCGATCAGGCTGCGGACGAAGTCGAAGTCGGTCTGGCTCGCCGACGGGAATCCGACCTCGATCTCCTTGTAACCCATCTTCACGAGCAGGTCGAACATGATGCGCTTGCGCTCCGGGCTCATCGGGTCGATGAGCGCCTGGTTGCCGTCGCGCAGGTCGACCGAGCACCAGCGCGGCGCCTGGGTAATGCGCTGGGTGGGCCAGGTGCGATCGGGCAGGTCGACGTTCAACTGCTCGTGGTAGGGGCGGTACTTATGGATCGGCATTGCGGAAGCCGATTGTGTGTTCTTCATTGGTCTCGTGCTCTTCTCGTCTGTTGGATTAGTTCCAGACCGACAACGTTGTTTCTCAACAACACAGGCCGCGACGAGTGAGGCCTGAAGTTAGGACTCGTCGCGGCAGCTAAGAAGAAGCAAACCGAACACGGTCTTAGGGTAGCACCGCCCTAGCGCAGGCTGCGCACGAGGGCCGCGGAATCCTTCAGCGTGAGATCGGGCAGGTAGCAGCGGGAGATCGCCACGGCGATGGCCGGCAGTGACATTGCATCCGGGTACGCCAGCGAGAGCGGAACCAGACGCGGCTGGAACTTCTGCTTGAAGTTAAGCAGCGAGCGGAAGCCGTAGACCGGCTCAAGTGATTGGCCGATCATGGCGAGCACCCTGTCCAGCGGCCCCGGCTTCTCCTCGCTCGATGCAACGGCCAGCGGAGCTCCGGAGAGGCTGAGAAACTCGAGTCCGTCGAGTTGGGCGCGCACCGCGGCTTCGGCGATGACGAATTCCATAACCCCGTTCATCCCGTCGGCTTTCCTGCGCATGAAGTCGAGAGTGCGCCCGGTGACCACGCCGTTGGTCCAGGTGGGCAGCCAACTCGTCACCGCCTGCACGATGCCGGAACTGTCGGCTGCCACCGCAAGCACAACGTCGGGGTCGCGCAGCTCGTCGAGGCCACCGAGGGTGAAGCCCAGTTCGGGCAGCTTCTTCTCGACAACCCACAGCTCGGAGATCTCGGCAATCTGGTTTGCCGTGCGTGGGCTGAGCTCCTGCCAACTGCTCCAGGTCACCCGGACGCCCTCGCGGGCCGCACGATTCACCGACGAGCGCACGTCTTGCCACTTCTTGCCGGTCATCTCGAAGGTCGCCGGGTCGATCACCGTCTCCTCGGCAATGCTTGTCGTAGACCAGCCGAGCTCGGCGAGAAGGTCTGCCCACTCGGCGTGCACCCCGTAGAAGACCGGGGTCCAGGCATTTGCATCACAGAATCGGATGAACTGCCCGAGCGAATCGCGCCGGTCTCGGGGAGAACCGACCGGGTCGCTCGTGGTGACGGCACAGCCGTTGGCCACGCGGTAGGCGATGCCCATCCGGCGCTCGATGTCGAACCAATAGCTATTGCCTTCCCAGGTTCCAGGAAACGACATCGAACCGCCAGCTTCCCGCTCCAACCGCCGGAAGGTCGCGGCATCACCCGGGTCGGCCGTAGAGGAGCGTCGCCCGCGGAGCAGCGAAATGAGCGCGACAAACACGACGATCCACGCCACCGGTCCAACTCCATGAAACAGCAGCCGCGTGGCCAGGGTAGTAGGCACGAAATCGCGCTGTTCGGCGATGAGGAACGACATCGGGATGAACCGTTCCGGTAGCCCGGCGAGCAGGTCGATCACGTCGACCACCGGTCGGAATTGGGAGGCAAGCACCGACCCGATCACGAGGTATGCGCTCGAGACGACAAGCAGTGCTCCACCAACCGTCAACAGGAACTTTCGGCGAGCCGCCGGAGTGGAACTGATCGGGAAGTGCCGCCGCTGCGACAAGATGGCGACGGCGAAGGCAATCGGCAGCACAGCGTTGGCCACCAGCCAGGCGCCATATTCCGGGGAGTTGCCCACCCGGTTGAGCACCGGTGAGGCATAGCCAAGCGCCGGAACAACCCCGAAGTAGAAGGCGGCGAGCAGACCGTCGATCGCGGCCACCAGTGCCACCAGGTAGACGGCTGCCCGCCTTCCCCTAACCAAGCCATAGGCACCCACCAGCACGACTGCGAGCGGGAGGAGGGCCAGCACTATCGCGGAGAACCCCTGTCCCGCATGCGCCGCGAGCTGCTCGGTGCATTCCTGCGTCGGCCCGATGACGGTGCAGGGCACGCCGCCTGGGCGGGAGCGGGGCATCCCGCCGACAATGAAGTCACCGAGGGGTGAGAGCAACCCGAATCGACCGTGCGCGATGAGTGTGACTATTGGGCCGAGAGCGAAGATCGACGCGAGCACAGCCAGCAGCACGCGCGTCTCGTGGTGCGAGCTCGTCCAGCGCTCAAGGCGGATGCGGCTCCGCGTGAGCAGAGAGCCGAGCAGCAGGCCGACCAGCACCGCGATCATCCGGAAGAAGTCCGACGGCTGGCCCGAATAGAGCAGGAAGACGACTATCGATGCGACAACCGCGAATCGGATGCGCCGCCGCCAGAGAACAGACGCGAACGCACTGCCCGCGGCGACCGTGCCCAGGATGGGACCCAACGGGTCGATGGTGACAAGCTTGCGCACCGCATCGGCCCAGTACTCTCCTGCCAGGACACCGAGCCCTTCGATCCCCAGCCCGATTCCGTAGGCGGCAAGGCCCGTTACTGCGAAGGCCAGGGCCGCCCGCCTGCTGCCCATGAGCAACTCGGCTGCGCCGACGCCGACGACCGCCGCAACGACGACCACCACCAACTGGGCAACATTGTCGACGAAGAAACCAGCGGTGAAGAGCGACCACCATTCGTGCCGTGACAACGCCGCGAGGTCGGCACCGACGGCGTGCCGCACGAGGGTGGAGGGCCCGCGCAGCGGACCCGTGACAAGAGCGAGAAGCACGAGAACGACGACCAGGCCGATCGTAAATGGAACGCGGCGCAGCAAGCGGATCATCGGGACAGCCCCCAATGCGGATAGAGCAAGGGAATTCCGTTCTCGAGCGAGTAGGTGACGGTGTGCCAGTCATGGGCGGTTCCCGGAGACGACAGCACGGTCGTGTGGATCCCCGCCGACTTCGCGGCAGCCGCGACGGTGGCGACCCAGGGCGCGTACTTCGCGTCTAACTCGCCGACCGCGAACACGGCGACGGTGTCGGCGAAGGGGGCGTGCTTCGCGATGATCGACAGGGGCTTTGCGGCGTCGTAGGCCGCGGCATCCCCCGCGAAGCCTTTCGCGATAGTGACCTCGGGCGTGCCGATCTTCGGATCGAGTTCGCCCGAGATGTCGACGATCGAGCCAAACAGGTCGGGATGCCCCGCCCCCAGCTGGATCGCGCAGGTGCCGCCCTGGGAGAATCCCCCGATGGCCCAGGCCGAAGCACTCGACTGCACGTTGAGGTTGGCGCGGATCCAGGCCGGAACGTCAACCGTGAGGTAGGTCGCCGAATTGCCTATGGCCGAATCGACACACATCGGGTTGATCTCGGGCGCGCTCAGTTGGTCGGGGACCACGACGATCGGGGCGAGACCCTCATGCTGCGCAGCGATCCTGTTGAGCACGGCGGCGAGATGGCCGGAGATGAAGACATTCTCTGGACCGCCCGGCTGGCCGGAGAGCATCACCAGCACGGGCAGTGCTGGTGGATTGGTGACACGAGCCGCCGGTGGCAGGTAGACGAGGGCATGCCGGGCGGCGAAATGCGAGATGGTCGCCGGGATGTTCACCGCGCCCACAATGCCCTGGCTCGGGAGGCCAGCGGGCGCCCGCCAGGCGGGCGTCGCCGCGGCCGATCCGATGCTGGCACGCTGGGCGGCGAGGGCATCCGCAGGCAGATCAGGCAGCGAACTGGTGCCGAAGATGCTAGCCAGGGTCGGGTACTGCCCGAAATCCGCGTTCACGCCCAGGGCCCCCAGCAGCGTGAAGAGCAGCGCAGCGGCGACAGCGCCCACCCGACGACGGGCGCTCGAGCGGTACAGGCTCACGACTGCCAGGGCCACTCCGGCGAATGCGCAGGCCACCCAGGCACGCGAGGTCGGCGAGAGGCTGACGTCGAAGGCGTCAAACACGTCCCCGATCACCCAGCACGTGAGGATCCCGAGCGCTGCTCCCAGCACGAGCGCAGCCGCTCCCGTGATGGCCCAGCGCAGGCGGCGCCCGATCGGCAACGGTCGCACGATCAAAGCGACCGCGGCGAGCGCCGCTAGCGCGTCGATGATGATCGGGATCGGGCCGCCGATGACTCGGATGCCGGCAAGAAACGGCCCCATCACGTCTCCTTCGGAATTAGGACGGAGCCCAGTATCGGGTGGCTCGGGGCCGCGCGCAGCATTTCACATGCCATGCACCGCCATGACACGGCAATTACACAGCCGTTATGCAGGAACGGTATCTACTGGGACGATGCTCCGGGGGCCGACGCGCAGTGCGGCCGACGCGCCTCGCGGCCGACGCGCGGTGCGGCGAATGCGTTGCGCCGTCTTGGATCGCAGGCGATCCGATTGCGCTCCTGCTCGACGGCGACGGTGCGCTCGGCCCGTCTGCCTACCCCGGCTCGCGTGCTCGCGGCATCCGGCGGCTCCCGCGTGCTCGCTGCATCCGGAGTCTGTACTTCGGCTCGTGGCCGCCCGTTATTCCCCTCGAAGGGGCAGTTTCGACGCCCGGCCCGCGTCGAGCGGCCACAACTGCCCTCTCGACGGCCTTCCGCGCCATCCCTTGTGCCGCAAGGCGACGCTCACTCGGTCCACGAGCTCTCGTGCATTCTGGAAATCACGGGAGAGCGCGCGGATGACGGTCCAACCCGAAGCCGCGAGATCTTCGAGTCGGCGCACATCGGTCGCAAACTGATGCGCAGAGACTCGGTGCTGGACTCCGTCGTACTCAACCAAGACGTTCCAGTCGCGAAAGACGAGATCGCCGGGGGTGATCCGCCCTGTCCGAAGGGTGATCGGCCCGTTCACTTCGGGCTCCGGCAGCCGTGCTCGCTGCAGCAGCAAGCGCAGCTGAGTCTCGCGGGGCGAGTCGGCCCCGGCCCGAAGCAAGGGCAAGGCCCGGCGGGCACGCGACACGCCGCGCGGCGAGCCACAGGTTTCGACGAGGGCCGCCAGTTCATCGAGACTCGACAAGATTGACTCGCGGCGCAGGAGGCTGTCGCCGGCAGCGATCAGCTCCGTCACGCTCAAGCCCGACCCGAGCTGGAGCCAGGTTTCGCACGGGGATGTCGCGGGGAGACCACCCGCCATGCCGAGCCCGACCGAAGCGGCCCGGTGGCCACGAACCCCCACAGCGCGAGGGCGTCCCGCGGGATGCAGGGCGAGAACGTCGATGATGGGGTCGTCCTGGAGGCGTCGCGGGAGCCACATCCCCCACAGCGCCGCAGCGGATCCGTGACTGAAAACCTGCTGCGCCCGCAACTTGGGAGCGTATGCAAGGCACCGATCCACGAGGCTCGCGGGTCGCTCGAGCGTCCGAACTCCGCGAAAGGGTGCGTCGAGGTCTGAGCGTCGCAGTCGGGCCGGCGGTATTCCCGCGGCCAGCGCCTCGACGACCGAGAACGGAATGCCGGAGAATTCTTGCGGCAATGGCGGCGGCGCGGGCATCCCGAAAGCATGGTGTTTTCGACGCGTAACGGCGGGCGCACAGAGTCGGGAGGTGGAAGCGGCCCTCGACAGGGCACTTGTTACGGAGCGGTCTTCGTTTGACGTATCAACTGCCCCTTGGACCGTTTCGGCGCGCGGCGCGGCGGCACGTGGCGGCGCGGCCGGGCGCGGCGCCACG
>JAYUVE010000029.1:0-7071 GCA_043754275.1 Microbacteriaceae bacterium | reverse complement strand
CCTGGACGCGGTCGATCCCCGACCCAGACGACCGCACTCGAATTCTGCTACGACCCCGCAGCAGGTTCGCGACCGAATCGTTGAACTGCGTCAACAACTCACTGCGCGGGGCCTCGATGCCGGCCCCGTGACCATCGCCTGGCATCTCGAGCGGGAGAACATCGTGGCCCCGTCGACCTCGACGATCCGCCGGATCCTGCACGGCGCAAACCTGATCACCCCGGAACCCAGGAAACGACCTCGCTCCTCCTACCTCCGCTTCGAAGCCGCCCAACCCAACGAGACCTGGCAGTCTGACTTCACCCACTGGCGCCTACACGACGCAACCGACGTGGAAATCCTGAACTGGCTCGACGACCACGCCCGCTACCTGCTCTCCTGCACCGTCCACACCCCGGTCACCGGAGACGACGTCGTCGCAACGTTCCTCGCGACAACCCAAGTGCATGGAATCCCCGCCTCAACACTGACCGATAACGGCAGGGTCTACACCGCCCGCTTCGGCGGCGGACGCAACGCCTTCGAACACCTGCTACCCGTGCTCGGCGTCAAGCAGAAGAACGGCAACCCCGGCCATCCACAGACCCAAGGCAAAATCGAGCGCTTCCACCAAACACTGAAACGTTTCCTCGCCGCGCAGCCAGCCCCCCAAACACCCGACGAACTACAGCAGCAACTCGACGTCTTCCGCGAGCACTACAACGAGCACCGCCCGCACCGCGCCCGCGACCGAGCGACACCCGGATCCGCCTACCGAGCAGCCCCGAAAGCCCTCCCAGCGGCCCCAGGCCCGACTGGCTTCTTCCGGCTGCGGCACGACCGCGTCGACACCGACGGACACGTCAGCCTCCGCCACGCCGCACGAATGCACCACCTCGGCATCGGCAAACCCCACCGCGGCAAACGAGTACTCATCCTCATCGACGAAACCAGCGCCACCGTCGTCCACCTCGACACCGGCGAAATCCTCAGCGAACACCACATCGACCCCACACGCCACTACTGGCGCAACCAACGAAAAGAGCCCGGCCGATGGCCGAGCTCTTTCTCGTGACAGTCGCACATCTCGCGACTCATCTGTCGCCTATGTCTCGACTCATCACAACGTGGCAAGTGAGGGATTCGAACCCCCGAAGTTGAAAACGGCTGATTTACAGTCAGCTCCCTTTGGCCGCTTGGGTAACTTGCCAGGGCACTTCCGACCACATGTATTCATCTAGCCGAACGTGCTGAACAAGGATACAAGCTCGGGAGCGCCGACGTGACCAGAGGGACAAAAGGTAGGATCATGCCCCAAGGAAGGTCCGACCCAATGCCCGGAATCAATGAGGTCGCACAGCTCGCTGGCGTCTCGACCGCGACAGTGTCGCGCGCGCTCAGCGGCAACGGTCACGTTTCCGAAGCGACCCGGCAACGAGTGCGCGCTGCGGCGCTCGAACTCGAGTATGTGGTGTCCTCCAACGCGTCGGGCCTGGCCACCGGCCGCACGAAGAACGTCGGCGTGGTCATCCCGTTCCTCAATCGCTGGTTCTACGGCGCCGTGCTCGAGGGTGCCGAAAGTGCACTGCTGGGGCACGGATACGACCTCACCCTCTACAACCTGGGCGGCGGGGGTGAAGAGCGACGCAGTGTGTTCGAGCACTTCCTGATGCGCAAACGAGTGGATGCCGTCATCGCCATCGCGCTCGAACTCACCGAGAGTGAGGTGAGCCGCCTGCATGACATCAACAAGCCCATCGTGGGCGTCGGCGGCACCATCCAAGGGGTGCGCACCCTGAGTATCGACGACCCCGCGGTGGCGCGGCTGGCGACGGAACACTTGCTCTCGCTCGGGCACCGCATCATCGCCCACATCGGCGGAGACAGCGCATCCGAAATGGACTTCCATGTGCCCGCCCAGCGTCGTGGCGGCTACGAGGCCGCGCTCGTCGCGGCCGGCATCGCGGTCGACCCCGAGTTGTTCCACGCTGCAGACTTCACCTTGCAGGGCGGCTATGCGGCGGCCAAACAGCTGCTCGGCAACCCACGGAAACGCCCCACCGCCGTGTTCGCCGCCTCTGACGAGATGGCCATCGGAGCGATTCTCGCCGCCCGCGACCTCGGACTACACGTGCCCGATGACGTGTCAGTGATCGGCGTCGACGATCACGAGCTCTCCGAGTTCTTCGGGCTCTCTACGATCGCGCAATTCCCTGCCCTGCAGGGCCAGATGGCCGTCGACATCCTCATGGACCAGCTCAACCCCGGCCACCGGGCCGGCGGAGCAAACACGCCGCTTCCGTTTGAGCTCATCGTGCGCGCGAGCACGTCGAGGCCGAAAGGGTAGTCCCCGCCCGCACGGCCGCCAAATCGCTCCGCGATTCGTCGGAACCGGCGGGCGTGGGCCCAATTATTGGGTTGAGTCGAAGTACTTCTGCGCCGCCTCCGAGATCGCCAACAAGTAGCTCTCCCCCGCGTTGTAGGCAGCGATCCCAGCCCGCCAACCGCTGCCCTTGGCCATGCCGCCACTGGCATGGCAGAGGTAGTTCGCGGCGGCAACCGCGGCATCCGCGATGTTCTGCGGGTCTCCGATCCCGTCGCCGTTGCCATCAGACGGCCAGCTCTTCCAGGTTTGCGGGATGATCTGCATCGGCCCGACCGCGCGGTCATACTTGGCGTCGCCGTCGATGGCACCCCCGTCGCTGTCCGGGATATTGGCGGTGTCGCCGCCGTCGAGGATCACGCCATAGATCGGCGGATTCACCTCGAAGTTGGGCTCGATGACCGAGCCGCCATGGCGGCCGTGATCGCTTTCGACCAGCCCGATCGCGGCAAGGGTATTCCAGCCGAGGCCACAGTCAGGAGTCACTTCCCTGCTGCGGATGACCGCGCCGGCATAGGCGAGCACCGCCAGCTCAGGGATGCCCGTGGCCTGGGCCGTGCGCTTCGCCCAGGCCGGGTCGATCAGGCCCACGTATCCGGGCCCGGTCGAAGTCGCCGCAAGAGGGGGAACCGCGGCCTGCTGCGGGAACGGTTTCGCCGGTTCGGCGGGGGTCGAGGCGATCCCGACGGCGAGGGCGGTGGCCAACACGATTGCCCCGGCCGCCGCGAGAAGCACTTTCCGGGATTCGCGCATCCGTACGTTCTAGCATGGGGACATGGCAGATTCCACATTCGACATCGTCAGCAAGGTCGACAAGATGGAGGCGGACAACGCCGTCAACCAGGCACAGAAGGAGATCCTCACCCGGTACGACTTCAAGGGCATTGGCGCTTCGGTCGAGTGGAGCGGCGAGAAACTGCTCCTCAAGGCGAGCGCCGAGGAACGCGTGAAGGCCGTGCTCGAGGTCGTCGAGCAGAAGTTCATCAAACGCGGAATCTCGCTGCGCAGCCTCGATGCTGGCGAGCCCTACCCCAGCGGCAAGGAGTACCGCATCGAGGTCAACCTGAAGAACGGCATCTCGTCTGAAGACGCGAAGAAGGTCTCCAAAATCATCCGCGATGAGGGCCCGAAGTCGATCAAGAGCCAGATCCAGGGCGACGAGCTGCGGGTGTCGTCCAAGAGCCGCGATGACCTGCAGGCGACCATGGCCCTACTCAAGGGCAAAGACCTCGACGTCGACCTGCAGTTCGTCAACTTCCGATGACGCTCCGCCGCCCCTGCGGCGCATTTCCGATCACGGCGGCCAGCTAGGTGCTCTCGCGATTCGAGGTTGCGGTGCGCCTCGACATCCCCGTCGAGATGGCCCAGCGCCACGGCATCCCGACCAAACTGAGCGAGGCCGAGTTCGCCGAACTCGACGCCAACCCGCCGGCCTGGCTCGCGCAGTCCCGAGCGAACCGCACCGGCAAGCCGGTGTGGGTGCAGCTCACCTGCGATGTGTGTGGCTACACCGAGGTGGCGCGACCGAAGAAGTGGTGGCCCGCCTTCAGTTACCTCAGCTGCGACTTCCACGAACTCGATGACCTACCGGAGCCCGCGGCCGGTCGCCACCGAGAAGAGATCGACGGCATCGGATCCCGTTTCGTCGGAATCGTCGACTCCAAGGGGTAGTTGGGCCATCACTAGACTCCTGCCATGACTGTCAACTCCGACGACGGCTGGTTCAGCGTCACGGTTGCCATTCTGTTTTTTCTCGGGGATGCCACGGTGCGAGTCCTCGCCCTCATCTACGTGCCGCGCAACCGGAGACCGCAGACCGCAGCGGCCTGGCTGCTGGCGATCTTCTTCATCCCCTACTTCGGCATCCTGCTGTTCCTGCTCGTGGGCAACAGGCACCTGCCCAAGAAGCGCAGGGCGAAGCAGCAGGAGATCAACACCTACATTCTGGAGACCACCGACGGCATCGAAGACGTCAAGCGTGACAAGCATTGGCCCACCTGGCTCGACCCGATCGTCGAGCTGAACCGCAATCTCGGTGCGATGCCCCTCGTCGGCGGAAATGATGCAGTGCTGTTCCCTGACTACGAGAAGTCGCTCGCGGCGATGACCGAGGCCGTCTATGCGGCCAAGCGCTACGTGCACGTGGAGTTCTACATCCTCATCCTCGACCACACCACCGCACCATTCTTTGATGCCCTTGAGGATGCCGTCGGGCGCGGCCTCGACGTGCGCGTGCTTATCGACCACATAGCGGCCCTGCGCTCGGTGGGCCACCGCAAGACCGCCCGCAAGCTCACCAAGATCGGGGTGCGTTGGGAGTACATGCTTCCCGTGCAGCCGTTCAAGGGCAAGTGGCAGCGGCCCGACCTGCGCAACCACAGGAAGATCCTCGTGCTCGATGGCAGGGTCGCATTCACCGGCTCACAGAACTTCATCGACTCGAGCTACAACAAGCGCGGCAACATCAAGCGCGGCCTGCACTGGAAAGACCTCATGGTGCGATTCGAAGGCCCCATCGTCGCGGGTATCAACGCCCTCTTCGTGACCGACTGGTACAGCGAAACCGACGAGCTGCTGCTGCGCGAAACCGAGGGGGTGCCGCGCCCCGTTCGGGTCGACCCGCTCGACGCGCAGGTGGTGCCCAGCGGCCCCGGTTTCGATGGAGAAAACAACCTCAGGCTGTTCAACTCGCTGCTCTATGCGGCGACCAAGCAGGTGATCATTACTTCGCCGTACTTCGTGCCCGACGGTTCCATGCTCTACGCGATCACCACCGCTGCGCAGAGCGGGCTCGACGTGCAGCTGTTCGTCTCCGAGATCGGCGATCAGGCCGTGGTGTTTCATGCGCAGCGCAGCTACTACGAAGAGTTGCTTCGGGCCGGAGTGAAGATCTGGCTTTACCAGGCACCGACCGTGCTGCATGCCAAGTTCTTCACGATCGACGACGAGGTAGCCGTAGTTGGCTCGAGCAACATGGACATGCGCTCGTTCAGCCTCGATCTCGAGATTTCGGTCATGGTGCGCGGCGCGAGCTTTATCAACGACCTGCACGAGCTGCAGGAGCAGTACCGAGCGGTTAGCCGTGAACTCACCCTCGATGACTGGCTGCGCAGGTCGCGGGTGTCCGCGACGTTCGACAACGTCGCCCGCCTCGCCGCCGCGTTGCAGTAGCCGCCGCACTACTGCTCGGCGCGAAGGGCCTCGAGCTCCTCGACGACGTACTCGTCGTCGGGTTGGGCTGCGAAGAGTTGCTCCTGGATGGCGAGGGCCTCAGGGATGCGGCCGAGCGAGCGCAGGCAGCGTGCGATGGCCCACTGGGCCACGTGCTGCTGCTCGTCGTTGCCTCGGGCCTTGGCCGCGGCATCCGCCAGTTCGAACTCAGCGAGCGCTTCGTCGAAGTGCTCCTCGTCGTGAAGGGCCCAGCCGCGGTTGTTGTGAAGGGCGATGCCCCAGCGCTTCGTGCGGTCATCCGTGGTGGCTTCGACGATCCGGATGCCGCGATCAGTCCACTCCGCCGAGAGCTCGGGCTGCGCGATCCCCAGCATGTGGGCGGCGTCCACGGCGAGGAAGTCCTCACCGTGCTCGACCGCGGTTTCGAGCGCGGCGGTGAAGTACTCGACCGCATCGCCTGGCCGACCGGACGAGTTCAGCAACCGCCCACGTTCGAGGGCGACGCGAATCTTCACCACCGCATCGGTGCTCTCGATCGCATCGAGCACAGCGTTGCCTGCGGAGAAGTCGCCCGCCAGGCCCAAGGCCCGGGCGACCTGGGTCTCAAGCTCTGACCGCGCGGGATCCGCCGCACTCTCGGCCCGGAACCGCCTCGCCGAAGCGGCCGGATCGGCAAAGTCCCACAGGTCATCGAGCCGAGCCCCGTCGAGGTGATCCGTCATGTGTTCGAGATCGCGACCATCTCTTCGCGCGGCACGACCTTGACGCGGGTGCGACCGACCGGCTCGCCCAGGGCGAGCTCATGCGCATCGAGGTTGTGCCATCCGCTCAGGTCGGTGAACTCGACGCCGCGAGACTTGAGCAGGGCCGTCACGGCCTCCTCCTCGGGATGCTGCGGAGACCACCAGTTCGCCTGGTCGCGAGTGAGGTGCTTGACCGTCTCCATCGCGTCGCTCTTGGTGTGGCCGATGAGGCCGACCGGGCCGCGCTTGATCCAGCCGGTCGCGTAGACACCGGGCACCTGCTCGTCGTTGTCGTCGAGCACCTGGCCCTCACGGTTGGGGATGACGCCGCGCTTCTCGTCGAACGGAAGCTCGGGCAGCGGCGAGCCGTAGTATCCCACCGCACGGTACAGCGCCTGGATCGGGAGCTCACGGATCTCGCCGGTGCCCACGACCCCGCCGGCGCCATCCGGCTTGGTGCGCTCCCAGCGGAAGCCCTCCACCTTGCCGTCGCCGGTGATCTCCACGGGGGATGCGTAGAAGTGCAGGTGCAGCCTGCGGGATGCCGCGCCGGTCTCCCGCTGACGCCACTGGTTTAAGACCTTGTCGATGACGAAGACCTGTTTGTTGCTCTCGATCGCGGCCTTCGACGCGTCGTCGTAGTCGAAGTCTTCGTCGTGCACGATCATGTCCACGTCGCGGAGCTCGCCCATCTCACGCAGCTCAAGCGGCGAGAACTTCACCTGGGCGGGGCCGCGCCGTCCGAACACGTGAACATCGGTGACGGGTGACTGCTTGAGGCCTGCGTAGACATTG
>JAYUVE010000028.1:0-27450 GCA_043754275.1 Microbacteriaceae bacterium | reverse complement strand
GTCATCTACGCCGACCCACCCTGGGACATCCAGCAGAAGGGTGCCCGGGGAGCCGCCCAGCACTACGACCTCATGACCCTCGACCGAATCAAGGACATGCCCGTCGCCGATCTCGCTGACGACAACGCGACGCTGCTGCTCTGGGTTACCAACGGAGCACTGCCCGCCGGCCTTGAGGTGATGAAGACGTGGGGCTTCGAGTACAAGACCAACGCGGCCTGGGACAAGTACTACATGGGACTCGGCCTCTACTTCCGAGGCTCCCACGAACTGCTCCTCCATGGGACACGCGGGAAGGCGCCGTTCAAGTTCCGCGGGCAACGCTCAACGCTGCAGTTCCCGAGGCAGGAGCACTCCCGCAAGCCGGAGGAGATGATCCCCCTCATCGAACGCGTCCTGCCGGACGGCCCGTATTTGGAGTTGTTCGCACGACAACGCCCGAACAGCCACCGCGACTGGAGCGTCTGGGGCAACGAGATCGAATCCGACATCGTCATCCCTGGCTACCCCGTACCCAGTGACTACACGCGCAGTCCCATCGGAACCCTCACTGGAGAACAGGAGCGATGACCCATGGCCGACAACGAACCGACTCCAAAGAACCTCGCACAACGCTTCTTCGACCTCTGCCTGCTGCTGCTCGGAGGCGTCATCGCTCTCTGGGTCGCGCTGCAGTTCTTGGCTCAATTCTGGGGCTGGATCGTCCTCATCGCCGTGCTCGTGGCCGCGATCTGGGCACTGGTCGCGATCCTGCGGGTCAGACGGAACCGGTGGTGAGAAACATGAGCAAGTTCACCCCTGTCAGAGCGTTGCGGAATCGACAACAACGCTTGACAACTGGACGCCATGAGTGCATAACAGGCCTCCCGATCTCAAACCCCGAGTATTTCCGTCCCGGCAGCACCAATTGCTCGGTACAAAGAAAGGAGGTTGGACACCATGAGTCGAACTAATCGCCGATATAGAAAGAGCGAAGGCCGCAAGGTATGGGTCTTCAGCGAGCTACGCGAGAGCCCCGATCAACACCTGCTCAATGACGCGCTGATCCAGCACTCGCTCGAACAAGCACAGCTGGAAATCGAAGCGCGCCAGGAACATCAACTCGTCGCTCAGGATGGGGAGGAGGTCGACCATGACGCCCCCTCGTAACGCGAAGATCCCGCCGACGTTCCTGCGTCTGCACCTGCCTTCACCGCTGAACGCCGACAACGTTGGCGAACTCCTCGCACGGCTTGCCCAGCCCGACGCACCAATTCCGCTAATCCTCGAAACACGCGCGTCCGATGACGGAATCGCATACCTAATCGGCGTTCATCCCTTCGCCGCCGAACACCTGATGCGCCTTCTCGGGGATCTTGTGCCCGGCATCCGCAGCTTGGCGATACGGCCGAGTGATCGTGCGCCTGTGGAGGCCGGCGGTCACATGACCAGCCATCCTCCCGGTCTGCCGATCCGCGTCGACAATGCCGAAGCAACTGTCCGTGCGATCTACTCGGCGTTCGGCGCTCGCCGCCAAGGCGAAACGCTTGTCGTCCAGGCCATCATCGGACTCGGTCATCCGCCACGCGCACTGCCGACGAAGATCACCGACCCGAGCGCGTCGCTCTGGGCGTCACTGAGCCACGGAAGACAACTCGCGCCTGCCGATATGCGCTCCCGAATCAAGGCAACCGCGGAGCAAGCGAACCTCGACGTGAGCATCCGGATCGGCGCAAGCGCGCCAACACCCGAGAGACGCAAACGCCTCGTCGTTGAGGTTGTCGGGGCGATGGCGACCGCGCAAAGCCCGGGGGTCCGACTGCAGCTTATGCGCGAAGACATTCAGCGGCTCAACGCCGCGGTCATCCCGTCGCGCTGGCCAATGCGTGTATCCGTTGCAGAACTTCTCCCCCTGATCGCGTGGCCTGTCGGCGACCAGGAGCTTCCCGGGCTTCCTTCGCACCATCCGCGACTCGTGCCCGCACCAGCAGCCCTCGCGACAACGGAGAACGTCTTCGCTACCGCGAACGCTCCGGGTGACACTCGCCTCGTAGGCATCCGGACGCCCGGACGAATGCAACACCTCGTCGTTACCGGGCCAACCGGTTCCGGCAAGTCGATGGTGTTCGCATCTCTGATCTCACAGGACATCGCTGCAGGGCGACCGCTTGTTTTGGTCGACCCGAAACGCCAGCTCGTCGACTTCATCTGCGAACGAGTACCCATTGAACTGGCCGACCGTGTCGTCATCATCAACGCCGCAGACGAGAACCCCGTCGGCTTCAATCCGCTCGACGCTGACGGTCGCAACAAGGACGTTGTCGTCGATGGCATTCTCAGCGCCTTCAAAGCGGTGTTCGAGGATGGTTGGGGACCGCGCACTGAAGACCTGCTACATGCCGGACTCCTGTCGCTCGCCTCGGCAGGCGAGACACGAGGCGAGCCATACACGCTGCTCGATCTGCCTCGACTGCTCACCGATGCCCCGTTCCGCCGTTCGGTGATTGGGGCCATAGCCGGCGATCAGACGTTGGCTTCGTTCTGGGCTGGCTTCGAAGAGCTCTCCCCGGGAGCTAGGGCGCAGATCATCGCCGCGCCGATGAACAAGCTGCGAAAGTTCGTTCTCCGCAAGAACCTTGCCGCAGTCCTCGGGCAGCCTCGTCCACGGTTCCGGTTGCGGGATGTCTTCCGCGACGGCAAGGCCGTTCTTGTCCCCCTGAACGACGCGCTGCTCGGTCCTGGTGCGGCGCAACTTCTCGGCAGCCTGGTGGTCGCCGAACTATGGATGGCCACCTTGGAGCGTGCGGCCGAGACACGTCCGTTGGATCGCCCCGCCGCGATCTACATCGACGAGGTGCAGCAGTTCTTGCACCTGCCGACCTCCATCGCCGATGCGCTGGCCACCTCGCGCTCCTATGGGGTGAGCTGGAATCTGGCGCATCAGTTCCGTGACCAACTTCCGGCGCAGATGCGGGCTGCCTTCGATGCCAACGCGCGGAACAAGGTCGTGTTCGGCCTCGGGCCAGATGATGCGCGTGACCTGGCGAAGATGGCACCCGGGTTAGTGGCCGACGACTTCATGGCGCTCAAGCCCTACGACGTCTACGCGAACGTCGTGGATGACGGCGCACCAGCGGGCTGGTTTTCCGCCCGCACGCTCGCTCCGACAGCGGCCTTGCATGACGGACACATCGTGCGTCAGAGGAGCCGCGACCAGTGGGGCCAAGTGGACGAGGCCGAACAACTCTCCGCGCCCGAATCGGACAGCATACCCAGCGAGGCCGTTCCAGTGGTGAGCGTGAAGGCGAGGCGATCATGAATGCCGCCACTGCCCGAAACGCACGCCTGACCACTGTCGCCATGTGTCCGGTCGCCTGTCCGATCGCTGTTCCGCTCACGACGATGAACACCGCCCAACAGGGGCGGAACGGTGCGGCTCAAGGGTCGAACTGGGATGGGACTCTCCCTGTTTCCAGGGATCACTTTCTCACCCGCGTGGCGGTCAACCCCTGCTGGTCTGGAGGTCGTCATGAATAGCTCATGGACTCCCTACAAGACCGAGATGCTCCTTCAACTGCTGACTGATCGAGATCTGGCACTGCTGCAGGACATCGAACAGTTCCGGCTGCTGAGCACCCGCCAGATCCAACGCCTGCACTTCGGCATCGGGCATGCGACCATCTCAGCCGCGACGCGAGGCACCGTCCGAGTGCTGGGGCGCCTCGAGGATCGGGGGTTCCTCGTCCGGCTGGAACGTCGAATCGGCGGCATCAAACACGGCTCGTCAGGCAACGTCTGGCAACTCTCCGCAACCGGCGAGAGGCTCCTGCGTGCATTGCGAGGAGACGGAGCCAGACGGCGCTTCGTTGAACCCGGTGCACCGTTCACCGATCACACCCTCGAGGTCGCCGACCTTGCGGTGCGGCTGCGTGAAGCGGCACGCGACGGGCGCTTCGATCTGCTGGAGCTCGACGCCGAGCCGGAGTGCTGGCGCGAGTTCACCGCCAGTCACGGCGGACCGCTGTGGCTAAAACCCGACCTCTATGTGGTCACCGCGAATGCTGCGGTCGAGGAGCACGCCTTCGTCGAGGTCGACAGGGGAACCGAGCACATGCCGGCGATCCTGCGCAAGTGCGCCGTCTACCAGCGCTACTTCCAGACCGGTAACGAGCAGCACCGGCAGGGCATCTTCCCGGCCATCGTCTGGGTCGTGCCCAGCGAGCAACGAGCAACCAAACTCCGTGCCAGCATCCGCGACGACCCGACCCTGACCGACACGCTCTTCCGAGTCACCAGCGCCCAGAACGCCGTCGCCATGCTGACGCCCAGAGACGAATCGAGTGACAAACAACCAGTAACCGAAAGGAGGAATCACCCATGAACTACCAACCAGGAACCACACGAGCGGCGCGTACAGCGCCAGACCAGTCGATCCGAGCTGGACAGCACATCAACGCCGCACTGGCCGAGGCTGGCATCGAGCTGATCGATCCCGCGACCGCCCGGATCATTGCCGCCACCGTGCACGGCGGATACGGCACCGCGCTCTGCACTTTCGCCGCAACCGGCATCCTACGAGGGGATGCAGCACTCGCGGAGTTGCAAGCAGTCCCGCCGACCGAGCTTCCACAGACATGGCGTGAAGCCTTCACCGAGTTCGTGATCGCCGACGGAGGCGACAGCAATGACTGATCTGTCACCAGAAACGAATCCACTCGGCAAGCACAAAGCCGAACTGCCGTACGCCGACAACCCGAACCTGGAGGCCGAGAAGCCCGAGAATGGGGATGCTCTGGTCGAGGCTATTGAGGACGGCGTCGATGACGCACGGGAGCGTCGTGGCGACCTAACCGAGCACACCGCCCGCGCCATCGCGCGGGCGGTAGCCAACGCGCTCGGCGAAAACGGTCGAGCCTTGGACGAGTTCGCCCGCACCGGCTTAGGCAGCTACGCCCTCCTCAGCGAGGAGTACCTCGATATCTACAACGACCCGACCACACCGGCTAAAGCGCGCACCTGGATCGGCTGGCTCGGCACCTATCTGGTGATGCGCGAATTCCCCGACACCAGTCGCCAGTTCATGGGTCCCGGGCCGGACCCCGACCTGTCCCGGCTGCTCGTCCCCGCGCGGCCGAAGATAGGCGACGACCGCCAAGTAATCCATGTCCCCGCGACGAAGACCGCTGACGACATCAGAGGCGTGGTCTGGGAGTTGGCTCCTCTGATCCAGTTGGGTGGCGACGCTTTCCGCGCCTTCCTGCGCCTGCCCGACGTCGATGCCAGCAGCCCGAACCTGTTCGAGAGCTTCGAGCAGACGTTCTGCGGCATCTACCTCGACATGGAGGACGTCATCCGGAACGTCACGGAGATCAGCGAATGGGAGAAGGAGCTAGAGGAATGGGCTGGGGAACGCGGCATCGCCGGTGCCGTCCACATCGACCGCGCCGCGATCGAGGAGCAGACCCGCGAGGTCTACGACATCGTCGAGCTGGAGGGACGCTGCCATGTCTTCTACCGCTAAAGCCCTGCCGCACACAGGACTACAGACTGCGCCAACAGGGGTGTTCTCCGTGGGCAGACAGAAGGTGTTGCGGAATGGTCAACACCCGCGGAATTCCGGCCCTCACGAGGTAAAATTAAGGGGTAAACGGAGACCCGCGCCTATGGCTCATCTAGCCCCGGCTCCGCGCCCGAGCCGCTCACACAGCGGGGCGCAACCCCAACCCTCTCACTCCCAGTTCACCCAATTCGCTGCGCCTGGAAGCGTCTCGACTCTGAGAGCAAAACCACCCCGCAACCGTCACCTGTGGAGTTCAGCATGAGCATCGCCGAAACTAACGAGACCGCAATCGAGGCATTCGTTCCGCACGTCCTGACCGCGCGGCCTCGACACATCGCCCCCGTCGGTGTGGAAGAAGAGGTGATCGACGTCAGCGACGGGGCAAGGGCGGTCGACGCGGCACCGGGCACGCGCGCCGTCATCTACTTGCGCGTCTCGTCCAAGGGGCAGGTCAACACCGACTATGACCCTGAGGGCATCTCCATCCCGGCCCAGCGTGTCTCATGTGAGAAGAAGGCTGAGCAACTGGGTCTGACGGTCATCCACGAGTACATCGAGCCGGGCCGATCCGCGACCGAGATGACCAAGCGCATCGCCTTCCAAGAGATGCTGGCGCGGGTGCGCCGTGAGAAAGACATCGACTACATCGTCGTCTACAAACTCTCTCGCTTCGCCCGCAACCGCAACGACGACGCAATCGTCATGGCCGACCTCACCAAGCGCGGCGTCGGGCTGATCAGCGCCACCGAGTCCATCGATGAGACCCCGGTGGGTCAGCTCATGCACGGAATCCTGGCTGCGTTCAACGAGTACCGCTCCCGCGAGGACGGAGCAGACATCGCCTACAAGATGGGGCAGAAGGCCAAGAACGGCGGCACCCTCGGGCGAGCACCGATCGGCTACCTCAACACCATCGAACGCTTCGAAGGCCGCGAAGTGAGATCCGTCTCTGTCGACGAAGAACGCGCACCCTTCGTGAAACTGGCGTTCGAGCTGTACGCGTCGGGCGACCACACCCTCGACGACATCGCCAGCGAACTCACCGACCGCGGCTTGATCACGCGAGGAAACGTGCGCCGCGCACCCGGCCCCGTATCGATAAACAAAGTCGCCCAGATGCTGCGCGACCGCTATTACCTCGGCAAGGTCGCGTTCAAGGGAGAGGAATACGACGGACGCCACCCGGCCCTCATCGACCAGGAGCTCTTCGGCCGGGTCCAGTCACTTCTCGAAACGCGGGCGATCTCGGGCGAACGCCGTCGAGTGCATCCGCACTACCTCAAAGGCACTCTGTACTGCGGACGATGCCGACTTGAGGACCAAGTGATCAAGCGGATGATCCTCATGCGGGCTGTGGGCCAGCAGGGCAACGCGTACTTCTACTTCTTCTGCATCGGTGTTCAGGATCACGTCTGCGACGCCCCCTACTCGAACGTCGACCGAGTCGAAGAGGCAGTCGAGGAGCACTACAAGACCATCCGGTTCACTCCTGCGTTCGTCGCTGCCATGCGCGCCGGAATGGAATCAGCACTCGCCGACACCGAAGCAGCCCAAAGGCTCCTCCGCAAGCAACTCGAAGACCAACTGGTCACCCTCGAAACGAAAGAGGAGAACCTACTCGACCTTGCTGCTGACGCGACCCTGCCGCAGGGGAAGATACGAGCACGACTCCTGGATATCGGGAGGCAACGAGAAAAACTGCGCTCTGATCTCGCCACCGTGGTCGATGACCTGAGCGACGGAGCGAAGTTCCTCGAAGCCAACCTGAAACTGCTCGAAGACCCACATGCGCTCTACATGGGTGCAAGTGACGAGATCCGGCGCAAGCTAAATCAGGCCATCTTCAAGCACATCTTCGTCGCCAACGAGGAAGTGGTCGGAGATGAGATCAACAGTCCGCTCGCGGAACTTCTCGCCGCCCAACACGGCTTCCGCGCACGAGAAGCAGGACTCAACAAGGACGACTCGCTTGACCAAGCGCTTGCTGAACTGTTGCGCCACTCCGCACCAACGACAAGAGCCACCCCGAAAGGTGGCTCAAGTGCGGTTACGGTAGAAGACCTACTCACTGGCATCGACGAGGACGTCAATTGCAGTAAGCCTTCTATGGTGGACCCTAGGAGATTTGAACTCCTGACCTCCTCGATGCGAACGAGGCGCGCTACCAACTGCGCCAAGGGCCCTCTTGCGTTGACAAGGGTATCAGACCGAGAATCCCAAAATTCAGAACGCGTGGCGGCCGAAGCGAGCCAGGTCCGCCAACGAGAAAGCCGCGTCGCCCAGGCCTACCTCGAGGAGACGGTCGAAGAGGTGAGGGTCGCGGGCGGCGGCACGGATCACGGTGTTCAGCACGATGGGAAAGTCGATGATCCGGTACAAAGCGGTGGTCTGCCGGTGCTGCCGGGAGAAACGGGATGCCAGCGCCCGTGCATAACGTCGGCCAGGGGCATCCCCCACCGCAGCCGCCCCGGCAAGGGCTCCCGAGGCGATGGCGCTGTAGATGCCCTCGCCGGTGAACGGGTTGATCAGGCTGGCCGCGTCGCCGACCAGGAGCACAGCACCGGCGCGTGTTGCGACCGCCGGACTAGGCCGCCGCACGGTCAGGGGCAGGGTGTGGCCGGTGAACTCGACGCCGTCGAGGTCGTACTCGGGCAGCAGTTCGTGAAGGCGCTTCTCTAGGTGCGCCCTGCTGTGCTGGGGGGCGGCCGACGACATCCCGTAACCGACATTGGTGGTTCCGTGTGCCGTGGGGAAAGCCCAGGCGTAGCAGAGGCCGCCCGCGCGCTGGCTGTCCCAGCGGATGGTCAGCTCGTTGGGCCGGCCCGCCGGCGTGGGTGCGTAGCCACGGATTGCCACGGCGAGGGCGCGACCGTGATTGGCCGGCTGGCCGATCGCGCGGCGAACCACCGAGTTGCTGCCATCGGCGCCGATGATGACCGGAGCGCTCCAGCGATCGTTGACGACTCCGCCCGTGATCGCGGTGACCTTGTCGAGTTCGAAGTCGGCCCCTGCCTCCAGGGCCGCGCGCAACAGTCGTTCGTCGAACTCGGCCCGCGGGATCACGTAGCCGGGGCTCGTGGTGAGGGCACCGGCGTCCGACCCGCCGGGGCCGACGAGGCGCACGCTCGCGACGTGTTCGGCGCGGCGCACGGCATCAACGCCCAGCGCGGCGAGCTCTGCCACCGCGTGCGGGGCTATGCCGTCACCGCAGACCTTGTCCCGTCCGATCGGGGAGCGGTCGAGCAGCAACACGCGCGCGCCGGGCTTGGCGCGCAAGGCCGAGAGGGCGGCCGTCGATCCGGCCGGGCCGGCTCCGACGATCACGAGGTCCCAGTCGGAACGCTGCGCCATGTCAGCCAGCGGCGCGGCGGCGGGCCAGCACGGCGTCGAGATCCGGGGTGGCGGTGGCCGCGGCATCCACGATTCCCATGCTCGCGAACCGGCTGCGCGCGGGCGCTTCGGCCGCCGGTGCGATCGCGGGCGGCTGCTCGAGATCGCGCAGGGCGCGTTCGGCGGCAGCGGCGGCGACCTCCAATTCGAAGGTGGGGTCGACGACCGGCGACGCCGGAGCGGCACCACGCGACAGGTAGAGAGGTGCGGGAATCGGAACCGGGGTCCAGTCGGCCCTCGCGACCACCGGTTCTTGCCGCTGGTTGCGCAACGACGTGCGCCGAACTGCGCGCGCAGGTGCGACCCGGCGAGACCGCGCCACCTCCGCGAGGCGCCCGAGCAGCGCGACAGAACTGAGCACACCCAGACCGGATGCCCCAAGCGCAAGCCACGACGCACCGGCGACTCCCCCGGCGAGCATGGCGCCCACCTGCGCAAGCCCCACGACCACGGAGAGCAGCAACACGAATGCCGTCGCCACCCGCGTGCGGCGCAGGCGGTGCACGGTGGCCACGGCGCGACGGTCGGGCGCTTCTGGCACGCGGGGGGCGCGACCCACCGCAACCGGGCCGGTCGGTCGCTGGCGCACTATCGCGCCGGGCAACTCTGAGGTCTCGGCGAGAACCCGGATCGTCTGCTGCAGGCGCACTGCGTTCTTTTCGGTCGCGAGGTACTCGCGGTTCTTGAACCAGTTCGGCAGCAGGTAGAGCAACCACAGCCCCGCGGCGATGGCGAGCATGATGCCGCCGCCGAGCCCGGTGAGTTCCATGCCTCTACGGTACGAGTAGGCGCGGCCGACGTCGGTAGGCGCGCGCTACGCGAGAGGCACGCTCAGGGAACGAGCGGGCGCTCGGCCCGGGCGCGGTCGGCGGTCGGCACGGTGGCATCCTTCGAGGGAGCCTTGCCGTCGAGCCAGCGACGCAGCACCCCGGTGGGCAGCTCATCGACCGTGAGGGCGAAGCAGAAGTGATCTCGCCAGTCACCATTGATGTGGATGTAGCGCCGCCGCAGCCCCTCGTAGCGGAAGCCCAGCTTCTCGACCACCCGCAGCGACGGTTCGTTCTCCGGCCTGATGCAGATCTCCATGCGGTGCAGCCCGACCCCGAAGAAACAGTGGTCGGTGGCCAACGCGACCGCCGTCGGCGTCGCCCCCTGGCCCGCGAACCGTTCAGACACCCAGTAGCCGATAGTCGCCGACGACAACGAGCCATAGGCGATGGATGACACGTTGAGCTGCCCCGCGAGCTGCCCGTCGTACTCGATCACGAACGGCAGCCCGAGACCCGCCCTCGCATTCTGCTGGAGCGAGCGGATGCTGGAGCGCACGTCGAACGCCATCGGCCCGTGCGGGTTGGTCGCCTCCCACTTCCGCAGCCAGCCGCGGTTCTCGGCGAGCTCGCGCTCAAGCGCGCGCACATCCCGCAACCGGATCGGTCGGATGGTGGTCTTTCCCTCAGTGAGGGTCGGAATCGTCGAAGCCACCGCTCAATCCAGGGTCGAAGAGAACTTCTTGAGCCAGGGTCGCAGCTCGGGGCCCAGGTCATCGCGCTCGACGGCCAGCTGCACGATTGCCTTGATGTAGTCGAGGCGGTCACCGGTGTCGTATCGGCGGCCGCGGAAGACGACGCCGTAGACGCCGCCGGCGATCATCTCCTTCGCCATGATCTGCAGGGCGTCGGTGAGCTGGATCTCGCCGCCCTTGCCCGGCTCGGTGTGTTCGAGCACGTCGAACACGTCCGGCTGCAGCACGTACCGACCGATGATCGCGTAGTTGGAGAGCTCGGTGCCGGCCGCGGGCTTCTCGACCAGCCCGGTGATCCGCACCACATCCGGGGTTCCCGTCTTCTCCACTGTCGCGATTCCGTAGAGATGGGCGGATGCGGGCTCGACCTCCATGAGGGCGACGATTGAAGCCTGCTTCGAGTTCTGCTCCTCGATCATGCGGGACAGCAGCACATCGCGCGGGTCGATGAGGTCGTCGCCGAGCAGCACCGCGAACGGCTCACGGCCCACGTGCATGCTGGCCCGCAGGATGGCGTGACCGAGTCCGCGCGGGTCGCCCTGTCGTACGTAATGCATGTCCGCCAGGTCGTTGGAGTACTCCACCTTGCGAAGCTTGTCGGTGTCGCCCTTCTCTTCGAGGGTGGCCTCGAGCTCGGTCATCCTGTCGAAGTGGTTCTCGAGGGCGTTCTTGTTGCGCCCGGTGATCATGAGCACGTCGTGGAGGCCCGCGGCGACGGCCTCTTCGACCACGTACTGGATGGCTGGCTTGTCGACGACCGGCAGCATCTCCTTGGGCATCGCCTTGGTGGCAGGCAGGAATCGCGTTCCGAGGCCCGCCGCTGGGATCACGGCTTTTGTTATGCGAAATGGCATGACGACAGGCTATCTACAATGGACAGCATGCCGGACGAGGTCGGTCTTCAGAAGCGGGCCCTGCGCGCCGAGATTCGAGAGCGCCGCCGGATAGCCACCTCCACCGAGCGCACAGCAGCGGATGCCGCGATCACCCAGAACCTCATCGCCCTCACCGGTGACCTCGGCTCCCGGTCCCTCTCCGCGTACCTCTCCACCCCGGATGAGCCGGGCACCCGCGACTTCATCGCCTGGGCGTGCGACAGCGGCATCCGGGTGCTGCTGCCCGTATCGCGCGTGGACGGGCTCCTCGACTGGGCGCCCTACGACGGCAAGGACGAGCAGCTCGACGACTTCGGGATGCCCGCTCCGACCAGCGAGTTGCTCGGCCCGATTGCGATCAACGGGGTCGACCTCATCATCGTGCCCGCGGCATCCATCGACCGCACCGGAATGCGGATGGGCTGGGGCCGCGGCTACTTCGACAAGACCCTCGGGAGCATGGAAAACTGCCCGCCCGTCTATGCTGTGATCTTCGACGACGAACTCGTGGACTCGCTGCCCAGCGAGCGGCACGACCAGCGCGTCGATGGCGTGGTCATGCCTTCCGGCATCGTCGCCTTCTGACCTTTCCCAAAGGACCCCGTGCCCACCTATTCCTACCGTTGCACCGAGTGCGACAACGCTTTCGACATCCACCAGGCCTTCACGGATGACACGCTCACGGTCTGTCCGGTGTGCGGCGGCAAGCTGCGCAAGGTGTTCTCCCCGGTCGGCGTGACCTTCAGCGGATCGGGCTTCTACCGCACGGACTCCCGGGCGAATCCGGCCAGCGAATCCGGCTCCGGGTCGTCGTCATCGTCATCGTCATCGTCGGAGTCCGGTTCCTCGGGCGGCTCGACCGCTGCGAGCGCTCCGGCTGCCGCGCCCAAGAAGGAATCGGCCAAACCCGCCGCGACGACCGCCACGTCATGATCAAGGGCTTCAAGGAGTTCATCCTCCGCGGCAACGTGATCGACCTCGCCGTCGCGGTTGTTATCGGCACGGCATTCACCGGCATCGTCAACGCGATCGTGGGCAGCGTGCTGAACCCGGCGATCGGCGCCCTGTTCAACGCCGAGAACCTTGCGAAGGCCCTACCCGTCGCGATTCCCACCACCTCGGGCGGCACCGCGACGATGTATTTCGGCGCCGTGATCGCGGCACTGATCCAGTTCGTCCTCGTCGCGATCGTGGTCTACTTCGCACTCATCGTGCCGATCAACTACCTGGGGCGCCTTTCCTTCAAGCGCAAGACAGAGGGCCAGGTCGAGGCCGAGCCTACCCCACCCACCGAACTCGAGCTGCTCGCCGAGATCAGGGACCTGCTGGCGAAGCGCGACGCCTAAGACCCAACCTCGGTCGATTTGCAGCAACCTCGGTAGTTTCCCTACTCAATCGTCGAAAGCCGTCGGCTCACGTGACAATCGAGCACGGTGGGGTGTCAGCCTCCCTCACTCAATCGGCCCAGCACCCTACCGGTGTCTGCCGTCACCGGTAGACTGGTACCTGCCGATTGAGTGAGGGAGTGAGCATGTCGAACACAATTCAGACCACGACCGCTCCTGCCGAGCGCGCCCGTCGCGCTGCCCTCGAGCAGGCCGAGCACAGCGGCGAGATGGAGGGCCTGCGCATCACGTCGGCCACTCGCGCCGACGGCGAGGAGTACGCCGCGGGCCGCATCGACATCGACGAACTCGTGGCGCGCGGTCGAGCACGCTACGGCCTTGACTGAGGTCGTCGACCCTTACCTCGACCCCGACACGGGGCTGCTGCGTAACCTCGTCGGTGCGCGAACGCAAGCCGCGCTCGACACGGCCGAAGGGGACCTGACGTATCTCCGCGCTGCCGAGTTGCAGGTCCGTCCTGTTCGGCCGACCGGTGATCTCGACGAGTTCCGCGCGATCCACCGGCAGCTGTTCCAGGACGTCTATCCGTGGGCAGGCGGGATCCGGACTGTCGACATCCGGAAGAACGTCGACGGCGCCGAGCACTTCCTGTCGGCGGGCGCGATCGACCGGGGGTCGATGTTCGCGGCCGAGGAGCTGCGCCAGGACACCATGCTCCGCGGGATGACCCGTGACCAGTTCATCGACCGCCTGAGCCACCACTACGACCAGTGGAATTTCGTGCACCCGTTCCGTGAGGGCAACGGCAGGACTCAGCGGGTCTTCTGGAATCGGGTCGCGGCTGACGCCGGCTGGCGGCTGGACTGGCGTCCCGTTCAGGGTGCCGTCAACGATGCGGCCTGCCGTGCCGCTGCGGAGAGCCGTGACTTCGGCCCGATGCGCGCCATGTTCGCTCACGTCGTGTCACCGGCCGACACTTCTGCCGACCCGACGTCGGCGCTCGACCGGTTCGCGTTTCGAACCTCGAGGTCGCAGGCTCCCTCGGAGTCGAAGCCACAATCGCTGCCCGATTGACCAAGGCCTCAACCCCAATGCGGCGGCTTGTCGCGCTTGAGTTGCTCGTCGTTTTCGTTGGCTGCGTGGCGTTTCGCCTCCGGCGCCGGGTTCGGGTCTGAACCGGTGGGCGGCTCGGTCGTCGCCCGGCGACGGTGGCGCGGGCGAAGGCTCGGCGTCGGGGCGTCGGCGTTGCCGGCGCGATGCGCGGGGTCTGACGGCGACATGATCGGGCCGTCGGCATGTTGCGCGGTGCGCGGCTCGCCCTGGGGTTCCGCGTGCTCGGGCATGGGCGGCCTCAGGGGTTGTCCGGCGGAAACGCCAGGACGGGCTCGCTCTGCGGCGGGCCAGCCAAGGTTCCGGGCTGCGGCACAGGCTGCTGCACGACCGAGATCGGCTCGGTGATCGGAGCGGCATCGGCGCCCAGCATCGTCGCGACGCGGGAGGCCACGGCATCCGGATCGCTGAATAGTTCGAACGCGTGCACGCGCAGGTAGTGCCATCCCAGCCTCCGCAACAGTTCGGGGCGCAGGCGCAGCGACTCGCGCAGGCTGCCGCGGTGCAGCACGGTGTCGGTTTCGATCGTGACACACATGCCGCCACGGGATGCCACGAGCCCAAGCTTGCCGCGATGCCCGAGCGCCACGTTCAGCCCGCGCGCCTCCAACCGCCGCGCCAGGTCGACGAGCATCGGTTCGCTGTCGTCGGGCACGGGCTCGGCGGACTGCCGCGCATCCACCTCGTCGAGGATCTCGGCGAGCGCCACGGCGCCGTGCTGCATGCGACCATCGTCGAGGTCTTCCGACTGGAACGACGACACGATGACCATCGAGCGGCGCGCCCTGGTCATCGCGACCGCGAGCAGGCGCTCCCCACCGGGTTCGCCGAGGGCACCGAAGTCTGAGAGCACGCGCCCGTGCGGAGTGCGACCGTAGCCGATCGAGAAGATGACCCGGTCGCGACTCTGCGCGACGGCCTGGTCGATGGTCGAGACCGCGAACGGCTCGGGGCGATCGCCGATCACGAAATCGGCAAGCTCCGGCCGGTTGGCGGCCTCATCGAGCACCGCCTGCATGACACGCACGGCGTGCTTCGGGCTGGCGGTGATGACCATGAGCGACTCGTGCGGCTTGCGGGTCGCGTGGTCGAGCACGAGGTCGACGACACGTTCGACCTCTGCATCGGGGCTCTCGACCGCACCCGAGTCGGGGTCGGGCATTCCGTGACCGTCGGCGACGTAGTCGAGCGCAAGGCTGCCGTGACCGAGGAAGCTGCCCGCCCAGGGCAGCGACTGAATCTTGCCGCCATAGAACCTGCGGTTGACCAGTTCGGCGAGGTCTTCGCCGCCGGGACGGTAGCTCCGGGTCAGCGTGAGGGTCGGCAGGAGCGAGCCGAGGCGGGCCAGGGCCGAACCGGCGTGGATGCCGTGGTCGGCGTCATCCGCAACCGCATGCACGATCGAGGGGTCTGCCACCGCGATCTTGAAGGCCGCTGGGGTCTGGGTGACCGGGTCGCCGAACGCGACGAGCTGGCGCGCCCTGCGGATGCTGCCGACGCTTTCGGCCAGGCTCATCGCCCCAGCGTCGACGAGCACGAGGGTGTCGAACGGCATGGTGTCGACGATCTCGTGCACGTCATAGGGCGAGGCAAGCCACACCGGGGCGACGGTGCGAGAGAGGTGCGGCGCCGTGGTTTGCAGGTCGAAGGCTGTCACCGTCTCGCGCTGGAGCACCCGCTTGAGCAGGTTCGCCTCGTCGGGCCAATCGACGAGGCCGATCTTCCAGTTCTCCGCGAGCTGCCAGCACAGCAGCTGTGAACTGCCCGCCGCGTGGGCCTCATCCACAAGCTTGAAGTCTGCCTCGAGTCGGTCGAGCACCGAGGTGTTCGCGCCCAGCAGCGCCCGATCGGATTCGAGCAGGGCTTCGAGCGCCGACTTCCACCACGAGAGCTCGAGCTCGACCGCGACCTGAGCCTCCGGCACATGGCGTCGGGCCAGATCTTCGATGAGCGGGTCGAGCTGAAGCTCGCGCAGGTTTGCCATGAGCGCTGTGCGCTCCTGCAGGTTGTGCAGCACGTCCGATTCTGCAGCAAGCCCCGAGATCTTGGCCACGAGAGCGGGAATCGGGATGTTGCCCAGTTGAGCCTCGCGCTCGAACAAGCCGAGCGGCTCATCCAGCGCACCCAGAGCTTGCGCCACCTGGCTGTAGGCGGCCTGTACTTCACCGATGCCGACGGGAACCTGTGGCGTCGCCCCTTCGGCCACGAACCGGTGCCACATCACCCGCTGCTGCTGGATGCGCACGAGCGAGCCATGCAGGTCGCCGACGCGCACCCCTGGCCGCACATACTCGCCGGCCAGCTTCTTCAGGCGACGGCGGTTGCCGCCAGACATATCGGGGAAGTCCTTGCGCGGCGCGGTTGCGGCGATGAGCTCGCTGATCGGTCGGTCGAAGACCATCGGCAAGAACCTGTCGAGGGTGTCACGCAGGTCGATGAGCAGGCGCAGGTAGACGCCGAGCTCGTTGATGTTCTGAAACGGGCGCATGTGGGTGCCCGCGATGAGCTCGTTTGCGCCCTCGAGCAGACTCGGCAAGTCTTCGCCAGCGAGCCGCTTCGCGTACTCGTGTGCGCGCATGGCCTCGTCGCCGTTGGCGAACTGCGCCCCGTACCAGGGCGAGTCGCCGGGGCCGTACTTGAATTCGCCCAGTTTCGCGGCGGCGACCATGACTTCGGCGGCGCGGCTGCGATCGGTCGCGAGACGTTCCACCACAGCGCGCGGAAGCCTGGCCGTCGTCGCTGGTGCGTCTGGCATCAGGGCGAGGCGGCTGAGTTCTGTGACGCAATCCAGCACGGAGACGCCGAGCGCGGCATCCCGTCGGCTGAGCGCGCCGCGATAGTCGAGCAGCACCTTGCGCAGGCGCAGCAGCGCGTCGTCAACTTCGCCGACCTTGGGCTGCTTCGCCTTCTCGCTGCGTGAAATCGAGCGGATGATGTCGCGCCGAAGCGTGCGCGGCGAGACCGCGAGGCCGGGCAGGCCGATGTCGCCGAGGCGATCGGCGATGGAATGCAGGGATGCCCGCCTGGGGCTCACGACGAGCACGCGCTTGTTCTGGGCGACGAGGGTTCCGATCGCGTTGACGATCGTCTGGGTGCCGCCCGTGCCCGGCAGGGTGCGGACCACGAGCGAGTTGCCCGCCGCAATCTGGGCGATCACGTTCTCTTGCTCCGCGTCGGCATCCAGCAGCAGTCCGTCGGTTTGCGGGCTGCGCTCGTCGGCGGGCACCGGGGCGACCGGGGCGTACGACTCCTCGATGGTGGTTCGCGCCGAGGCGTTGCCGGCCAGGGCGTCGAGCACGGGGTGGGCAAGATCGTGCGCGTCGGCGACGAGGGCCGGCGCGAAGTCGCCGAACGAGGAGACGACCAGGCGTGGGCTCACGACAAAGTGTTCGAGATGCGAGGTGAGCCCGCGGAGGCGATCGATCACGGCGTTAGGTTTGAAGGTGCCGTCCTCGTCGGCGAGGGCGACGAACGCCTCGGCGTCAAGACGCAGCCCGAACTGCTCATCCAGGGCGTGGGCGAATGCCGGGTTGAGGTATGCCGAGCCGCGCAGCTTGACCTCGAAGTCGCGCCCGTGCCGACGGATGGCGAGCGGTCGCAGCAGCACCGGCGAGCGGAAGTCGATGCCGCCTGAGCGCCACTCGGCGATCCCGATGCCCAGGTGGATGGCGTCGATGCCCCGCGCGGTGGAGAGCTCGAGCCCCTTGGCTGCGACCGCGGATGCCGCCACCTTCGCCGCGCGCAGGGCGACGTCATCCCGGATTAGGTTCGACAGCAGCGTGGTCTTGCCCGTGATGAATTGCGCCAGCCCGCCCGGGTGCGTGGTGGACAGCTCGATCCGCGTTCGCGGCGAGTCGTAGAAGTGCAGCAACGGGGATGCCCCGCCCAACGCGGCAAGCTCGGCCCGCCACTGCGCCCACACCGGTTCGGCCACGTTACCCGCTGTGCGGTCGCCGAAGTCGATCGCGTGGGGGGCAGTCAGTTGCTCAGGGGCGTGGGTTGCGCCGATTTCTGGCTCGATCAACTCCTGGTCGACTATGAAGTCGTCGGAGGACTTGTCGGCACGCCACACGAGGCAACCTTAAGCGCGTGACCGGCCAAAACCCCGCAGAATCTGGCGAGTTTCGCATACTGGGGCCGCCGTAGACTGACCGCTATGGACCTGGCCACCGGCATTGCCGTCGGAGTCGTCACGCTGGTCGTGATCGCCACGGCACTGCTCGTGTTCGGGCTGGTGGTGCTGTTCCGCCGGCGCGGCGACAGCTATGTCGAGCAGTCGAGTGACAATTCGATCGGCGCGCTCGGGCGGCAGGCGGGAAGCCTGCTGGTGAAGCTCGACGACGCGCTTCGCGACGGCGATGAAGAGCTCGGCTATGCGATAGCGCAGTTCGGTGCCGACAAAGCCAAGCCCTACGCAGATGCCCTCGCCGACGCCAGAGGCAAGGTCGCCGAGGCCTTCCGTCTCAAGCAGAAGCTCGACGACGCCTACCCGGAAAGCGACCAGCAGCAGCGCGAGATGACCCTGCAGGTGATCGCCCTGTGCGAGCAGGCCGACGGCGCCTTGGCCGGCCAAGACAAGAATTTCGGTGACCTGCGCGCCCTCGAGGTAAACGCCGCCGGCACTCTCACAGACCTCCGCGCGCGCATCGCCGCCACCACTGGGCGACTCGAGAGCAGCAAGACCACGATCGCCGGGCTCGCGAAGCAGTATGTTGCCGCGACCTTTGCCCCGATCTCCCAGAACCCCGCCGAAGCACAGAAATTGCTGGTCAGCGCGGCACAGTCTGCGGATACCGCCGAGCCGGGCATCTCGCAGCAAGGAGTGAGTGACGTCTCGAGCACACTGCAAGAAGCCGGCCGCGCCGCCCAGCACGCCGACCAACTGCTCGACGCCGTGGAGCGCACCGCGAAAGATCTCGCGGCAGCGAGTGACGCGCTGGCGACCCTGCGCACCAAGACTGCTGCCGACCTGGCCGAGGCGAAGGCGGAGCGTGACAAAGCTCCGGATGCCGACACCGGCAAGGCCATCATCGACGCGATCGCGGGCCTCGAGGCGATCCTCGCCGAGAAGCAGCGCAGCCCGATCGACCCGACGGCCGAACTCGACCGCCTGGGCGACGCGGTCAACGTGCTCGACCTGGCGCTGGCATCCGCTCGCAACCAGGCCGACCGTCTCTCACACGCGAAGGCCGCCTACGAGGGCACGCTCGTCTCGGTGAAGAGTCAGATCTCGGCCGCTCACGACTACATCGGCCGCTACGGCGGAGGCGTCGATGCCCGCACCCGCCTGGCCGAGGCGGAGCGGCAGCTCACGATCGCCGAGGCCGAGGCCGACCCGGTGGACGCGCTGGATGCCGTGCGCCGCTCGGTCACGCTCGCCCGCGACGCCGACGCGCTCGCCCGCTACGACACGATGGGTTCGCGCTAGGTGCCGGAGATGTTCACCAGCCAAAGCACGCCGAACTTGTCTTTGACCATTCCGAAGGCGTCGCCCCACGGAGCGACCTCGAGAGGCTGAACCTGGGTGCCGCCGTCGTTTAGCTTGGCCCAGTAGCCGCGCAGTTCGGCGTCATCTGAGGCCGCGCCAAACAGAGACACTGAAAAATTGTCTCCCGGGGTGTAGCTCATGGAATTCGGGGTGTCGGCTGCCATGAGTGTCAGGTTTCCCGCGATGAGCTGCGAATGCATGAGCTTGTCTTTCTCGGCAGGGTCATCGCTCGCGTGATATTCCTCGAAGGTGCTGCTGGTCAGCTCGCCGCCGAAGACGGAGTGATAGAACTCCATCGCCTCGCGGGCGTTGTCCCTGAAACCGAGATAGGGGGTGAGCGCTACGGTCATGACGAGTCTCCTTCGAACGATGGGTGTTCCCAGTCTGCTCGCCGCCGGTGACACTCGGCAATCAAGAATTCGCGTGGGCCATCAACCACGGATACGGGTCGATGAGCCCGTCGCCAGTCTGGATGCCGAGGTGCAAGTGGGGCCCCGTCGACTGGCCGGTGTTGCCGACCCGCCCGATCACCTCGCCGCGGGCAACAGCATCCCCGGTCGACACCGTGTCGGAGCCCGCCTGCAAGTGGCCGTAGATACTCACCACCGTTTGCCCCGCGATGGTGTGGGCGACGATGAGGTGCTGGCCGAGCGCGCCCGAGTATTCCGACGCGATCACTAACCCATCGGCAATGGCCTGGACCGGATATCCCTCGCCCGGCGTGAAGTCGATCCCCTCGTGAAACGTGGAGCAGCCCGCGCAGTTTCGATAGCCGTAGCCATCGCTAATCGGGGTCGACCCCGGCAGCGGCCACTGCACCCGGTCGTACTGGGTGATGGTGAAGGTGTCCCGGAGAACCGGGGGGATGACCACGTCGCCAACAGTGAAGGCCTGCGGTTGGTAGGCGACTGTCGCCAGCTCGATTGCAACGTCGGCGCTAGCGGGGAGGACGACCGTGCACGTGAGACCAGAGACGACCACGATCGCGGCGAGGGGCAGGAACCTTCGGTTCGGGTGCATGGTGACCCACCCTGCATTCGCCGACGGCGCTGCCCACGGGAAGGCCCCGAGTCGTCAGATTCCTGCCGAAATCCGACCTGTGAGCGACAGGTGATAACAAATGCGTGTCGGAGCTTGCGCCTCTCATGCGTCGCCCGCTACGGTGAACCGCACGCCACTTGAAAGGAGGCCGAACGTGATTACAGCAGCAGCAAGGGGGATGTCCCTTACCGTCGGCTTTCGTCGGCGTCCCAACCGCCTGATCGGCTAGCAGTCACGCCACCGATCGCGGTGGTGACGCTAGACGAAAGCCCGGGTTCTCGAAGAACCCCGACGGCACGCACGACGCGTGCCTGTCTCCCCTACTCGCCGCCACGAGCGGCACCAGGCGCATCGAGCGGATGCCACAGCATCCCTCGGTGACAGACGTGAGGACCTTCCCCATGAACACCACCCTGTCGACCGCTCCCGGTCGCCACGACCACCCGCCCCACCCGTCAGTCGAAAACCTCCCGCGCCCCGTGCGGCGGGTGGGTACCCTCGACCGTCTCGCCCTACACCTGGGCGTCGCCCTCATCAAGTGGGGTCGTCGCCCCCGGGTGGTCGAGTCGCTCGAGCGCAGGGCCACCCGCGTGGAGCACCACCTCGCGCTGCTTGCCCGCGAACGCGAGGCCGAGCGCGGCATGCGGCTCACCCTGCCGCTGCGATGAGGCAAGACCCAGGGCCGTCGTCGGAGTCCTCCTGGCCCGGCGGCGGCCCTGCTTCGGGAGGCCGCTCGACTTCGCGATCCACTCGGCACGAGGCCGCACACCGCCCAGCCTGCGGCTCTACCGGCGTTTCTTTACATACCCCCCGAAAGGGAGGAAGGTGGAAGTGCACCGGTTTCGCTGCATCCGTTCATCTGTTCTGGTGCTCACCGAGTCGTTGAGTCGGAACCATCCGTCTTGGTTGCTCCTACCTAAGGCATGTGTGAAATGGGATTCCTCTACTACGGCAACAGCAACTATCCGGTCGCGATCGACGACCGCCCACTTGCACACCTGAAGATCGCAGTACTGACCCTGCTGCGTGCGGGAAAGTGCATCGCGTTCTCGTTCGAAAGAACCAAGGAGCAGGGAAACGGGCGTGAGACCCTATGGATCAGCCCGTCGATCGAGATCCGATTCCTGTTCAACGGCAGCAGGCCGCCCCGCATCAACGAGCCGTGGGTACGGGCGATCATCGCCACTGCCGAGGCTCCCACCGGGCTCCGGATGGTACCCGAGCCGGTCGACGCCACAGCCGACGTCACAGCTGACCTCGCCCTGGCGTAACGCTCTGCCGTGACTCAACACCGGATTCTCATCGACATCGAGTTCGCTGTCGATGAAGGCGAATTCAAGGTCGCTCAACTCGCCGACGATGCAACCGGCGTCTCCGAGGTCACCGAGGCTGGTGTGCGTGATGCCGTCACGGGCGGGCTGATCCACGCGAACTGGGCTGAACAGGGGCTGGTGCCGCTACGAAGCATCGTCACGACCCGACCCCTCGGCCCGGCGGGCAACTACGCAGAGGTGCGGCTACCCGCCGAGCCTGGCGCCAACGTCGACTGCGACGTCAGACCGTCTTGAGAAATGACGAGAGTGCGTCGAGGGATCCTGGGGTGATCCGGTAGTAGGCCCAGGTGCCACGTTTGGTCCGCTCGAGAAAGCCGGCGTCCGCGAGCACCTTGAGGTGATGTGAGACGGTGGGCTGGGCAAGGCCGAGTGGTTCGGTGATGTCGCAGACGCAGGCTTCGGCATTCGCGTGGGCGGCGATCATCGAGACGATTCGGATGCGAACCGGATCAGCCAGGGCCTTCATGGAGCGCGCGAGCGATTCGGCGTTTGACTCGGTGATGACCTCGCTCGTGATCGGGGCGCAGCAGTCCTGCAGGTCGCGCAGCGGGAGGAGGTCGGTCATCGTCACGAGTCCATCATATATCGATTCATGTCTATATTGACGATTATCGATGTTAACGAGAGAGTTCTCCTACATCGACAAACGTCTATGGAGAAGGAGGTGTCTCATGCAGGAGTGTTGCGACCCGATGGTCTGCCCGCCCGGCTCGGAAGAGCTTTGCGCGCCAGGCTGCTGCTAGAGCGACCAGGCTGGCCGTCGCTCAGGCGGCGGCCAGCCGTCTGGCAGTCCTGCACCGGGGCCCAACCGCGGGCGGAATCGCTCAGACCGTCCAGCTGATGTATCAGCTCGGCGGCACCCTCTGGGGAGTCGGCGGAATCTTCTTCGGCCTCTGGCTGATCCCGCTGGGCCAACTCGTCATCCAGTCCCGCTGGATGCCGCGCCCCCTGGGCTGGATCCTCATCGGCGGCGGGCTCGGCTACGTCGTCAGCGTGCCGTCTTACCCCCTAGGGGTATAACCAGCCACAGCGGCCAGCCACGGCTGAAGCAGAAGGAGCTAGCGGCAACCCTCCCAGCGGAGCTGAACTGACTGCTGCTACCCTAGCGACGGTCATGAGATAGCGGGAGGAACGCATGCGCATACTGCCCACGCAATCCGCCTCTGCCTTGTCGGGGTGGAAACGCCTCGCGATCATTCTGCTGGCCGTTCCGGCGATCCTCATCGGGCTACTGGCGATGCACGTTCTGACCATCGGCGCGTCCCACGCTCACGAGTCGGCCAGCCACGTGTCGATGCCCGTGGGTGAGTCGGCAACCGCACACCAACTCGAGGCATCCAACTGCGACGGTCTGTGCGGGCCCGAGCACGACCTCCTCGGCATGGCCTGCATTCTCGCGCTGCTCACAACTGCGCTGTTGCTCACCGTTCACCTCACGCTGTCGCGGTGGGGATCTTTGCCTGCTGTCGCAATCAGGATCATGGCGCGCATCGCCGCCTTGGCCCCTCCTCAGCCTCCCTCTCTTCTCGTTCTCTCCATCAGTAGAACCTGATTTCTCGCCTGGCCTCGGCCGAGCCTTGTCGCTTCCGCGACGGAATCACTCACACCTACTGATCAGAGAGAGAACTAATGAAATTACGCATATTTGCACTCGCTTCGAGTGCCCTGGCGGCGAGCCTGCTGCTTGTCGGATGTTCCAATTCGATGAATGGAATGTCGTCGAGCGAGACGTCCTCCCCCGCCGAGTCCTCGACAGCTCCCTTCAACGATGCCGATGTGGCCTTCGCGACGAACATGGTCGTCCACCACACCCAGGCCATCGAGATGGCCGATCTCCTGCTCGGCAAGGATGGCGTCAACGCCCAGGTCGTCGAGCTCGCACAGAACATCAAAACCGCCCAAGGCCCCGAAATCGATACCATGAACAACTGGCTCGACGCCTGGGGGGCGGGCGCCATGAGTGGCATGGACCACGGGATGGGCGAGACCATGTCAGCCGATGACATGGCCGCACTCGAAGCTGCCTCCGGAGCTGACGCGAGTCGACTGTTCTTGGAGCAAATGACCGTCCACCACCAGGGCGCCATCGACATGGCTCAGGCCGAGATCGAAAAGGGTGAGAACACCGACGCCACCACCCTGGCGAAAAAGATCGTCTCCGACCAGACAGCCGAGATCAGCCTCATGGCAGCCCTTCTCGCGACCCTCTAGGGCGCCCTTTTCCCTGAGCGGGGTCGACGCGGTCGCTTCGTCGCCCCGTCCGGGGCCCACCTTGTGGGCTGCGGCTGATGAGTCGCAGCCCACACCACCTCGTGTCGCGACTGCGGCGCGCCCAATTGATTGGACTCTTCCCTTGGAATCACGCACTATCGCCGCCTTCTTCGTCTGCTTGGTGCTACTAGCCGTGGCCCTGGGCGCCGCAGTTGTCGCTGTCGGCACGCTCGGGGCGTCATGAACCCCAGCCGCGCCTTTGCTCTCGCCTTCGGTGTCGCGGCGGCTGTAAGCGCGACAGTGCTCCTCACCGGTTGCTCGCCCACCGCGACCGCTCCACCATCGGCGAACGGCGCCGGCGCTATGTTCGAGCACATTCACGAGCTCGTAGTTGATCCCAGCGACGGCACCCTTCTTGTGGCCACCCACGAGGGCTTGTACCGGCTCACTGTCGGCAACGACGGGTCTGCGCAGGCCGTCGGTCCAATCGGCGGTCTCGATTTCGACCCCATGGGCTTCACTCTCATCGATGGGATCGGCTATGCGTCCGGGCACCCTGGCCCCACCACCCGCGGCACCTTCGGGAGCCCCAACCTTGGCCTGATTACCAGCACCGACCTCGAGAACTGGACCAATGTGTCGTTAACCGGCGTGACAGACTTCCACGGGCTGACCGCGGCAACGACAGCCGGCGGGGATCCTCGGCTGTTCGGGTATGACGGGTCCCGCCAGCGCATCGTGACCAGCCTGGACAGCGGGAACAGTTGGAGCGACGGCGCCGAACTGGCGGCACGCGACATCCTGGCCGTAGGCGAAAGCCTCTACGCGACGACAGCCGATGGTCTTTCGGTCAGCACCGACAATGGCAAGACGTTCACTATCGACACGGCCGCGCCGACTCTGTACGTTGTCGCGGCCGACCCTAACGGTACGATCGCTGGCGTCGATACCACCGGAACCCTGTGGACTCGCGCGCCCGGTCAGGGCTGGACCCAAGGACACACCGTAGCGGGGACTCCACAAGCGGTCGCCGTTGATGGAGACCGCCTCTACGTCGCTGATGATCGCGGCATTGCCTACACTGACGACGCCGGAGCCGCGTGGGTGGCGCTGCAGGTGACCCGATGATCCCTCACCAGGTCATGGGCGGGAGCCGGTGACGGTTCGGATTGTCATGTCGTCGAGGTTGGGTAGCACATGACCGACTTGGTGCTCTGCTTCGTGGGCGATCCTCTCTGCCTCGGAGAGGGGGACGTCGGTCAGAGTGAGGGTTGCGGATCCTTGGAGTCGGTGGCCGATCCAGCGCAGCTGCAGCCGCGACACGGACAGCACGCCCGGGGTGTGCCCGAGGGCGTGTTCGGCCTTCTCGAGCAGCTCCGGCTCGATCCCGTCCATCAGGCGCCGGCCGATGCTGCGGACCGTGCCCCAGAGCAGGACGATGATCACCACCGAGATCAGTAGTCCGACGATGGGGTCGGCCAGCGGGAATCCGAGCATGACACCGATCGCGCCGAACACCACGGCAAGGGAGGTGAAGCCGTCGGTCCGCGCGTGCACGCCATCCGCCACCAGAGCGGCGGAGCCGATCTTCTGCCCGACCCGGATGCGATAGATCGCGACGGCTTCGTTGCCAATGAAGCCGATCACGCCGGCGGCGAGCACCCACCACAGGTTGTGCAGCGGCTGGGGGTGGAAGATCCGATTGATGGACTGCCAGGCCGCGACGACCGCGGAGAGGGCGACGACAGCGACGATGAACAGACCGGCGAGGTCTTCGGCGCGGCCGTAGCCGAAGGTGTAGCGGCGGGTCGCAGCCCGGCGTCCGAGGACGAATGCGATCCAGAGCGGGACCGCGGTCAGGGCGTCGGAAAAGTTGTGAATCGTGTCCGCCAGCAGCGCCACGGACCCACTGACCAGGACGACCAGAAACTGGAGGATGGTGGTCCCGAGAAGGATGAATAGGCTGATTTTCAGCGCTCGGACACCCTCCTTGCTCGCCTCAAGCGCGTCGTCGATCGAATCCGACGCGTCGTGGCTGTGCGGGACGAACAGACCGTAGACGAATCCCTTGATTCCGGTCGGATGGTGGTGCCCCTCGCTCAGGCCATGCGTATGTCCTCCGGGACCGTGGTCGTGGTCTCCGCCGGCGTGCTCGTGCAGGTGGGGACCCTTGGCGGCCGGGCCATGGGGATGTTTGGTGCTCATGATCCCTCGGTCCCCCGCTCGTGGTGGTGCCGCGGGGTGCCGCCGAGGGAGTGCTCGGCCTGGAAAATCGCGTCGGCCACGAGCTGGGAGGCGTGCTCGTTCTCCAGTCGGTAGAACACCCGCTGACCCTCCTGCCGAGTCGCTACGATACGCGCGAGACGCAACTTCGCGAGATGCTGCGAGACCGCCGCTGGGGACTTGTCGACGATGTCGGCCAAGTGGCTCACGGACAGCTCGCCATCACGCATCGCGAGGATGAGTCTCACCCTGGTTGCGTCCGCAAGCATCGCGAAGACCTCAACCGCGAGTTCGACGAACTGGCTGTCCGGCTCGCGCCCACAGACCTGCTTATCTGCATCCATACGCAGATTATTTCACACATCGACAGTTCGCGATGCATTCGGGAGGCCGTCTGCCCGGATCGGAACTGCCACGCGGTAACGAGTGCCGCGGCATCCCGTGGCAGATCGCGCGCGTCGTGGCATCCGTAACAGTATGGATGCTCGCTTCCATATTTATATGAAACCTGCGAACATTGGGGGCGATGAAGAACCTAGAGATAGTCTGGCGCACGTTGGCCGACGCCGCGCTAGACGGTCAGCGTGATTGGAACAGTATCGGCGACATCGCGGATGCTGCGTCGGTTGCACCCTCAACTACCCACCAGGCTCTCGGGCGACTTGTCGACATTGGTGCCGTCCGCCCAAACTCGCGTCGCGGGTACACCGTCGTCTCGCCGGAGAAGCTCCTCCAAGCGTTAGCTGCGCACCGCAACCTACGCGCCGACACCGTGATTTCCACAACCTTGCCCGCTGCTCAGGGGTTTCTCGACGAAGCCGATGTCGACTACGCGCTCAGCGGCAGCAGCGCCGCGGTGCACTACCTAGGTGGCCGCAACACGGTCGCCGACCTCGGCCGACGGATCGTCTACACAACTCGTCCACCGTCCCAGGCTGACTTCCCTGCGGGAGACGAGGTCATCATCCTCACCCAAGATCCGGTCGCGGCACGCACGTGGCGATCCGGATACGCCAGCCTCGCGCAAACCTACGCCGACCTATGGGCGAGCCCCGGATGGCAAGCAGCCGAGTTCACCCGCGCCCTCAAGGCGAAACTTTTTGCCGACGCCGACTGGGAGCAGCGAACCAGTGCCTAACCTCTACGAAGACGAGCACGGAGTTATCCGTGCCCTGGTCGACCGGCTGGGTCACGACCTCGAGCCGTCGATCCTCATCGGTGGATGGGCGACCTTCGTGCGCGTCGGCGGGGAGATCAGTCTCGACATCGACCTCATCACCTCCCAGCAGAGCCGGCACAAACTCGAACAGCTCATGACCGACCTCACTCCAAGCAACAACCACCAAGGTCGAAAGTTCCGAGCGACGATTG